>JAKOZT010000125.1 GCA_029779845.1 Pseudomonadota bacterium | reverse complement strand
GGCGAGAAGCGCAGCGTCAGGGGGCGGCGCGCGTGAGCGCGCTTCGTGAACTGACTTGCCGCCGCTTGTTTGAACGCAGTGAGCGCAGCGAACGAAGTGAGTTGGGCGGCAGCCCCCTGGCGCGAGCATCACAGCGCAGTCGGCGCGCCGCGCCGACCGCCACCGCAGGAGCCCCCACGGGGCCGTGCCTGCCGCGCCGCTGCGGCGCATCCCCCACAAGAACACGCCCGCCCCGAGCTGCGCTTTTATGCCATTGATCGCAACGTCGTATGAATCAATGCGCCAGCCGGAACCCCGCCACCACCGCCGTCAGCCGCTGCGCCTGCTCGCGCAGGCTCGCCGCCGCGGCCGCTGATTGCTCCACCAGCGCGGCGTTCTGCTGCGTGGTCTGCTCGATCTGCGCCACCGCGCCGTTGCCCTGCTCTCCGGCTCGCGCCGCTTCCACCGCCGCGTTCAGCGCCAGGATGTTGGTCTGGAACGCGATGCCGTCGATGGTGCCGATGATCTCGGCGATCTTGCGCGAGGCGGCATTGATCTGGTCCATCGTGCTGACCACCTGCTGCACCACGCCGCCGCCGCCGCGCCGCGCCACCTCGCGGCTGGCGGTGTCGATCGAATCGGTGGAGTCGCGCACCTGCGCCACCAGGCGGCGCAGCGCCGCCTGCATCGCGGCGATGTCGCCGGCGAGCTGCGCGGTCTCGGCGCGGCCGCCCGCGCTGCGCATCTCCTCGGTCAGGTCGCCGCCGGCCACGCGCTGCGCGCTGCGGCGCAAGGCCTGCAGCGGCTGCGTGACGCTGCGCGCCACGCGCCAGCCCAGCACCGTGGCCAGCACGACGCTCGCGAGCGTCGCGCCGGCGGCCATCCAGCGGATGCGCGCCATGCTGGCGATCACCGCCTCGGCGGTCTGCGCCTGGCGCTTGATCTGGCAGCCCACCACCTCGTCGGCGACGCCGTTGTACTCGTCCGACAGGCGCTTGAAGACCTCGCCCTCGGCGGCCGTGCGCGCCGCGTCGCCGCGCGCCTCGAACAGCGCTTCGCGCTGCACGAGGTAGCGCTTGCGCACGTCGGCCAGCTCGTCCTGGCCGGCGCGGCCCTCGGGCGTGGTCTCGATCTCGGCGTAGCGCTTCTGGATCGCCGTGGTGCGCTCGGTCACGGCCTTGATCTTCTCGGCGAAATGCCCGCCCAGCGAGGCGTCGCTCGACAGGCCCATCGCGAGCGCGCGCTGCGAGTTGACGGCGATGTTCTCCTTCCACTCGCGCGCCAGCGCCAGGCGCTCGGCCTGCTCGACGACCATCTCGTCGATGCGCGCCTGGGCGCGGAAGGTTTAGGTGAAGGTGAAGGCGAGCGTCGCGCCCATCAGCGCGCTGACGATGCCGAAGGCGAGCGCGAGGCGTTCGCCCAGGCGGAGCGATGTGAGCATGGCGGGAGCGGAGGAAGCCGAAAGGGTCGCCCGGTTTCGGCCGCGGCGGCGCGGGACTTGCGCAGCTACGGCGGCACCGCGCCGCAAGCGATAATGGTAAGGATTCTCATTTATATAAACCGCACCGGAACCCGAGGACTTCGCAGCGATGACTTCCCACCGATTCAAGCCCCTCCCCCTGGCCGTGGCCGCCGCGATCGCGCTGGCGCTGGGCGCCGGCCTCGCGCCCTCGGCGTACGCGCAGGCGAGCGCCGCGCCGGCCGCCGTGCCGATCGACATCCCGGCCCAGCCGCTCGCGCAGGCGCTCGACGAGCTGGCGCGCCAGGCCAACCTGCAGATCAGCGTTCCGGCCGCGCTGGTGGCCGGCAAGAACGCCCCGGCGATGGCGGGGCAGCTCACCGTCCGCCAGGCGCTCGACCGGCTGCTCGCCGGCCAGGGTCTGGCCGCCGACGTGGACGGCAGCGCGGTGATCGTCAAGCAGACGGCCGCCGCCGCCGGCGTCGACGCCGTGCTGCCGGCGGTGCGCGTGACCGCACGCGCCGGCTCGGAAGGCTCGGCGCTGAGCTACCTGGCGAAGAATTCGACCAGCGGCGCGCTGGGCGACAAGTCGGTGCTGGATACGCCGTTCTCGGTCACCGTCGTCGACAGCAAGGAGATCAGCGAGCGCGGCGCGCGCTCGATCGGGCAGATCTTCGTCAACGACCCGGCGGTGTTCACGCCCAGCTCCTCGTTCACCACCGACTGGTGGGGCACGCAGATCCGCGGCATGGGCGTGCGCAACATGTTCGTCGACGGCGTGCCGATGCTGCTCTACTGGGGCGGCGACTTCCCCACCGAGATCACCGAGAGCGTGACCGTGCTGAAGGGCCTGACCGGCTTCATGTACGGCTTCGGCGAGCCGGGCGGCGCGATCAGCTACGAGCTGAAGCGGCCCAAGACCACCGATGCCACCTCGCTCGAGCTGACCTGGCGCAACCCGAGCGTGCTGGCGGCGCACGTGGACACCAGCCACCACCTCGGCGCCGACACGGCGCTGCGCGCCAACCTGGCGGTCGAGCGGGGCACTGCCTACAACGACAGCAAGCCCGATCGCACCGTGGCCTCTCTGGCCTTCGACCAGCGCCTGGGCAGCACGGTGAAATGGCAGGCCACGCTGGCCTACGAGGACAGCAAGCTCAAGCGCGAGCCGATGCTGTTCTATTTCGACGGGTACGACGTCGAAGGCAGCGGCGGCAGGCTGCCGCGCCCGAGCTACGACTACGGCAACTTCCACATCGACAACGCCTGGTACCACACCAAGATGCAGCTGGCCTCCACCGAGCTGCAATGGCAGTTCGACGAGCAGTGGAGCCTGAAGGCCCAGCTCGGCTACTCGCGCAAGGACCACCGCTCGAACAAGGCCTTCGCCAACATCGTCGACCTCGACGGCAACTACGACGGCAGCACCTACAACTTCGCCGGCCGGCTCGACAACCTCTACACCCAGGCGCTGCTGCAAGGCAGCGTGGCCACCGGCGCGGTGCAGCACGAAATCGTCGCCGGCTTCGGCCTGCAGCGCAGCAAGGACCGCTGGGGCAACGTCTGGTATTGGGGCAGCGACTTCAGCGGCAACCTCTACCAGGAGCAGACCCACCGCTTCACCCAGCCGCTGGACTTCTCGCTCGCGCCGCTGAGCGGCGACACGCGCCAGCAGTACGTCTTCCTCAGCGACACGCTCAAGCTGCACGAGCACTGGGAAGCGATCATCGGGCTGCGCTACACCGACTACCGCAGCAAGGATCTGGACGGCGACCCGAGCGTCGACTCCGGCTTCGGCAACCGCAAGACGACCCCGACGCTGGCGCTGATCTGGAAGCCCGATGCGGCCACGCGCGTGTACGGCAGCTTCGTGCAGGCGCTCGAGCCGGGCACGCGCATCGGCGAGCTCTACGAGAACCGCGGCGAAGTGCTCGGCGCCACCACCTCGAAGCAGGTCGAAGTGGGCGTGAAGCACGAGTCGGGCGGCATCGACTACAGCGCGGCGCTGTTCCGCGTGCAGCGTGCCAACCAGAGCGAGCGGGTCAGCGGCGACCTGCGCTGGCTGACGCAGGACGGCCGGACGAACTACCAGGGCGTCGAACTCTCCGGCGCCTGGCAGGCCACGCGCGCGCTGAACCTCGGCCTGGGCGCCGTCTATCTCGACGGGACCATCGACAAGGTGTCGGCGGAAAACGCCGCGCTGCAGGGCAACACGCCCGCCAACGCGGCGCGCTGGCAGGTGGTGGCCAACGCGCGGTACCTCGTGCCCGAGCTGCCGGGGCTGAAGCTGCACGGCAACGTGCGCTACTACGGCGACGTCTGGGCCAACGACGCCAACACGCTGAAGGTGCCCGCCTACACGCTGGCCAACGCCGGCTTCAGCTACGACTTCCGCGCGCAGGGCCGCGACCTCACGCTGATCGGCAACGTCAACAACCTGTTCAACCGCAAGTACTGGGCGGGCGGCGGCTGGTCGGCCGGCAACATCGGCGAGGCGCGCAACGCCTCGCTGGCGCTGAAGGTCCAGTTCTAAGTGTGAAGCTTCAATAGGTTGTATCCGGTGTTCATCCGGATTGGGTTTGAGAGACTGGGAGCCGCCAAACACCCAATCCTCAAGGAAGCCAACCGGATGAACAGCCACAGGCATGCCCGATTGACGTACGCGCGTCGCCTGAGGATGGTCCGGCAGATGATCGAGCTGAACTGGTCGGCCGGCGAGACAGCATCGGCGCATGGCGTCACGCCGGCGACGGCCCGCAAGTGGCTCGGGCGCCGCCTCGCCGGCGGCGGCCCTGGTCGATGCGTCGTCGCGACCGACACGCTTGCCACGAGCCATCGAGCCGGCCACGGCATTGCCGATCGTCGAGTTGCGCGAGCGCCGCACAACGCAGGCCCACATCGCTCGCGGCGTGGGTGTCTCGGAGAGCACCTTCAGCCGAGTGCTGGCGCGAGCCGGGGGTGCGCTACGAGAACGAACGGCCCCGCGATCTGCTGCACATCGACACCAGGAAGCTCGGGCGCATCGAGAGGCCCAGCCATCGCGTCACGGGCAACCGGCGCGACTCGGTGGTTCGCTCGCGCCTACCGGCCGCAGACCAGCGGCAAAGCCGAGCGCTTCATCCAGTCGGCGTTGCGCGAGTGGGCCTACGGCTGGACTTACCGAAACTCCGCCCAGCGAACACGCGCCCTGGCCGGCTGGCAGTGCCACTCTTGACGGGTTCACAACTAGCGTTTCAGCAACCGTTCCCAGCTTCGCAGGAGCTCGGAAGTCTCACGCTGGTCACGATGCCAAAGCCGGTAGACCGCCAAACCGCGAATGAGGTTCGTTGTGAGGCTTACCTGCTCGCGCGCATCGCGAGGTGCTACGCCAGAGCGTTCGAGCGCATCGACCCACAGCGCGTTTGACCGTGACCGGTAGTTGCTGATTGCCGGCTCAATCTGAGCCATCAGCTCGGCGTCCGTACGTGCAACCACGAGCACTTCGAGGGCAGCGATGAAGGGCCAATCGAAGTACAGGCCGATTGAGTCCTCGATGAACGCGCGAATTGGATCTTTGAGCACGCTCTGGTCACGCAGCAGTTTCTCCGTGCGCGACAACGCCTCGTCGAAGCAGGCAAAGGTGGCTGTCAGGACAAGATCGGCCTTCGTTGGGAAGTGGTGGGCAAGCGCTCCCTTGGATGCTCCGGCCCGCGCAGCCACTTCAGACATCGACAGACCCGAATAACCCCGCTCCATCAGCGTCTGAACCGTTGCCTCCAGCAATGCCTGACGCGACGCGACGCTGCGTGCTTGCTCCTTGCGAGCAGTCCCCGCACTCGCCGAAGGGCGCCGCCTGCTCGGCTGTCCCCCCGGGACAAGCGAGATCCTTGGGCGATCCTGCTTCCCTCTGTGATTCGTACCCATGCAAGTCCTCTTGACAGCATGATACCCATCAAGATAAAAACCGGACGTCCGGATTGTTTATGGAAGTCGCAAGTGACTGTCCAACGAGAGAACTCAACTCGCCAGCCCAGAGGAGACAAGAAGTGAGCTTCATCTTTAACGCTTGGTACGCCGCGGCGTGGTCACATGAAGTGAAACCCGCGCAGATGTCCAAGAGGACGATCCTCGAGCAGAAGATCGTGCTGTATCGAACCTCGAGCGGCCAGGCCGTTGCGCTGCAGGACCGGTGCCCCCATCGATTCGTTCCGCTCTCGCTGGGCAGCGTGAAGGACGACCGCGTCGAATGCTGCTACCACGGGCTTCAGTTCGACTGCACCGGTGCATGCGTCCACAACCCTCACGGCACAGGCCGGATACCCCTCGCCGCCAAGGTCAAGAGCTACCCGGTCATCGATCGATGCAGCCTGCTTTGGATTTGGATGGGAGAGGAGCCGGCGGACTTCGACAAGCTGCCGAGCTTTCCGATGATGGAAGCCGATAGCGGCTACCGAGTAGTTCGCGGAGAAACCGTTCTACGCGCGAACTACGTGGTCATCGGCGAGAACCTCTTGGATCTCAGCCATGTTCCCTTTCTGCACGAAGGGCTTCTGGGGAGCAAAGACGGTTTGGGAATTGAGCCCGTGTTGCACACCGACGGCGACGATCTCCAGGTCGACAGATTCATGCGCAACATTAGCGTCCCGACGGCCTTTGACCTGCTCTTCCGCCAAGATGGAAAGCCGGTCGATCAGTGGATGAACATGCGATGGAATCCGCCGGGCGCCTATCTGATCGACGTGGGAGTGCACGCGCCTGGCGAGTCGAGAGAAAAGGGGGTGTGGTACTACGGTTGCCACACCCTGACTCCGGAAACGAGCAAGTCAACTCGCTATCACTTCGCCGCGGCCTGGCCGCCGGGCGGAAAAGACCTGGATCCTGAAACGGCTGCCCGCCTGGCGGAGATTCGGCGCACTGCCTTCGAAGATCAAGACAAGCCGATCCTCGATGCCATCCAGGAAGAGATGGGTGACGCTGAATTCTGGGGGATGAAGCCGGCCCTCTTTCAAGTCGACGCGGCGCCCATTCGCATGCGGCGCACGGTCGAGCGCCTCGTCGCGGAGGACCGCGCCAAGCGAAGCGGCATCGTGTGAAACCAAGACTGCGTGACGAGCAAGCCCTCGCCGCCGATTGCGCGGTCGCGCCCCTCAGCAAAAAACCCAGGAGACCAACATTGGACTCAAGCATTGCAAAGTTTGTGGCTCAACTCCGCGAGATTGAAGCCAAGTCACGCAACAGCACCGAAATCGTCGAAGACGTGCGGCCTCTGGTCAAGGCGCTGGTCGACAAGCCCACGTGGCTGCGCCCGGAGCATGCAGAGTGCGACGAATTGCAGGGTTTCGGCGTACATGTACTGCATGAAGAGACCGACCATCGGTTGGCGGTCTTCGTGGCCGCGTGGCTGCCCGGGCGAGGCATTCCCCCGCACGATCACGGCACGTGGGGAGTCGTTGGCGGCATTCGCGGAGTGGAAAGAAATACCTTTTGGACACGCACGGACGACGGCAGCCAGGAAGGCAGAGCATCGATCAAAGTCCGGGAAGTGGTCGACATCGCTCCTGGCGACGTGATCTGCAATCTCGAGAGAGACATTCATAGCGTTCGGAACGAAAGTGAGGATGTCACGCTTTCGCTCCACGTCTACGGAAAGCACATCAATCACACGAGCCGATTCGGCTTCGATCCCACGACAGGGGAGATGCGTCAATTGCTGGTGACGCCAGGGCGATAAACGCCAATATTCTCAATATGCGGACAACGGGCCATCGCGGCCAAGACGGCATGCCGTTGTCGAACCGGAAACAATCAAAGGAGACAGCCAATGAAGATACTGATCGCCTCTGCAATGTTGCTTGCGGCATCGATGAGCGCGAGCGCACAGTCCAGCGGGAAGATCAGAGTCGGACTGATGCTTCCCGCCACCGGAACGTTCGCTTCCCTGGGCGCAGCAATCGAGAACGGGTTTCGACTATATGTCGCCGAAAACCAAGGCAGACTGGCAGGTCAGGAGATTGAATACGTCAGAGTCGACGACGAAAGCGATCCAGCCAAAGCAACGGACAACGTCAACAGACTGATCAAACGGGACAACGTCGACGTCATCGTCGGAACAGTCCATAGCGGGGTGACCATGGCCATGGCGAAGGCGGCGCGAGAGACCGGGACGATCCTGATCGTTCCGAATGCCGGCGCCGATGCCGTGACTGGACCGATGTGCGCACCGAACATCTTCCGATCCAGCTTCAGCAACTGGCAGCAGGGCTACGCGATGGGAGATGTTGTCGCCAAGAAGGGGCACAAGAAGGTGATGACCATAACCTGGAAGTACGCGGCTGGGGACGAGGTCGTCAAGAGCTTCAAAGAAGCCTTTGAGAAAGGCGGCGGAAAGGTCACCGAGGAACTAAGCCTCCCGTTTCCCAATGTCGAATTCCAAGCTCTGCTGACCGCCATTGCCGCAGCGAAGCCGGACGCCGTCTACACCTTCTTTGCTGGAGCCGGTGCCGTCAAGTTTGTCAAAGACTACTCCGCCGCTGGACTCAAGGGACGGATTCCGCTCTACAGCACCGGATTCCTGACGGATGGAACCCTTGAGGCAATGGGCAGGGACGCCGAAGGGATCGAGACGACGCTGCACTACGCTGACGGATTGGACTCCGTTCGAGACAAAGGTTTTCGGCTCGCGTACGCAAAGACCTTCAAGTCGGCGCCGGACGTCTACGCCGTGCAAGGATATGACGCGGCGCAGATGCTCAGTGTCGGCCTCTCCGCTGTCGGTGGAGATGTGAAGAGAAAGACCGAGCTCATCGCCGCGATGGAGAAGGCCACCATCGATAGCCCACGAGGGCGATTCACCATGTCGAAGAATCACAACCCCGTTCAAGACATCTACCTCAGGAAGGTTGTTGGCACGGAGAACAAGCTGGCGGGCATCGCATCGAAGGCTCTCAGTGACCCTGGTCGTGGGTGTCGCATGTAGATGCTCCGCCTAGGAGGCGACCGATCCTGCTTGTACGACCGCACGGAAGTTCTCTCGTACGACGTCCAGCAGCGCGGTCGCTGCGGGGGAGAGCCTGTTCCCGGGGCGGGTCACGATTCCGATCGCACGCTCGCACGTGGGGCGGCGAATCGGAACGCCCTTGAGAAGGGGCTCACCGGTCAGCTTCAGCGCAAGTTCCGGGAGCGGTCCGTAGCCCAGGCCAGCCGCCACAAGTGCCCCGAGTGTGTAGTGATGATTGACTTCGAATCGAGGCTTCAACACGAGCCCCTGAGACTCAAAGTAATGATCAAGTACCGTTCGAACGTTCGAGCCACGGCCAAGTGCGATGAGCGGAAGTTTTGCCAGCTCCGCAGGGCCGATGAACTTGCGCTGGGAGAGCGCATCCTCCTTACGGCAGGCCAGCACGAATCGGTCCGAGGCGAGTCGCTCGAAGAGAAGTTCGGGTCCGGGATCTGGTCCTATTCCAAAGTCCGCCTCGCTGCGCATGACTCGATCGCGGAGATCGTCGGTTGTCTCGTCGATGAGGTGGATGACTACTTGCGGGTGCAAGCTGGCAAAGCGGGCCATGATGTCGGGAAACAGGCTCGCCGCGAGTGTCGGAACGCACGACACGGCGATCCGCCCTCTCTCCAGCCTGCCCTCGCTGCTTAGATCGGCAGCAATTGAATCCAGGTCGAACAAGACTCTCTTCGCGCGCTCGAATAGGCGTGTCCCTTCTCCCGTCAGATCGACCCTTCGCGTGGTTCGATGAATGAGCGAAAGACCAAGAGTTCGCTCGAGCTCACTCACTTGCGCACTGAGCGCCGGCGTGGATACGCCCAGCGATTTCGCGGCGCTGGTGAAGCTTCCGTGTTCCGCCACAGCAGCAAACGCGCGCAGCTTTGAGATCGAGATCATGAGATCGAGCAGTTGACAACAGAAGGCATGACGTCTTCAAACTTCAGGCAGCAACATGGAAATCAGCCTAGCACTAGACCTCTACGATCGCCACTTGCCATTCTTTCTTGGAACCGTTACGCCGCCCCCGGGAATCACGATTCGCCCCATGGAGGTTGGCATGGTGCCTCCGCGACGCCATGGTACCAATCGGCACGGGCGCATGCTTCACGAGCTGGAGTTCGACTTCAGCGAGCTCTCATTGGTCTCTTACATCATGGCGAAGTCCCGAGGCGCATCGATCACCGCGATACCGGTGTTTCCTCGCCGACTATTCAGCCAGAACCACATCTGGGTCAGAGAGGATTCATCGATCACGCATCCGCGAGACCTCGCTGGGAAGAGAGTTCTTGTTTGGGCATTTCAAGTCACGATGTCCGTTCTCGCGAAGGGCGACATGCGGCGCGACTATGGCGTTGACTGGCGCGAGATAACGTGGGTGGCGCAGCACTCGGAGGAACTTCCGTGGCGGGCGCCGGCGGGCGTGCGCGTGGAAAGGTGTGAACCCGGCCTGTCGGTTCTGGAGATGTTGGAGCGTGGCCATGTCGACGCCTACATCAACCCCCATCCGGACCTGAATGTGCTCGAGGCCGACGGCAGGGTGAGGCGACTCTTCCCCGAAACCGAGAAGGAGTGCTGGTCACACGTCGATCGCCATGGCTTCCTGCCGATCATGCATCTGGTCGGAGTCCATCCACGTGTAGTGAATGAGCGCCCTGCATTGCTCCTGGACATGATGAAGATGTGGGAGGAAGCGCGGTTGCAGTCACTCGACTACTACACTGATCCAAGCTTCTCGCAGGTTGTGTTCATGAGGCAAGCTTTCGACGCGCAGCGTCGCCGTTCGACATCGAACCTCTGGACGAGTGGCATTGCGGCGAATCGCAAGAATCTCGAGTACTTCCTTTCGGATTGCGTTGATCAAGGACTTTTGGACCGCGCGATGGCGATCGAGGAGTTGTTTCACCCGAGCACGCTGGACTCATAAGCGAGCCAACGGGTCGCCACCCGCGGTGAGGTGCGAGTCCTCGGGTCGCCCTTCCGGGTTGACTTTGCCGAATGGGGGGCTTCTGGCGTCCGGCCCATCACGATGGCGGTGGGTGCGTCGTCGCAAGTGCGTGTCGATCTCGGCATCTGCTTCCTGTACGCGGTCAACACTGCGCAATCACTCTCGACCTGAAATCGGGGGCTGAACCGCATTGTCGATCGACCTTGGCAGGCAGGCAGTTCCTATCCCGTCTTGGGGCGGAATCGGTTCGCAGGCGATGGCACTGACCGGACGTGCCGGAGAAGGCTTTCGGCTGTAAGCGCTGCACGCCCCGTCCAGAACCAAGTCGAGCGAGGCAGGGTCACGCTGGACGCATCCCCCACAGATCTCGAGGCCGAGCGTGTTGCGGCCATCTCCACACACGGGAACGTGCCGCCGACTCGGTGAGGCGGAAGGCTTCGCCTACGGGCGTGCGCCGATCGGGAACCGTGAACGTGGCTGGGCGCGAGTCCGGCCCACAGTAGTTTCACTTAACAATGCATGTTTATCTTGAAGCTAATGTTAATTGACGCTAGAGTTCTCCGACGCTGCGACTGAGCGGAGACCGTCCGGCCCCAGCGTCCAACCAAAGAACTTGGAGAAGACCGTGAAGAAACTGAGGATTGCCCTGCAGACCGGGATCACCGCCCTCGCGATTGCGGCAACGCCTGGGCTGGCCACGGCGCAGCAAGCAGGCTCGAGCGTGACCGTCTACGGAATCATGGATGCGGCGGTGGAGTGGAGTCGCGCGGGCGAAGATGGTGTCGCTCGATTGACTTCCGGCGCAGGAATGGGAAGTCGATTCGGGTTTACCGGCAAAGAGGATCTTGGCGACGGATGGGCCGCACTCTTCCGAATCGAGCAGGGGCTCTCCCTCGACGATGGACAACTTGGACAAGGCGGACGCGCTTGGGGACGCGAGGCCTCGGTCGCTTTGTCGAACACCAGACTCGGGATGCTTCAGGCGGGCCGCCTTCCCACGCCCTACTACTCTGTGTTGTGGGGGGTCGACGCCTTTGTTTGGATGGGCGGCGGCGGTATGTTGGCTCTGACTCGCAGTGGCCAGCCGGTTCGCCAGGTGCTGGCAAACGGCGCCAATGCCCGCCACGACAACGCTGTTGGATTCGTCTCGCCCAGCCTCGACGGGCTCGTGGTCAGGGCCTTGGTATCCGCGGGGGAAGGCTCAACGGCCATTGGTCGCGGGTACAGCTTTTCCGCCCGCTACACGAATGCGCCGGTTGATCTCGTCCTCGGCGCCGTTCGACAGGATGGCGCGGGAAGTTCCGGCGGAAGGGCGCAAGGGATCGTTGTTGGGGGGAGCTATGACTTCGGATCGGTCAAAGCCTATGCTGGCTACACAGTCGAGAAGAACAGCTGCGCGACCTGCACGGGGGCGCTGGCTAGAGTGACGGGAGTTGGCGCCAACGGATCGAGTGAGTTCCGCTTGCTCAACATGGGCGCAAGAGTGCCGGTGGGGGCATTCACGGTCATTGCCCAACTCGTAAAGGTCGCCGACCGATCCGAATACGCAGTGAATCCCGGCTCTCGCGATGCCACGTGGATCGCCGTCGGCGGTGAATATGCGCTCTCCCGTCGAACGGTCGCGTTCACCTCGATCGGCTCCATCGGAAACCAGAACGGATCTCAGTACGCCATCGGATCCGGGGGAGCGCAGCAACCCGCGGGCTACGTGGGAGCCGGCGACCCAAGGTCCACGACGTTGACCCTTGGCGTCAGGCACAGCTTCTGAGCTGCGCACGAAGCCGGGCGCTGGGAAAGTCCAGTTCTAGGCCGGGCCCAGCTGGTCGCGCAGCGCCGCGACCAGCTGTTCGGGCGAGGTGAGCTGCGGGAAGTGGCCCGAGGCCTCGATCTCCAGCAGCGTGCTGCCGCGCAGCTGCGCGTGCAGGTAGCGACCCACCTCGCGCGGCGCGAAGTCGTCGCGCGTGCTCTGCACGATCAGCGCGGGCACCGACACCTGGGCCAGCCGCGCGCGGCAGTCGACGAAGAAGACGAGCCGCCCGAAGCGGCGCGCGATCATCGGGTCGAGCGAATGCAGGCCCTGGCCGAACGAGCGGATCAGCGCGGGGTCGTTGTCCGCGCCGATCGCCAGCGGCGCCATGTTGCGCGCCCAGCCGACGTAGTCGGTCTCCATGCCGCCGAGCACGGCGTTCATCTGCGCGCGCGAGAAGCCGCCCACGTAGTCGGGCGGCTCGTCGATGAAATGCGGCGAGGAGTTCACCAGCACGAGGCGCTCGAAGCTCGCCGGCCGGTCAATGGAGGCCAGCAGCCCGAGCACGCCGCCGATCGAGTGGCCGACGAAGGTCACCGGGCCGGGGCCGAACGCGTCGACCACTTCCAGCACGTCCTGCGCGTAGCCGTCGAGCGAGCCGTGGCGCTCGTAGGTGTGGGCGAGCCGGTCGGAACCGCCGAAGCCCACGTGGTCGAACAGCACGACGCGGTAGTCCTTCAGGAACTCGCGACTCACGAGGCGCCAGCAGTTCTGGTCGGCGCCGAAGCCGTGCGCGAACAGCAGCACGCGCCGCCCTTCGCCGAACACCTCGACGTTGTTGCGCTTGATGACGTTCATCGACCCGCAGACCTTCCTTCAAACGAGCGCCGCGCCGAAGAAGCGCATCGTGCGGTCCCAGGCCATCTGCGCCCAGGCCGCGTCGTACTGCGTGATCGGGATGCGGCCGCGCCCCTGCGCCGTCTCGTTGGCGAAGGCGTGGTGCGCCTGGTAGCGGTGCCCTTCGTAGCGCACGCCGGCGTCCTTCAGCTTCGCCTCCAGGCCGTCGACGCTCTCGATCGCGAAGGCCTGGTCCTGCGTGGCCCAGTGGGCCTGCAGCGGGATCTTGATCTTGCTGGCGTCGACATATTCGAGCGGCGGCAGGCCGTACCAGACCACCGCGGCGTCGGCCTCGGGCACCATCGTCGAGGCCAGCACCGTCAGCGCGCCGCCCATGCAGTAGCCGGTGACGCCCACCTTGCCGCTGCCGAGCTTCAGGCCTTTCAGGTACTGCACCGCGCCGCGGATGTCCTGCTGCGCCGCCTCGCCGAAGTTCAGGCCGCTCATCAGGTGGTGCGCCTCCTCGGCCTCGACGGTGCTCTTGCCGCGATAGAGATCGGGCACCAGCGCGGTGAAGCCGGCGTCGGCGAAGCGGCGCGCGACGCCGCGGATCTGGTCGTTCAGGCCCCACCACTCCTGGATCACCACCACCGCGCCGAGCGGCCGCTCGGCGCTCGCCAGTTCGCCCCTGGCGGTCTGTCCATCGGGTCGCTTGAATTCGATGCCTTGCATGCTGTCGTCTCCTTGTGTGGGGCCGGCGGCCAGTATCTCAGCGATGCGCGCGCCGCGTCAGCGAGGCGAACGCCTCCGGCAGCGTCAGCACGCGCCCGGCCTCGTCGGCCTGGTAGCCGGGCAGCCGGTTCACCGCGGCGCGGAAGTCGTCGCTGCGCAGCAGTTCGAGCATGCGGCGCAGGTCGGGCGTCTCCAGGCTCGCGGCTTCGCAGAGGAAGAAGTAGCGCTCCTGGTGGCAGGGCAGGAATTCGAGCTTGAACTCGCGCGCCGGCACTTCCAGCCCGAAGCCGGCGTCGGCCATGCCGCTGGCCACGAACGCGGCCACCGCGGCGTGGGTGTACTCGCACTGCTCGTGGCCGCGGATCGCCGCCGCGTCGATGCGGCGCTGGCGCAGCATCAGGTCGAGCAGGTGGCGCGTGCCCGAGCCGGGCTGGCGGTTGATGAAGCGCACCTCGGGCCGCGCGAGGTCGGCCACGTCGTAGATCTTCTTCGGGTTGCCCGGCGTCACCATCAGGCCCTGGCGGCGCGTGGCCAGCAGCACCAGGCGCTGGCGCGCCGGGTCGAGCCAGGGGCGGTAGTGCGTGACGGTGGCGGCCTCGAACTCGCCCAGCGGCACGTGGAAGCCCGCCACGTCGCAGGCGCCGCTGACCAGCGCGGCCAGCGCCTCGGCGCTGCCGCAGTACTTCAGCTCGTGCGACAGCGCCTCGCGCTCCATCGCCTCGTGCAGCATCTGCACCGCGAAGCCGTGGCTGGCGTGGATGCGCAGCCGCTCGGGCGCGGCGCTGAGCGCCTTGCGGATCTCGGCGTTCAGCTCGGAGGCGAGCGAATCCAGCACCGGCGACAGCCGCGCCTGCACGCGCCGCTGCGCCCACACCAGGCGCTCGCCCAAGCCGGTGAGCTGCGAGCCCTTGCCGCGCGACATCACCAGCAGCGGCTGGCCGAACAGCGCCTCGCCCTCGCGCAGCAGCTGCCAGGCGTGGCGGTAAGACACGCCGCTGGCCGCGCAGGCGCCGGCCAGGCTGCCGTGCTCGTCGACCTGCACCAGCAGCTCCACCACGCGCGGGCCGAGCACGCGGCCATCGGGGCCTTCGATGGTCCACAGCGGGGCGACGGAGACGCGGAACATGGGTGGGATCGGCGGCTTCAAATAGGCGCTGCACAGCCGATGGCAACGCCCGACCGGATCATATTGCCGTCGCAGGCGATTGGCACGACCATCGCGGCATCCGCGGCCGGCCGCCATATGTGCCGCGCCACCTATTCAAGAACACAGCGGCCGACAGGAGACAAACCGCCATGACGGAAGCCATCGCCCCCGTTGAGCGCATTGCCGATGCGCACCGCGACATCCCCGGCGGGCTGATGCCCGCGCTGCACGCGGTGCAGGAGGCGCTGGGCCACGTGCCCGAGGAAGCCGTGGCGGTGCTGGCGCAGGCCTTCAACCGCTCGCGCGCCGAGGTGCACGGCGTGCTCACCTACTACCACTTCTTCCGCCGCGAAGCGCCGGGCCGCACGGTGGTGCAGGTGTGCCGCGCCGAGAGCTGCCAGGCCTGCGGCGGCGAAGACCTGCTGGCGCGCGCCGAAGCGCTGCTGGGCTGCAAGGCCCACGAGACCCGCGCCGACGGCGCGGTGACCCTCGAACCGGTGTACTGCCTGGGCCTGTGCGCCTCGTCGCCGGCGCTGCAGATCGACGACAAGCTGCATGCGCGCGTGACCCCCGAGAAACTCGAACGCCTGCTCGCCGGCGTGGGGAGCGCGCAATGAACGCCGTCACCGTCTACATCCCCCGCGACGCCGCCGCGCTGGCCGCCGGCGCGGACGAAGTGGCCGACCTGATCGCCGCCGAAGCCGCCGCGCGCGGCCGCGCCGTGAAGCTGGTGCGCAACGGCTCGCGCGGCCTGTTCTGGCTCGAGCCGCTGGTGGAGGTGGCCACGCCGGCCGGGCGTGTCGCCTACGGCCCGGTGAGCAGCGACGACATGCGCGGCCTGTTCGACGCCGGGCTGCTCGAAGGCGGCGCGCACCCGCTGTGCCACGGCCTCACCGAAGCCATCCCCTACCTCGCCAGGCAGGAACGCCTGACCTTCGCGCGCATGGGCGTGACCGATCCGCTCTCGCTGGCCGACTACGAAGCCCACGAAGGCTGGGCCGGCCTGAAGCGCGCCTTGACGCTGGAGCCCGCGGCCATCGTCCAGGAAGTGCTCGACTCCGGCCTGCGCGGCCGCGGCGGCGCCGCCTTCCCGGCCGGCATCAAGTGGAAGACCGTGGCCGGCGCGCGGGCGGCGCAGAAGTACGTCGTCTGCAACGCCGACGAAGGCGACTCGGGCACCTTCTCCGACCGCATGACGCTCGAAGGCGACCCGTTCATGCTGATCGAAGGCATGGCGATCGCCGGCCTCGCGGTGGGTGCCACCCAGGGCTACATCTACATCCGCTCCGAGTACCCGCACGCGGTGGCCGTGATGCGCGAAGCCATCGCCCGCGCCGAAGCGGCCGGCTTCCTCGGCGAGAACGTCTGCCACAGCGGCAAGGCCTTCCGGCTCGAAGTGCGCAAGGCCGCCGGCGCCTACGTCTGCGGCGAAGAGACCGCGATGCTCGAGAGCATCGAAGGCAAGCGCGGCATCGTGCGCGCCAAGCCGCCGCTGCCGGCGCTGCAAGGCCTGTTCGGCATGCCCACGGTGATCAACAACGTGATCAGCCTGGCCAGCGTGCCCATCATCCTGGCCCGGGGATCCGCCTTCTACAAGGACTACGGCATGGGCCGCTCGCGCGGCACGCTGCCCTTCCAGCTGGCCGGCAACATCCGGCACGGCGGGCTGGTCGAGAAGGCCTTCGGCCTGACCCTCAGAGAGCTGGTGTTCGACTTCGGCGGCGGCACGCGCAGCGGCCGGCCGGTCAAGGCCATCCAGGTCGGCGGCCCGCTGGGCACCTACGTGCCCGAGGCCAAGTGGGACGTGCCGCTCGACTACGAAGCCTATGCCGCCTTCGGCGCGGTGCTCGGCCACGGCGGCATCGTCGTGCACGACGACACGGCCGACATGGCCAGGCTGGCGCGCTACGCGATGGAGTTCTGCGCGCTGGAGAGCTGCGGCAAGTGCACGCCCTGCCGCATCGGCAGCACGCGCGGGGTGGAAGTCATCGACCGCATCACCCGCAACGAGCGCCGCGCCGAGCAGGTGATCCTGCTGCGCGACCTGTGCGACACCATGCTGGCCGGCAGCCTGTGCGCGATGGGCGGCATGACGCCCTACCCGGTGCTGTCCGCGCTGGACCACTGGCCCGAGGACTTCGGCGTGAACGCCCCGACCGAACAAGCCGCCTGAGGAGAGCCGAGATGCTGCATCACCACCCGAGCGAAATCGACTACGGCACGCCGGCGAGCACCGCCGGGAAGACCGTCACGCTGAGCATCGACGGCGCGAGCGTCACGGTGCCCGAAGGCACCTCGCTGATGCGCGCGGCCATCGACGCCGGCGTGCAGGTTCCCAAACTCTGCGCCACCGACAGCCTGGAGCCCTTCGGCTCGTGCCGGCTGTGCCTGGTGGAGATCGAGGGCCGGCGCGGCTACCCCGCTTCGTGCACCACGCCGGCCGAGGCCGGCATGGTGGTGCGCACCCAGAGCCCGAAGCTGCAGGATCTGCGCAAGGGCGTGATGGAGCTGTACATCAGCGACCACCCGCTGGACTGCCTGACCTGCGCGGCCAACGGCGACTGCGAGCTGCAGGACATGGCCGGGGTGACGGGCCTGCGCAACGTGCGCTACGGCGTCGGCGCCGCGGCCGGGGCGCACCACTGCGACGCCAAGAAGGACGAGTCGAACCCGTACTTCACCTACGACGCGAGCAAGTGCATCGTCTGCAACCGCTGCGTGCGGGCCTGCGAGGAGACGCAGGGCACCTTCGCGCTGACGATCTCGGGACGCGGCTTCGACAGCCGCGTGTCGCCCGGCCAGGACCAGCCCTTCATGGACAGCGAGTGCGTCAGCTGCGGCGCCTGCGTGCAGGCCTGCCCGACCGCGACGCTGCAGGAGAAGACCGTCATCGAGCTCGGCCAGGCCGAGCACAGCGTGATCACCACCTGCGCCTACTGCGGCGTAGGCTGCGCCTTCAAGGCCGAGATGAAGGGCAACACGGTCGTGCGCATGGTGCCGTGGAAGGACGGCAAGGCCAACGACGGGCACTCCTGCGTCAAGGGCCGCTTCGCCTGGGGCTACGCCACCCACAAGGACCGCATCACCAAGCCGATGATCCGCGCCAGGATCAGCGATCCGTGGCGCGAGGTGACGTGGGACGAGGCCATCAACCACGCCGCCAGCGAGTTCAAGCGCATCCAGGCCCAGCACGGCAAGGACTCGGTGGGCGGCATCACGTCGAGCCGTTGCACCAACGAGGAGACCTACCTGGTGCAGAAGCTGGTGCGCGCCGCCTTCGGCACCAACAACGTCGACACCTGCGCGCGCGTGTGCCACTCGCCCACCGGCTACGGCATGGGCCAGACCTACGGCACCTCGGCGGGCACGCAGACCTTCAAGAGCGTCGAGCATGCCGACGTGATCATGGTCATCGGCGCCAATCCGACCGACGCGCACCCGGTGTTCGGCTCGCGCATGAAGAAGCGCCTGCGCGAAGGCGCGAAGCTGGTCGTGGTCGACCCGCGCCGCATCGAGCTGGTGAATTCGCCGCACGTCCGCGCGCAGCACCACCTCGCGCTCAAGCCCGGCACCAACGTCGCGATGATCAATGCGCTGGCGCACGTGGTCGTCACCGAGGGGCTGGTCAACGAAGCCTACGTGGCCGAGCGCTGCGACACGAAGAGCTTCGCCGACTGGCGCGCCTTCGTCGCCCGCCCGGAGAACTCGCCCGAGGCCTTCGAGGCCGTCACCGGCGTGCCGGCCGCCGAGGTGCGCGCCGCCGCGCGGCTGTATGCGAGCGGGCCGAACTCGGCGATCTACTACGGCCTGGGCGTCACCGAGCACGCGCAGGGCTCGACGATGGTGATCGGCATCTGCAACCTCGCGATGGCCTGCGGCATGGTCGGCCGCGAAGGCGTCGGCGTGAACCCGCTGCGCGGCCAGAACAACGTGCAGGGCAGCTGCGACATGGGCAGCTTCCCGCACGAGCTGCCGGGCTACCGCCACATCGCCGACACCACGGTGCGCAGCAGCTTCGAGGCCGCCTGGGGCGTGGAACTCAGCCCCGAGCCGGGCCTGCGCATCCCGAACATGTTCGAAGCCGCGCTGGCCGGCAGCTTCAAGGGCCTGTACTGCCAGGGCGAGGACATCGTGCAGAGCGACCCCAACACGCAGCACGTGGCCGCGGCGCTGTCGGCGATGGAGTGCATCGTCGTGCAGGACATCTTCCTGAACGAGACCGCGAAGTACGCGCACGTGCTGCTGCCCGGCACCAGCTTCCTGGAGAAGGACGGCACCTTCACCAATGCCGAGCGGCGCATCAGCCGCGTGCGCCAGGTGATGCCGCCGATTCCCGGCTTCGCCGACTGGGAGGTGACGGTCAAGCTCGCCAACGCGCTGGGCTACCCGATGCACTACGCGCACCCCGAGGAGATCATGCGCGAGATCGCCGCGCTGACGCCGACCTTCGCCGGCGTCAGCTACGAGAAGATCGAGCGCCTGGGCAGCGTGCAGTGGCCCTGCAACGAGGGCACCGACGAAGCCGGCACCGCGCTGATGCACGTCGACCGCTTCGTGCGCGGCAAGGGGCGCTTCTTCAACACGCAGTACGTGCCCTCGGAAGAGAAGGTCACGCGCCGCTACCCGCTGCTGCTGACCACCGGCCGCATCCTCAGCCAGTACAACGTCGGCGCGCAGACGCGGCGCACGCCCAACAACCAGTGGCACGACGAGGACCGGCTGGAGATCCACCCGCACGACGCGCAGGAGCGCGGCATCGTCGAGGGCGACTGGGTTGGCATCGCCAGCCGCGCCGGCCACACGGTGCAGCGCGCGGTGATCAGCGAGCGCATGCAGCCCGGGGTGGTCTACACCACCTTCCACTTCCCCGAGTCGGGCGCCAACGTGATCACCACCGACAGCTCCGACTGGGCCACCAACTGCCCCGAGTACAAGGTGACCGCGGTGCAGGTGACCAAGGTGATGCAGCCCTCCGAGTGGCAGAAGGAATACGCCGACTTCAACCGCCGGCAGCTCGATCTGCTGGCGCAGGGCCGCGCGGCCAAGGCCGAGATGGTGGGCAAGTGAAGCCGCTCGACGCCTCGCTCGCGCCGCCCGGCACGGCGGCCGCCTCGGTCGCCGAATGGCGCGGCGCGCGTTGCACGGCGCGCGCCGACCTGCTCGCCGAGGAGGTGCCGGTGGCCCTGGTGTTCAACGGCATCTCGCACGCGGTGATGCTCGCCAGCCCCGTCGAGCTTGAAGACTTCGCGCTCGGCTTCGCCTTCACCGAGGGACTGATCGACGCGCCGCGCGAGCTGTTCGGCGTCGAGGTTCAGACCGTGGCCCAAGGCATCGAGTTGCGCCTCGACGTCTCGTCGGCCTGCGAGTGGCGCCTGAAGGAGCGCCGCCGCACGCTCGCCGGGCGCACCGGCTGCGGCCTGTGCGGCACCGACAGCCTGGCGCAGGTGCGCCGCGCGCTGCCGGCGGCGCCCGCGGTGAGCGTGGGCAGCGCGGCGCTCGCCCTCGCGCAGCGCGAGCTGTGGCAGCACCAGGCCCTGCAGCAGCTCACTGGCGCGACGCACGCCGCCGCGTGGTGCGGCCTGGACGGCCGCGTGCGCATGCTGCGCGAGGACATCGGCCGCCACAACGCGCTCGACAAGCTGATCGGCGCGCTGCTGCGCGAAGGCGCCGACACGGCAGCCGGCTTCGCCGTCATCACCAGCCGCGCCAGCTTCGAGATGGTGCAGAAGGCGGCCGCCGCCGGCATCGGCGCGCTGGCGGCCGTCTCCGCGCCGACCACGCTGGCGGTGCGCACGGCCGATGAACTGAACGTCGCGCTGGCCGGCTTCGTGCGCGGCGGCGACGGCGTGGCCTACACCTTCCCCGAACGCTTCGGACTGGCGGCTCCTCATGGACATTGACAACCTCGTGCACATGGCCAACCGCATCGGCGAGTTCTTCTCGGCCATGCCCGATGACGGCGAAGCGCGCGCCGGCATCGCCACGCACATCCGCCGCTACTGGGAGCCGCGCATGCGCCGCGCGCTCGCCGAGCACGTCGCGCAGCGGCAGGGCGCGGGGCTCTCGCCGCTGGTGCTGCAGGCGATCCGCGAGACGGGCGCGCTGGCCTGAGGCGTTCGGCCGAACGGCACGGTGCCGCTCACGCGCGCCGCAGCAGATTCAGCAGCATCGCGCTGAGCTTCGCCTTGCCCTCGGTGTAGGGCGGGAACAGCATCTTCAGCGCCGACAGCGGCCCGCCGGCCAGCACCGCGCGCTCGTGCGAGAAGGCCTTGAAGCCGAACACGCCGTGTGCGTTGCCCAGCCCCGAGTTGTTGACGCCGCCGAACGGCAGGTTGCCGTGCGCGAACTGCTGCAGGCACAGGTTGATGCACAGGCTGCCCGAGCTGGTTTCGGTGCGCAGCTTGTCGACCGCCGCCGCGTCGCGGCTCCACAGGTACAGCGCCAGCGGCTTGGGCGCGGCGTTGATGCGCGCGATCACCTCGGCCAGCGAATCGAAGGGCGCGATCGGCAGCACCGGGCCGAAGATCTCCTCCTGCGCGATGCGCGCCGCATCGCCCACGTCGGCCAGCAGCGTCGGCGCGACGTAGCGCCGCGCCGCATCGTGCGTGCCGCCGGCGAGCACGCGCGCGCCCTGCGCCACCGCGTCGTCGACCAGGGCGGCCACGCGCTGCGCGTGGCGCTCGTGGATCATGCGGCCGAGGCTGGGGCTGGCCGCGACCGCCGCCGCATCGGCGCCGAAGCGCTCGGCCAGCACCTCGCGGCACATCGCCACGAAGGGCTCCATCACCGAGCGGTGCACGTAGAGGTGATCGGGCGCGACGCAGGTCTGCCCGGCGTTGACCAGCTTGCCCCACATCAGGTGCTCGGCGGCGTGGCGCAGGTTGGCGCTGGCGTCGACGATCACCGGCGACTTGCCGCCCAGCTCCAGCGTCACCGAGGCGAGGTGCCTGGCGGCGGCAGCCATCACGACCTTGCCGACCGCCGGCGAGCCGGTGAAGAAGATGTGGTCGAAGGGCAGCGCGAGCAGGTGCGTGGAGGTCTCGATCGCGCCCTCGACCATCGCGACCTCGACCGGCTCGAACACCCCGGCGACGAGCTGGGCGATCACCGCGTTGACGTGCGGCGTGAACTCCGAGGGCTTGAGGATCACCGTGTTGCCCGCGGCCAGCGCCGAGGCCAGCGGGCCGACCAGCGTGGACAGCGGGTAGTTCCACGGCCCGATGATCAGGCAGCGCCCGCGCGGCTGGCAGACGATGCGCGCCTTGGTGCCCAGCGTCATCAGCGTCGGCGCGGCGCGCTGCGCACGCATCCAGCGCTTCAGGTGCTTCTGCGCGTGGCGGATCTCGTCGACCACCGGCAGCAGCTCGGTCAGGTCGACCTCGACGGCGGGCTTGCCCAGATCCTTCGCGAAGGCGGCGGCGAAGGCCTCGCGGCGCGCCAGCAGCGCGTCGAGCAGGCGGCCTAGCCTGGCGCGGCGTTCGGCGGCGCTGCTGCTGCGCAGCGCCAGCGAGCGCGCGGCCTGGCCGGCGAAGAGCGCGTCGATGACGGCGGGGGCGGTTTCGCGGTCCAGCGGATTGCACATGGCGGCGGCTCGGGGGATGGCGGCGCACCATCTTGCCTGAGCCGGCCGCGGGGCGGCTCGGGGCGGCTCTCTACTCTCAGAGCTTGTATTCGAGCGAGACCGCGTAGGTGCGCGGCGCCGCGTAGATCGCGCCGAACTGCACCGTCCGGAGGTACTTCTTGTCGGTCAGGTTGTCGACGTTGAAGCGCAGCGTCGCCGCGTCGCTCAGTTCGTAGGCGGCGAAGGCGTTGGCGACGAGATAGGAATCCTGCTTCGGGCCGGCGATGCGGAACACCTCGGACTGCCAGCGCGCCGCGGCGCCGAGCTTGAGCCTGGGCAGCATCGGCACGCGCGTGTCAGCGCGCAGGTTGACGGTCGTGCGCGGCACCCATTCGTAGATGTCGTTGCCGTCGGGGCCGGTCAGCTTCAGCTTCGTGAAGCCGGCGGTCAGCCGGGTGTCGGCGCTGATGCGGCCGGACACCTCGACCTCGAAGCCGCGCGACTTCACGTCCTTGCCCTCGTACCACGACTGCTGGGTTTGGGGGTCGGTGCCGGCCAGCGTCGCCAGGCCCGTCTGCTTGGCGGTGAAGAGGGCGAAGGTGGTCAGCAGCTTGCGGTCCAGCCACTCGGCCTTCACGCCGACCTCGGCATTGATGCCCTTCATCGCCGGCAGGAACTGGCCGTTGATGTCCCTCTGCTCCTGGGCCTGGAAGATGTCCGAATACGAGGCGTAGGCCAGCATGTCGGGTGTGACGTCGTAGGTGAGGCCGACGTACGGGCTGACCTTGTCGGTCTTGTCGTTGTTCAATGCGACGCCGCCGCCATAGATCGAGGTGCCGTCGCGCTTCAGGTTGACGGCGTTGACGCCGGCGATGCCCTTCAGGCTGTCGGTCAGCTGCAGGCGCGTCGCCGCGTACAGGCGCGTGAGCTGCTGCTTGCCGTCCGCTCCGACCAGCGTCGGGCCCCAGGTCGGCTCCGGATAGACGTCGCCGGGATACGGGAAAGCCGGCAGCGCCGGGCCGGCGGGGCTGGTGATGCTGTAGTACTCGGAGAACTTCTTCTGCTTCGAGTGGCTCAGCCCCAGGATCACCTCGTGTTTGCGACCGAAGGCGCCGAAGCGGCCGGTGAGGTTGGCGTCGAGGATGTCGCTGGTCGCGTCGCCATCGCTGCGGTACGGCCAGCCGACGAGGCCGGTGTTGTCCGCCGCCAGCGTGCCGTAGGCGTAGAACAGCTTGGTGTCTTCGGTGCCCTTGCGGTGGTTGTACGTGAGCTTGGCTTCCCAGTCGGCCGACAGCGTGTGCGTGTATTCGGCGAAGACGTTGTAGGAGCGCGTATACCAATAGCTCCAGTCTTGCGAGGTCGACGACGAGCGCGGGAAGTCGACGCGCGTGCCGTCGGCACGGTTGAGCGTCAGAGAACCCCACATCGGCGACTGCTGCTTGGCGTCCTGGTAGCCGAAGCCGAAGGTCAGCACGCCGCTGCTGCCGATCTGGCCGTCGACCACGCCGTAGATCGTGCCGCGATGGTTGTGCAGCGAGCGCAGGTACGAGCCCTTGTCCTCCTGCGCGACGACGAGGCGGCCGGCCCAGGTGCCGTCTTCGGTGAACACCTTGTTGTAGTCGACCGCGAGGCGCCCGAATTCGTGCGAGCCGCCCGTGAGGATCACCTCACCGCCGTCCTTGTTGGTGGGCCGCTTGCGCACGTAGTTGATCGTGCCCGAGGCGTTGCCGACACCGGTCAGCAGCCCGTTGGCGCCTCGGATCAGCTCGATGCGCTCGAACAGGTAGGTGTCCTGCTGGCCTTCCGCGATGCCCCACTCGTTGGTCATGCCCAGGCCGTCGACCTGCGTCAGCATCACCTGGAAGCCGCGCGAGAAGTAGCTGGTGCGGTTGGTCTCCCATTCCTCGACGACGAGGCCGGTGCCGTAGCGCAGCGCGTCGTTGCTGTCGGTGGCGCCGAAGTCGCGCATGTCTTCCTTGTCGATCGTGCTGATCGACTGCGGCGTGTCCTTGATCTCCAGCGGCAGGTTGGTCGCGCCCTTGGAGACGCGGTGCTCGCGCTTGCCGGTGACGACGACCGCTTCGAGCGTGGTCTCCTTGTCCTTCTCCTTGCTGTCCTGCGCGCGTGCGCCGTCGCCGAGCGCAACGCAGGCCGCCAGGGCGCAAGCGGTCATCATGAACGGATGCTTCATCGGGGACTCCGGATCTCGAGGTGGATTCTTCGCGGCGGCGGCTGTCGCCCTCCCGCGGCCGAGGGCCGGGCGGGCATGGCACAGCAAGCAGCGATTGTAATGCGAACGACTCGCACTACGAATCGTAAGCCAGAACCCAGAACCCAGAACCGCTACCCCGGCTCCAGCAGGAACGCCGCCTCCTCCGGCGTCGACCCGCGCCCGAGGGCTTCGTTGCGATGCGGCATGGCGGAGGTACTGCCATCGCATTGCGCTACGGCGAGTGTCGGAAGTCTGTCGGCATCCTCTTCCTGGTGTCGGACCCGGAAGGCAACGACGTTGCGTTGACACGGACGATCAAGCGATGGCAGCGACAGCGAGGGTGGCCAGGGTCCAAAGATGCGGCGGCGCCAGCCCAGGTCGCGCATGCCGGGCGCCGGCTTGCGATAGGCATGCACGCCGCCGCTCTCCGGCCAGACTCGATGGAGCAGGCCTGCGGGCGCGGAACGTCCTTGGCGCCCGGACTGCGTGGCTGGGAAGAGGTCAGCCCGCAGCGCGTCTGGGCGCGATCAGAAGAGGTGGCGGACCCCCGCGATGATGGAGCGAGGACGGCTGCCTGCCGCGTACGTGCCGTTCGAACCGAGCAGGCTGGCCGAAGCCGCATCCCCGTTCGAGATCTGGCCCGCCGCGCCGTAGAGGGCCGTGCGCTTGCTCAGGTTGTACTGATAGCCGATCTGCAGCGTCTTGAAGTCGGCGTTGACCGCCGTCTTGTCGTCGGCCTTTCCGAACAGCGCGATGACCGTGCCCTGGCCCAGCGTCGCAGAGCCCGCAACGGCCCAGTTCAGGCGATCGACGGCGCCCGCCGCCGCGAGGCCGTTCGACGACTTGTTCAGCACGGCGTGGACGCGGGCGGGACCGAACGAATACGACGCGGCCAGCGTCTGCTGCTTCAGGCGAGGCTGGTCGCTGACCGGGGCGGTCGGGCTGATGGCCGGGCTGGAACCACGCACTTCGTGAAAGCCATAGCCCACGAAGAAGCTCGACGTGCCGTACGACACGTTGAAGCCGAACTGATCCCCGGCCCGGCTGGATGTCGCCGTCGCCGCTTCGCCCGGCGCATACATCACACCCGCGCCCAGTCCGACGAAAGGCGCGGGACGCAGCATCGTCTTGTAGGTGTACCCGTACGAGTACGCGATGGAATTGCTCGCGCGGATCGTGGCCGTCGCGACAGTTCCGACCCCACCCAGCCAGCTCGCGCCGAACGGGTCCGTCGCGGGACCCGCGGTCACGGCCCAGAGCGGCGTGTACTGACGGCCCATCGACAGGTAGCCCCGGGAGTCGCTGCCGATGGCCAACGACGCGGTGCGCCCGAACGTCATCGGCCCTGCCGCCACGCCCGGCGGATTGGAGTTGCCGATGCCCGTGTCCAGCGCCAGGCCCGTTTCCAGGACGAAGCCGGCCTTCAGGTCGCTGCCGAGATCCTCGTAGCCGCTGAACGTCATCCGCGAGGGCAGGCTCTGCCCCGAATTGACACCGTAGATGCCGCCCGCGACGCTGCCCGAATCGCGCCGCACGCCGGCGTCGAGGATGCCGCCGATCGTGACGGCGCCGGACTGCTGCTGGGCCAGCGCCGCAGACGCTGACAGGACGAGCGCGGCGCCCGCGAGATGACTGAGCTTCATGTGTGTATGTCTCCGATGGTTCTAACACGACAAATGTGCGGCGCCCTTTTGCGCAGCATGTCTATCGTTGGGACATCGCCAGCCTGCGTCTGTCGTACCGAACAACGACGCTGACGCAGATCCGGCGCGCGCGGCGGATGGTGGTGCGGCACGGCGTGTCGTGCTTTCGTACGACAGCGCGAAATCGGACGATCGCCGAAGCTGGCAGTCCTTCGATCCAACAACGGGCCCGCGGACGGCATGGACTTGGAGTTCCATGCTGCCGCCCGGGCCGTCAACGCGAGACCACACATGACTGACGCGATCACCGCGCCGGGACCGATCGGATTTCTGGGCCTGGGGGCAATGGGCAGCGGCATGGCCGCCACGCTGGCCCGCAAGGGCTTCCGCGTGAAGGCGTACGACGTTTCGGACGAGCGCCGGGACGCGTTCGAAGCGGCGAGCGGACAGCGTGCCGCGAGTTCGGCAGCCGACGCGTTGACGGACGTCGCAGCGCTCGTGCTGATGCTGCCCGACGGGCACTTCGTGCGCCGCGCGCTGCTCGGGGACGGCGCCGGAACGCCGCCGGTCGCAACATCGCGCCGCGACATGCTGATCGTCGACTGCTCGTCGTGCGCGCCGTCGCACACGCGGCAACTCGCCGCCGACCTGGCAACGTTGGGCTACGCGCTGGTGGATGCCCCGGTCTCGGGAGGCGTGCCGGGCACCCGCGCCGGCACGCTGACGATGATGGCAGGCGGCACCGAGTCCGCGGTGCGCCGCGCCGATGCCATCCTGCGCGGCCTTGGCAAGACGGTCTTCCACACCGGGCCGTCCGGCTCCGGCCATGCGATGAAGACGCTCGTCAACTACATCGGCACCAGTCAGATGCTGCTCGACTTCGAAGCGCTGCTGATCGGTCAGCGCTTCGGCCTGAAGCCCGAGACGATGGTCGAGATCCTCAACGTGTCCTACGCGAGGAACCTGTCGACCGAGATCGTCCTTGCGCAGCAGATCCTGTCGCAGAGATTCGCTCACGACTTCAGCCTGGCACTGGCGACCAAGGACGCGCGCATCGCCGCCGAAACGGCGGAGTCCGTCGGGTTCGGGGAGACCACGCCGCGCCACTTCGCACGTGTCCTCGGCGACGCGCTGCAGCACCTCGGCGATGCCGACCTCACGCGCGTCTACCAGTACCTCGACGGGCTGTGGGGCCGCGAGCAAGCAGCCATTGAACCGGACCCGCGATGAACCTGTCCGTCCACGATGACGTCTTGGCCCGGGCCCGCGCCTGGCTTGCCAGACCGAAGAAGATGCTGATCGACGGCCGGTGGGTGGAGGCCGAGGCCGGCGGCGCCTTCGACACGATCGATCCCGCCGACGGCTCGACGCTCTGCGCGGTGCCTCGCGGCACGGCGGCGGACATCGAGCGCGCCGTCGCTGCCGCGCGCAAGGCGTTCGATGGAGCATGGCGCAAGGTCACCCCGGCCGCTCGAGCGGCCATGATGTGGAAGTTGGCCGAGCTGATCGACCGCGACCGGGCAGAGCTCGCGATCCTCGAGACGCTCGACAACGGCAAGCCGCTGCGCGTCTCGCTCGGGATGGATGTGCCGTTCGCGGCCGAGCGTCTGCGCTACAACGCGGGCTGGGCCACCAAGATCCACGGCGAGACGCCGCCGGTCTCGTTGCCGGGCGAGTGGCTGGGCTACACCATGCGCGAGCCTGTGGGCGTGGTCGGTCACATCGTGGCATGGAACGCGCCGCTCGCGTCGGCCGTCGGCAAGCTGGCGCCCAGCCTCGCGGCAGGGTGCACCATGGTTCTCAAGCCGGCGGAACAGACGCCGCTGACCGCACTGCGGCTCGGCGAGTTGATCGACGAGGCCGGGTTTCCGCCCGGCGTGGTCAATATCGTCACCGGCTACGGCGAGGAGGCCGGGGCGGCCCTGGCCGCGCATGGGGATGTCGACAAGGTCTCGTTCACCGGATCGACGGAGATCGGCAAGATCATCGTGCGGGCGGCGGCCGGCAACCTCAAGCGCCTCACGCTGGAGCTCGGAGGCAAGTCGCCCGTGATCGTGATGCCGGATGCGGACCTCGACAAGGCGATCCCCGGCGTGGCCAACGGCATCTTCTTCAATACGGGACAAGTCTGCACCGCGGGGTCGCGCCTGTTCGCGCATGCGGCAATCTTCGACGACCTCATGAAGGGCGTGGCGGCGCGTGCGCGCGGCTTGAAAGTCGGGGCCGGCCTCGATCCGTCGACCGAGATCGGGCCGCTGGTGTCCGCGACGCAGCAGCGCCGTGTCGAGGGCTACATCCGCTCGGGCCTGGACGAGGGCGCCGAGGTGCTCGCCGCCGGCCAGGCCCCCCTCGACGGTCCGGGATTCTTCGTCGCGCCCACGATCCTCGGCCGCACGCACCGCGAGATGGCGGTGCGACGCGAAGAGATCTTCGGGCCCGTGCTGTGCGCGGTGTCGTTCGACGACGCCACGCTCGACGAGTTGGCCGCGGAAGCGAACGACACCACCTACGGGCTTGCGGCGAGCGTGTTCACGAGCCACCTCGGCGCTGCGCACAAGCTCGCCTCGCGGATCCGCGCCGGCACGGTGAAGATCAACGGCGGCGGACTGGACCCTAGCCTGCCGGCCGGCGGCTACAAGCAGTCCGGATGGGGTCGCGAATATGGACGCGAAGGCGTCGAGATCTACACCGAACTGAAGTCGGTGCTGGTCTCCCTCTGATGGCGGGCGGCACCGTCGCCGGCGAGACCTTCGATTTCGTCGTCGTCGGCGGCGGCACCGCGGGCTGCGTGCTGGCCCGCCGCCTGTCGGAAGATCCGCGCCACTCGGTCTGCCTGCTGGAAGCCGGACCGGAGGACCGCCATCCCTGCATTCACGTGCCGATCGGCATGGTCGGCCTGATCAACCATCGCACGCTGAGCTGGGGCTACACGTCCGTGCCGCAGGCCGCTCTCGCCGGGCGCGAGATCCCCGTGCCGAGGGGCCGGATGCTCGGGGGAAGCAGCGGCCTCAACGGGATGGTCTACACGCGCGGCCATCGGCGCGACTACGACGATTGGCGCGCAATGGGCAACGTCGGCTGGGGCTACGACGACCTGCTGCCGTATTTCCTGCGCTCCGAAGACAACCTGGACCTCGGCGCTCCGTTCCACGGCCGCGGCGGCCCGTTGACCGTCGCGACCGTCAAGGCCGCCAATCCCCTCACGCACGCGTTCCTCGCGGCAGCCGACGAGCTGGGATTCGCGCGCAACAACGACATCAATGGTGCCGAGCAGGACGGCTTCGGCCTGCGTCAGGTGAACATCCTGCGCGGACGCCGCGTCACGACCGCGACCGCGTTCCTGCAGTCGGCGCGCAAGCGGCGCAACCTGCACGTCGCGACCGGCGTCGAGGTCTCGCGGGTGGTCGTCGAGGACGGCCACGCGGTCGGCGTGCAGCTCGACGGCGAGGACGCGCGTCGCGTGGGGGCGCGTCGCGAGGTGATCCTGGCGGCCGGCACCTTCGGATCACCCGCAATCCTGATGCGCTCGGGCATCGGCGACGGCGCGCATCTCGCCTCGCTCGGCATCGCGGTGGTGCGGGATCGGCCCGCGGTCGGGCAGGCTCTCGTCGATCATCCGTCGACGCAAGCCGTCTGGGAAGGGTCGGATCGGCTGTCCTACGGCGTGTCGCTGGCCGCGCTGCCTCGTCTGGCCAGCGAGCTGGCCCGCTACCTGGTGCGTCGTGACGGTCTGTTCGCGTCCAACATCTTCGAGGCCGCCGGCTATGTGCGCAGCCTGCCGCACCTCGACCGTCCGGACGTGCAGCTGGTGTTCTGCCCCGCGCTGCGCAAGCCTGGCGGCACGCTCGGGGTGGGCCATGGCTTCGCGATCGGCGTGGTCGCGCTCCACCCCGTCTCGACGGGGTCGGTCCGCCTTCGCGGGCCGGGCGCGCGCGACAAGCCGCGCATCGACTTCGGCCTGCTCGCCAACGACGCAGACGTCGCAACCCTCGCTCGCGGACTGGCGCTCGCGCGCCGGCTCGGCGCCGGCGCGGCGCTCGGTCAGCACGCCCGGTCGGAGCTGTCACCGGGGCCGGACGTTGCGGTGGACGACGACCTGCACCGCTTCGTGAAGCGGACCGCGGCCACCGCCTTCCATCCCGTCGGCACCTGCCGCATGGGCGTGGATGCCGACGCCGTCGTCGACCCCCAGCTGCACGTGCGCGGCGTGTCGCGATTGCGGGTCGCCGATGCATCGGTGATGCCGTCGATCGTCGGCGGCAACACCCACGCGGCCGTCGTCATGATCGCGGAGAAGGCGAGCGACCTGATCACGAAGCGCGAACCTTCCCCCGACCTGCGGAGCCCCCCATGAACGATCGCCTCGCCGAACTCGAAGCCCGTCTGGCCCAGGCCGAACGGCGGCTCACGCGCATGGAGGACGTCGAGGCAATCAAGCGCCTGCAGCGCGCCTACGGCTACTACCTCGACAAGGGGTTCTGGCAAGCGATCGCCGACCTGTTCGCGCCCGACGGCACGATCGAGATCGCGGCGCGCGGCGTCTACCGGCGCGAGCGCATCTACCGATTCCTGCGCGACCTGATCGGCCGGCAGCGCGACGGGCTCGCGCCCGGCCAGTTGCTGAACCACATGCAGCTGCAGGGCATCGTCACGCTGTCGGAATCGGGCGATGTGGCGCAGGGCCGATGGCGTGCGTTCATCCAGGTGGCCGAGTTCGGCAAGTCCGCGCTGTGGGCCGAAGGGCCGTACGAGTGCGTCTACCGCAAGGTGGATGGCCGCTGGACGATCGCCTCGCTGGTCTGGTTCCCGACCTACTACACGCCCTTCGACCAGGGCTGGGCCAAGGCGGCCCTCCCGAGCAGCGGGCTCGACGCGTCGTTCCCGCCCGACCTGCCGCCCACGCACGACGCGAGGACGTTCCCCGACGCGTTCGTTCCTCCGTACCACTTCCGGCACCCGGTGACGGGCGCGCCGGTGGGGACGGACTGACGGCCGCAGGCGGTCACGGCGCCGCGGGCGGCACGCCGTCGTACAGGTTCCAGAGCTGGGCCGCGGTGGTTCCGCAGTCGACCACCAGCTCGGTGCCGGTGATCGCGCTGGCTCCGTCCGAGACGAGGAAACCCACGGCGCTGGCCACCTCGTCGGGCGCCACGATGCGCCCGAGCGCCGCCTGGCGCTCGCGCACCGCCGGGTTGCGCTCGCCGCGCGCGTAACTCGCCGCCAGTGCCTCGGTGAGCGTCGGCCCCGGGCAGACGCAGTTGGCGCGGATGCCCATGCGTCCCCACGCCACCGCGAAGCCGCGCGTGAGGTTGACGATGGCGGCCTTGCTCGCGCCGTAGGAGAACAACGGCGACGAGTTCAAGCCCACGATCGAGCTGACCGTGACGATGGCGCCGCGTCGATGCCGCAGCATGTGGCCTCCGAAGGCGCGCAGCGTCCAGAAGGTGCCGCTGACGTTGACGTCGATGATCCGCGACCAGGCTTCGGGGTCCACCCGTGCAGGATCCGCCGGGTTCTCGAACGCGCCCGCCGCCGCCACCAGGGCGCGGCACGGGCCGACCTCGCGTTCGACGAAGGCCGCGGCGTCCTCGACGCCGTGCCGGTCGGAGACGTCGAGTTCACGCGCGACGGCCCCATGCGCCTGCGCGACACGGCGCGCGCGGTCGAGGTCGCGGTCGAGCACGACCACGGTCCAGCCGGCGCGGCTGAGCATGCCGACGCACGCCTCGCCGATTCCGCCCGCGCCGCCGGTCACGGCCACGACGGGCGGGGCTCCGTCCGGCGCTCCGGGCCGGCCGCCCGGGCCCGCCGCCGTCAGACCGCCGTTCCGCCCGGGTGCCATGGGCAGTCCGCGTCGCGCCAGTGATAGACGCGCCGCTCGACGATGCGCCAGCCGTCGGCGGTGGCGCGGAAGCGATCGAATGCGCGCCCGACCACCTCGACCATCTTGACGCCGTCGGACGCGCGCCACTTGGTGACGGTCCAGTACGAACGCGCGCTGTAGCCGTCCGCCGTGGGCTCGAGCACGAACGCGTCGATGTGATGCTGACGTCCGCGAAACGCCGGCGACGTCGTCAGCCCCGTGAAGTAGCGCCGGACTGCTTCCTTCCCGCGGTATTCGACGCCCGAGGTGTCCTGGAAGACGGCGGACTCATCGAAGAGCGCCATCAGCCCGTCCATGTCGCCCATGTCGAGCAGCCACGCGTAGCGGGCCATCAGGTCCTGGATGCGCAGGGCATCGCCGTTGTCGAACATGTCTGCCATTCGAGTTCCTCTGCAAGGTTGATCCGGACGTCCGGAGATCACATCACGGTGAAGCCGCCGTCGATGTAGACCGTCTGGCCGTTGATGAACGCGCTGGCCGGCGACGCGAGCAGCAGCAGCACGCCGGCGAGGTCGTCGGCCACGCACATGCGGCCCACCGGCGTGTGCGCCATCAGGTCGCGATAGACCTCCGGCTGGCTGGCGAGCAGGTCGCGGTTCATGTCCGTGACGACCGCGCTCGGCGCAATCGCGTTGACCGTGATGCCGTGGCCGCCGAACTCCACCGCGAAACTCTGCGTCATGTTCGAGACCGCCGCCTTGGTGGCGCCGTAGGCGCAGCGCTGCGGCACCGAAGTGCGTGCCGTGATCGACGAGACGTTGACGATCCGGCCGTAGCCCTGCCGCACCATGCCGCGGACGCAAGCCTGCGTGGGCACCACGGTGCCGATGACGTTGGCCTCGAACACCCGGCGCCAGTCGTCGGGGGTCGACTCCATCAGGGTCTTCGACATCGGAACGCCGGCGTTGTTGAGCAGCACGCTGACAGGGGCGCCCAGCTCGGCGGCCCGATCCACCAGGCCGGCGACCTGGTCGGCGTCCGTGACGTCGACCACCCCCGTGACGACCTCGCTCCCCTGTTGCCCGCGCAGTTCGTCCGCGAGCGCAGCCAGGCGGTCCGCACTCAGGTCCGCGAGCAGCAGCTTCGCGCCGGCGCGCGCGAAGGTCCGCGCCGCCATGCTGCCCAGCGCGCCCGCCGCACCGGTGACCATGACGACCTGCCCGCCGAGATCGAACGGGCCGGGGGCGTTCGGATCTCGCCTCAACGCGTCAGTCCCGTCGGCTTGGCGATGGCCACTTCCGCCGGCCCGATGACCTTGGGAATGCCGCCCTGCCACTGGACGAGCAGCACGTGCGAACCCTCGCGCAGGCCGCTCTCGGTGAACTTCACGCCGCCGTAGTAGGCCACCGCCGCGGGGCCGCTCTGGATGCTGATCCGGTGCAGCGCATCCCCGACCTTCACCCGATCGGTGCTGCCGGCCATCTCGATCGCCTCTTTCAGCGTCCACACGTCGCCGTAGGTGGAGATCGGCTCGTGCGACATGAACGGCTCCTTCGAGCGTTCGATGAAGCGCTTGGCAAGTTCCTCCTGGCCCTTCACCGTCCAGTTGGCGACGCAGAAGATGAGCCCGTCGAGCGCCTCGCGCCGGATCACCTGAGCCATCTCGGGCGAACCGAAGGCGCCGCTGCCGCCCCACACGGCGACCTTGCCGCTGAGCTTGAATTCCGCCATCTTGTCGAGGATGACCTTGGTGTCCGGCACGTTCGATGTCAGCAGCACCAGGAGGTCCGGCGCCACCGACCGCATCTTGCGCACCATGGCCGTGGCGTCCGACAGCGGCGGCGTGAAGGTCTCGTGCTGCACCAGCTCCAGACCGTTCTCCTTGAGCAGCTTCTCGGCGAGCGGCTTGGCGTAGGCGTTCGACGAGGCGGTGTTGTCGGCCAGGATGGCTGCGGACTTGGGCTTGCGGCCGGTGGCCGCCTGGATGATCTCCACCAGGCGCGGCAGGCTCTCGTTGATGAACGTGGTGGCCTTCGGCGACGTCTGGAAGACGTAGCGGTAGCCGCGCGACGTGATCGGATCCGCATAGGAGTTGGTCAGCCAGGACAGCTTCTCCCGCTCGGTGACCTCGGTCACCGCCATCGTGAACGAGCTCAGCCAGGCGCCGCTGCCGGCCACCAGGTCGGGCTCCTGCGAGAGCAGGCGCTGGACGGCGCTGCGCGCCTTGTCCACCGAGTCGCCCGCGTCGGCGGTGACCAGCGTCATGCGTGCGCCGCCCAGGGCCTTGATGCCACCCGCCTTGTTGACGTCCTCGATCGCCATCTGTGCGCCGGCCAGCATGAGCTGCCCGCCGCGCGCCCAGGGCCCCGAAAGCGGCGCCACCATCGCCATCTTGACTTCCTTGGCGGTCTGCGCGCGCAGGCAGGCGAAGGGCGCGAGCCCGACGGCGCCGGCCGCCGCGGCGAGCAGGGTGCGGCGCTGAGGCCCGGTATGTCGTGAGTTCATGTTGAGTCTCCGTTCAGTTGTCGTGGTGGGAAATTCAGATGCCGAGGTACAGGCGCCGCACCTGCGGGTCCGCCATCAGCAGGTCGCGGCTGCCCTGCAGCGCGATGCGCCCGCTCTGCAGCACCAGCCCGTCGTCGCTGGCCTCGATGGCTTCGGCGGCGCGCTGTTCGGCCAGCAGCACCGTGAGTGGCCGCGCCGCGCGGACGGCGGCGATGCACTCGAAAATGGTTTCGACCACCGCCGGCGCGAGACCCATCGAGGGCTCGTCGAGCATCAGCAGCCGCGGATCGCTCGCCAGGCCGCGGCCGATGGCCAGCATCTGCTGCTGTCCGCCGGACAGCATGCCGGCGAGCTGGCCGCCGCGCTCGACGAGGATGGGGAACAGCGCATAGACCTGGTCGACCGCACGCCGCCGCCGCACCGGGTCGACCTGCATCTGCGCGCCGACCTCGATGTTCTCGCGCACCGTGAGCGACGCGAACACCTGCCGGCCCTCCGGCACGTGCGCGATGCCCGCGCGCGCGCGTTCGTGGGGCAGCACCCGTGCCAGGTCGCGCCCTTCGAACTCGATGCGACCCGCGGTCACCGGTGCGGTCCCCGAGATGGCGGAGAACAGCGAACTCTTGCCCGCGCCGTTGGGGCCGATGACGGCGAGCATGCGTCCCTCCGGTAGAGAAAGCGACACGTCGTCCAGGGCGGTCATGCCGCCGTAGCGGACCTCAAGCGATTGAATGCTCAGCACGTTCGTACCACTTCTTGCCAAGGTAGGACTCGATCACGCGGGGCATCGCCATCACTTCGGCAGGCGCGCCTTCGGCGATCACGGCACCGTGGTCCAGGACCGTCATGCGGTCGGCCAGGCGCGTCAGCACATGCATCGTGTGCTCGATGATGAGGACGGTGACGCCGCTTTGCGCGACGCGTCGGATCGCCGCCTCGATGACCGGGAGGTCCTCGCGGCCGAGGCCGGCCAGGGTCTCGTCCAGGAGCATCAGCCGCGGCTGGCTGGCGAGCGCACGCGCCAGTTCCATCAGGCGCAGCTGCAGGCTGGTCAGGCGGTTCGCCGGCATGTTCGCCTCGGCCTCGGTCAGCCCGACGGTGGCCAGGATCCGGTCGGTGAGGGCCTTCGCATCGGCAGCGCTCGCGCCATGGGCCAGCGCGCCGACCATCACGTTCTGATGGACGCTCAGGCGACGGAAGGCGCGCACCGTCTGGAACGTGCGGCCCACGCCGAGCCGGCACAGCGCCTCGGGCGCGATGCCGGTCACGTCGACCCCGTCGAACAGCACCTGCCCCGAGTCGGCGCGCACGAACCCGTTGATCAGGTTGAAGGCCGTCGTCTTGCCCGCGCCGTTCGGCCCGATCAGGGCATGCACCGTCCCGGCATGCACGGTCAGCGTGAAATCGGCGACCGCCTTCACGCCGCCGAACGCGCGCGCGAGCGACTTCACCTGCAGCAGCTCGCGATGCGGCTCGGTGCGGGCCGGGGGCGCCTCCCTCGCCGCGGGCGCCGGCACGGCAGTCGACGCCGCGGCCGTCGCCCGGGACGCGGAAGAGGACACCGACCGCTTGCGACGCGCATTGATCGCATCCGCCACGCGCCAGTAGATGCCCTCCGGCGCGAGCAGCACGATCGACATGATCGCCACCCCGTAGAGCACGCCCTGGATGCCGGGCAGCACGGTGCCGAACTGGGCGGTGAGGACCTCGGCGAGCGGCACCAGGACCGCGGCGCCGATCAACGGCCCCCAGACGATGCCCATGCCGCCGAACAGGCACAGGATCAGGCCTTGCGCCGACGTGAACATGCCGAAGGCCGCCTCGGGCGTGATCAGCATCATGACCACCGCGTAGACGCCGCCGGCCAGCGCCGTGAAGCCGCCGCTGAGGCACAGCGCGGCGAGCTTGTTGCGCTTGACTCGCACCCCCGCGGCCAGCGCCGCCGACTCGTCTTCCTTGATCGCGGCCAGGCGCAGGCCGAAGCGGGACCGCTCGATCAGCATCGAGACCGCGGCGGCGGCCACCACCATGACGAGCGCCAGCAGCGTGGCCACGCGCGGATCGTCGAACTGCATGACCTTCCAGCCGTCTTCCTTGCGCATCGGAAGCGACACCTCCTGCCAGCCGGCCCACTGGGACAGGTACATGAGGGCCATCGAGAACGAGAGCATGGACAGCGCGAAGTAGTGGCCGCGCAGCCTGAAGGTGATCGCGCCGATCCCCAGCGCGGACAGCGCGCCGAGCGCGGCCGCGGCCACCAGGCCCAGCCAGGGCGTGACGCCCGCGACCTCGTAGCCGAGCGCGACGGTGAACGCGCCGATGCCGAAGAAGGCCGCATGCCCGAAGGACAGCTGGCCGCCGTAGCCGCCGATCATGTTCCAGGCCAGGCCGACCGTGGCCCAGATCAGGACCTGCGTGATCACGAGTTGCAGGTAGCGGTCCGACACGTTGCCGATCAGGACGACCACGCCCAGCGCCAGCAGCGCCAGCACCCCGACCTGCACCTTGGTGGAACGGGAGATATTCATCAGATGCGCTCCGAGACCTTGCCGAACAGGCCCTGAGGGCGGAACAGGATCGCCAGCACGAACACCACGAAGATCACGCCGTTCTGCAACTGCGGCGGCAGCAGCAGCGTGGACATCTGCTGGACGATGCCGATGACCATGCCGCCGATGAAGGCGCCGCGCGCGCTCGAGAGACCGCCCAGGACGACGCCGGCGTACATCACGATCACGTAGTCGAGGCCGACATAGGGATGGAAGGCACGCACGCCGGCCAGCAGGCCCCCGGCCACGGCCGTGATGGCCGCGCCGACGGCGAATGCGATACGGTGCATGCGCCCCACGTCGATGCCGACGTAGGCGGCCGCACGCGGGCTGTCGGCGGCGGCGCGCAGCGAACGCCCGGTGACGCTGCGCGTGAGCCACACGCCCATCGCGACGGCCGCCGCCACCGCCACCAGGAAGGTCACGACCTGCCCCTTGTTGACGAGGATGTCGCCGAGCTCGAAGCTGTCGATCGCCAACGGCGTCTCGATCGCACGCGGCGTCGAGCCGAACAGGATCATCGCGCCGTTCTGCAGGGCCAGCGAGACGCCGAGCGTCATGATGACCTGCGAGTTGTGCGTGTCGTGGCCGATGTCGTGCTTCGCATGCGTGGTGACGCGGCCGATCAGGCCGCGGTGCATCAGCCAGGCCGCCACGAAGACCACCGGCGCGGCCAGGACCGCGGCCACCAGCGCACCCGCCTCCGCGCCCAGGGTCGCCTGCAGGCCGATGCCGGTCGCGAGGTACAGCGCGACGTACATGCCGAGCATGACGAACTCGCCCTGCGCGAAGTTCACGACCCGCATCACGCCGAAGATCAGCCCCAGGCCCACGCACATCAGCGCATAGGTGGCTCCCACGAGGACGCCGCTGATCAGCGTCTGCAAGACGTCGGTCAGAAGCATGTCGGTCTCCGCATGTCCTTAGCTCTCGGTTGGTCTACCCTCGGCACGTACGAGCTCCGTGATTGATTGTCGGAACCGGAGGGTAGGAGCAAAAGGCCGACGACGGGCGTCGTATGCAAGTACGACAGTTGCATCCATCGCCCGCTCGCCCGACGTTCGTTCCTCCCGGTAAACCCGCATGCGCGGTCGCTTGCGGCGGTGCCGGCGGTCGCGTCGACACCGCAGCAGGCACGCGCTGTCATCGCGCCGAACGACAAGCGAACGAGCATCGCATCGCTAAGCTCCTGGGCATGACGACCCACGACGACACGCTCTCCCCCCGCTTCGAATTCGCGTTCGAGACCCGCCTCACCCTGGCGCCACGCCTGCGCATGGAAAACCCGCCGCTCGGCGGCGCGCGACTGTCGGTCCCGGTGTCCGGCGGCCACTTCGAAGGCCCCCGGCTGCGCGGCAAGGTGCTGAACCATGGCGGCGAGTTCGCGCACGTTCGCACCGACGGCGTGTTCTGCTTCGACGCGCGCTATTTCATGCAGGAAGCCGACGGCACGCTGATCTACATCCAGAACCGCGGCTTCCGGCACGGCCCGCCCGACGTCATGGACGCGCTCTACAAACTCGCGCCCGGCATGGAAGTGGACCCGTCGAGCTACTACTTCCGTTGCGCGCCGACCTTCGAGACGCCGCCGGGCCCCCACGACTGGCTGACGCGCCATGTCTTCGTCGGCGTGGGCGCCCGCCTCGAGACGGGCAACGTGATCCGCTACTACGCCATGGTCTGAGGTCGGCAGGCGTTTCAGCCGACCTGCCAGAACCTGAAGATGGAGTGATCCGTGTGGCGCTCGGCACTGCCGACGAAGACGGTACGGTTGAGCCAGTCGTGCGGCCCCGTCGGCGCCTCGAAGCTCGGCGCCAGTCGCATGTAGTACTCCGACGGATCCACGGGATCGAGCCGCTCCATGCGGGCCGTCACATCCGGCGGCGCATGCCGGAACCCGCGATTGCGGATGACGATCAGCGTGCCGTCGTCGGCCTGGAGCAGGTACTGCGCGGAAAACTCCACCGCGCCGTTCGGCCAGTAGGCCGGCCAGTCGCCGCCGCTGTCTGCCACGATCTTGCCCTGGAGGCGGGGCCCGGCGACTTCGCCTCCCACCACGTTGGTGTATCCGCGCACGAACCCGCTCGGCAACGCGCCGATCTTCGTGCGCATGCCGAACCGGACGCGCAAGGCGAAGGCAAAGCTCAGTGCGGGCGGATCTTGCGGAGCGGGCTGGAACGTCGTCATGGAATCCCTTTCGGTGGTGAAGGTGGATGCATCCCGCGCCCGCGGCAGCGCGCGCGTCGACTCAGCCGAGGAGGGCCATGACCGCGCTCGCGCGCGCAAGCACGTCGCCCTCGGCGCCGTCCCGATAGAGCTCGCCCGCGGCGAACGCGAGCCGGGCGCCCAGGCGGTCGACCCGCGCGCGCACGCGCAGCGAGCCCGGCTGCACGGCGCGCTCGAATTGCATGTTCAACGACACCGTGGCCGCGGAGCGGCCCTCCGGCAGGCGCCCCAGCACGGCGAAGGCCAGGCCGAAGTCGAGCATCGTGGTGACGATGCCGCCATGCACCGCGGCGTTGCCCTGGGTGTGCCGGGCATCAGCCAGGAAGCCGCAGTGCAACCAGCCGCCTTGCGCGTCCCAGCGCAGCAGTTCCGCCTGCACGTCCAGCGCCACCGGGTTCGTGTCCACGCGTCGGGGCATGCCCGGCTCGCGCAGGAAATCGAGCACGAGGGCCTGGTCGGGGTTGATGCGCGGCGGCGTCGACGCATCTGCCGTCATATCCGGCTCTTGCGTCCGGCCCAGTACGGCGCGCGCAGTTCGTTCTTCAGCACCTTGCCTGCGCCCGACAACGGCAGCGGCTCGCGCCGCACATGCACGCTGCGCGGCACCTTGTAGCCGGCCAGTCGCGCGCGCGCCCAGGCCTGCACCGATGCTTCGTCGATCGCCGCCCCCTCTCGCGGCACGACGACCGCGAGGACGCGTTCGCCCCATTTGTCGTCGGGAACGCCGATCACGGCCACCTCGGCCACGCCGGGCATCAGCGAGACGGCGTTCTCGATCTCGGCGGAATAGATGTTCTCGCCCCCGCTGATGATCATGTCCTTCAGGCGGTCGACGATGAAGACGTACCCGTCCTCGTCCATCACCGCGGCATCGCCCGTGTGGAACCAGCCGCCGCGCATCGCCGCGGCGGTCTCCTCCGGCCGGTTCCAGTAGCCCTGCATCACGGTCGGCCCGCGCACGATGATCTCGCCGGCGGTGCCGCGCGGCACCTCGCGATCGTCGGCGTCGACGATGCGGATCTCGACGCTCGGCATCGCGAGGCCGCACGAGCGCAGCCGCTCCCCGGCCACCGCGGGCAGCCGCATCGACATCGGCAGCATCGTTCCCACCGGCGAGAGCTCCGTCATGCCCCAGCCGTGCAGGAAGCGCATGTCCGGCCAGATGGCCGTGGCACGCTGCAGCGTCGACTCCGGCATCGGCGCGGAGCCGAACATGAACTGCACGAGGCTCGACAGCCGCATCGACTCGACGCCAGGCACGTCGAGCAGCATCGCGATCATGGTGGGCACGAGCGTCACGTTCGTCACCGCGTGGGCCTCGACCGCCTCCAGCACCTGCCGCGCGTCGAACTTCGGGACGAACACGTGCGTGCCGCCGGCCATCGTCACGGCCAGCGTCGACATGCCGTCCGTGAGGTGGCACATCGGTGCGGCGTGCAGGTAGATCGTCGACGCGTCATAGCCGATCACGTGCATCGCGTTCACGGCGTTGGACACGAGGTTGCCGTGCGACAGCATCACGCCCTTCGGCCGCCCGGTGCTCCCGCCGGTGTAGAACACGCCGGCCAGGTCGCTGCCCTGGCGGTCCGCGTCGGGCATCGGGTCGCCGCCGGCCAGCGTGTCCCAGCGCACGAGGCCGGCGCCGGCGGCCGCATCGTCGCCGAGGTAGACCACCCCGGTCAGCGACGGGCACTGCTCGCGCAGGCCGTCCAGCAGGTGCACGAAGGCCTCGTCCACGCACAGCACCGTGGCCGCCGCGTCGCCGATCATGAAGGCCAGATCAGCTGCCGCGAGACGGGTGTTGAGCGGCATCATCGCGCCGCCGCTCCACTGCACGGCGAAGATCGCCTCGAGGTAGCGGTCGCTGTTGAGGGCGAGCAGCGCGACGCGCGCACCGCCGGTCACGCCCAGCGCGCGCAGGCCCGCCGCGGCGCGCGACACGCGGTCCAGCGTCTGCGGCCACGTGCGTTGGCGCGTGCCGCAGATGGTGGCAACGCCGCGCGGGCGCGTCTGTGCGGCGCGGCGCAGCATCTGGGTCAGTCGTTCGTTCACTTCATCGTCTCCTGGATGTGCGGCGGCTGCGGCGTCGGCATCGGCCCGTCAGCGACCGCGGAAGACTGGCTTGCGCTTGGCACGAAAGGCGCTGACCGCCTCTACGAAGTCGTCAGTCTGCACGAGCAGCGCCTGGGCGTCGCGCTCGCGGTCGAGCTGTGCGTCGAGGTCGCCCTCGAGCGCGGCATGCATCAGCGGCGGCAGCGCCGCCAGCGCGCGGAGCGGGCCGGCGGCCAGGCGCCGTGCCGCCTCGCGCGCGGCGTCCGCCAGCGCGGCGTCGGGCACGCAGCGCCACACCAGGCCCCAGTCGGCCGCCTGCTGCGCCGTCAGGCGCTCGCCGAGCATCGCGAGCGGCAGCGCCCGCGCCGGACCGAGCCGGCGCACCATCTGCCAGGTGCCGCCCATGTCGGGCACGAGCCCGAGCTGCGACGAGAAGGGTTGCTGGAAGTAGGCCGACTCGGCAGCGAACACCACGTGCGCCGTCAAGGCCAGTGCCGCGCCGCCGCCGACGGCCGCGCCGTTCACCGCCGACACCACGGGCTTGCCGAAATGGGCCACCGCACGCACGAGCGCATGCACGCCGCGGTCGGCCGACTCGGCGAATCGCCGGCCGCGCTCGGCCGCCGATTGCTCGACGTTCATCATGTCGTCGCGCAGGTCGGCACCCGCGCAGAAGCCACGGCCGCGCCCGGTGATCAGCAGGGCGCGCACCGCGTCGTCCGAGCGCAGCTGCGCGAGCGTGCGCAGCAGCGCGTCGATCAGCGCGCCGTCGAGCGCGTTCAGCACCTCGGGCCGGTTCAGCGCGACGGTGGCGACGCCGTCGGTGCAGTCGATCTCGAGCATCGTCAGATCTCCACGCAGACCTTGCCGAACTGGGCGCCGGCGGCGACGCAGCGCACCGCCTCGGCCAGGTCGGCCAGCGGCAGGACGCGGTCGACCACCGGCGCGATGCGGTGCCGCGCGCACGCCGCGAGCACCTGCTCGAGATGTTCGCGGCTGCCGACCGCGATGCCGTGGATGCGCAGGCTGCCCATCGCGACGAGCGGCAGGTTGACCTCGGCGGTGGGGCCGCTGACCATGCCGATCATCGCGATCAGGCCGCCGAGCCGCGTGGCGCGGATCGACTGCTTCAAGGTCTGCGCGCCGGCCGTCTCGACGACGATGTCGACGCCGCGCCCCCGGGTGACCTGCCGCGCCGTCTTGCCCCAATCGGCGTCCTCGCGGTAGTTGATGCCGTGCATGGCGCCCAGCCCGCGCAGGCGCTCGAGCCGCTCGGCCGACGACGACAACGCGATCACGCCCGCACCGGCGGCGCGGGCGAACTGCAACGCGAAGAGCGCGACGCCGCCGCTGCCTTGCGTGAGCACCACGTGCTCGGGACCGGCCTGTCCATGCGCACGCACGGCGTTCCACGCCGTCACCGCCGCGCAGGGCAGCGTCGCGGCCTGGACGAAGCTCATGTCCGCGGGGATCGGCAGCAGCGCGTCCTGCGAGAACACGCGCAGCTCGCAGGCGACGCCGTCGGACATGCCGCCGAGGTCCTCCTGAAGGAAACGCTCGTCGGGCGGACCGGCGAGCCAGCCGGGGAAGAAACTGTTGACCACCCGGTCGCCGACCTTGAAGCGGTTCGAACCCGGGCCGGTCTCGACCACCTCGCCCGCGCCGTCGGACAGCGGCACCAGGTCGGCCTGTTTCTGGCGCGAGCCGTAGCCGCCCTTCAGCGCGAGCACGTCGCGGAAATTGAGCGACGCCGCGCGCAGCCGCACCAGCACTTCGCCGGCGCCGGGGCGCGGATCGGGCCTGTCCACGAGGCGGAGGTTGTCCACCCCCGTCGACTGCATCACCATGGCTTTCATGCGGGCTCCTTCAATCGTGGAACGTGTGGCCGTCGCGCGCCATGCGGCGCAGACGCTCGGGGGGCGTGAAACGGGCGCCGTGGCGGGCCGCGAGGTCGTCGCACTCGCGCACGAAGTTCGCGGCGCCGATGTCGTCGATGTAGGCGAAGGGCCCCCCCAGGCGGGACGGATAGCCCCAGCCCAGCACGGCGGCGACGTCGCCATCGAGCGGCTGCTCCAGCACGCCTTCGTCGAGGCAGCGCACCGCCTCGAGCGACTGGACGTGCAACAGGCGCCGGCGGATGCGGTCGAGGTCCGGCGCCTCCCGCTGCGGGAAGGCTTCGGCCAGCCCGGGCCACACGGCGCGGCCGTCGGGTCCGTAGTCGTAGAGGCCATGACCTGCGGCCTTGCCGACGCGCCCCAGGGCCAGCAGCCGCTCGACCGCGGGCTCGGCGATGTTGCCGGCGTTGGCGATGCGGTTCCCGTCGCCGCGCATCGAGCGCAGGATGTCGCGCAGCAGCGGCAGCGTCGTCAGCTCGACGAGAGAGGCGCCGCCGATCGCGAAGCCCGCGCTCACCGCCGCGTTGTCGATCCACTGCGCCGGAACGCCCTCGCCGAGGAGGTTCAGCGTCTCGCTCGTGTAGGTCGTCACGACGCGGCTGGTGTAGAAGCCGAGGCCGTCGCGCACCACCACCGGCGTCTTGCCGAGCTGGCGCAGCAGGTCGAGCGCGCGCGCCTGCGTCGGCTCGTCGGTGTGCGACGCGAGGATCACCTCGACGAGCGGCATGCGGTCGACCGGCGAGAAGAAGTGCAGGCCGATCACGCGCTCGGGGTGCGTCACGGCCGCGGCCAGGCCGCCGATCGGCATCGTCGAGGTGTTGCTGGCGATCGGCACGCGCGCGCCCACGGCCGCAGCGGCCTTCGCGAGCACGTCGTGCTTCACCTCGGTCTTCTCGTACACGGCTTCGACGACGAAGTCGGCCGCACCGATGTCGGCGAAATCCGCGCTCGGGCGGATGCGCTCGAGCACCTGGGCCGGCGTGAGCTTCAGGCGCCCCTTCTGCGCCTCTCGTTCGAGGTTGGCGCCGATCGCGTCGACGCCGCGACGCGCGGCGGCCTCGTCGACGTCGAGCAGCGTCACTGCGATGCCGGCCGACGCCGCGACCTGCGCCACGCCGCGGCCCATCACGCCGCCGCCGAGCACCGCCAGATGGCGCACCTCGGTGCGCGGCGGCGCGGCCGGGCGCATCTTCATCGACCGCGCGCGGTTGACGCCGTGGAACAGCGTGCGGATCTTGTTGCGCGCGGCGCGCCCGGGCACCAGGCGTGCGAAATGGCGCGTCTCGATGGCGATGCCGGCGTCGAGCCCGCGCTCCAGTCCTTGCTGCAGCACCTGCAGGATGGCCTCGACGGCGGCATCGTTGCCGCCGGCCGTCGCGCTGCTGCGGGCCCAGGCGCCGAGGAAGAACTGGCGGCCCTGCTGCGACTGGACCGCGAAGCCGGGCAGCGCATAGCCCTTGCGGTCCCACGGCTGAGTCGCGCCGGGGTGCTCCAGCGCCCAGGCCTTGGCTCTCGTCATGAGATCGCCCGGCGGCACGAGCTCGTCGACGAGGCCCAGCGCGAGCGCCTCCTTCGCCGGCACGGTCCGGCCCTCGATCAACAGCGGCGCCGCGGCGGCGATGCCCAGCAGACGCGGGAGTCGCTGCGTGCCGCCACCCCCGGGCATCAGGCCCAGCGTGGCCTCGGGCAGGCCGAAGCGCGCAACGGGCCGCTCGGCGGCCAGGCGGCGGTGGCAAGCGAGCGCGAGCTCGAGACCGCCGCCGAGTGCCGAACCGGGCATCGCCGCCACCACCGTCTTGCCACCGAGCTCCAGCCGCCGCAGCGCCTGCAGGAAGGGCGCCACGATGGCCCGCGCGGCAGACGCATCGGTCGCGGCCTCGAGTTCCTTCAGATCGCCGCCGGCGATGAAGTCCTCCTTGTCGGAGCCGATGACGATGCCGCGCACCGCCTCGTCGGCCAGCAGCTGCTGCACGAGCTCGTCGAGGCGGAGGTTCAGCGCCGCATCGAGCGTGTTGACCGCGCCCTCGCAGGCGTACATGAGGGCGACGACGCCGTCGCCCAGGTCTTGTTGCCGAATCATCCTTTGCCCTTGTTCGCCGTCATTCACGTTCACACTCGCTCGATCAGGGTCGCCACGCCCATGCCGAGGCCGACGCACAGCGTCACGATCCCACGGCGCGCATCGCGGCGCTCGAGCTCGTCGAGCAGGGTGCCGACGAGCATCCCCCCGGTCGCACCGATCGGGTGGCCAAGCGCGATGGCGCCTCCATTGACGTTGACGCGGTCGTGCGGCACGCCGGTCTCGCGCAGGAACCGCAGCACCACCGAGGCGAACGCCTCGTTGACCTCGAACAAATCGATGTCGGCGAGGCTGTAGCCGCGGCGTGCTGCCGCACGCTGCGCCGCCTCGGCGGGGGCCACGAGCATCAGGCAGGGGTCACAGGCGGCGGTCGCCGCCGCGGTGATGCGGGCGCGGGGCTTCAGCCCGAGTCTGTCGCCCGCGGCGGCCGAGCCGATGAGCAACGCGCTCGCACCATCGACCACGCCCGAAGAGTTGCCTCCGGTGTGCAGCGGCCGCAGACGCTCGATCTGCGGATAGCGGCGCTTGACCGTTTCGCCGAAGCCGCCCTTGGCCGCCATGCCGGCGAAGGCCGGCTTCAGGCGCGCCAGCGAGTCGAGCGTGGTGCCCGGACGCAGGTGCTCGTCGCGCGCCAGGCGCAGCTCGCCGTTGAAGTCGTGGACCGGCACGATCGACCGCGCGAACCGCCCCTCTTCCCAGGCACGCGCTGCGCGCGCCTGCGACTCCACGGCATAGGCATCGACCTGCTCGCGCGTGTGGCCCTCGAGCGTGCCGAGCAGGTCTGCGGCCACGCCCAGGGGCGTGAAGTTCGACGTGGTGTTGAAGCCCGCATCGCTGCCCCAGGCCCCGCCGGTGCCGGCAATGGGGACCAGCGACATCATCTCGACGCCCCCGGCGACGACGAGCTCGCCCTGCCCGCCCGCCACCTTGGCCGCAGCGATGTTCACCGCGTCGAGACCCGAGGCACAGAAGCGGCTGATCACGGCACCGGGGATCGATTCGGGCAACCCGGCATGCAGCAGCGCGGCGCGCGCGAGATTCGCGCCCTGGTCGTCGACGGCATCGCCGACGCCGAAGATCACGTCCTCGACAGGCTCGCGGTCGAAGCCGGTGCGTGCGCGCAACGCGTCGAGCACGCAGGCGCCGAGATCGATCGGCGACAGGGTATGAAGCGAACCGGTGGCGCGGCCGGCACCGCGCGGCGTGCGCACCGCGTCATAGAGGAAGGCGTCGGCCATCAGCGACGGCCTCGCGGGAGTTGGACTTGCATCGACATGGCTCTCGTCAGACCCTGCAGCGGGCGAGTGCCACGGTACGCGTGTCGGCGACGTTTCTCTGTCGTGCTCGACAACGACAACGCCGCCCGATCTGTCGTGTTCGCGCAGGACAGACCCGGCGCGCAGGGTCGACAAACTGCGCATTCGCGACGCTGCACCTCCCGAGTGTCATGCGCGTTCATCCACACCAAGGAGCAGACATCGATGGTCACCTCGCGCATCGCCGGACGCGTGCTTGCACTGACATTTCCCCGCGCGGCGATCCTTGCCCTGGCGGCGCTCGCGGGAACGGCGACGGCGCAGCCGGCCGACTACCCGAGCCGCCCGGTCAGGCTGGTCGTCGGATTTCCGCCCGGCGGCGGCGGCGACGTCGTCGCGCGCTTGCTGGCCGAGCACATGAGCCGCACGCTGCGGCAGCAGGTCATCGTGGACAACCGGCCGGGCGCCGGAACGACGCTGGGCCCGGCCGCGGTCGCGTCCGCCGCCCCGGACGGCTACACCTTGCTGCTGGCGCCCGACTCGATCTTCGGCGCGGACAAGGCGATGTGGACACCCAACGTGCGCTACGACGAAACCAGCTTCACGCCGATCAGCCGCGTGGCCCGCACGTTCTTCGTGATGGCCGCCAACAAGGACTACGGCGTGGGCACGCTGGCGGAGCTGGTCGCCAAGGCGAAGGCCGACAAGGGCGAAGTGTTCGTGGGGTCGACGCAGGGCCTGTATCCCGCGCTGATCCTTCACGAGTTCAATCGGCAGTCCGAGATCCGCCTGAGCCAGGTGCCGTACACCGGCGGCTCCCGCGCGGTGGTGGCGACGGTCAGCGGCGAGGTGCCATTGACCTTCGCCGTTCCCAGCTCGGTGATGCCGATGGTGAAGAGCGGACGGCTGCGCGCCCTCGCCATCACCGCCGATCGCCGCTCGCCGCTCACGCCGGACGTGCCGACCTTGTCCGAGCTCGGCATGAAGAACTTCAACGTCGGCTACTGGTTCGCGCTGGCGGGCCCGGCCGCCCTGCCGGACCACGTGGCGCGCAAGCTGTTCGACGCCAGCGCCCGCGCGCTGGCCGATCCGGACGTGCAAGCCAAGCTGCTGGCTTCGGGCTACGAGCCGGCACCCTCCCGCTCGATCGAGGAGTTCCGGTCGGAATCCGCGCAGGAGGGCGCGGCGCTGAGGAGGACGGTCGATGCGCTGGGGATCAAGGCCAACTGACGGGGCGGCCCGGCCGTCGTCGAGCTTTCAGGCGAGCAGCTTCTTCAGCAGCAGCACCAGCGCAGAGAGTTCCTCGGCGCTGACGGCGTCGAAGACTCGCGCCTCGTGCTCGTTCACGGCGCGCACGTACTCGGCCAACTTCTTCTGGCCGCGCTCCGACAGCGCCAGCGCGCCGATGCGCTTGTCGCTCGGAATGGGATGCGTCTCGACCAGACCCAGTTCGACCAGATGGTTGACGACCTTCAGCGCAGCCGGCCGGGCCACTTCGAGCGCCCTTGCGAGGTCGACTTGCCGCACGCCGGGATTGGCCGCGATGATCGACAGGGCGGTGAAGCGCGCCGGCGTGATTTCCTCGTGCCCGAGCGCCGCGAGGAAACTGGTGTGGATCTTGTTGTCGAGTCGGCGCACCCAGTACCCGACAAACGCTTCCATCTGCTGGATATGGAGCGTCGTCGGCGCGGCATACCCATGCAGGTCAATCACGCCGCCATGCCCGATCCGTTCGCAACTGGCAGCGGACTCCGCCTCGGACGGGCGCCTCTTTGCCCGCTGGACCTCAGTACGCTTCAAGAGCGGCCTCCCGTTTCGTCGACCGTCCGCGATGCCGACATCACGCCGCCCACCGAGGCGCCGCGCCGTTGTCGCGCGCCCCGCTTCGTTGCCTCAGCATCGCCGCGAACAGTTCCTGGCGCGAGGTTACACCGAGCTTCTCGTACGCGCGCATGCGATACGTCGCGATCGTCGTCGGGCGCAACTTGAGATCCTCCGCGATGCGGTTGATCGTCACGCCGTCCAGGATGCGGACGAGCACCTCGCGCTCGCGGACCGTGAGGCGCGAGCCGATGTCGAGGACGCCGTCGGAAACATTGCCGCGCTGCGCAGCCACCCCGTCCACGTCGCAGGCATAGTGGCGCGCCATGCATCGACCGATGAGTCGCGCCATGCCGCACAGGCCATCGATCTCCGCGTCGTCGAACAAGCCTTGCTCGGCGCTGCGGAACAGGTGGGCGACCAGCCAGACCGACTCGCTGACGCGCACCAGCACGCTCAGCCGATCAACCAGCCCGAGCAGTTCCATGCACTCGCTGCGCAGCGTTCCGCCGGGCAATTCGTCGGTGCGCTGGCGACAGACCACGATGCAGCCGACCGGGCCGGTGGCCGGCCGACGCTCGATGACGCCACGCAAGCTGTCCTGCCCGGCGAACTCCCGCGCATGCAGGGCACCCGCTCGAAACGCCACCCACGGCCCGTTGCGAGAAGCGCCCGACAGCAGGCGGGGATTGCGTTCGGCCTCGTGGGCAAACACGGTGCACTGTTGAAGCTCGAACAGAGGGAGGACGGCATCGAAGATGCTGCGCGCCAATGTTTCCGGGTCCGTGCTGCCGATCGCATCGACAAGCGACGCCACCGACGACACGTCGATGGCCCGGGAACGCTTGGAATCTTCGACAAGCCAACTTTGCATGGGCATCTCCACCAGCGAGTTTGTTATCTCGGTTGACAGTAAACCACGTTAACAACATTGGACCATACGTTGGGCCCGCAGGCATACGGACTAACCCGTCCTACTGCGGCAGGACGCCGCGCGCGCGAGCGCGCTCCTACCATGAGGCCCATGCAGCACCCGCCCCTCCATGCCCACTCGAGCGCAGCACCGTTCCGGCAGATCCGCCTCGGCAGCCACGAGGTCCGCTGGGAGCGGCGGGCGGATGGCTGCCTGCTCATCCGCTCGAAGGAGGATCTGCAGGCCTATCCGCGCAAGCTCACCGATCGACTGGGCGCCGTGGCGCAGCAAGCGCCGGACCGTGTCTTCCTCGCCGTTCGTCGGCCCGACGGTTCGGGCTGGCATCCGCTGACCTACGCAGAGGCGTGGTCGCGCGTGCAACGGATCGCACAAGGGCTGCTGGATATGCGCCTCCCGGCCGGCCGGCCGATCGCGTTGCTGTCCGGGAGCAGCATCGACCATGCGCTGCTCGCGCTGGCCGCCATGCACGTCGGCATTCCCTGCAGCGCGATTACCCCGGCGTACTCGCTCCTGTCCGACGACCACTCGAAACTGCGGCATGTCATGGGGCTGCTGAACCCGAGCATGGTGTACGCAGACGAGGGCGAGGCCTACGCCGCCGCCATCGATAGAACCGCGCCGGGCGATGCGCGCATCGTGCACACGCGGGCGCCGGCAGCGGGTGGCCGCAGCCTGCCCTTCGAGGCGCTCATGCAGCGCGAGGCCACGGCCGACGTGCAAGCGACGAGCGCGGCCGTCGACGCCGACGCGGTTGCGAAGGTTCTGTTCACGTCGGGCTCGACCGGCATGCCGAAGGGGGTGATCAATACCCATCGCATGCTGGCGTCCAACCAGCAGATGTTCGTGCAGTCCATCCCCTGCATCGCCGAAGAACCGCCGGTCATACTCAGCTGGCTGCCCTGGCACCACACCTCGGGCGGCAATCAGATGATGGGACTGACGCTGCACTGCGGCGGCACGCTCTACATCGACGACGGGAAGCCGGTCCCCGGCGAGATCGAGAAGACCGTGCGCAACCTGCGCGAGATCGCGCCGACGATCTACTTCAGCGTGCCGCGAGGATTCGCGATGCTCGTGCCCTGGCTACGGCGTGACGCCGAGCTGCGCGCGCGCTTCTTCTCCCGCCTGAGCCTGATGTACTACTCCGGCTCGGCGCTGGGGCGATCCCTGGTCCAGGACCTGGACGACATCGCCGTGCAAGCCTGCGGGCAGCGCGTCCCGATGATGTCGGGCTACGGCGCCACCGAGACGGCTCCATTCGCGCTGGCCGCGAACTGGCTGACGCAGCGGACCGGACTGGCCGGGCTGCCCGTGCCGGGTTGCGACCTCAAGCTGTACCCGATCGGTTCCGGGAAGTACGAGGGGCGCCTGCGCGGCCCGAATGTCACGCCGGGCTATTGGGGTCAACCGGATCTGACGCGCAAACTCTTCGACGAAGAGGGATACGCCTGCCTGGGCGACGCCTTGTCGCTGATCGACCCGGACGACCCTGCCGCGGGGCTGGCGTTCGATGGCCGGGTGGCCGAGGATTTCAAGCTCAGCACGGGAACGTGGGTCAACGTGGGGACACTTCGCGCGCGCCTGATCCAGGAGAGCGACGGCCTCTTCCTCGACGCCGTGATCTGCGGCGAAGGCCGAGATGCCGTCGGCGCGTTCATCATCGCGGACCCCGCCGCCTGCGCGGCGGCCTGCGGTCTCGACGCCGGCGCATCGTGGGACAGCGTCATCACGCACGCTGCATTGCGCTCGAGCGTGGCGGCGATCATCGACTCGATGGCGAGGCGAAACACGGGCAGCTCGACCTTCGTGTCCCGCGCGATGCTGGTCCGCGCGCAGCCTTCGGCGGCGGCCGGAGAGCTGACGGACAAGGGCTCGATCAATCAACGAGCCTTCCTCGCCAACCGCCAGCCGCTGGTCGACGAGCTGTTCGCTCCCGATCCACCGGCGCATGTCGTGGTCAGCGCGCTGGGGACGCCGGTCTGAAACCGAACTGGAAAACCAGATGAAGCAAGTCACGATCAACGTCAGCCAGGGTATCGCCCGCATCACGCTGGACGCGCCGCCCGTGAACACGCTGGATCGGCCGATGGTCACGCAACTGGGCGAACTGCTCGAGCGCTGCGCAGGCGACGACCAGGTGCGCGCCTTGATTGTTTGCGGATCGGGCACGCGAGCCTTCTGCGCCGGGTCGGACCTGGACGAGCTTCGCGCGCTCATCGGTCGCGGTCGTGAAGCGCTGGCGCGCAAGTTCGCGCAGGACCACGAGGTGTTCGGACGCCTCGCGGACTTCCCGAAGCCGACCGTGGCGGCCATCGAAGGCGCAGCGACCGGCGGCGGGCTCGAGCTGGCGGTGTGCTGCGACTTTGTGGTGGCCGCGCAGGATGCCAGGCTCAGCCTGCCCGAGATCCATCTCGGCGCGTTCCCCGGCAGCGGCGGGACGCTACGCGTCACGCGGCGGATCGGCGTCGGTCGAGCGCACCGCATGATGCTGCTGGGTGAGACCGTCGATGCGCGGCGTGCGCTCGAATGGGGTCTCGTGGACGAAGTGTGCGAGCGTGGCGCCGCCCTCGATGTCGCCACCCAGCTCGCCCATCGACTCGCACAGGGCCCGATGCAGGCGCTGCGTGGGTGCAAGGCCAGTATCGCCGCTGCGCTCAAGGGTACGGAAGCCGCGGCGCTGGAATTGGCGAGTGCTTGGGCGGTCGACGTGGGGTTTTCCGGCGATCTGACCGAAGGGCTGCTCGCCTTTCAGGAGCGCCGGCGGCCGCGCTTCGCGGGCGCCCTCCCGGAAGACCCGCCGGCTTCCTAGTCCGGAGGGTGTCGGCCCGCGCATGCCCGCTCGTCCGGGCTGCCAGGGCGGATCGTCTTCCTCAGCCCTGCGGGCCGGTGTAGGTGTAGGGCAGCTCCGGCGGCATCGGCCCCTTGATGCGGCGGCCTTGGTTCGATTCCTCCCATGCGTGGGCAAGGATGCCCACCGAGCGCGAGAGGATGAACAGGCCGCGCGCCAGCGGCGGCTCGAAGCCGAGTTCGCCATAGACGACGGCGGTGGCGCCGTCGATGTTCATCGGCAGCGCCCTGCCGGTGCGCCGCTGCAGCGCCGCCTCGATGGTGCGGGCCACGCGGGCATGCTCGCCCGCCACGGTACCCGCCGCCTGCGCCTCGTCGATCAACGCCAGCAGACGCACCGCGCGCGGGTCGACGGGGTGGAAGCGGTGACCGAATCCCGGCACGATGCGGCCGTGCCCGGCGATCTGCGCGTCCAGCGCCTCGTCGACTGCCGCCTCCACGCTGCGTCCTGGCCGCAGCGCGAGCGCGCGCCGGTACAGCGCCAGGCACTGCTCGCCCGCACCGCCGTGCACGTCGTCGAGCACATTGATCGCCGAGGCCATCGCGCCGTTGAGCCCCTGGCCGCAGGTGACCGCCATGCGTGCGATGGCGATCGACGGCGCGTGCGGGCCGTGGTCCACCGCAGCCACCAGCGCCGCTTCGAGCAGCCGCGCCTGCTCGGGCGTCGGCAACGCGCCGCGCAGCATCAGCCAGATCATCTGCGGGAAGCTGGCCGAGCCGATGAGCTCCTGGATCGGGATGCCGCGGGGGCGGATCACGCCAGGGCGAATGTCGATGACCGCGGTCGACCACCAGTCGGAGGCCTTGCGGAGCAGGGCGTCGGCAGGCGTGTCGCTCACGGTGCGCGGGCTTCTTCGACGGCGGTGAGCGGCTTGCGGGCCAGCCCGCGCAGCAAGTCGGCGCTGTGCTCGCCCAGGAAGGGCGGCGCACGGTGCGGCACGCAACGCTGGCCGTCGACCAGGAAGGCGCTGCCGGTCAGCTGCACGGACGAGCGGCCGGCCAGATCGATCGGAACGTCGGCGACCAGCCCGCGCTGCGCGACCTGATCCTGCTGCAGGGCCTGCGCCACGTCGAGCACGCGCCCGGCCGGAACGCCCGCCGCGTTGAGCTGGTCCTCCCATGTCGCCGCGTCGGCGTGAACAAGATGCTTCTCGAGCTCGGCCCGCAGTTCGGCACGGTGGCGCTTGCGGTCCTCGCGGGTGGCGAAGCGCACATCGGTCTTCAGCGGCGAGGCGCCGATCACGTCGCACAGGGCCTCGAACTGCTCCTGCTTGTTCGCGGCGATGTTCAGCAGGCCGTGGCCGGTGGCAAAGGTGCCCGACGGGCTGGCGGTGAAGTTGTCGTTGCCCATGGGCACCGGCTCCTGGCCCGCCACCAGCAGGTTCGAGACGATCCAGCCCATGCCGACGAGTGCCGAGTCGAGCATGGAGACGTCGAGGAACGCCCCTTCCCCGCTGCGCTGCCGGCGCAGCAGCGCGGCGCAGATGGCGAAGGCCGCCATCAGCCCCCCGAAGGTGTCGCACACCGGATAGCCGACGCGCAGCGGCGCGCTCTGCGGCCCGCCGGTCACGCTCATCACGCCGGACAGGCCCTGGATGATCTGGTCGTAGGCCGGCGCGCGCGACAGCGGCCCGTCCTGCCCGAAGCCGGAGATGGCGCAATAGATCAGGTCCGGCTTGACGGCCTCGAGCACCTCGTGGCCGAGCCCGAGCCGCTCCATCACGCCGGGGCGGAAGTTCTCCAGCACGACGTCGGCGTCGCGCACGAGCTTCAGAAAGTTCTCGCGCCCGCCCTCGGACTTCAGGTCGATCACGACAGAACGCTTGTCGGCGTTCTGCGCCAGGAACGAAGCCCCCATTCTCGAGGCGTTGAGCGCGGCGTCGGCGCCGAGCTGGCGCGCCAGGTCGCCGCCCTCCGGCGATTCCACCTTGATCACGTCGGCGCCGAGCAGGGCCAGCTGATAGCCGCAGAACGGCCCGGCCAGCACGTTGCTCAGGTCGAGGACGCGGATGCCCTCCAGCAGTCGATTGGCCACGCCGCTCGCCCCGTGTTCAGATCGGCGCGGTGTTCGCGTCGTAGGCATACAGCCAGTGGTAGCGGTCGCGGATCGGGCTCGCGCTCCACTCGCGCTGCAGGTACTCCTCGGCCGTCGCCTCGGTGGCCAGCTCGCGGCTGTGGAAGCGCTCGGTGTTGGCGGTGGCGCCGCGCACCATCTGGCTGGTGCGCGCTATGCGCGCGGCTTCGTAGCGCTTCAACGCGGCGGGCACGCCGGCCTTGTCCACGCCTTCGAGACAACGCGACAGCACCATGCCGTCCTCGATCGAATGCACCGCGCCCTGCGCGAGGAAGGGCAGCGTGGCGTGCGCCGCGTCGCCCAGCAGGCTGATGCGTCCCTGCGTCCAGGCCGGGATCGGGTCGCGCTGCGCCAGCGCCCACTTGAGCAGGCGCGGGCTGCGGCGGATCAGCGTCTGCACGTCCTCGTGCCAGCCGTGAAAGTCGGCCAGGCATTCCTCGACGCTGCCTTCCTCCGAGCCGCCGGCGGCCGTCCAGGTCTTGCCTTCGATGGTGGCGACGAAGTTCATGTACTTCGAGCGGTGCAGCGGGTACGACACCGCGTGGCCGCCGGGGCCGATCCAGGTCGTGCCGACCGATTCGCGCATGTGCGCGGGCAGCGTCTCCATCGGGATCAGGCCGCGCCAGGCCACCATGCCGGAGAACTGCGGATCGCTCGGCCCCCACAGCGTGTTGCGCACGATCGAGCGCACGCCGTCGGCGCCGATCAGCGCATCGCCGCGCACCCGGGTGCCGTCGCGCAGCACGAGTTCGGCGCCCTCGGCGTCCTGCGCGCAGCCCGCCGCCGCGCTGCCGAGGTGAATGGCGTCCGGCTTGAGTGCGCGCACCCGGTCGGCGAGCGCCTCGTGCATGTCCGGCCGGTACACCGTGAGGTAGGGATAGCCGTAGGCCTCGACCACGGTCTTGCCCAGGCTGAACATCGGCCAGGGCTTGCCGGTGTTCCACAGCCGGAACTCCTTGCGCCCGGGATCGCACGACAGCGCCTCGAGCGCCTCGAACACGCCCAGTGCGTCGAGCACCTTGTTGCCGTTGGGGCTGATCTGGATGCCGGCGCCGACCTCCTTCAGTTCGGCCGCCTGTTCGTAGACGTCAACGTCGATGCCGCGCTGCAGCAGCGCCGCGGCGGCGGCCAGTCCGCCGATGCCGCCGCCCGCGATCAATACATGCATGTCCTGCTCCTTTGCCCGAGCCGCTTCGCGGCGTTCACTGCGCCTTGACGTCCGCCTTGCGGATCACCTCTGCCCAGGTGTCGACTTCGCGGTTGAAGAAGGCGCGGAACTGCGCCGTCGTCATCGTCGAGGCGATCGCGCCGCGCTGGCGCAGGAACTCCTCCACCTTCGGCGAGGCCATCACCTTGCGCACCGCGGCGTTCAGGCGCTCCTGCACGTCGGGCGGCACGTCGGCGCGGGCGAACATGCCGAACCAGGTGGCCGCGTCGAACGCGGCGAAGCCGGCCTCCTTCGCGGTGGGCACGTCCTTCAGCGCGGGCCAGCGCTGCTCGGAGGTGATCAGCAGCCCCTTCATCTTGCCGCCGTTGATGTACTGCGCGAGGTTGCCGGCGTCGAGGAAGATCAGCTTGGCCTCGTCCTTCAGCACGGCCATCATGGCGGGCGCCGCCCCCTTGTACGGGATGCGGTTGAACTGCAGCCCGTTCTGGATCGCGAACAGGTCGCCGACCAGCCCGGTCGAGGTGCCGGCCACCGCCACGTCGACGGCGCCGGGGTTCTTGCGCACGTACTCCACCAGCTCGGCGGCGCTGCCCGCCGGCAGCGACGGGCTGGCGCCGATCGCGAAGGGCAGGCGCATGAACTGCGCGATCGGCGCGATGTCCGCCTTGGGGTTGTACTTGGCCTTGTACAGCGTCGGGTTGATCGCCGAGGCCGGCGTGTCCGTCAGCAGCGTGTAGCCGTCGGCCGGCGCAGCCAGCAGCGCAGTCATGGCGATCATGCCCATGCCGCCGCTGCGGTTCTCCACGATCACGTTCTGGCCGAGCTCGGCCTTGAGTCCGTCGGCGACGAGGCGCGTCGTCGTATCGACCAGGCTGCCCGGGTCGTAGGGCGTGACGATGCGGATCGTCTTCTCCGGATAGCCGGGCTGCGCCCAGGCGCCCGCGGCGGCCAGGGCTGCGGCGAGCGTCGTGGCCGCCACCAGGCGGCGGCGAGCGGCGAAAGCCATGTACTTCTTCATCTCGTGTTCCTCTGGGTTCAACGCTGGCGCAGCCAGTCGAAAGCGCGCATCACGGGTTCGTCGCTGACGCGCACCAGGTGCGCGTTCTTCGATACGCGGTGGCGGTACGGTTGCCAGGCAGGCACGGCGAGCACGTCGCCACGCTGCCAGGCGAACTCCTTGTCGCCGATGCACGTGCGGCCCGCACCCTCGATCACCGTGAACACGGCGTTGGCGGTGCTGCGGTGCTCGGGCGAGGCGAAGTCCTCGCCCATGCGCTGCACGTGGATGGCGACGGTCTTCATCGCCGGCTCGCCGAGTTCGATCTCCCGTTCGGACATGGCGTCGGCCGGAGCGCCGAAGGCGGCGTCCAGGCGCTGGAGCGAATCCTCCCAGCGGAACGCGAGCGGACAGCTCTCGACGTTCTCGCGTACCGGCTCGCAGCGATCGGGATGGCGCTCGAAGAACATCGGCTCGAGCAGGTGCACCAGCGGCACGTCGAGCACGTCGACCCAGAAGCATTCGTCGGGGCCGATGGCCTCGTGCGAATGCCAGTGCCAGCTCGGCGTCAGCAGCACGTCGCCGGGGCGCATCTCCACGCGCGTGCCGTTCACCACGGTGTAGGTGCCGCGCCCCTCGACGATGATGCGCAGCGCGTTCGGCGTGTGGCGGTGCGAGAGCGCGCGCTCGCCGGGTTTGATCGACTGGTAGGCCGCCACCAGCGTGCGCACCGTGGCGTACCCGTTGCCCGGCAGCGGATTGGTCAGCGTGAGATTGCGGCGCTCGGCCAGCTCGTGGTCCACCAGGTGGCCGGCCGCCTCGAGGATCGGCTTGACGTCGGCATAGCGCCACTGCGCCGGCAGGAAGTTCGCGCGCGGCTCGGGCCACAGCGAGGGCTGCTTGCGGTGCCAGCCGCCTTCCATGCCGAGCGCATCGATGCGGGCGTACAGCTCGTCGAGAGTCTTCATCGTCTGCCTCAGCGTTGCTTGATGATGTCCGGGGTGTAGGGCTTCTCGAACACCGGCGTGCGGCCCAGCGTGCCCTGCACCACCGGCACGCTCATCTCGCCGAGGCGATCGATGGCGATGCGCACGGTGTCGCCGTTCTTCACCGGGCCGACGCCTGCCGGCGTGCCGGTGGCGATGATGTCGCCGGGGTGCAGCGTCATCACCGCGGCGGCCATCTGCACCATGCCGGGGATGTCGAGCACCAGGTCGCGCGTGCTGGCGTGCTGCTTCAGCTCGCCGTTGACCCACAGCTTCATCTCCAGCTGCGTCGGGTCGCCGACCTCGTCGGCGGTGGTGATCCACGGCCCCACCGGGCAGAAGGTGTCGAAGGCCTTGCGGAACACCCGCTCCTCCTTGCCGCGCACCACCATGTCGAGCAGGCAGGCGTAGCCGAACACGACCTCGCGCCACTGCTCGCGCGCGATGCCGCGGCACTGCTTGCCGATCACGATGGCCAGCTCGGACTCGTGGTGCACCTCGCGCCCGGGCACCTCGGGCAGCTCGACCGGCTCACCGGCACCGGAGAGCGACGAGCACGGCTTGAGGAAGAAGCCCTGCACATCGGCGCGGTAGCCGGCCTGCATCTCGCGGCCGTGGTCGTGGTAGTTGACCGGGTAGGCGATCACCTTGTTCGGCCACGGCACCGGGGTGCGCAGGGTCACGTCGGCCAGGCGCAGGCGCGGCAGCGACGGCAGCGCCTGCTCGATCAGCGGCCGCAGCTCGGCGAAGCGCGCGATCAGCCGCACCGTGCCCTGCGGCGGCCAGGCCGCGGCGTCCTCGCCGATCACCTCGGTGATGTCCACCAGCTGCGCGTCGCCGACGACGACGCCGATGCGACCGTGGTTGAAGCGGGCAATCCTCATGACTTGTTCTGTAGGATAGAATATAGGTCTGTAAGACAAAACTATCGTAATGAATATCAAGCTGCCTGTCAAACCGAGGTGCCCCAGGGCCTAAGCTGCGCGCCATGCCGAAGAAGTCCTCCCATGTCTCCGTGGCCGACGAGAAGGCAGCGCCCGGTGGCGCCGCGGCCGTCGACCGCGCGGTGAGCCTGCTGGCCGCGTTCCGCGCCGGCGACAAGGCGTTGACCGTGACCGAACTCGCCGAGCGCACGCGCCTGTACAAGAGCACGGTGCTGCGCCTGCTGGCCTCGCTGGCGCAGGGCCGGCTGGTGCGGCGCACGCTCGATGGCCACTGGGCCCCGGGGCCCGAGGTCGCGCGGCTGGCGGCGCTGTACTCCGCATCCTTCTCGCTCGACGACGTCGTGCTCCCGGAGATGCGTGCGCTGGTCGAGCGCACGCGGGAGAGCGTGGCCTTCCACGTGCGCCAGGGCGAGCAGCGCATCGTGCTGTACCGGGTGGACTCGCCGCAGTTGCTGCGCGACCACGTGCGCGCCGGCGACGTGCTGCCGCTGGATCGCGGCGCCGGCGGGCGCGTGCTGATGGCCTATGGCGGCGCGCGCGGCCGCCTCTACGACCAGGTGCGCCGCGACGGCTACCTGATGATCACCAGCGATCGCATTCCGGGCCTGGTGGGCATCTCGGCGCCGGTGTGGAACGCTGCGCACGAACTCGTGGGCGCGCTCACGCTGACGGCGCCCGAGCAGCGCGTTCAGCCGTCCTTCGTCGACGAGCTGCGGCAATCGGCCGACCGCATCACGCGGCAGCTCGGCGGCCGCCCCGAGGGAAGCTGACCACGCTCACGTGCCGAGGCCGGACACCTTGCGCGCGTTGTCCTCGAAGATCAGCCGCTTGTCGGCCGCGCTCAGCCACGCATCGCTTCAACTTCGATGCCAGGAGACCTACGAAGAAGACGCGGTTCCTGCGCCCCCTGCATAGCCTGGAGGCTGCACCGTCACGTTACTTACTATAGCCGATAAGTTTTCGGAATAGGCTTTAGCTTGTATGTTGCACATACAGGCTTTGGCTTATAAGATGAACCATGATCAATGCCTTCCCTGTCCGCTTTCCCAATCAACTCCGGCAACATCTGCGGGCGTTGAGGAAGCGGCACGGCCTGACTCAGGCCCAGCTCGGCAAACGCATCGGCGTCAGCCAGGCGCGGATCGCGGAGATCGAAGCGAACCCGGGCCTGGTCAACTTCGAGCAGTTGATGAAGCTGCTGTCCGTGCTGGGCGTTTCGCTGACCCTGCAGGAGACGACGGCCGCGCCGGCTGCCACCAGCGCCCCTGCAGCCAAGACATCGAGACCGAAAACCGCAAAGCCACGGCCCGAGGCGGCGAGCAGGCAGCCTGAGGTTCCGCCTGCATCGAAGCGGACTCCCGTGGCCCACCCCAAGAAGGGCTCGTGGTGACCCAGTCGCTCAAGGCCTGGATGAACGGCGAACTGGTCGGCACCTGGCTCGTCGACCGGAATTCGCACACCTTCCGCTACGAGGCATCCTGGCTGGAGTCCCCCCGTCGGCGATCGCTGTCGCTCTCACTTCCCATCAGCGGCTCACTGGAGCTCAAGGGCCAGGAGGTCCGCAACTACTTCGACAACCTCCTGCCGGACAACGAGAGAATCCGGTCGCGCCTGCGCCGGCGCTTCGGCCTCCGGTCGAGCGAGATCTTCGACCTGCTGGAGGCCATCGGCCGGGACTGCGTCGGGGCCGTACAACTCCTGCCCGAGGGCGTCACCCCGGAGGGCTGGGACCGGATCGACTGTCAGCGCCTGACCGAGGACCAGATCGTCGATCTGCTGCAGGCCGTTCCTTCGGATATGGACCCCGGGTCGATCCACGACGACGACCTGTTCCGCATCTCCATCGCCGGCGCCCAGGAGAAGACCGCGCTCACGCGGTGGAAGGGCAGATGGTGCCGGCCACATGGCGGCACGCCCACCACCCACATCATCAAGCTCCCGCTGGGTCTCATCGGTGGTTCGAAGCGCGTCGATGCGTCGGACTCGGTCCAGAACGAATGGCTGTGCGCGCAGATCGCCGCGGAACTCGGGCTGCCCGTTGCCTCCACGTCACTGGAGACTTTCGGCGATCAGACCGTGCTGATCGTCGAGCGATTCGATCGCGCGTGGATGGACAAGGGCAAATGGATCGCACGCTTGCCCCAGGAAGATTTCTGCCAGGCGCTCGGCGTCGCGCCGGACCGGAAGTACGAGCAAGGCGGCGGCCCCGGCATGGAGAAGTGTCTGCAGCTGCTGCAGGGAAGTGCGGATCGGGAGGACACGACGCTCTTCCTGCTCACGCAGCTCGCGTTCGTGCTGATGGCCGCCACCGACGGCCACGCCAAGAACTTCTCGATTCATCTCGATCGGGGCGACGCCTATCGCATGACGCCGCTGTACGACGTCCTGTCGATGTGGCCTTACTACGGTGACGGCGCCAACCAGTTCAGACAGCGCAAGGCGGGCTTGGCGATGGCCGTGCGCTCGAAGAACGCGCATTACCTGTTCCACACGATCCAGGCGCGCCACTGGCAGCAACTGGCGGCCAGGCACGGCGGGGACGCGGTATGGGCCGCGATGATCGAGCTCGTCGGCAGCATCGAGAACGCGCTTGCACGGGTGGAGCAAAGGCTACCCAAGGACTTCCCAGCTCACACTTGGGAGAGCATCTCGACGGGAATGAGGAGCGAGGCCAAGCGCTTCCTCAGGGAGGCTGGCGTGCGCACCGCCCTTCACTGACAGCAGCAGGTAGAGCCCATCACCATCGTTCAGCCGCTTGCGCGGATCGCCCGGCCGCACTGCCTTGAGCATCCGCAGCCGAGTTACCGCTCAAGTGACTGCACGACCGGCCGGATTTCAAGCGACCTGCAGGAACTCAGCGGGACATGAAAAAGCCCTAGAGCGTTGATTCTCTAGGGCTTTTGGACTTCCCGGGACGTCTTTGGATTCCCTGGGAACAGTAACTTGGTGGCCAAGGGCGGAATCGAACCACCGACACGCGGATTTTCAATCCGCTGCTCTACCAACTGAGCTACTTGGCCGTGAGAACCCGCGAGTATAGCCGAGGCCGGCGCGCCCGCCGGTTCAGAGCGCACCGCCGCGCTTGTTGCGCGAGAGGTCGACGCCCAGCTGCTTGAGCTTGCGGTACAGGTGGGTGCGCTCCAGGCCGGTCTTCTCGGCCACGCGCGTCATGCTGCCGTTCTCCTGCGCGAGATGGAACTCGAAGTAGCTCTTCTCGAAGGCGTCGCGCGCCTCGCGCAAGGGGCGGTCGAGGTCGAAGCTCTGCTCGGCCTGCGGGCCCAGCAGCAGCGGCGTGTTCGGCAGGCCCTGGCCGCCGGTCATCGCCGCTTCCACGGTCAGCGAGCTGTCGCCGATGTGGTGGTTGTGGTGCGGGTGGTTCACCGGCGTGGCCGGCCGCGCCGCGGCGCTCGGCTTGGCCAGGCCCTGCTCGACGGCGCGCAGCAGCTTCTGCAGCGTCACCGGCTTCTCGAGGAAGGCCATCGCGCCGAACTTGGTGGCCTCCACGGCGGTGTCGATGGTGCCGTGCCCGCTCATCATGATCACCGGCATCGTCAGCAGGCCGGTGGCGCCCCACTCCTTGAGCAAGGTGATGCCGTCGACATCGGGCATCCAGATGTCCAGCAGCACGAGATCCGGGCGCAGCCGCTCGCGCACGGCGCGCGCCTCGGCGGCGTTTTCCGCCATCTCCACGGTGTGGCCCTCGTCGGTCAGGATCTCCGAGAGCAGCGCGCGGATGCCGAGTTCGTCGTCAACAACAAGAATGATCGCCATGGGTGGTCAGTGCGTCCGGCTCGCGGTGGGGGCCGCGTCGGCCGGGGGACCGTCGGCCGGAGCGAACTTCGAAAATGATAGCGAAACTTGCGCCCCGGTCGGCGCGGCGGCGCCCGGGGGCGCGGCAGTGTCGCCGCCGGGCGCGTCCCGCGCCACCCCCAGGTTGGCGATGCGGATGCGCGCGCCGTGCTCGTCGGCGATCTTCTTGACCACCGCCAGGCCGAGGCCGGTGCCCTTGCTCTTGGTCGTCACGTAGGGCTCGAAGGCGCGCTTGAGCACCTTCTCGGCGAAGCCGTGGCCGTTGTCGATCACCTGCAGCCGCACCGCGCGCACGTCGCCCCGCTCGGTGCGCGCGACCTCGGTGCGCACCAGCACGCGGCCATCGGCCTGCTCGGCCACCGCGTCGAGCGCGTTCTGCACCAGGTTGTGGATCACCTGGCGCAGCTGGGTGCCATCGCCCACGATCAGCGGCAGCCCGGCGCCCAGCTCGGCGTGCAGCCGGCCGGCGTCATGCGCGGTGACGTACAGGCCCAGCACCTCGGAAACCAGCGCGTTGAGGTCGAGCGGCTTCATCTGCGCGGCCGGCAACCGCGCGTAGTCGCGGAACTCGTTGACCAGCGTCTTCATCGCCTGCACCTGGTTGACGATGGTCGCGACCGAGCGCGCCAGCATCGCCTGGTCGCTCGAGTCGAGCTTGGCTTCGAGCTTGTGCTGCAGCCGCTCGGCCGAGAGCTGGATCGGCGTCAGCGGGTTCTTGATCTCGTGCGCCAGGCGCCGCGCCACCTCGCCCCAGGCCTGCGTGCGCTGCGCCGAGACGACCTCGCTGATGTCGTCGAACACCATCAGCCGCGCACCCTGCGGCATGCCCGCGCCGCGCACCAGCAGCGTCAGCGTGTCGCGGTCGCGGCCCTGCGCGTCCTGGGTCTGGAGGTCGAAGCTGTCCTGCCACTGGTCGCGCTCGCCGGCTTCGGGGCTGGCGGCGTGCAGCTCGAAGCGCTGCCACACCGCCTTGGCGAAGACTTCGAGCCCCTGCACTTCGTCGAGCCGCCGGCCGCGGTAGGCCGACAGCGGCAGCTTGAGGATGCGCGTGGCGCCGGGATTGACGGTGTCGATCAGCCCGGCGCGGTCGAACACGATCACGCCGGCAGTGAGGTTGTCGAGGATGGTCTGCAGGTTGGCGCGCGCGCCCTCCACCTGGCGCACGCTGCGCTGCACCAGCGCGCGCGCCTCGGAGAGCTGCTCGGTCATGTCGGCGAAGGAGCGCGTCAGCCCGCCGAGCTCGTCGCCGGAGGCGAACACCGGCTTGGCGCTGAGGTCGCCGTGCGCCACCTGGTCGACGCCTTCGGCCAGCAGCAGCAGCGGGCGCGCCAGCTGGTTGCCCAGCAGCGCGGCCAGCAGCACCGCGCCGAACACCGCCAGCACCAGCGCGAGCGTCAGCGTGCCGATGTACATGCGGCGCAGGCCGTCGCGCGCCAGCGCGCGCTGCTGGTATTCGCGGTAGGCGCTCTGCACCGCCAGCGCATTGGTCGACAGCGTGGCCGGCAGCAGTTGCCGCACCATCAGGTAGCGCTCCTGCTCGGCGAGCGCGAAGTTGGCGCTGGGCACCAGCGCGAGCACGCGGATGCGCCCCTGCGTGGCGGCGCCGGCATCCTCGTCCAGCCCTTCGAGCACGCCCACCACGCGCTGCAGCCGCGCGCCGCGCAGCAGCGCGGGCGTCGGCCGCTCGGGCAGCAGCGCGGCGCTGTTGCTGGCGGCCAGCAGCGTCTGGCCGCTGGCGTTGACGATCGCCACCTCCTGCGCCGCGAGCTGCTCGCGCAGCCGCTCCAGCGCCAGCGTGGTGGCGCTGCCGGGGCGGCCTTCCACCAGCGCGGCGGCGGTGCTGCCGGCGCCGCCCTCGGCGAGCTTCTCGGCGGCGCCGCGCGTGCGCTGCGCCAGCTCGTTGACGAGCGCATCGAGCGTGCCGCGGCCGAGGTTCAGGCCGGCGTCGAGCGCGCTCTCCACCTTCACGTCGAACCAGCTCTCGATGCTGCGCGAGACGAACTGGTAGCTGACCGTGTAGATGAGCAGCCCCGGCACCACGCCGACCAGCGCGAAGATCGCCGCCAGCTTGAGCAGCAGCCGGCTGCCGAACTTGCGCCGCCGCACGCGCAGCACCAGCCGCACCGAGGCGATGCCCACCACCAGCAGCAGCAGCGCCGCCACGGTGACGTTGACCCAGAACAGCCAGACATAGTGGCGCTCGTACAGCGCCGGGCTGTTGGTGGCGACCGACAGCAGGAAGGCCAGCACCAGGCCCGCGCCGGTGGCCGCCACCAGCGCGACGATCCAGGCCCAGCGCTTTGCCTTGGTCACGAGGGGAAATCTAGTCGAAGCGCTGCGTGCGCTCGAGGGCCAGCGCCCAGTCGGGCTGCGTGGCGATACCGATCTGCATCGGCCGCGGCAGCAGCGAGGTGTCGAGCCGGAAGCTGAACTCGACGTAGTGGCGCGCGCCCTCCTCGATCTGCGCGGCGTCGGCGATCTTCCAGTTGACGCCGCGGCGGATCGCCGCGAAGGCCTCGGCGCGCGTCGCGTAGCTCTGGCTCAGGCCGGCGAAGGTGACGCGGTAGTTCGAGGTGAGCGGCTGGTAGACGATGCGCCAGACGCGCGAGGCGCTGGCGATGCGCTTGTCGCGCCAGTACCAGCGGTCGCGGAAGATCTCGGCCTCGGCGACGAAGTACAGCGGCACCGACTTGGCCAGCGCCTCCTCGGCGCCGCGCGGCAGCTCGAAGTTCAGCGTGTAGTCGATCGCGACGCCGTCGTCGTTGCGCACCACCACGAAGGAGGCCAGCTCGGGGGCGGCGGCGCGCACGGCCGTCGCCGCGAGCAGCAGCGCCAGCGCCAGCCACCGCCGCATCGCGCGGAAGGCTGGCTGTCCAGTCGTGAGGGCCGCGCTGCGCATGGGGGTGGGGCCGAGGTCAGGTCTTGTGGAGCAGGCTGTAGAAGAAGCCGTCCCCATTGTCGGGCAGCGGCAGCAGATGGCCGGGCGATGGCGGCTCGCTCGCCGGTACGGCATCGGCGTGGCGTTGCAAAAAAGCGTCGATCTGGCCCTGGCCCTCGGCCTTGAAGACCGAGCAGGTGCAGTACAGCAGCCGCCCGCCGCACACCAGCGTGGGCCACAGCGCATCGAGCAGGCGCGCCTGGGTGCGCGCCAGCGCGGTGATGTCGCTGGCGCGGCGCAGCCAGCGCACGTCGGGATGGCGGCGCACGACGCCCGAGGCGCTGCAGGGCGCGTCGAGCAGGATCGCGTCGAAGGCCTGGCCGTCCCACCACGCCGATGGATCGCCGGCGTCGGCGGCGAGCGTGCGGGCGTTCAGGCGCAGGCGCTGCAGCGTGTCGTGCACGCGCGCGAGGCGCTGCGCATGGCTGTCGAGCGCCAGCACGTCGAGATCGGCCAGCTCGAGCAGGTGCGCGGTCTTGCCGCCCGGCGCGGCGCAGGCGTCGAGCACGCGCGCGCCGGGGCGCAGGCCGGCGGCGATCAGCAGGGGCGCGGCGCGCTGCGCGGCGGCGTCCTGCACCGACACCTCGCCCTCGGCGAAGCCGGGCAGCTGCGTCACCGGCACGGGCTGCGCCAGCACCACCGCCTGCGTGCCCGCCAGCGCACGCGCCGCGAGGCCGGCCTCGGCCAGGCGCGCCACGTAGGCCTCGGCCGTGCTGCGGCGCGCGTTGACGCGCAGCGTCATCGGCGCGCGCCGCTGGTCGGTGTCGAGCACCTGCTGCCACTGCGCCGGCCAGTCGCGCTGCAGGCGCTCGATCCACCAGCGCGGATGGTTGAAGCGCGCGGCCGGGTCGGCCGCGATCGCCGCCAGCAGCGCCTCGCGCTCGCGCAGGAAGCGCCTGAGCACCGCGTTGACGAAACCGCCGCGCGCCTTGGCCGCGGCCACCGCCTGGTCGACCAGCGTGTGCTCGGCATAGGGTGGGCTCGAGCCGGGCCCCTCGGGCCACAGCAGCGCCAGCGCCGTGAGCAGCAGTGCGTCCAGCGCCGGCGGCGGCGCCTTGGGCACGAGCTGCGCGCGCACCGCCGTCGCGCCGCCCAGCCAGCGCAGCGCGTGGAAGGCCAGCGCCTGCGTGCCCGGCCGCGCCGCCGGCGGGCAGGCGGCCAGCGCGTCGTCGAGGCTGCGCCCGGCACGCACCGCCTGCACGGCGGCGGCGGCATGGGTCAGCAGTTCGGCGAGTGGCAGCGAGGCGGAAGAAGCATTCACCGCGCGCAGTCTACGGGCTGGGCAAGGCCCGGCTGCGCGGCCGCGCGGCCTGCGCTACCCTCGCAGGCCCTGCATCGCGCGCCGCCCGGACCATGCCCCCCGCCCAACAAGCCACCCCGATCTTCCGCACCGAGGAGGAGCTGGCGCGCCTGCCGGCCTCGGAGCGCATCCGCTACCGCCTGGTCGGCGCCGAATGCCGCTTCCACGCCAACGACAACATCGCCGACCACGTGCGTCCCGGCGAGCTCGACGAGCTGAAGGCCGAGGTCGAGGCGAGGATGCAGGAGGTGCTGCGCGCGCTGGTGATCGACACCGACAGCGACCACAACACGCAGGAGACCGCCAGGCGCGTCGCCAAGATGTTCGTCGACGAGGTGTTCGTCGGCCGCTACAGCGCGATGCCCTCGGTCACCGAGTTTCCCAACGCGGCGCGGCTGAACGAGCTGATGATCGTCGGCCCGATCAAGGTGCGCAGCGCCTGCTCGCACCACCTGTGCCCCATCCTCGGCAAGGTGTGGATCGGCGTGCTGCCGAACGAGTTCAGCAACCTGATCGGCCTGTCGAAGTACGCGCGCATCTGCGACTGGATCATGAGCCGGCCGCAGATCCAGGAAGAGGCGGTGACCATGCTCGCCAACGAGCTGCAGGAGCGCGTCAAGCCCGACGGCCTGGCCATCGTGATGGAGGCCGACCACTTCTGCATGCACTGGCGCGGCGTCAAGGACGACGAGTCGATGATGACCAACTCGGTGATGCGCGGCGCCTTCCTGAAGGACGCCAACCTGCGGCGCGAATTCCTCTCGCTGCTGTCCAAGCGCAACGGAGGCTGAGCATGCTGGTCCGTCTGCTTTACGCCAGCCGCGCCGCCGAGTCGGCCGACCAGGACATGCTGCTCGCGCTGCTGCGCCAGTCGCGCGCGGCCAACGCCGAGCACGGCATCACCGGGGTGCTGTGCTTCTCCGGCGGCATCTTCCTGCAGGTGCTCGAAGGCGGACGCATGCAGGTCAACGCGCTGTACAACCGCATCGTCGCCGATGCGCGGCACCGCGACGTGGTGCTGCTCGGCTACGAGGAGATCGCCGAGCGGCGCTTCGCCGCCTGGTCGATGGGCCAGGTCAACCTCGCGCGGCTGAACCCGGCGCTGCTGCTGAAGTACTCGGAGAGCGCCGCGCTCGACCCCTACGCGCTGTCGGGCGCGGTGTCGATGGCGTTGTTCGACGAACTGGTCAGCACGGCCTCGCTGGGCTGCCAGGGCTGACTACAGCCCCAGCCAGGCGCCGATCTCCAGCATCTTCGCCTCGTCGAACTTCTCGAAGCCGGCGTACTTGGTCGGTTCGAGCTTCTTCCTGCCCTCGTCGCTGCCGTCCAGCCCGAGCAGGTACTCGCGCACCTTCTCCAGGTCGGCCGCGGCGAGCGCCGGGCTGGCGACGATGTGCTTGATCGGCACCGCCTTCGACTGCGCCAGGATCCTGCCACCCTTGCCCTGCCAGGCCTTCACCAAGGCGTTCGATGCGGTGGCGCCGGCGTCGGTGAGGCGGTTCTCGACGAAAAACGGCACGGCGTCCTGGTAGCGCGTGTAGGTGATCTGGATCTGCGCCGGTTCGAGCCTGGCGTCGCGCAGCGTGGCGCGCACCATCCAGGCGGTGATCGAGTCCTCGTCGGGCGCGCCGAGCTTGCGGCCCTTCAGTTCGGCCAAGGACGTCAGCGGCGAATCGGCCGCGACCAGGAAGCTCGCGGTGTATTTCTGGTAGCCCTTGGTCACCGCGACGAGCTTGTAGCCGCTGCCCTTGATCGCCTGGATCGACACGTGCGCCGGGTGGATCATCGCCAGCTCGTAGGTCCTGGCCTGCAGGCCGCGGCGCAGCTGGTTGTAGTCGCCCACCGGCTCGATCGTCACCGGCTGCCTGAGGATCTTCGAGAGATCCGCCGCGATCGCCGCGTAGCGGCCGCGCACCTCCTCGAGCGGCACGCGGTAGCTCACGCCCTCGTTGACCGCGAAGGTCAGCGCCTGCGCCGCAGGCGCGAGCAGGGCCAGCAGCATCCCCAACGACACGGTGGTCTTTTTCATACCCGCGAGGTTACGGAGTTTCGCCCCGCGGCGACACTGCCAAAGTTGGCAGGTTCAGCGCGGCGGTGGCTCGGCGAGCAGACGCCGCAGCGTCTCGATCACCGGTGACGCAGCGGCGTCGATCTCCACCCACTTGCGCCGCGCCGTCTGGCCGCGCACCAGCGCCAGGGCGCGCTTGGGAAGGCCCAGCTCCGCGGCCAGCCAGGCGAGCAGCGTCTCGTTGGCCTTGCCGTCCACCGGCGGCGCGGCCAGGCGCACGCGCAGCGCGCCGTCGTGCGCTCCGTCGGCGCCGGTGCGTTTTGCATTCGGCACCACGCTCACCGCGAGCCACAGGCGCTCGCCGTGGCGGCTCAGGCAGGCGGGCAGCTCGTCGGTCACGCGCTCAAGCGCTCTTCTTCGCGGCTGCCTTCTTGGCCGGCGCCTTCTTCGCGGCGCGCGGCTCGAACTCGAACACCACCTTGCCTTCCTTCTTGTCGTAGGCGAGGTAGGCCTTGAACTTGCGCCGCGTCTTGTTGGAGACGAAGTTCTCCAGCAGCTCGGTCTTGCCGGTGGCCAGCAGCTTCGTCATCTGCTCGCGCGCCACCGGCTGCTGCAGGATGATCTTGCCGCTCTTGAAGTCGCAGGTCACGTGCGCGCCCACGGCGTGCTCGCAGACGTAGCTCGTGCCGTATTCGAACACCTTGCCCTGGCACTTCGGGCAATGGCCGAGCGGCTCCTGGCCGGAGAAGTCGACCGGCTCGCCGTCGCCCTCGGCCTTCTTCGCGTCCTCGCCGAAATCGAACTCCAGCTTCCAGTTGGCGATCTCGTCGTCGTAGGCGAGCTTCAGCTCGGCGGTGAAGGGCCAGCCGGCCTTGGAGCGGAAGCCTTCCAGCGGGCCGATCTTCCTGTCGGCGATGAAGCGCTCCACCTCGTCGAGCTCGAAGCTGCGGCCGCCGGGGATCTTGCTGATCGAGAAGCCGCAGCCTTCGCTGGCGCCGTCCTTGCCGGTGCAGCTGAAGCGCCGGTAGTTCTCCTTGACCACCCCGCCGCACTTCGGGCAGGCCACCTTCAGCGTCGCGTAGTCGCCGGGGATGGTGTCGCGGTCGTACTCCTTGGCCTTCTTGACGATGCGCTCGGCCATCGCGGCGATCTCGGCCATGAAGGCGTCGCGCTGCAGGCGGCCCTTCTCCATCTCGGCGAGCTGGTACTCCCAGTTGCCGGTCAGCTCGGGCTTGGTCAGGTCCTCGACGCCCAGGCCGCGCAGCAGCGTCATCAGCTGGAAGGCCTTGGCCGAGGGCACCAGCTCGCGGCCCTCGCGGTGCATGTACTTCTCGAGGATCAGCCCTTCGATGATCGCCGCGCGCGTGGCCGGCGTGCCCAGGCCTTTCTCGGCCATCGCCTCGCGCAGCTCGTCGTCGTCGATCAGCTTGCCGGCGCCTTCCATCGCCGAGAGCAGCGTCGCCTCGGTGTAGCGCGCCGGCGGCCGGGTCTTCAGCGCGTTGACGTCCACGCGCTCGGTGCGCACCGCCTCGCCGGGCTTCACCGGCACCAGCGTCGCGTCGTCCTCCTGCGCCTCGCGCCCGTACACCGCCAGCCAGCCCGGCTTGACCAGCACCTTGCCATTGGTTTGGAAGGCGAACTCCTTGCCGTCCTTCTTCACGGTCGAGATGCGCGTCGTCACCATGAACTCGGCGCTCGGGTAGAACACCGCGAGGAAGCGCTTGACCACCATGTCGTAGAGCTTGGCCTCGATGTCGGTCAGGCTCCTGGGCGCCTGCAGCGTCGGGATGATCGCGAAATGGTCCGACACCTTGGCGTTGTCGAACACACGCTTGACCGGCTTGACGTAGTCGTCCTTCAGCGCCTTCTTCGCATGCGGCGCGAGTTCGCGCAGCGGGCCGGGCAGGTCTTCCTCGGCGAGCATCTTCATCGTCTGCTTGACGACGCTGACGTAGTCTTCCGGCAGCGCGCGCGAATCGGTCCGCGGGTAGGTCAGCACCTTGTGCTTCTCGTACAGCGCCTGCGCGATCGACAGCGTGGTCTTGGCCGAGAAGCCGAAGCGCGAGTTGGCCTCGCGCTGCAGCGTGGTCAGGTCGTACAGCAGCGGGCTCGCCTGCGTGCTCGGCTTGGCCTCCTCGGTCACGCTCGCCGGCTCGCCGCGGCAGGCCTGCGCGATGGCCTGCGCGTCGGCCTCGGTCCACAGGCGGTCGGCGCGCTGCTCGGGGTCGTCGGGGTTCTTCTTCCACTTCGGGTCGAACCACTTGCCCTCGTACTCGCCGGCCTCGGCGGCAAAGCTCGCCTTGACCTCCCAGTAGTCGCGCGCCACGTGCCTGCGGATCTTCTCCTCGCGCTCGACCACGATCGACAGCGTCGGCGTCTGCACGCGGCCCACCGTCGTCAGGAAGAAGCCGCCGTCGCGCGAGTTGAAGGCCGTCATCGCGCGCGTGCCGTTGATGCCCACCAGCCAGTCGGCCTCCGAGCGGCTGCGCGCCGCCTGCGCGAGGCCTTGCATCTCGTCGTCACCGCGCAGCTTGTCGAAGCCCTCGCGGATCGCCGCCGGCGTCATGCTCTGCAGCCACAGGCGCTTGACCGGGTGCTTGGACTTCGCGTGCTGCTGGATCAGGCGGAAGATCAGCTCGCCCTCGCGGCCCGCGTCGCAGGCGTTGATCAGCTCGCTGACGTCCTTGCGCTTGGCGAGCTTGACGATCGCGTTGAGCCGCCCCTTGCTCTTGTCGATCGGGTTGAGGTCGAAGTGCGGCGGGATCACCGGCAGGTGCGCGAAGCTCCACTTGCCGCGCTTGACGTCGAACTCCTCCGGCGCCTTGATCTCCAGGAGGTGGCCGACGGCCGAGGTGACGATGTACTTGTCGTTCTCGAAGTATTCGTCGTGCTTGTCGAACTTGCCGGCATTCGGCGTCAGCGCGCGCACGATGTCCTGCGCGACGGAGGGCTTCTCGGCAATGATGAGCGACTTGGTCATGGCTTGAAATGAATGCGTGCGGCGGCGGCTCGCGGCCGCGTCCCTACAATCCCGTCTTCGCGCGCACGCACATACACGCGCGCGCGCCCATGAATTCAATGTACATAAAGACGATGAAGGCGCAAGCAAGCAACGGCAAGACCCACCCGGCCGCCAACGCAGCGGCGGGCGGCCGCCGCATCCAGGTGCGCCGCTCGGGCGTGCACGGCAAGGGCGTGTTCGCGCTCAAGCCGCTGAAGAAGGGCGAGGTGGTGATCGAGTACAAGGGCGAGGTGATCGACTGGCCGGAGGCGCTGCGCCGCCACCCGCACGATCCGAGCGACCCGAACCACACCTTCTACTTCCACGTCGACGAGCACAACGTCATCGACGCCAAGGTGGGCGGCAACGCGGCGCGCTGGATCAACCACGCCTGCGACCCGAACTGCGAGGCCGACGAGGTCGACGGCCGCATCTTCATCAAGGCGCGCCGCGCCATCAAGCCCGGCGAGGAGCTGTTCTACGACTACGGGCTGATCATCGACGAGAAGTACACGCCCAAGCTGAAGAAGCAGTTCGAGTGCCGCTGCGGCTCCAGGAAGTGCCGCGGCACGATGCTGGCGCCCAAGCGCTGAGCACGATCGCGATGACGGAACCGCATCTCACCTGGGGCGCCGAGGAGCTGTGGCTGCAGCTGCGCGAGTTGCTGCCCGGCCTGAGCGTCGAGGTGGTGGAGCGCTGCGCGTCGACCAACACCGCGCTGCTCGAACGCGCGCGCGTGGAGGTGCGGCCCGAGCCCGACAACGCCGAGGTGCTGGTGCAGCGCAGCGTCGAGAGCGCCGCCTTCGGCCGCCGCGCCGCCGACGTGCAGCCCTGCCTGCTGGTGGCCGAACACCAGAGCAGCGGGCGCGGGCGCATGGGGCGCAGCTGGTCGTCGGCGCCGGGCGCCTCGCTGACCTTCTCGCTCTCGCTGCCGATCGCGCGGGCCGACTGGTCCGGGCTCTCGCTGGCCGTCGGCGTCGCGCTCGCCGATGCGCTCGATCCGCTGGGCGGAGGCAACGCGCCGCGCCTCGGCCTGAAGTGGCCCAACGACCTGTGGCTGATGGACGGCCCGCTCGACGGCGGGCGCGGCCGCAAGCTCGGCGGCGTGCTGATCGAGACGGTGTCGGCCGGCAGCCTGCGGCTGGCGGTGATCGGCGTCGGCCTGAACGTGCGTCCGCTCACCGAGGTGGACGCCGGCACCGGCTTCGGCTGCCTGCAGGAGCTGGGCAGCACGGACGACGCGCCGGCGGTGCTGCACCGCATCGCGCTGCCGCTGGCGCAAGCGCTGCGCCGCTTCGAGGCCGAAGGCTTCGCCGCCTTCGCGGCCGGCTACGCGCGCCGCGACCTGCTCGCCGGCCACGCGCTGCGCACCACGCAGAGCGGCGCGGGCGAAGGCATCGCGCGCGGCATCGATGCGGGCGGCGCGCTGCAACTGGAGACGCCGCAGGGCCTCGTCGCGATCCACAGCGGCGAGGTCAGCGTGCGGCTCGATCCGCAGAACGGATAGCCGCCGATGCTGCGCACCGCGGTCCTGCTGCTGATCCTGGCCAACGCGCTGTTCTTCGCCTGGACGCAGGGCTGGCTGGCCGGCGTCACCGGCACCAGGCCGCACCCCGAGCGCGAGCCGGAGCGGCTGGGTCGCCAGGTCCATCCGGAGCGCATCACCGTGCTGCCGCCGGGCGGCGCGGCCAGCGCAGCGGCCGCGCCGGATACGAACCCGGCCAGCGCGCCGCCGCAGCGCGGCGCCTGCCTCGAAGCCGGCCCGTTCGCGGCCGGCGCCACCGCCTCCGCACTGGCCGCGCTGCAGGCGCTGCAGCCCGCGCTGCCGCCCGGCAGCTGGCAGGACGTGGCGCTCGAGCGCCCCGGCCGCTGGATGGTCTACATGGGCCGCTACCCGAACCGCGAGGCGCTGGCGAAGAAGGAAGAGGAGCTGAAGCGCACACGCGTCGCCTTCCAGCTCGTCAACGAACCGGCCGACTACGCGATGGGCTTCTCGCTCGGGCGCTTCGACGAGCGCAGCGCCGCCGAACGCGCGCTCGAACAGTTCAGCCAGCGCGGCGTGCGCAGCGCGCGCGTGGTCGAACTCGCGGCGCCGGCCACGCTGCACCTGCTGCGCGTCGCCAACGCCGACGCGGCGCTGGCCGAGCGCCTCAGCGCGCTGCGCCTGCCGGCGCTGGGGCGCGGCTTCGTGCCCTGCGCGAGCGACAAGGCCTGAGCGCGGCCACCGCGAGCGCCAGCGCGGCCAGCCAGCCGAAGCCGAGCGCGCCGCCGCCGCCACCGCCGTCGGACGACGAAGACTCGCTGCCGCCGTTCGCCGCGCGGTCGGCACCGAGCGCGACAGCCGCCGTGATCTCGGCGTTGTCGACCACCTCGGGCTGGCGATTCGGCGCCACGTAGCTGCCCGGCGCGAGCGCGTACTGCAGCGCTCCCGCGGCATCGAGGATGCCGGCGCCGCAGGTGGCGGTGCTGCACACGCAGCGGCCGGGGTTCCGGTCGGAGCAGGCCGCCATCTTGGGCGCCAGCACATGCGGCCGCGCGCTGCGCTGCAGGCCGTCGATGACCTGCGCGACCGTCAGCTGCGGGTTGACGCCCAGCATCAGCCCGATCACGCCGGCCACCACCGGCGCCGCGAAGCTGGTGCCGGCCTCGCGCGTGTAGATCGCGCTGCCCGGCTGCGTCTTGCCGTTGTTGCCGATGCTCAGCAGTCCGTCGTCGCCGACCAGCATGCCCCAGTCGCCGTACCAGCGCGGGTCGCCGCCGACGGTGGCGATCTTCACCGCGCCGCCGAAGTTCGAGTAGCTCGCCTTGAAGCCGTCGCGGTTCAGCGCCGCCACGCCGACCACGCCGCGGCAGCTCGCCGGCCGCGTCACCGCGCCGTGTTCGTTGCCGGCCGCCGCCACCACCACGACGCCGTGCGCGGCGAGTTCGTCGATGGCGTCCTGGTAGGCGGCGTTGCAGGCCGCGCTGCCGCCGAAGCTGATGTTGACCACGCGCGCCGGGTTGGGGTTGATCGGCACCGCGCGGCCCTGCGCATCGAGCACCTGCAGCCCGGCGGCCCAGCGCATGCCGGCGATGATGTCGGCCACGTCGGCGCCGCACTTGCCGGCCACGCGCACCGGCAGCACGCGGCCGCTCCAGTTGATCGCGGCGACGCCGACGCCGTTGTTGGTGTCGGCCGCCAGCATGCCGGCGATCGTCGTGCCGTGCCAGGAGCTGTCGGCCTCCTCGCAGTCGCCGAACAGCGCGGCGTTCGCGCGGTCGGCCGCGCTGACCCAGTCGCCCGGGTCCGAGGCATCGGCATCCCAGCCGTCGCCGTCGTTGGCGTATTCCACGGTCGAAACGAAGTCGCGCCCGGGCAGCACGCTCCGCGTCAGGTCGGCGTGCGCGGTGATGCCGGTGTCGAGCACCGCCACCACCGGGTTCGCGCCGCCGGTGCTGGTCTGCCAGGCGCTCTGCACGCCGGGCACGCCGCGGCGGCGCTCTTCGATGTCGTTGGCGTTGCTGCCGCCGGCCGGGAACAGCCACCACTGGCCGCTGCCCTGGTAGCTGGCGGCGAAGCGCGGGTCCTGCGGCACGTCGAGGCGGCGCTCGCGCTCGTTGGGCACCACCCACTCGACCTCGGGCGATTCGGCCAGGCGCAGCGCGAGGCGCTGCGCTTCCTCGCGCGGCAGGCGCGCGCCGAAGTCGAGATGGCGCGAGCGCGCGCCGAGGTGGCGGGCGTGCGCGCCCATGCCGGCGACACGCAGCACGCGGTCGAGTCGTGTATCGGCTGAGTCTTGCGCGGCGGCATCGGCGGGGCGCTCGCGCAGCTTGACGATCAGCCCGTTGACCGACGCCGGCGCGGCCGCAGCCGAGGCCGCGAAGCCCAGCGCCGCGAGCGCGATGCCTGCGAGACGAAGCGCGAGGCAGGGAGCGGGGCAGCGCCGCATCACGGCGCCACGCCGCCGCGGCGCCCCGTGCGCCGCAAGCCCCACACGGCGAACGCCAGCGCGGCCAGCCAGCCCAGGCCGAGCGCGCCGCCCCCGCCGCCGCCATGGCCCCCGCCGCCGCCGTTGGCCGCGGCGCGCACCGCCGCCGAGGCATCGAGCATGCCGGCGCCGCAGGTGCTGGTGGTGCAGTTGCACTGGTCCTGGTCGTTGCCGTCGGGCGCGTGGCAGCTGGGGATGTCGTTGTAGGCCGGGAAGGCGCGCGCCGTGCTCATCAGCATCTGGCGCACCTGCGCCGGCGTCAGGTCGGGCCGCACCGAGAGCATCAGCGCCGCGGTGCCGGCCACCAGCGGCGCCGAGAAGCTGGTGCCCAGCGTGGCGTTGAACGCATCGGTGTAGATCGCGCCGGCGCTGCCCGCCACCGGGTCGTACTCGCCGCGGTTGGCGGTGGTCAGGATCGGGTAGAGGCAGGGCTCGCTGGCGCCGGTGTTGACGCAGTTGCCGGCCGGCGCGCTGAGGCTGACCTGCGGGCCGAGGTCGGAATAGCCGACCTTGTCGCCCTCGTGGCGCAGCCCGCCGACGCCGATCACGCCCGAGCAGTTGGCCGGCTCGGAGACCGCGTGGCCCGCGCCGTTGCCGGCCGAGGCGACGATCACCGCGCCTTGCGCCGTGACGGCGCGCACCACGTCGAGATAGGCCGCCGAGCAGCTGCCCGAGCCGCCCAGGCTCATGTTGATGACCTTGGCCGGGTTCGGGTTGGACGGCACGCCGGCGACGGCGATGCCCGCCGCCCAGTTCATGCCGGCGATGATGTCGGAGTCCCAGCCGCCGCACTTGGCCAGCACGCGCACCGGCAGCACGCGCACGCGCTCGCGGCCCACGCCGGCCATGCCGACGCCGTTGTCGGTGGCCGCGCCGATGATGCCGCTGACCTGCGTGCCGTGCCACGAACTCGGCTCGCCGGTGTAGACGCCGTTCTCGCCGGGGGTGGTGCAGTGGTAGAACAGGCCGCCCACCGTGTTGGTCTCGACCGTGGTGATGCCGTCGCCCATGTCGCTCGGATCGGCGTCGCGGCCGTCGCCGTCCTTGGCGGAGAGGAAGGTGCCGAGCGCCTGTCCGCTGTCGGTCTTGTCCTCGCCGACCATGTCGTAGCCCGCCAGCAGCTTGCCGCTCAGGTCGGGATGGTCGAGGCGCACGCCGGTGTCGAGCACCGCGACGACCACCGGCGTGGACGAGGCGGCCGGCACGTCCCACGCGCCTTCGGCATTGATCGCCGCGAGCACGCCGGTCGAAGTGTTCGGCGCACGCAGATACCACTGGCCCGCCACCGGCCCGCCACTGCTCGCGCCGGGCGCGCCTGCGCTCAGGTAGAGCGGATCGTTGGGCGCGGCCGCGCGCGTCTTGCGCCGGTCCGCCACCGCGTACTCGATGTCGGCTTCCTTGCTCAGCCGCTCGGCCAGCGCATCGGAGCTCAAACCGGCGGCGAACACCACCTGCGTGTTCTCGCCCACGCCGCGCCCGGCGCGCATCGCGAGGCCGAGGCGCGCGCCCAGCGCCGTGGCCTGCGCCTCGTGGCGCTGCGCGGCACTCTGCACCTGCTTGCGCAGCGCCGTGGAGTCGGCCTTGAACTTGACGATCACGCGCGCGGCTTCGGCGGCCTGCGCCGCCAGCGGCACGAGCAGCAGCGACGACAACGACAAGGCCAGGGCGCCGGCGAGGCGCGACAGGTGGGGCTTCAAGACGGTCTCCGGGTACGACTGGTGTTCAGGGGCTGACGATGCGCTTGCGCTCGTCGCGCTGCACCGCGGCGATGCGCGCGCTGTCGGCGCGCAGCCGCTGCAGCAGCGCATCGCAGTCGGCCGCGCCCTGGCAGCGCAGGTACACGCCGTGCCAGTCGCCGCCCGACGACGAAAGGTAGCGCGCCGGCCGGCCCGCGGCCGCGCTCACCTGCGCGGCCACCGCGCCGGCGTCGGCCGCCGGCTGCGCGAGCTTGACGAGCACGCTCATGCCCGTCGGCGCCGGCTCGGCCGCGCACGCAGCGAGCGTGAGCGCGGCGAGACACAGCGAAGCGGACCGGGCGAGCGTCGGCATGGACGCCAGTGTATTGGCGCCCCCGCGACGGCCCGCGTGCGCTTCGCACGCGGCGGGGTAAGGGTTTGTTGCGCAGAAGTCGCAAGACGTGAGCAGCGGAAACGAAAGAGGGCCCGCGCGGGCCCTCCGGTGATGCGAGGAAACGAAGCGTCTCAGCGCGCGATCACGCGCACCATCTCCAGCACCTTGTTGGAGTAGCCCCATTCGTTGTCGTACCAGGCCACCACCTTCACGAAGGTCTTGTCCAGCGCGATGCCGGCTTCGGCGTCGAACACCGAGGTCATCGCCTCGCCGCGGAAGTCGGTCGAGACGACCTTGTCCTCGGTGTAGCCGAGCACGCCCTTCATCGCGCCTTCGCTGGCGGCCTTCATCGCCTTGCAGATCTCGTCGTAGCCGGCTTCCTTGTTCAGCTCGACGGTCAGGTCGACCACCGACACGTCGGAGGTCGGCACGCGGAAGCTCATGCCGGTGAGCTTCTTGTTCAGCTCGGGGATCACCACGCCCACCGCCTTGGCCGCGCCGGTGCTGCTGGGGATGATGTTCTCGAGGATGCCGCGGCCGCCGCGCCAGTCCTTGTTGCTCGGGCCGTCGACGGTCTTCTGCGTCGCGGTGGTGGCGTGCACCGTGGTCATCAGGCCGCGCTTGATGCCGAAGGTGTCGTTGAGCACCTTGGCCACCGGGGCCAGGCAGTTGGTGGTGCACGAGGCGTTGGAGATGATCGCCTCGCCCTTGTAGCTCTTGTCGTTGACGCCGTAGACGAACATCGGCGTGTCGTCCTTCGACGGGGCCGACATGACGACCTTCTTGGCGCCGGCGGCGATGTGCTTCTGCGCGGTTTCCTTGGTCAGGAACAGGCCGGTCGACTCGACCACGATGTCGGCGCCGACCTCGCCCCACTTCAGCTCGGCCGGGTCTTTCACGGCGGACAGGCGGATCTTCCTGCCGTTGACGATCAGCGTGTTGCCGTCCACCGCCACGTCGCCCTTGAAGCGGCCGTGCACGCTGTCGTACTTGAGCATGTAGGCGAGGTAGTCGGGCTCGAGCAGGTCGTTGATCGCGACGACTTCCACGTCCTTGAAGTTCTGCACGGCGGCGCGGAACACCATGCGCCCGATGCGGCCGAAGCCGTTGATGCCGATCTTGATGGTCATGAGATTTCCTCCGGGTTGAATGGGGACAGCGGCTTCAGCGGCGGCGCGCCAGCACCGCGCGCACGGTGTCGGCCACGTTGTCCGCGGTGAAGCCGAAATGCTTGAAGAGCACGCCGGCCGGCGCCGATTCGCCGTAGCTGTCGATGCCGACGACGGCGGCGCAGCCGTATTTCCACCAGCCGTCGGTGACGCCGGCCTCCACCGCGATGCGCGGCAGGCCTTCGGGCAGCACCGCGCGCTTGTACGCGGTGGCCTGGCGGTCGAACACGCTGGTCGAGGGCATCGAGACCACACGCACCGCGATGCCGCCGGCGGCGAGCTGCGCCTGTGCGTGCAGCGCGAGCTGCACCTCGGAGCCCGTGGCGACGATCACCGCCTGGGCCTTCTTCCTCAGCCCGACTTCGGCCGGCTCAGCCAGCACGTAGGCGCCTTTGGCGATGTCGTCGAGCTTGCCGTCTTTTGTGTCTTTCGGCAGGTAGGGAAGATTCTGTCGCGACAGCAGCAGCGCGGTCGGGCGCTGGCGGTTGCCGATTGCGGCGGCCCACGCGGCCACCGTCTCGGCGGTGTCGGCCGGGCGCCAGACGTCCAGCCCCGGGATCAGGCGCAGCGCGGCGGCGTGTTCGACGCTCTGGTGCGTCGGGCCGTCTTCGCCCAGGCCGATCGAGTCGTGCGTGAACACGTGCACCACGCGCTGCTTCATCAGCGCGGCCATGCGGATCGCGTTGCGGCTGTAGTCGCTGAAGGTCAGGAAGGTGCCGCCGTAGGGCAGCAGGCCGCCGTGCAGCGCGATGCCGTTCATGATCGCGGCCATGCCGAACTCGCGCACGCCGTAGTTGATGTGGCGGCCGCCGTTGCTCTTGCCCTCGGCATCGAAGCGCAGCGCGGGCGTCGAGCTGGTGTTGGTGAGGTTGGAGCCGGTCAGGTCCGCGCTGCCGCCCAGCAGCTCGGGCAGCGCGCGCGTGAACACTTCCAGCGCGATCTGGCTGGCCTTGCGGCTGGCCACCGTCTCGGCCTTGGCGTGGGCGGCCTGCAGCGCCTCGCTCACCGTCTGCGCCCAGTTCGCCGGCAGCTCGCCGCGCATGCGGCGCACGAATTCGGCGGCCAGTTCCGGGTGCGCGGCGCGGTAGGCGGCGAAGCGCGCGTCCCACTGCGCTTCCAGCCCGGCGCCGCGCGCCTTGGCGTCCCAGGCGGCGTAGGCGGCCTCGGGGATCACGAAGGGCTCGTGGCCCCAGCCGAGCGCGGTGCGCGTCAGCTTGATCTCGTCGGCGCCCAGCGCCTCGCCGTGCGCCTTGGCGCTGCCGGCGCGGTTCGGCGAGCCCTTGCCGATGGTGGTCTTGCAGACGATCAGCGTCGGCTTGTCGGCCTTCGCTTTCGCCTGCGCGAGGGCCGCGCCGACCGCCGCGGCGTCGTGGCCGTCGACGGCGCGGATCACGTTCCAGCCGTAGGCCTCGAAGCGCTTGGGCGTGTCGTCGATGAACCAGGGCGACACGGGCCCGTCGATCGAGATGCCGTTGTCGTCGTACAGCGCGATCAGCTTGCCGAGCTTCCAGGCGCCGGCCAGCGCGCAGGCTTCGTGGCTGATGCCTTCCATCAGGCAGCCGTCGCCGAGGAAGACGTAGGTGTGGTGGTCCACCACCGTGTGGCCGGCCCGGTTGAACTCGGCCGCCAGCAGCTTCTCGGCCAGCGCCATGCCGACCGCATTCGTGATGCCCTGGCCGAGCGGGCCGGTGGTGGTTTCGACGCCCGGCGTGACGCCGACCTCGGGGTGCCCCGGCGTCTTGCTGTGCATCTGGCGGAAGTTGCGCAGCTCGCTCATCGGCAGGTCGTAGCCGGCCAGGTGCAGCAGCGCGTAGAGCAGCATCGAGCCGTGGCCGTTGCTGAGCACGAAGCGGTCGCGGTCCGCCCACTGCGGGTTGGCCGGGTTGTGGCGCAGGTGGCCGCCTTGCGGGCCCCACAGCGCGACGGCCACCTCGGCCATGCCCATCGGCGCGCCCGGGTGGCCGGAGTTGGCCTGCTGCACGGCATCCATCGCCAGTGCGCGGATCGCGTTGGCCATCAAGGCCGTCGTGGAGGAAGCGGGGGCTTGCGGGGGGGCGATGTCGGCCATGTCGGTCGCGGCGGCGGCGGTGTGGGCGGGAACCGGCGATTTTAGGGCCGCGCCTCCAACCCTCCTTATGATCGCTCGCATGCAGGGGCTGCACCTCACCGCCGACTTGAGTGGCTGCGATCCGGCCCGGCCGGCGATGTGCGAACGCGCCGCGCTGCGCGCGCTGTGCCTGGCGGCGGTGCGCGACAGCGGCCTCGCGCCGGTGGGGGAGCTGTTCCATCGCTTCGAGCCGGCCGCAGCGCTCGGCGAGCCCGCCGGCATCACCGGCGTGGTGCTGCTGGCCGAGTCGCACCTGGCCGTGCACACCTGGCCCGAGCTGGGCGCGGTGACGCTGGACGTCTACGTGTGCAACTTCGGCGCCGACAACTCGGCGCGCGCCCGCACGCTGCTGGCGGCGCTGGAAGCGGCCTTCGCGCCGGCGGGCGTCGAGCGCCACGCGATCGTGCGCGGCGCGCGCACACCCATCGCGCCGGCTTGACCCCGCTCAAGTCCGGCCGCCGCGGCCGGTGCGACGCTGCAGTCCTGCCGCAACGGCCTTCGGAGCTTCCCATGTCCCACCCTGCCATGACCATCATCCGCGACGAGCACGGCGCGCTGTCGGCGATGCTGCGCTCGCTGTCCATGCTGCTGTCGGAGCACCGCCGCCACGGCTCGCTGCCCGACTTCAGCGTGCTGCGCGCGATGCTGTTCTACGTCGACGAATTCCCCGAGCAGCTGCACCACACCAAGGAGAGCGAGCTGCTGTTCCCGAAGCTGCGCGCGCGCTGCCCGGAGATCGCCTCGGTGCTCGACAAGCTCGACCGCGACCACGCGCGCGGCGAGAAGGCGATCCGCGACCTCGAGCACGACCTGCTCGCCTTCGAGGTGCTCGGCGAGCCGCGCCGCGCCGCCTTCGAGCAGGCGGTGGACCGCTACATCGACTTCTACCTCAGCCACATGCGCATCGAGGAGGAGCAGGTGCTGCCGCTGGCGATGAAGCACCTCAGCGAGGAAGACTGGAAGGAGCTGGACGCAGCCTTCCTCGCCAACCGCGACCCGCTGACCGGCCATGAGCCGAGCGACCAGTACCGGCCGCTGTTCACGAAGATCGTGCAGAACGCGCCGGCGCCGATCGGCTTGGGCCCCGCGCTGCAATAAGGCCGCCGTTGGGGGCCGCCGACTAGACTCGGCGGCCATGAAAGCGATCCTCCTCGCCGCGGGCCGCGGCGAACGCATGCGGCCCTTGACCGATGCGACGCCCAAGCCGCTGCTGCGCGTGCGCGGCAAGCCGCTGATCGAGTGGCACCTAGAAGCCCTGGCGCGCGGCGGCGTGCGCGAGGTCGTCGTCAACACCGCCTGGCTCGAAGAGCAGATCACGGCCGCGCTCGGCGACGGCGCGCGCTTCGGGTTGTCGATCCGCTACTCGCTCGAAGGCCGCGACCACGGCGGCGCGCTGGAAACCGCCGGCGGTTTGAAGAAGGCGCTGCCGCTGCTTGCGCTCGGCAGCGACGAGCCGTTCTGGTACGTCGCCGCCGACGTGTTCGCGCCGGCGTTCGACTTCGGCGCCGCAGCGGCCGCCGCGATCCGCCCCGGCCAGTGGGGCCACCTGTGGATGGTGGCGAATCCGCCCCAGCATCCGGGTGGCGACTTCGGCATCGCCGAGGGCCTGGCGGTGCCGGGCACGGCGGGCGCGAGCTTCACCTGGTCGGGCATCGGCGTCTTCCGCCCCGGCTTCGTCGGCGAATTGATGACCGACTTCGAGCCCGGCGCCAAGGCACGCCTGCGCCCCTACCTCGACGCCGCGATCGCGCAGCGCCGCCTGGGCGCGACGCCGTGGCGCGGCGACTGGGCCGATGTCGGCACGCCCGAGCGGCTGCGCGCGCTCGACACGGACTGAATCGCCGAGCGGGCCGAGCGCCGGGCCGCTCCCAAGCCGGCCGGCATCCCCTCGGGGGGATCGCGCGGCGTACCCGCCGGGCGAGAGGCCGTCATTGCACCGTTCGGGCAGCAAAAGCTGCCGCTCGGGCGGGCGGGTCGCTTGATTCCGCACACGAAGCGACTAATGTGCGCGCCATGGACACGCTCGCGTCCGTCCTCACGCTGCCGATGTCGCTCGCCGTCGCGGGCGCGGCGCACTTTCTCGTCTCGCGCGGCGTGAAGGCGGTGCTGTGGTCGGCGTCGCCGCTGGCCACCGGCGAGCCGCAGGCCTACACCTACGAGCGCGACGTCTGGCGCACCGCCGAGCCGGCGACGCTGCAGGTGACGATCGCGGTGCTGGCCTCGGGCTTCGTCGTCTGGCTCGGCGCGCTGCTGAACCTGCGCTGGCTCTCCGGCCTGGGGCTGGCGGCCTGGCTGGCCGCGCTGGCGCTCGACCTGCTGCGCTGGGAGCGCGTCGCGGTCAGCGCGCACAACCTGTGGTTCCAGCGCGGCCTGCGCGAGCGCGTGCACCAGGTGGCCTACGAGAACATCCGCGACGTGCACATCGAGGAGAAGGACGCGCGCGGCTTCACGCTGCGGCGCGGCCGCGCCAACCGCGTCTGCCGGCTGCAGCTGCGCATGAAGGACAAGCGCATCGTCGCGCTGCCCAAGACCGACGCGTACTCCGGCCTCGCCGACGTGGAGGAAGTGGCCAACCAGCTGCGCCAGCGCCTGCGCCACCTCGAAGACCGCGAGGCGATGCAGCGCTCGGAAGCCGCTGCGCAGCAGGCGGCGCAGCAAGCCGCACTGACGCCCGCCAGCGAGGACGCCGAACTGCGCCGCGCGCTGAACAAGCTGCGCGCCGGCGCGCTGGCGCCGGACGTGCCCAGGGCCGTCAAGCTGCGCGACGAATCCTGAGCGCGGCCAGCGCATCGGCCGCCGCGCGCGTGCCGTGGAAGAAGGCCTCCTCGAACACCGAGTAGCCGGCCAGGTCGGCATGCGCGAAGTGGATGCGGCGCTGCGGCGCGGCCAGCGCCTGCAGCGCCGCATGGCCGCGCACGCCGGGCAAAGGGATGCTCATCGCGTGGCCGTAGCGCATCAGCTCGATGCGCCGCACGTGGCGCGGCAGGTCGGGGTGCGCGGTGGACAGGTCGGCGAGCACGCGCGCGGCCCAGGTCTCGGCGCTGTCGGCCAGCAGGCGCTGGCGCGCCGTCGCATCGTTTCCCAGCGCCCAGTAGGCGGTCAACACCGTCGGCCCGGGGTGCGGGCGCAGGCTCTGGTGCATCGCGTCGACATAGCCGAGCGCCGGGCTGCGGTAGGGCACGTTGTCCCAGGCCGGCGCGGCGCCGCCGCGGTCGATCGGCGGGCGCTCGCAATGCAGGTTGCTCACCAGCCAGGGCGCATGGCGCATCGCGGCGGCGGCCTGCGTCAGCGCGGCGGGCGCCGATTCGAGCAGGCGCGCCGCCACGAACAGCGGCAGGGCCAGCACCAGCTGCGGCGCGGCGAAGCGCTCGATGCGCTGCGCACGCTCGTTCCACGCATCGAGTTCGACGCCGCCGCGCGTCTCGCGCGCGCGCAGCGCGACGCAGCCGTCGTGCAGCCGCTCGCCCAGCGGCGCGGCGAGCTTCGCGCTCAGCCAGCCGTTGCCTTCCGGCCAGGTCAGCACGCCCTCGCGCTCGGACTCGCCTTCGCCGGGCGCGTGGAAGCCGTGGTGGCTGGCGAAGTAGTGCAGCCCGGCCCAGGCCGACACCATCGCGCTACCGGCGCCGTAGTCGTCGCGGCAGCAGTAGTCGAGGTACCAGCGCAGCGCCGGGGCGTCGAAGTTCTCGCGCGCCAGCCAGGCGTCGAAGCTCAGCGCGTCGAGCGCCGCGAGGTCGTCGCTCCACGCCGCGCGCGCGGTGGGCATGCGGAAGGCGTCGGCATCGACCCAGCGCTGCACCGCCTGCGCGAAGCCGCGGTACTGGTCGCGCGTGCGCTCGCGCTCGGCAGAGGGCAGCGCTTCGAGCGGCGGCAGCAGGCCCTCGACCCATTGGCCGTCGATGTGCAGGCGCTCCTGCGGGCTGTGGCACAGGTGGCGCTCGTCGTAGACCGCGCGGCCGTGTGCGACGCGGCGCAGGCCGAGTTCGTCGAGCAGCTGCGCCACCTCGTGCGCATGCGGTCCCGGCAGCGGCAGGTAGTGCGCGCCGAGCGGGCAACCCATGCCGGCAAGCACATGGCCGCGGCTGTTGCCGCCGGGGCTGTCTTCCAGCTCGATCACGCGCACGTCGTCGATGCCGCCACGCATCAAGGCGCGCGCCGCCGCGAGCCCGGCGATGCCGGCGCCGACGACGATCGTGCCGGCGCGATGTATCGCGGCCGGTGCGCCGAGCGCGCCGCTCTTCGTCTCGCGCAGCCGGTGGCCGCGTTCGTGCGCCGCGCCGAGCCAATGCGCGCTCCAGCGCGCCTCGCCGTCGCGCGAGCAAGCCGCGAGCGCCGCGCCGGCCAGCGTCAGCAGACTCCGCCGCGTCAGCCCCGCGCTCACTGATGCACCTTGCCCCACTCTTCCTCGAACAAATGCACGAGGCGCTGGTTCGAGAGCAGATTCGGCTCGGCCGGCACGCGCGCCATGTCGGGCGGGAAGTGGAACAGCGCCGGTAGCCCGGCCACGTCGAGAAAACGCAAGCCTTCGGGCAGCGACGCCGGCATGCGCCACGGCCGCCGGCTCGCCAGGATGAAGCCCCATTCGCCGAAGCTCGGCACGTGCGCGTGGTAGGGCGTGGCGGTCAGCCCGGCGGCTTCGATCGTCGCGGCCACGGTCCAGAAACTGCGCCGCGCGATCAGCGGCGAGGTGGTCTGCACCACCGCGTAGCCGCCGGCGGCGAGGTGCGCATCGATGCGCTGGTAGAAGGTCGTCGTGTAGAGCTTGCCGATCGCGAAGTTGGTCGGGTCGGGGAAGTCGACCACGATCACGTCGAAGTGCTGGTCGTTCTTCTCCAGCCAGCCGAAGGCATCCTCGTTGACGATGCGCAGCTTGGGCGAGTTCAGCGCGTTGCCGTTCAGCGCGGTGAGCATGGGCGCGGTGGAGAAGAGCTGCGTCATGTGCGGGTCCAGCTCGACCAGCGTGATGCGCTCGACGCCCGGGTACTTGAGGATCTCGCGCGCCGCCATGCCGTCGCCGCCGCCCAGCACCAGCACCTGCTTGGCCGCGCCGTGCGCGGCCATCGCGGGGTGCACCAGCGCCTCGTGGTAGCGGTGCTCGTCGCGCGAATGGAACTGCAGGTTGCCGTTGAGGAAGAGGCGCACGCCCGCGTGGCCCGAGGTGACCACCACGCGCTGGTAGGCGCTGCTCTCGGCGTAGACGATCGCCTCGCCGTAGAAGCGGTCCTCGGCCCAGCGTGTGATCGCATCCGCGCCGGCGAAGGCGGCGGCCAGCGCCGCCACCGTCAGCACGCAGGCGAGCGCATGCGCCCCCAGGCCGCGCAGCTCGGCGCGGAACAGCCACAGCGTCCACAGCGCCACGCCGGCGTTGAGCAGCCCGAAGAAGAGCCCGGTGCGGATCAGCCCGAGCTGCGGCACCAGCAGCAGCGGAAAGGCGATCGCCACCGCCAGCGCGCCCAGGTAGTCGAAGGTCAGCACCTGCGAGACCAGGTCCTTCAGCGCATAGCGCTCGCGGAAGTGGCGCTTGAGGATGCGCATCACCAGCGGGATCTCCAGCCCGACCAGCGTGCCCACCACCAGCACCAGCGCGTACAGCGCGAAGCGGAACGAGCCGGCCGCGACGCTGTGCAGCGCGAACAGCGCCGCCGGCATCAAGCCGCCGACGAGCCCGACCAGCAGCTCGATGCGCAGGAACTGCGCCACCAGCTGGCGCTCGACGAAGCGCGACAGCCACGAGCCCACCCCCATCGCGAAGAGGTAGGTGCCGATGACGGTGGAAAACTGCAGGACGGAGTCGCCCAGCAGGTAGCTGGCCAGCGCGCCGGCGGCCAGCTCGTACAGCAGCCCGCAGGCCGCGACGACGAACACCGAGGCGAGCAGCGCGATCTCGGCCGGGCGGATCGCTGCCGCCGGCGCCGCGCCCTCGCCCTCAGCCGTGGATGGCGGCCGCAACGATCTGCCCGATGGAGATCGCGGTGGCGCCGACGACGATGGCCAGCGCGACGTTCTTCTTGCCGACGATCTCGTCCCACAGGTTGTAGGGCGACAGCTTGTCGAGGATCACGAAGCTGATCCAGTAGATGCCCACGCCGATCACGGCGTAGAGCATGGAGCCGAAGAAGACCTCGGGTTTCAGCCAGTCGATGCCGATCATGTTCGCTCCTCGTCGTTCAGTGTCGATTCACTTGTGGCCGCCGCCGCTGGACCAGCCGCCGAAGGATCCGCCGCCCACGCGCCCGCCGCCGCTGCCCGCGCTGCGCAGGCAATTCTGGTACTCGGCCGAGGCTTCGCCGTAGGTGGAGCGCAGCGCGCTGCAATCGCGCCGTTCGTCGCCGTCGCAGCGGAACATCATCAGCAGCACCACGACCACGAAGCCCCAGAAGAACACCTTGGCCAGCAGCGAGGCGGCGTTGCCGGAAGCCGGCAGCGCGTCGCGCTGCAGGGCGGCGGCCTTCTCGGGCACGAGCCTGAAGGCTTTGAGCACCGCGTCGGCGGAGAGCGTCTCGCCGGCCGACCAGGTGATCTCCTGCGTGCTGCCGGAACCGGTGCGCTCGCGGTTGATGCGCCGCGCCGAGTACGCGCCGGTGCCGATGTAGTCGGTGTTGAAGGTCCTGGCGCCGCGCTCGAGCTTCCAGTAGAACTCGCCGAGCACGTAGGTCGCCTTGCCGGTGTAGTCGTACAGCTTGCGGTACAGCACCCCCTGGTGCTTGACGCCCTCGCCCGCGCGCTCGGGCACGCCGGTGATGGGCGCGGTCCAGCTCCAGCCGTCTTCGGCATCGACCAGGAAGGCGAAGCCCTCGGTGCGGTGGTAGAGCAGGTATTCGCGCCAGAAGGATTGATCGTCCTCGCCGGTGTCGACTTCGCAGCGCTCCGCGTAGCCGACCACCTGCCACGGCAGCGCCTTCTTCTCGCCCGGCTGGAAGGCGAACGCGAAGGTGCCGACGCTGCCGAGCGGAATCTGCGGCTCGCTGCCGTTGGCCTGCGCGTAGTGGTTCAGGTCGCCGCCCACGCCTTGCGAGACGTCGACCACCGCGTGGCAGTTGGAGCAGACGATGCTCTGCGTGGTCGACAGCTTCACTTCCAGCGCCGTGCCGCAGCTCGGGCATTCGACGCTGCGGCCCTTGAGCGTCTTCTCGCTGCGCTCGGCCAGCCCGCTCATCGCCAGCTCGCTGATCGCAACCGAGCGGCCGATGGACCACTTCGGCGCGGCCGGCTCGGAATAGTCGAGCGTGCCGACCTCGCCGCGCGTGTTGCGCAGGTCGGCGACGACGAAGCCGCGCTCCAGATCGGGCTTGAACGGCAGCTCGCCCTGCGCGGCGATCAGCTTGGCGGCCACCACCGAGGCCACCGACCAGGCCTGGCCGGCGATGCCCAGCGACTGGCCGGGGCGCAGCGATTCGCTGGCCGGCACCGCCTCCTGCAGCGGCGCGTCGAAGGCGAAGACGTAGCGGCCGTTGTCTTCGCTCAGCCAGCCGGAGCGACCGTTGTCGAACAGCGCGTGCCACTCGTTCCAGGTGCCCTCGGCATAGCGGTACTGCAGCCGCCCCACCAGCACGAAGGGCGCGCCCTGGTGGCGGCCGGATGCGCCGAGCTGCAGCGGCGAGTGGTCGTCGAACAGCTCGGCGCTCTGGCCGATGCGGCGCAAGGCCTCGCCATCGCGCACGAGGGTCGAGCGGCAGAAGCTGCAGACGGCAAAGGCCGACGCAGCCGAGCGGAACTCGACCGGCGCGCCGCAGTTCGGGCAGGCGGCCTGGTAGCCGCGCTGCGGGCTGTCTTCGGTGGCCAAGACAGCGGGGCGCTCAGACCAGCTTCTTCAGCAGCTCGGCCTTCTTCGCCTCGAACTCCTCGGCGGTCAGGATGCCCTTGCCCTTCAGCTCGGCGAGCTTTTCGATCGTCGCCATCACCTCGTCGGGCTTCACGCCCGCGACGGGCGCGGCCTGGGCCGCGCCGCCGCCCTGCAGCCCCTGGCCGAGCTGCTGCGCCATCACCTGGCCGAGCGCCACGCCGGCGCCCAGGCCCATCGCGTCGCCGACCACGCCGCCGCCGCCGGCCGCCGCGCCCTTGGCGAACTCGGGCAGCGACTGCGCGGTCTGGTACTGCATGAACCTGCCCATGTCGTTGCCGACCATGCCCATGCCGATCTTCTGGTCGAGGATCTTCTGCAGCTCCTCGGGCAGCGAGACGTTCTGCACCGTCACCGACTCGAGCTTCAGGCCGAGCTTCTCGAAGGCCGGCGCGGTGGCCTGCTGCAGCTGGTTGGCGAACTCGACCTGGTTGGCCGCGAGGTCGAGGAAGGCAATGCCGCTGGAGGCCACCGCATCCGAGATGTGCTGCAGCATCAGCGCGCGCAGCTGGCCGTCGAGTTCGGCGACGGTGTAGCGCTCGCGCGTGCCGGAGATCTCGGTGTGGAAGGTCTTCGGGTCGGCGATGCGGTAGGCGTAGTTGCCGAAGCCGCGCAGGCGCACCGCGCCGAAATCCTTGTCGCGGATCGTCACCGGCTGCGTCGTGCCCCAGCGCTGGTCGACCTGCTGGCGCGTGCTGAAGAAGTACACGTCGCTCTTGAACGGGCTCTGGAACAGCTTGTCCCAGTTCTTCAGGTAGGTGAGCACCGGCAGCGTCTGCGTCGTCAGCTTGTACATGCCGGGGCCGAACACGTCGGCCACCTGACCCTCGTTGACGAACACCGCCATCTGCGATTCGCGCACCGTCAGCGAGGCGCCGTTCTGGATCTCGCGGTCGGCCATCGGGAAGCGCCAGGCGAGCGTGCCGTCGCCCGCCTCCGTCCATTCGATGATGTCGATGAACTGTTTCTTGACGAAATCCATCAGCGCCATGTGGCCCTCCCAGGTCGAGCGTGGACGACAAAATCCGGCGCGGCGCGCCGGGGCGAGGGGATGATAGGGCCGGGCCCGCAGGGCGGGGGCAGAATCGCGTGATGTCCTCGACAGCTGTCGCCACCCCCGCGCTGCGCCTGGCCGTCATCGGCGCCGGCCCGGTCGGCCTGGCGCTCGCGCTCGACGCGGCGCAGCGCCTGCCCGAGGCCGACGTCAGCGTGTTCGACGCCCGCCCGTTGGCGCGCGACGTCAGCGCCGACCCGCGCACGCTGGCACTCTCGCTGGGCAGCGTGCAGTGGCTGCAGCGCCTGGGCGCGTGGCCGACCGAAGGCGTGCAGCCCATCCTGGAAGTGAACGTCTCGCAGCAGCCGCCGTCGGCGCCGCCGCTCTTCGCCGCGCTGTTCGGCGAGCCCGAAGTGCGCATCGCCGCGCTCGACGAGGCGGTGCCCATGCTCGGCGCGGTGCTCAGCTACGGCCGCATCGTCGCGGCGCTGCAGGCCGCCTGGCTGGCCGCCGAGGCGGCGCAACTGCAACGCCTGCACACGCGCTTCGGCACGCCGGTGGGGGCGATCAAGCCGGTGGCCGGCGGCGTCGAAGTCGATGCCGGCATCGCCGAGCGCTTCGACCTCGCGGTGGTGGCCGAGGGCGGCGTGTTCGCCGATCAGGCGCGCAAGGCGATCCGGCGCGACTATCGCCAGTGCGCCTGGGTCGGCACGGTGCAGCTCGCACCCGGCGCGCCGCGCGGCGTGGCCTACGAACGCTTCACGCGCCACGGCCCGGCAGCGCTGCTGCCGCTGGCCGACGGACGCGCTTCGCTGGTGTGGTGCGTGCGAACCGACGAGGGCGACGGCAACGACGACCCGGTCGCAGAGCTGAACGACGCGCAGCGCCTCGCGGTGCTGAACACCATCTTCCCCGCCGCCACCACACCGCTGGCGTCGATCACGCCGCTCAAGCGCTTCGCGCTCGGGCTGAACGCCGAGCGCACGCTGGTCGACGGCCGCACCGTGCGCATCGGCAACGCGGCGCAGACGCTGCACCCGGTGGCCGGGCAAGGCCTGAACCTCGGCCTGCGCGATGCCGCCGAGCTGGTCAACGGGCTGCGCCGCGGCGCCGATCTCGACGCCACGCTGCGCCGCCTCGAATGGCAGCGCGCGCCGGACCGCTGGGCGCTGATCGCCACCACCGATTTCCTGGCGCGCAGCTTCACCTGGGCGCTGCCGGGCGCGGGGGCGGCGCGAGGGCTCGGTCTCGCGGCCTTGCAGGCGCTGCCGAGGCTGAAGTCGGCGATCGCGCGGCAGATGATGTTCGGAAGACGTTGAGGTGAGCATGTTCCTGGTCTGCGGGGAGGCCTTGTTCGACGTGTTCGCCACCGGCGAGACGCCCACCGGCCTGGCGATGGATGCGCGCATCGGCGGCTCGCCCTTCAACGTCGCGGTCGGGCTGGCGCGGCTGGCGCAGCCGGTGGCATTCCTGTCGCAGGTCTCGCGCGGCTTTCTCGGCGAGCGGCTGATGCGCTCGCTCGCCGCCGAGGGCGTAGACACCTCGACGGTGCAGCGCAGCGACGCGCCGACCACGCTCAGCCTAGTGGGCGTCGATGCGCGCGGCGTGCCGGCCTACGCCTTCTACGGCGAGGGCTGCGCCGACCGGCTGCTCGACGAAGCCGCCATGCCCGCGCTGCCAGCCGGCGTGCGCGCGATCAACTTCGGCTCCTTCGCGACGGTGGTCGGCGCGACCGCCGCGACGCAGCGCGCGCTGGTCGAGCGCATGCAAGGCCGCGCGCTGATCGCCTACGACCCGAACATCCGGCTGAACGTCGAGCCGCGCCTGGAGGTGTGGCGCGCGCAGATCGAATGGATGCTGCCGCGCACGCAGCTGCTCAAGATCAGCGACGAGGATCTCGGCCTCGTCTGGCCCGGCCTCGCGCCGGCCGAGTTCGCGGTGCGCGCCTTGGCGCAGGGCGTGAAGCTGGTGGTGGTGACTCGCGGCGGCGAGGGCGCGAGCGGCTGGAACGCCGCCGGCGCCGTGCACGTGCCGCCGGTGCAGGTGGCGGTGATCGACACCGTGGGCGCGGGCGACACCTTCCAGGCCGCGCTGCTGACCTGGCTGGCCGAGCATGAGGCGCTGTCCGCGGCCGCGCTGTCCGCGCTGTCCGCCGAAGCCGTCAAGGACTTGCTCGGCTTCGCGGCGCGCGCCGCCGCGATCACCTGCTCGCGCCGCGGCGCCGATCTGCCGCGCCGCGCGGAGGTCTGACCCCCCGCATGTCGACGCTGGTCTTCCTCAAGCTCGTCGCCATCTTCGTGGTGGTGGCGCTCGGCTGGGTGGTGGGCAAGGCGCGCTGGCTGGGAGAGAACGACCCGGCGCGCGTGCTCGCCAACGCCGCCTACTACATCTTCGTGCCGGCGCTGCTGTTCCGCACCACCGCGCGGCTCGACCTCGCGACCATGCCCTGGGGCACGGTGGTTGCCTTCTTCGTGCCGGTGCTGGCGCTGCTGCTCGTCGTCTACGCCTGGGAGCGCCGCACGCACCGCGCGCGCGGCCTGCCCACCGCGGCGCCGAGCGTGCGTGCGATCTCGGCCACCTTCGGCAACTCGGTGCAGGTGGGCATTCCGTTCGCGGCGGCGCTGTTCGGCGAGGCCGGCCTCGCGATCCACGTCGCGCTGGTCAGCCTGCATGCGCTGACGCTGCTGACGGTGCTGACCGCGCTGGTCGAGCTCGACCTGGCGCGCGAGCGCCGCACGCTCGGCCACTCCAACGCGCACCTGTTCGCCACGCTCGGGCGCACGGTGCGCAACACCATCATCCACCCGGTGGTGCTGCCGGTGCTGGCGGGCCTGGCCTGGAACCTCGCGCGGCTGCCGCTGCCGACCGTCGCCGACGAGATCCTCGCCACGCTGGCGCAGGCGGTGGTGCCGCTGTGCCTGGTGCTGATCGGCATGTCGCTGGCCTATTACGGCGTGAAGGAGGCGGTGCGCGGCGCGGTGGTGATCAGCGTGCTGAAGCTCCTCGTTCTGCCCGCGCTGGTGCTGGCCACCGCGCACTGGGGCTTCGGCCTGACCGGCCTGCCGCTGGCGGTGGTGGTGATGATGGCGTCGCTGCCGGTGGGCAGCAACGCGCTGATCTTCTCGCAGCGCTACGCGGCGCTGGAGGCGGAAGCGACGGCGGCGATCGTGTTCTCGACGCTGGCGTTCGTGGCAACGGCCTCGGTGTGGCTGGCGGTGCTGGCCTACGTCGGATAGACGCTTCCTGGATAATTCGGGCCATGAGCTCGACCGACCTGCAAGCCACCATCGCGCACATGGGCGTGGCCGCGCGCGCCGCCGCCACCGGCATGGCGCGCGCTTCCACGGCTGCGAAGAACGCGGCCCTGCTCGCGCTGGCCAAACGTCTGCGCGCGGGCGTGACAGAACTGCAGAAAGAGAACCATCGCGACCTCGCCGCCGCGCGCGACGCCGGCCTGGCCGAAGCGATGGTCGATCGCCTGAAGCTCACCGAGAAGGTGATCGCCACCGTCGCCGAAGGCTGCGAGCAGATCGCCGCGATGCCCGACCCGATCGGCGAGATCACCAACGTGCGCCAGCGCCCGAGCGGCATCAGCGTCGGCCAGATGCGCGTGCCGCTGGGCGTGTTCGGCATGATCTACGAGAGCCGGCCCAACGTGACGATCGAGGCCGCCTCGCTCGCCATCAAGAGCGGCAACGCCTGCATCCTGCGCGGCGGCTCGGAGGCGATCCACTCCAACCTCGCGCTGTGGCGCTGCGTGCAGGCTTCGCTGGCCGACGCCGGCCTGCCGCCCGATGCGGTGCAGCTGGTGCAGACCACCGACCGCGCCGCCGTCGGCCACCTGATCGCCTCGCCCGAGGCGGTGGACGTGATCATCCCGCGCGGCGGCAAGGGCCTGATCGAGCGCATCGCCCGCGAGGCGCGCGTGCCGGTGATCAAGCACCTGGATGGCAACTGCCACGTCTACGTCGACGCGAGCGCCGACCTCGACCTCGCGGTCAAGGTCACCGACAACGCCAAGACGCAGAAGTACAGCCCCTGCAATGCGGCGGAGTCGCTGCTGGTGCATGCGGCGATCGCGCCCGCGTTCCTGCCGCGCATCGCTGCGATCTTCGCGGCCAAGGGCGTGGAGATGCGCTGCGAGCCGAAGGCGCGCGCGATTCTTTCGAGCGTGGCCGGCGCGAAGCTGGCCGAAGCCTCCGAGGCCGACTGGAGCGAGGAGTACCTCGCGCCCGTCATCAGCGTGAAGGTGGTCGCTTCGCTCGACGAAGCGATCGCGCACATCAACCGCTACGGCTCGCACCACACCGACGCGATCCTGACCGACAGCCACGCCAACGCGATGCGCTTCCTGCGCGAAGTGGATTCGGCCAGCGTGATGGTCAACGCCAGCACGCGCTTCGCCGACGGCTTCGAGTACGGCCTGGGCGCCGAGATCGGCATCAGCACCGACAAGCTGCACGCGCGCGGCCCGGTCGGGCTGGAGGGGCTGACCTCGATGAAATGGGTGGTGCTCGGCCAGGGCGAGATCCGGGAATGACAGCCCCCAAGCTCGCTTCGCTCGCGGCCCCCCGAGGGGGCGCCGCCCTTGCTTGGGGCGGCCCGGCGCAAGGGCTGGTCTGAAGCGATGAACGACGAGCGCCGCGCCCTCGTGCTGTTCTCCGGCGGGCAGGATTCCACCGTCTGCCTGGCCTGGGCGCTGAACCGCTTCCGCGCCGTCGAGACCATCGGCTTCGACTACGGCCAGCGCCACGAGGTCGAGCTGCAGTGCCGGCTGAAGGTGCTGGAGGCGCTGCGCGCGCAGTTCCCCAAGTGGGGCAAGCGCCTCGGCGAAGACCACCGGCTCGACCTCGCGCTGCTCGGCCAGATCTCCGACACCGCGCTGACGCAGCAGCGCGAGATCGAGATGAGCGAAAGCGGCCTGCCCAACACCTTCGTGCCCGGGCGCAACCTGCTGTTCCTGACCTTCGCCGCCACGGTGGCCTACCGGCGCGGGCTGAACGTGCTGGTGGGCGGCATGTGCGAAACCGACTTCTCCGGCTACCCCGACTGCCGCGACAACACCCTGAAGGCGCTGCAGGTGGCGCTCAGCCTCGGCCTGGACGCGGCGATGACGATCGAGACGCCGCTGATGTGGTACGACAAGGCGCAGACCTGGGCGCTGACCGAGCGGCTCGGCGGCGAGGCCTTCATCGACCTGGTGGCCGAGCATACCCACACCTGCTACCTGGGCGACCGCTCGCGCCGCCACGAATGGGGCTACGGCTGCGGCCTGTGCCCGGCCTGCGACCTGCGCCGCGCCGGCTACAACGCCTGGGTGCATGGCTGACGGCACGCTGCTGACGATCCTCGCCGCCGCGGTGCTTCTGTTCTGGGCCGTGGGCGCCTACAACCGCCTGGTCGGCCTGCGCAACGAGCTGCTGCGAGCCTTCGCCGCCGTCGACACGCAGTTCCAGGCGCGCCACGCGCTGCTGATGCGCTGGGCCGAGGGCCTGGCCGGGCCGGCGGAGCCGGCCGACGCGCAGGCGCTGGCCGCGCTGCACGCCGCCGCGCGCCAGGCCGAGAGCGCCTGTACGCACCTGCGCGCCCGCCCGGCGCGCGCCGGCGCGGCGCTGAGCCTGCGGCTGGCCGAAGACATCCTGGCGCGCGCACGCGCCGCCTTGCGCCCGCCCGGCGAGAGCCTGGGCACCGAGCTGTCCGAGGCCGACACCGCGCTGGCCTTCGCGCGGCGCCGCTTCAACGAATCGGCCGAGGTGTACAACCGTGCCGTGTCACAGTTCCCGACCTGGCTGATCGCCGCCGTCTTCGGCTTCAGAAAGGCGGCAACAATCTAGAGATGTTCGAGGCGCGCGTCATGACCGGCAAGGTGACCCCCGCACTGTCCGGCCCGCCGCTGGCGGACGCGGAGGTGGAGGCGATGGACCGCCTCGACCGCGTGCGCGGCGTCGCCGGCATGAAGGCGGCGCTGCTGTCGCTGCTGCTGTCACCCGCGCTGCCCGGCCGGCTGCGCATCTGGCGCGAGGAAACCGTCACGCTGTCCGACGCCGAGGCGATCCGCGCCGACGTGGCGCTGCTCGGCCCCTCGACCCGGCTGCCCTGGTTCGAACTGCTGCTGGCGCGCATGGGCGCCTCGGCGCTGGCCGAGCGCCAGGCGCTGCTGCGCTCGGCGCGGCGCGTGCTGGGCCCGCCCGGCCAGCCGATCGACCGGCTGCTGTGGCTGGCGATGCGGCGCCAGTTCGGCGAGCACCCCGATCTGCACGCCCAGCCCGCGCCCGACCCCGACGTCTCGCGCCTGACCATCTCCGAGGTGCTGCACGTGGCGCACTTCAGCGCCCACCTCGCGCGCATGGTGCCCAGCGCCGATGCCGCGCAGGGCCAGGCCTGGTACCAGGTGGTGATGTCGCGCTGGCTCAAGCCGGCCGAGACGCCGCCCTGGCAGCGCCCGGACGTCGACGCGCTGGTGCATGCGCTCAACGGCCTGCAGCTGATGTCGTGGATGCAGCGCCCGCAGGTGGTGCGCACCTGGGTGGCAGCGGCCAAGCAGAGCGCGCCGGGCCGATTGATCGACCCGACCGCCGCCGACGCGCTGCGCCTGAGCTCGCTGCTGCTCGATTCGCCGATGCCGCCGGACCTGGCGCGGCAGTACGCGGAACTCGATCCGGACTGATCGGCCGGCCGAGTCCGGGCCGCCCCAAGCCGGCCGGCTACCCGCTCGGCGGGTGGCGCCGGTATTCCGGCGCCGGGTGCGCCATCAAATGCACCGGTGGGTGAGCGCGGGCAGCTGCGCACGCACCTCCGCGATGCGCGCCGCGTCCAGCTCGGCCAGCACCACGCCCTCGCCTTCGGGCCGTACCGCCAGCACCTCGCCCCAGGGGTCGACGATCATGCTGTGGCCCCAGGTGCGGCGGCCGTTTTGATGGTGGCCGCCTTGCGCCGGCGCGATCACGCAGCACTGGTTCTCGACCGCGCGGGCGCGCAGCAGCAGCTCCCAGTGCGCCTGGCCGGTGGTGTAGGTGAAGGCCGAGGGCACGCTGAGCAGGTCGCAGGGCGGCTTGGCGAGCGCACGGTACAGCTCGGGAAAGCGCAGGTCGTAGCAGATGCTCAGGCCGACACGCAGCCCCGCGGCGTCGAACGCCACCGGCTCGCTGCCGGCCAGGATGGCGCGGCCTTCGTCGTAGCTCTCGCGCACGCCGCCGGATTCGCGCTCGAAGCGGAACAGATGGATCTTGTCGTAGCGCGCCGCCAGCGTGCCATCCGGCGCGTGCACGCAGCAGGTGTTGAGCACGCGGCGCGGGTCGGCGCATTGCAGCGGCAGCGTGCCGCCGATCAGCCAGACGCGGTGGCGCGCCGCGGCCTCGGCGAGCATGGCCTGGATCGGCCCCGCGCCGGGCGCTTCGGCGATCGCGAGCTTGTCGGCGTCGGCGCGGCCCATGAAGCAGAAGTACTCGGGCAGCGCGACCAGCTGCGCGCCCTGGTCCGCGGCCTGCGCGATGAGCCTTCGCGCAGCATCGAGGTTCGCATCGAGCGAGGTGCCCGACACCATCTGCACGGCGGCGACCTTCATCTTCTTCATGCGCTGCAGCTTACTGCGCGTTGCCGCGCGGTGCCGAGGCCGACGCGGCCGGCGCCGGCGGCAGGTCGAGCTCGGGCAGCGGGGCGTCGGGCTTGCGCTCCACCCTCTCGACCTTCGGGTCCTCCCACGAGCCGCTGACGTGGAACTCGCGCGTGCCCGCCGCGGTGAGCGGGCGGCGCAGGAACACCTGGGCGAGGAAGGTGCCCAGCCCGATCGCCGGGTTGATCGCCGCATAGGCGAGCGAGGCGGTGCCGGCGTTGATCTCGGGCACGACGATCACGCGCAGGTCCTGCGTCTCGTGCGCGATGTCGGCCTGGCCTTCCATCAGCACCGCCGCCTGCACGCCGCGCATGCGCAGGTTGTTGGTGCTGGCCACGCCCTGCGCGATCCTGACGTCGCCGGTCAGCGCGTCGAAGGCGAAGCCCTCCTGGAAGACGTCGCGGAAGTCGAGCACCAGCCGGCGCGGCAGCGATTGCAGGCTGAGCACCGACAGCAGCCGCGCCGCGCCCGGCTCGGCCTTGAGGAACTGGCCCGATTCGATCGCCACCGCGACGTTGCCGGCGAGCGTCGGGTAGTCGAGCGCCAGCGGCGAACCCAGCCACGACACCTGCCCGGTCAGGTGGCCCTTGCCGCCGCGCACCGCCTTGCCGGTGCCCAGGCGTTCGAGCAGCGCGCCGGAGTCGGCCACCTCGAGCTTGAAGTCGAGCACGGCGCGGCGGCGCACGCTCGCGGCGGCGCCGGGCGCGGTCATGAAGCTGCCGCCCACCTCGGCCCACTGGCCGCTGCCGACCAGCTGCGCCTCCGGCATCACCAGCGCGAAGCGGTTGAGCTTCCACTCGCGCACCGCCTCGCGGCCCTCGCCGGCGATGCGGTTGACGGCATCGACCTCGAGCCGGCCGAGCTTCTTGCCGCGCAGCTCGAAGTCGTCGACGACGATGTCCAGCGAGGGCACGCTGGAGGGCTGCTGCTGGTCGAGCAGGGTCTCGACCTGCGCCACGTCGTTCTTCGGCAGCGACAGGCGCGCCAGCCGCGCGTAGATGCGCCCGGCCGCGTTGGCCGCGCCGCTGCGCGCCGGCCGGTATTCGACGTAGCCGGCGAACTGCTCGGCCTCGACGTTGGCGCGCCAGCGCCCGTCTTCCTGCGAGGCGCCGATCACCACGCGGTGGAACTGGCGCGCCGAGGTGTCCAGCGTCTGCGCGCGCAGTGCGATCTGCGTGGGCAGGTAGCCGCCGGCATCGTCCTTCGCGTCGCCCGCCGCGCCCGCGCCGCCCAGACGCGCCAGCACGCCCTCCCAGGCGTCGAGCGGCAGCGCGGCGAGCGTGGCGTTGGCGCGCACGCCGCGCTCCGGCTGCGGCGCCGCCTCGTTGATGCCAATGCCGCCGCGCAGCACGCGCGCGCCGTCGGCCGCCAGCTCGCGCTGGTACTGCGCCTGCACCACGCTGCCGAGCTCGAGGCGCAGCGTGTCGCGCGGCGGCGCGCCGGCCGGCGCGTCGCTGGCCAGCGTGGTCTGGTAGCGCAGCGGCAGCGTCGCCTCGGCCGTCTTGCGCAGCGGCGCGGGCAGGTCGGAGGCCAGGCCGGCGAGGCTGCTGGTGATCGCCACCTCGCTCTGGCCGTGCACGAAGCCGAGGCTGGCGCGGTAGGCCGTCTGGCCGCTGAAGTGGCTGGCCAGCCGCGCCAGCGGCCCCAGCTCGGCGGCGCGGCGCAGGCCCTCGGCGCTGGCCGTGCCCTGGCCCGAGAAGCGCAGCGAGCCGTCGGGCTGGGTCGAGCCGTCGAACGTGGCATCGCCGCCGAGCAGCTTCGCGCTCGCGCCGCTGACCGTCACGCCCTTGTGCGTGAAATCGATGCGCGCCTTCGCGCCGGCCAGCAGCGGCGTCTCGGGCGTGAAGCGCAGGTCGTTGCCGGCCAGCGCGAGGCTGCCTTTGACCGTGCTGGCCGGCAGGTCGTGCAGCGGCAGCGCGAGGCCGAGCTTCAGCTCGGCGTTGCCGCCCGCGCTCGCCTTGGCCAGCGCGCCGCCGGTCCATTGCCCGACGGGCGTGGCGTTGACGAAACGAACCATGTCGGCCAGCGGCCCGCGCGCCACGCCGTCCAGCGCCAGCACCGGCTTGTCGACCAGGCTGCGCAGCCCGCCGTTGACCTGGCTGATCGCGACGTTGCCGAGCTGCGCGCGCGCATCGCGGATCTCCAGCGTGGCGCGGTCGATCACCAGCGAGCCGGCCATCTGCGTGAAGCCCGGCCAGGGCGAGGTCCAGGCCGGCCTGTCCTCCTGCGCCGGCTCGCTGGGCACGTAGTCGAAGCTCGCGCCTTCCACGCGCCCGGCGATGCGGAATTCGCCGTCCTTGGCGCTGCGCGCCGCGATGTAGGGGAAGTCGGCCAGGTCGCCCTTGACGCGGAAGCTGGTGTCGAGCACCGTGCCGGCGCGGATCGCGCGGCCGAGGTAGTGGCGCGTCTCGGCCAGGTGCAGCGGCAGGTAGCGCGGCACCTGCACGGCGTTGCCCTTGGCGATGCGGCCGTTCAGCTCGAACAGCCCGGGCAGCCGGGCGCCGCGCCCGAAGCCCTGGCCCGCGCCGCTGGCCCAGCTGGCGCTCAGCTCGCCCTGCGCATCGGCATTGGCGAAGCGGCCGTCCTTGACCGTCACGTTGATCTGCGGCGGCGCTCTGCCGGCGCGCGGCGCGACGGTCCAGGCGAGCTGCGCCGACAGGCTCGTGAAGTCGACCACCGGGGCGTCGAACACGCCGGGGAATTCCATCGCGCCGTCGGCGATGTCGAGCTTGGCCTGGCCGCCGGCTTCGCTGGCGCTGACCTGCAGCGTCGCGTTGCGCAGCCCCGGCCGGCCGACGCCGCCGGGCTGGCCCGCCGGCTTGGCAGCCAGCGAGAGGCCGCTGAGCAGCGCCTTGGCCTGGTATTTCGTCGGAGCGTCGAGCGGCCCGGCCCAGCTCGCCGACAAGCCGGTGACGATGCCCTGCGGGCTCAGCTCGGCGAGCAGCCGGCGCAGCGCGTCGCCCAGCGGCAGGCGGCCGGCGATCTGCGCCATCACGTCGAGATCGAGGCGCTGCGCGGCGATCTCGCCGCCGCTGATCTCCTGGCCCTCGCGCTGCTTCCAGGCGAGCGTCAGGTCGCCCCGGGGCCAGCGCACGCCGTCGCCGGTGACAAAGCCGAAGTCCTTCAGCGCGATGGACACGCCCTGCTCGTCGCGCCGCGCCGCGAACCGGCCCTGCACCTGCTCGACCACCAGCGGCTCGACGTTGCTCGCCAGCCGCATCGACACGGCGCGCAGCGCGACGTCGACGGTGCCGCTCTTCAGGCGCCCGTGATCGATCTCGATCCAGGCGCGCAGCGCGCCGTCGCCTTCGTTCAATTCGAAGGGCAATGCGACGTAGCGGCGCAGCTCCTTGACGTCGGCGCGCGGCAGGTCGACGAAGGCGCTGCCGCTCCAGCGCTTCAGCTCGCCGGGACGCGCCAGCAGCGGCTGGGTGAAGCGGCCGCGCAGGCTGAAGCGCTCGCCCCAGGGGTCGTCGGGCGTGGCGTCCAGGCGCAGCTCGTGGTGCAGCAGGCCGTTGCGCAGTGCAAGCTGCACGTTGGTCAGCGCCAGCGTCGGCGCGTCGCGCTGCTCGTCGGTCCAGTACAGGCTGCCGTCGCGCACGATCACCTCGTGCTGGCGGAACAGCCAGTCCTGCAGCGCGCCGTCGCCCTGCTCGCCGGTGCCGATGTCGAGCCCCGCCACCAGCACGCGCCCGTTCGCATCGCGGCGGATTTCCAGTTGCGGGCCTTCGATCAGCAGCTGGTCGAAGCGCAACTCGAACGCCGGCAGCGAGCGCGGCGAGAGCGTCGCCACCACGCGCGGCAGCTGCAGCGCCGGGCGCTGCTGCGCGTCGAGCAGGCTCACGTCGCGCAGCTCGACCGCGGGCACCCAGCCGCTGCTCTCGACGCGGATTGCGCCGATGCGCACCGGCACGCCGAGCGCGCGGCCGGCCTGCGCTTCCAGCGCGGGGCGCCACTGCTCGATTCGGGGCAGAATCGCCCAGTACACAGTCAACCAGAGCGTCAGGCACAGGCCGGCGAGCACCAGCAGCAGCCCGAGCGCGAAGCGCAGCGCCGAACGCACGTGGCGCCGCGCGGGGCGGGCCGGGGCGGACAAGCCGGGCTGCGCGGGGGCAGCGCCAACGACGGACTGGTTCAGGGGCATGAGAACGACGCGAGGCCAGCGAGGGTCAGGGCACGATGGCAAGGCCGCACGGCAGGGCCGCCCGGGGCTGTTTTTCTTCGATGGCCCTGCGGCCGCTGGGCGCAAACCAATCTAGCACACTGACCCCGGCCTGAAAGATGGGTTCCGACTCGCATTCCCGTGACACGCAACCTCCTGTGACGCCCGCCGTGCTTGCGGAGCACAGCCGCTTCGTCCAACGCATCCGCCGCCGCTACGCCGACGAGCGCGCGCTGCTGCCGCCGGGGCTGCCGCGCCGCGACGCCGTCACCGAGCTGGTGGCGGCGCTGCGCGGACGCGGCCGCGCGCTGGCGAGCGCCCTGCGCGTGGCGCGCCACCTCGTGCTGGAACGCCTGGCGGTGCTCGACATCGAGCAGGGCTGCGCGATGGAGGACGTGACGCTGGCGATGACCGAGCTCGCCGAAGCCACGCTCGACCTCGCGCTCGCGCAGGCAATCGCCGACCAGGCCGCGCGCCACGGCGTGCCGCGCAACGAGGCCGGCGGCGACATCGAATTCTGGGTCATCGGCATGGGCAAGCTCGGCGCGCGCGAGCTGAACGTCTCGTCCGACATCGACCTCGTCTACGTCTACGAGGACGAGGGCCAGACCGACGGCGCCGCGCCCATCAGCGCGCACGAGTTCTTCGCGCGGGTGGCACGAGGCCTCTACACGCTGATCGGCGACACGACGGACGACGGCTTCGTGTTCCGCGTCGACCTGGCGCTGCGGCCGAACGGCAACTCCGGGCCGCCGGTGGTGAGCCTGGACATGCTGGAGCAGTACCTGCAGGTGCAGGGCCGCGAGTGGGAGCGCTTCGCCTGGCTGAAGAGCCGCGTGGTCGCGCCGCGCGCCAGCGTCAGCAACGGCCGTGCGCTGCCGCTGCGCGACATCGTCAACAGCTTCGTCTACCGCAAGTACCTCGACTACGGCGTCTTCGAGGGCCTGCGCCAGCTGCACCGCAAGGTGCGCGACGAGGCGCAGCGCCGCGCCGCCGGCCGCCCGGAGCGCGCCAACGACGTCAAGCTCTCGCGCGGCGGCATCCGCGAGATCGAGTTCATCGTGCAGCTGCTGCAGGTGGTGCGCGGCGGGCAGTTCCCCGAGATGCGCACGCGCTCGACGCTCAAGGCCTTGCAGCGCCTGGCCGCCAGCGGGCTGATGAAGCCCGACAGCGCGGCGCGGCTGGCCGAGGCCTACGTGTTCCTGCGCCGCGTCGAGCACCGCATCCAGTTTCTCGACGACCAGCAGACCCACCTGCTGCCCACCGGCGACGGCGACCTGAACTGGATCGCCGGCAGCCTCGGCCTGGCCTGCAGCGCCGACGCCTGCGAGCTGCTCGACCGCCTGGGTGAGATGCGCGAGTTCGTCGCGCTCGAGTTCGACGCGCTGCTGCACGACGGCCGCGAATCGGGCGGCGCGAGCGGCAGCGGCGGCTGCAAGAGCTGCGGCGCCGCGCCGGCGCTGGACAGCGAGGCCTTCGCCGAGCGGCTGCCCGAGGTGCTGGCCGAGCGCGTGCGCCACCTGTGCGCGCAGCCCAAGGTGCAGGCGCTGCGCGAGGAGAGCAAGGCGCGCCTGGCGCGGCTGATCACGCGCGCCGCGCAGGCCGCGCAGCGCGGCGACTGCACGATGGACGCGGCGACGCGCTTCGTCGACTGGGTCGAGCCGCTGCTGCGCCGCGAGAGCTACCTCGCGCTGCTGGTCGAGCGCGCCGAGGTGCAGCAGCGGCTGCTGCGCCTGCTCGGGCTGGCGCGCTGGCCGATGCGCTACCTGATGCGGCACCCCGGCGTGATCGACGAGCTGGCCGACCAGCGCCTGCTGCACAGCCGCTTCGACGCCGCCGAGTTCGCCGCCGAGCTGGAGGCGCGCCACGAGGCCTGGGAGCGCTCCGGCCAGGCCGACCCCGAGGCGCTGCTCGACACGCTGCGCCGCGCCCACCACGCCGAGGTGTTCCGCACGCTGGTGCGCGACGTCGAATCGCACATCACCGTCGAGCAAGTGGCCGACGAGCTGTCGGCGCTGGCCGACGCGACGCTGGCGCAGACGCTCGCCTGGGCCTGGAAGCATCTGAAGCAGGCGCACCGCGCCGAGCCGCGCTTCGCGGTGATCGCCTACGGCAAGCTGGGCGGCAAGGAACTCGGCTACGGCAGCGACCTCGACCTCGTCTTCCTCTACGACGACGAGGACGAGCGCGCCGCCGAGGTCTACGGCGCCTTCACGCGCAAGCTGATCGGCTGGCTGACGCTGCGCACCGCGGCCGGCGAGCTGTTCGAGATCGACACCGCGCTGCGGCCGAACGGCAACTCGGGGATGCTGGTCACCTCGATGGCCTCGTTCGAGAAGTACCAGAGCGGGCGCGGCAGCAACACCGCGTGGACCTGGGAGCACCAGGCGCTGACGCGCGCGCGCTGGTGCGCCGGCCTGGCCGAGCTGGCGCCGCGCTTCGAGGCGGTGCGCCGCGCCGTGCTGGCCGCGCCGCGCGACCACGCCGCGCTGCGCGAGGAGGTGCGTGCGATGCGCGAGAAGCTGCGCGCCGCGCGGCCGGTGCCGGCGGGGCGCTTCGACGTCAAGCACAGCCCGGGCGGCATGGTCGACGCCGAGTTCGCGGTGCAGTACCTGGTGCTCGCGCACGGCGCGGCGCATGCCGGGCTGCTCGACAACAAGGGCAACATCGCGCTGCTGCAGCGCGCGCAGGACGCCGGGCTGCTGCCCGACCACGTCGGCACGCGCGCCGCCGACGCCTACCGCGAGCTGCGCCGCGCCCAGCACCGCGCGCGGCTCGACGAGCAGCCGACCCAGGTCGACCCCGACACGCTGGCTGAACACCGCGATGCCGTGCTGGCGCTGTGGCGCACGGTGTTCGGTTGAGCGCCGCTCCCGCCCCGCGCGCCTGGCTCGCGCTGACGCTGCTGCTGGCGCTCGCCGCGCTCGGCGGCTGGTGGCTGCCGCGCACGGCGCTCGACTGGCAGCCAGGGCTCGCCGCGCGCGAGCCCTGGCGCGCGCTCTCGGCCGTGGCGGTGCACTACAGCGCACTGCACCTGGCGGCCAACCTCGCCGGCGCGGCGCTGGTCGGCGCCCTCGGCGTGGTGGCGCGCGTGCCGCGGCCCATCGTGCTGGCGTGGCTGGTGGCCTGGCCGCTCACCCAGTTCGGCTTGCTGCTGCGCCCCGACCTGCTCCACTACGGCGGCCTCTCGGGCGTGCTGCATGCCGGCGTGGCGGCGGCGGCGCTGTGGCTGCTCGCGCGCGAGCGCGGCCGGCGCCAGCTGATCGGCGCGGCGGTGCTCGCCGCGCTGCTGATCAAGATCCTCGGCGAATCGCCCTGGGGCCCGGCGCTGCAGCAACGCGCCGGCTGGGACATCGCCGTCGCCCCCTTCGCGCATGCCAGCGGCGCCGTCTGCGGCCTGCTGTGCGCGCGCCTGGCCCTTCTCCTGATCCGCCATGACGACTGAACGCAAGACCCGCCTGGACACCCTGGCCATCGCCTCGCTGGTGGGCTGCTGCTTCCTGTGGGGGCTGAACCAGGTGGCCGCCAAGGTGGCGATCGCCGAGGTGCCGCCGCTTGCGCAGGCCGCGATCCGCTCGCTCGGCGGCGCGGCGCTGGTATTCCTGTGGGCACGCTGGCGCGGCATCGCCCTCTTCGCAAAAGACGGTTCGTTGCCCGGCGGACTGGCCGCCGGGCTGCTGTTCGCCGCCGAGTTCGGCTGCATCTTCCTCGGCCTGCAGTACACCACCGCCTCGCGCATGGCGGTGTTTATCTACATCTCGCCCTTCGTCGTCGCGCTGGGCATGCCCTTCATCGCGCACGCCGAGAAGCTCAAGCCCTTGCAGATGGCCGGCCTGCTGCTGGCCTTCGCCGGCGTGGCCTGGGCCTTCGCCGAAGGCTTCACGAAGCCCGCCGCGGGCGACACGCAGTGGCTGGGCGATGCGCTCGGCGTCGCCGCCGGCGTGCTGTGGGGCGCGACGACGCTGGCGATCCGCGGCAGCCGGCTGGCCGCCGCCTCGGCCGAGAAGACGCTGCTGTACCAGCTGGCGATCTCGGGCGTGGCACTCGCGCTGGCGGCGGCGCTGCACGGCCAGGCCTGGGCGCCGGCGCTGTCGGCGCTGACCTGGGCGTCGCTGTTCTTCCAGACCGTGGTCGTCACCTTCGCCAGCTACCTGTTGTGGTTTTGGCTGATCCGCCACTATCCGGCCACGCGGCTGGCCTCGTTCACGCTGCTGACGCCGGTGTTCGGCCTGCTGCTCGGCGCGCTGCTGCTGGGCGAGCCGATCACGGCGCGGCTGCTGGTCGCGCTGGCCGCCGTGGCAGGGGGCATCGTGCTCGTCAACCGGAGCTGACCATGAAGCTGCAACGCCGTCGCCTGCTGTTCAGCGCCGCCCTCGCCGCGGCCGGCGCGGCGCGCGCCGCGGAGCCCGCCTGCGCGCCGCTGCTCGCGCGCAGCTTCCCGCGCCTGCAGGACGAGAAGCCCCAGGATCTCTGCCAGTACGTCGGGCGCGTGCTGCTGGTGGTCAACACCGCCAGCTACTGCGGCTTCACCGGCCAGTACAAGTCGCTCGAAGCGCTGTACGCGCGCTACCGCGAGCGCGGCCTGGTGGTGCTGGGCTTCCCGTCGAACGACTTCGGCCAGCAGGAGCCCGGCAGCGCCAAGGAGATCGCCGAGTTCTGCGAAGGCACCTACGGCGTCAAGTTCCCGATGTTCGCCAAGTCGCGCGTCGCCGCGGCAGCGGGCGCCCAGGCCAATGCGCTGTTCGCCGAGCTGGCGCGGCGCACCGGCCAGTGGCCGAAGTGGAATTTCCACAAGTACCTGGTGGCGCGCGACGGCACGCCGGCGGGCAGCTTCCCCAGCAATGTCGACCCGCTCGACAAGGGCTTCGTCGCGCAGGTGGAGAAACTGCTGGTCGCGGCCTAAAGTGCGCTGGTCACGTTCGGTTGCGAACGGGCCAGGGAACTCGGCCCCCGCAGCCGCGTCAGAGTGCTGAGACGGCGCGGCGCGCCATCGACGGTTTTGTGTTGCGGAGCCTTCCGGCCTCGGCCGGATGAAATCCCCGGGCGGTTCTCCTCCTCCCTCCCTCCTCCCTCTTCGCCCGGGGGCGCTCCGCAGCCCTCTTCTTGCCCCGGCTGGCTGCCGGCGAAACGCTAGCGCAGCCAGCCCTTGCGGCGGAAGTAGAGGAAGGGAGCGGCCACCGAGGCCACCATCAGCGCGATCGCGAACGGGTAGCCGTAGCGCCAGTTCAGCTCCGGCATGGCCTGGAAGTTCATGCCGTAGATGCTGGCGATCAGCGTCGGCGGCAGCAGCGCGACGCTGGCCACCGAGAAGATCTTGATGATCTTGTTCTGGTTGATGTTGATGAAGCCGACCGTGGCGTTCATCAGGAAGTTGATCTTGTCGAACAGGAAGGTGGTGTGCGAGTCGAGCGAGTCGATGTCGCGCAGGATCTGGCGCGCCTCCTCGAACTGCTCGGCGTTGAGCAACCGGCTGCGCATCATGAAGCTGACCGCGCGGCGCGTGTCCATCACGTTGCGGCGGATGCGGCCGTTCAAGTCCTCCTCGCGCGCGATCGCCGCCAGCACCTCGGCGGCCACCTGGTCGTTGACGTCCTGCTTGAGCACGCGGGCGCTGATCGCCTCCAGGCTGTCGTAGATGCCCTCCAGCGCGTCGGCGCTGTACTCGGCGTCGGCGTCGTAGAGCTTGAGCAGCACGTCCTTGGCGTCCTCGATCAGCGCCGGGATGCGCCGCGCGCGCAGGCGCAGCAGCCGGAACACCGGCAGCTCCTCGCCGTGCACCGAGAACAGCACGTTGCGGTAGAGGATGAAGGCCACGCGCACGTTGCGCGCGCGCTCGTCGTCGTCGATCAGGAAGTCGGAGCGGATGTGCAGCTCGCCGTTGTCCTCCTCGTAGAAGCGGGCCGACTCCTCCAGGTCCTCGTCGACCACGTCCTGCGGAATGGTCAGCCCGTAGTGCTGGGCGATCCAGCCCTTTTCCTCGGGCGTGGGCGCGTCGAGGTCGACCCAGATCGGCTTGACGCGCGCCAGCGCGTCCAAGCTCTCGATCTCTTCCTGGAACAGCCGGCCGTTGGCCAGCGAGAACACGTTCAGCATGGGGGCTCCAGCATGGCCCGGGGAAAGCGTCAGGTGGAATGCTCGTGACCGCCGCGCCCCTGCGTGGAGCGGACGGTCACCGGGAAGGAGGCGCGTCCAAGTCGAACTCCGTGGTTGAGCGACCGTCGATTATTGCATCGCGCGCGGCGTGCAAAAGTGGTCGCGCAAGGCTGTGCCCATCGGCTTGTCAGCCCCGGTGAACGGGGGCACACTGGGTTCGAAGACCTCTGTTCCCACCCCTGCGAAAGGAGTACCCATGAACCTGACGATCAGCGGCCATCACCTCGAAGTGACGCCGGCCCTGCGAGAGTATGTGCTCACGAAGCTGGACCGCGTCACACGTCATTTCGACCAGGTGGTGGACATCAACGTGCTGTTGTCAGTCGAGAAGCTGAAGGAGAAGGAGCGGCGCCAGAAGGCCGAGGTGACGGTGCACGTGAAGGGCAAGGACATCTTCGTCGAGCAGTCGCACGAAGACCTGTACGCCGCCATCGACATGCTGATGGACAAGCTCGACCGCCAGGTCTGCCGCCACAAGGACAAGGTGCAGGATCACCACCACGCCTCGGCCAAGCGCATCGCGCCGTCGGCGTCCTGAACGAAGCCGGCCTCCACCCCGAAACGAGCGGCCCCACGGGGCCGCTTTTTGATGGCCGGGCCCGTTGCTGCGACGCAGCAGGCGGCGCAGAATGCCGCACGCGACTTCATAATCCCGACACCTGCATCTGCCAGCGGCTGCCGCGGCCATGAGCCCGGGGGTCACATGTATCACCGATGAACCGCCTCGCCGCCATCCTGCCCGCCAGCAACGTGCTCGTGGACGTGGACGCCACCAGCAAGAAGCGCGTCTTCGAGCAGGCGGGCCTGCTGTTCGAGAACCAGCATGCCATCGCCCGCGCCATCGTGGCCGACAACCTGTTCGCGCGGGAACGCCTGGGCTCCACCGGCCTGGGCCACGCGGTGGCGATCCCGCACGGGCGCATCAAGGGCTTGAAGAACCCGCTGGCGGCGGTGATCCGCGTGCAGCAGCCGATCCCGTTCGACGCGCCCGACGACGAGCCGGTGCTGCTGCTGATCTTCCTGCTGGTGCCCGAGGCGGCGACGCAGCGCCACCTGGAGATCCTCTCCGAGATCGCCGAGATGCTGTCGGACCGCGAGCTGCGCGAGCGCCTGAAGACCGAACCCGAGGCGGCCAAGGTGCACGAGCTGATCTCCAACTGGGAACCGCTCAAGTCGGTCGCCTGAGCCCTTCGTGAAACCCACCGTCATCAGCGCCGAGGCGCTCTTCGAGGAGCACCGGACGGCGTTGCAGTGGGAGTGGATCGCCGGCCACGCCCACCCCGACCGGCGCTTCGACGAAGCCGCGGTGCGCAACGCGCAGTCGGCTGCCGACCTGGTCGGCTACCTGAACTACATCCACCCCTACCGCGTGCAGATCGTCGGCCGCCGCGAGGTGGCCTACCTGAACGACTCGACGCCCGAGGTGGTGGAGCGGCGCATCTCGCGCATCGTCACGCTCGAGCCGCCGGTGCTGATCGTCGCCGACGCGCAGGTGCCGCCCGACAAGCTGGTGGCGATGTGCGACCGCGCCGAGATCCCGCTGTTCGCCACCGCCGAATCGGCCGGCCACGTGATCGACGTGGTGCGCGGCTACCTCGGCCAGCACTTCGCCGAGCGCACCACGCGCCACGGCGTGTTCATGGACATCCTCGGCCTGGGCGTGCTGCTGACCGGCGAATCGGGCCTGGGCAAGAGCGAGCTCGGGCTGGAGCTGATCTCGCGCGGCCACGGCCTGGTGGCCGACGACGCGGTGGATCTGTTCCGCGTCTCGCAGACCGCGCTCGAAGGGCGCTGCCCCGAGCTGCTGCTCAACCTGCTGGAAGTGCGCGGCATCGGCCTCTTGGACATCAAGGCGATCTTCGGCGAGACGGCGGTGCGGCGGAAGATGCGCCTGAAGCTGATCGTGCACCTGGTGCGCAAGGAGACGATGGACCGCGAGTTCGAGCGCCTGCCCTACGAGCCGCTGTACGAGGAGATCCTCGGCGTGCCGGTGCGCAAGGCGGTGATCGCGGTGGACGCCGGGCGCAACCTCGCGGTGCTGGTGGAAGCGGCGGTGCGCAACACCATCCTGCAGCTGCGCGGCATCGACACCTACCAGGAGTTCATCGAGCGCCACCAGCGCGCGATGCAGAAGACCTCCGAGTAAACGGAGCCCCCCAGTCGCTTCGCTCCTGCCCCCAAGGGGCGCCGTCCGGCTTGGGGCGGCCCGGCGCCGGACCTGCCACCGTCAGCGGTGCCGGTGCGTGCAGTTCTTCTTGGTGCAGGCCGCGTACAGCGCCAGCGAGTGCTCCTGAAGCTCGAAGCCGCGCGCGGCGGCGACGGCCTTCTGGCGCTTCTCGATCTCGGCGTCGAAGAATTCCTCGACGCGGCCGCAGTCCAGGCATACCAGGTGGTCGTGGTGCTTGCCCTCGTTGAGCTCGAACACCGCCTTGCCGGTCTCGAAGTGGTTGCGCGACAGCAGACCGGCCTGCTCGAACTGCATCAGCACGCGGTACACCGTCGCCAGGCCGACGTCGGAGCCCTCGGCGAGCAGGTGCTTGTAGACGTCTTCCGCGCTCATGTGGCGCTGCGCGCTGCGCTGGAACACCTCGAGCACCTTGATGCGCGGCAGGGTGGCCTTCAGCCCGCTGTTCTTCAGTTCCTCGGCATGGGTCATGGCAGTACGAGTCGACCGCTAGAATCCGCCGATCATATCGAGGTTGCCCTCCCGGCGCGCACTCCTGCAAATCACCATGCTCCCTCGCCTGCCCCGCGCCGCCGGCCTGCTGGCCGCCGCGCTCGCCGCCACGGGCTGTGCCTCGCTGCAGTCCTCCGACAACATCCTCGGCGTGATCACGCCCTACCGCATCGAAGTGGTGCAGGGCAACGTGGTCACCAAGGAGCAGCTCGCCCTCGTCAAGCCCGGCATGTCGCGCGCCCAGGTGCGTGACGTGCTCGGCTCGCCGCTGCTGACCGACACCTTCCACGCCGACCGCTGGGACTACGTCTTCACGATCCGCCGCCAGGGCGCCGAGCCGCAGCTGCGCCGCATCGTCGCGAAGTTCGACGGCGAGACGCTGAAAAGCATAGCCACCAGCGCCGAGCTGCCCGAGGAGCGCGAGTTCGTCGCCTCGATCGACACCTTCAAGGCCTCGCGCAAGCCGCCCGCGCTGTCGCTCAGCGACGAGCAGATGAAGGCGCTGCCGGTACCCGAGAAGCCGGCCGCGCCGGCCGCCGAGCCGGTGGGCCCGACACGCAGCTACCCGCCGCTGGAGGCGGGGCGATGAGCCCGCTCAGGGTGGCGGTGGCCGGCGCCTCCGGCCGCATGGGGCGCATGCTGATCGAGTCGGTGCGCAACGCCGGCGACATGGTGCTGGCCGGCGCGCTCGACATCGCCGAGAGCCCCGCGCTCGGCCAGGACGCCACCGCCTTCCTCGGCGCGGCCAGCGGCGTCGCGATCACCTCCGACCTGCGCGCCGGCCTCGCCGATGCGCAGGTGCTGATCGACTTCACCCGCCCCGAGGGCACGCTCGCGCACCTGGCGGCGTGCAAGGAGGCGGGCGTCAAGGCGGTGATCGGCACCACCGGCTTCAGCGAGGCGCAGAAGGCGCAGATCGCCGAGTACGCGCAGGCCAACGCGATCGTGCTGGCGCCCAACATGAGCGTGGGCGTGAACGTCGTGCTCGAGCTGCTCAAGGTGGCCGCCAAGGCGCTCGAGCAGGGCTACGACATCGAGATCATCGAGGCGCACCACCGCCACAAGGTCGATGCGCCCAGCGGCACCGCGCTGAAGATGGGCGAGGTGATTGCCGCGGCGCTCGGCCGCGAGCTGAAAGACTGCGCCGTCTACGCGCGCGAAGGCGTCACCGGCGAGCGCGACCCGTCGTCGATCGGCTTCGCCACCGTGCGCGGCGGCGACATCGTCGGCGACCACACCGTGCTGTTCGCCGGCACCGGCGAGCGCGTCGAGATCCGCCACCAGGCCACCAGCCGTGCCAACTTCGCGCAGGGCAGCCTGCGCGCGGCGCGTTTCCTCGCCACCCGCGCGACCGGCCTGTACGGCATGGACGCGGTGCTGGGCCTGGCCTGAACCCGCTCTCGCGAATGGGCGGCCTGCAGCATTTCTGGGCACAGGGCGACTTCATCACGCGCGGCGTCGCGGTGCTGCTGCTGGCGATGTCGGTCAGCGCCTGGGTGCTGATCTTCTGGAAGGCCTGGCTGCTGCGCCGCGTGCGTCTGGACATCACCCGCGCCGTGCCGGCGTTCTGGGCGGCAGCGACGCTGGCCGAGGGGCAGCGCGCGCTCGACGCGTTCGACCGCGAGGGCACGCTGCGGCCGCTGCTCGCGGCGGCCACCGCCGGCGCGCGCGAAGGCACGCTCGAATCGCGCGGCCAGCTCGCCTCGCAGCTGACGCGCCGGCTGCGCGACGCGCTGCACGCGGTGCTGGCGCAACTGCAGTTCGGCCAGGTGCTGCTCGCCTCGATCGGCAGCACCGCGCCCTTCATCGGCCTGTTCGGCACGGTCTGGGGCATCTACCACGCGCTGGCGGCGATCTCGGCCGCCGGCGCGATCACGATCGAGAAGGTCTCCGGCCCGGTCGGCGAAGCGCTGGTGATGACCGCTGCCGGCCTCGCGGTGGCGATCCCCGCGGTGCTCGCCTACAACGTGTTCGGCAAGCTGATCGGCGCCTGCGAGGCCGAGCTGGAAGGCTTCGCGCACGACCTGCGCGAGATGGCGACCGACGCCGTCGAGGAATCCTGAGGTGGCTTTCGGGCGCCTGGAACGAACCGCCGGCCCCCAGCCGATGAGCGACATCAACATGACGCCGCTGATCGACGTGATGCTGGTGCTGCTGGTGATCTTCATGATCACCGCGCCGCTGATGAGCTCGGCGCTGCGCCTCGATCTTCCCCGCGCCGAGGGCGCACAGCCGAACGAGGCGCCGCAGGCGATCGAGCTGGCGATCGACGCCGCCGGCGCGCTGTTCGTCGCCGGCACGCCGGTCGACGAGGCGGCGCTGCGTGCACGCGTCGCCGAAGCGGCACGCCTGAACCCGGCCACCGAGGTGCAGCTGCGCGCCGACCGCAGCGTGCCCTACGGCCGCGTCGCCGAGCTGATCGGGCTGGTGCAGGCCGGCGGGCTCAGCCGCGTCGGCTTCGTCACCGAGCCGCCCGCGCGCTGAGCTTCGCGGGAGGGCGAGCGCGAGGGGCGCTTCCTATAATCGTCGGCCACCCGAGAAGCGCCTCAGCGCCCGCCCCCATGAGCCCCGACTTCAAGCCCGCAGAGATCGAGCGCGCCGCGCAGGCCGCCTGGAACGTCGCCGACGCCTACCGGGTCACCGAGGATCCGCGCAAGGCGAAGTTCTACGCCTGCTCGATGCTGCCCTACCCGAGCGGCAAGTTGCACATGGGCCATGTGCGCAACTACACCATCAACGACATGCTCGCGCGCCAGCTGCGCATGAAGGGCATGAACGTGCTGATGCCGATGGGCTGGGATGCCTTCGGCCTGCCGGCCGAGAACGCGGCGATGAAGAACAAGGTGCCGCCGGCGCGCTGGACCTACGACAACATCGCCCACATGAAGGGCCAGATGCAGGCGATGGGCCTGGCCATCGACTGGAGCCGCGAGGTCGCGACCTGCTCGCCCGACTACTACAAATGGAACCAGTGGCTGTTCCTGAAGATGCTGGAGGCCGGCATCGCCGAGCGCCGCACGCAGGTGGTGAACTGGGACCCGGTCGACCAGACCGTGCTGGCCAACGAGCAGGTGATCGACGGGCGCGGCTGGCGCTCCGGCGCGCCGGTCGAGAAGCGCGAGATCCCCGGCTACTACCTGAAGATCACCCAGTACGCCGACGAGCTGCTGGAACACGTGCAGAAGCATCTGCCGGGCTGGCCCGAGCGCGTCAAGCTGATGCAGGAGAACTGGATCGGCAAGAGCGAGGGCGTGCGCTTCGCCTTCCCGCACCAGATCGAGGGCGGCGACGGCCAGCTGATCGGCGGCGGGCGGCTGTACGTCTTCACGACGCGCGCCGACACCATCATGGGCGTGACCTTCTGCGCCGTCGCGCCCGAGCATCCGCTGGCGCTGCACGCGGCGGCGTCCAACCCCGCGGTGGCCGCCTTCCTCGCCGAGTGCAAGGCCGGCGGCACCACCGAGGCCGAGCTCGCGACGCAGGACAAGAAGGGCGTGCCCACCGGCCTGGTGGTCGAACACCCGCTGACGCACGAGAAGATCCCGGTGTGGGTGGGCAACTACGTGCTGATGAGCTACGGCGACGGCGCGGTGATGGGCGTGCCCGGCCACGACGAGCGCGACTTCGCCTTCGCGAAGAAGTACGGCATCGACATCCTGCAGGTGATCCACGTCGACGGCGAGCCGCACTTCAGCTACGACCGCTGGCAGGACTGGTACGCCGACAAGGCGCGCGCCGTCACGGTCAACTCCGATCTCTACAGCGGGCTGCACCACCTGCAGGCGGTGGATGCGGTGGCCAAGGCGCTGGCCGCGCGCGGCCTGGGCGAGAAGAGGACCACCTGGCGGCTGCGCGACTGGGGCATCAGCCGGCAGCGCTACTGGGGCACGCCGATCCCGATCATCCACTGCGACGAGCACGGCGCGGTGGCGGTGCCGGAGAAGGACCTGCCGGTGGTGCTGCCGGAAGACCTGATCCCCGACGGCTCGGGCAACCCGCTGAACAAGTGCGATGCCTTCCTGAAGGCGGCCTGCCCGCGCTGCGGCAAGCCGGCACGGCGCGAGACCGACACGATGGACACCTTCGTGGACTCGTCGTGGTACTTCATGCGCTACTGCGACCCGAAGAACGACCTCGCGATGGTCGGCGCCGGCACGCAGTACTGGATGCCGATGGACCAGTACATCGGCGGCATCGAGCACGCCATCCTGCACCTGCTGTACGCGCGCTTCTGGACCAAGGTGATGCGCGACCTCAAGCTGGTGAAGGTCGACGAGCCCTTCACGCGGCTGCTGACGCAGGGCATGGTGCTCAACCACATCTACTCGCGCAAGGGCGACAAGGGCGGCGTCGAGTACTTCTGGCCGCACGAGGTGGACAACGTCTTCGACGCCGAGGGCCGCATCACCGGCGCCAAGCTCAAGAGCGACGGCTCGGCCGTGACCTACGAAGGCGTGGGCACGATGTCGAAGTCGAAGAACAACGGCGTCGACCCGCAGGAGCTGATCGACCGCTACGGCGCCGACACCGCGCGGCTGTTCGTGATGTTCGCCTCGCCGCCCGAGCAGACGCTGGAGTGGAACGACGCCGGCGTCGAGGGCGCGAACCGCTTCCTGCGCCGGCTGTGGAACTTCGGCGTGAAGAACGCGCAAGCGATCCGCGCCGCCGGCGCGGTGAACGGCGCCGCGCTGGACGACGCCGCCAAGGCGCTGCGCCGCGAAGTGCACACCGTGCTGCGCCAGGTGAGCTACGACTACGAGCGCATGCAGTACAACACCGTCGTCTCCGGCGCGATGAAGCTGCTCAACGCGCTGGAAGGCTTCAAGGGCGATGCGGGCGCCGTGCTGCGCGAGGGTTTCGGCATCCTGCTGCGCGCGCTCTACCCGGCCTGCCCGCACACCACCTGGGTGCTGTGGAGCGAACTCGGCTACGCCAGGGAGCATGGCGATCTGCTCGACGCGCCCTGGCCGCAGGTCGACGAGGCCGCGCTGGTGCAGGAGCGCATCGAGCTGATGCTGCAGGTCAACGGCAAGCTGCGCGGCTCCATCCACGTCGCGGCCGACGCCGACAAGGCGGCCATCGAAGCCGCCGCGGTCGCCAGCCCCGACTTCCAGAAGTTCTCGCAAGGGCTGGCGATCAAGAAGGTGATCGTGATCGCGGGGCGCCTGGTGAACGTGGTCGTCGGGTAATGTCAGCCCCCCAGTCGCTGCGCTCCGGCCCCCGAGGGGCGCCGACCGGCTTGGGGCGGCCCGGCGCCGGCCCTGCGCGCCGCACGCTGCTGCTGGCACTCGCCGTGACCCTCGCCGGCTGCGGCTTCGAGCTGCGACGCGCGCCCGAGCTGCGCTTCCGCTCGATCGCGCTGACGGGCTTCAAGCCGCGCTCGACCCTCGCCGACGAGCTGCGCCGCCAGATCGCCGCGAGCCCGACCACCGTGGTCGTCGACACGCCTGCGCAGGCGCAGGTGGTGCTGGAGGTGATCACCGACGCGCGCGAGAAGAGCGTGGTCGCCACCACCGCGTTCGGGCAGGTGCGCGAGCTGCAACTGCGCTCGCGCTTCGGCTTCAAGCTGCGCACGCCGCAGGGCCGCGAGCTGATCGCACCCACCGAGATCCAGCTGTCGCGCGACATGAGCTACAGCGAAACCGCCGCGCTCGCCAAGGAGCAGGAGGAGGAATCGCTGTACCGCTCTATGCACAACGACATCGCCGCGCAGGTGCTCCGGCGCCTGGCCTCGGTGCCGGCGCTTTGAGGCGGGTGCGATGCAAGTCCGCGCCGACCAGCTCGCCGCCCAGCTCGCGAAGGGCCTGAAGCCGCTCTACGCCGTGTGGGGCGACGAGCCGCTGCTGGCGCAGGAAGCCGGCGACGCGATCCGCGCCGCGGCGCGCGCGGCCGGCTGCAGCGAGCGCCAGGTGCACACCGTCGCCGGCGCGCATTTCGACTGGAGCGGCCTGCTCGGCGCCTCGCAGGCGCTGAGCCTGTTCGCCGAGCGGCAATTGATCGAGATCCGCATCCCGAGCGGCAAGCCGGGCAAGGACGGCTCGGAAGCCTTGCAGCGCTACTGCGAGCAGCTCAGCGACGACATCGTCACGCTGGTGCAGCTGCCGCGGCTCGATCGCACGCAGCAAGGCAGCGCCTGGTTCACGGCGCTCGATGCGGCCGGCGTCACGGTGCGTGTCGACCCGGTCGAGCGCAAGGCGCTGCCGCAGTGGATCGCGCAGCGCCTGGCCGCGCAGGGCCAGCGTGTGCAAGGCGGCGACGAGGGCCAGCGCACGCTCGCCTTCTTCGCCGACCGCGTCGAAGGCAACCTGCTCGCCGCGCACCAGGAGATCCAGAAGCTCGGGCTGCTGTATCCGCCCGGCGAGCTGGGCTTCGAGCAGGTCGAGGCGGCGGTGCTCAACGTGGCGCGCTACGACGTCTTCAAGCTCGGCGAAGCGGTGCTGGCCGGCCAGGTGGGGCGCGCGCTGCGCATGCTCGAAGGCCTGCAGGCCGAGGGCGAAGCGGCCGTGCTGGTGCACTGGACGCTGGCCGAGGACATCCGCGCGCTGAAGCGCGTGCGCGATGCCGTCAGCGGCGGCAAGCCGCTGGCAATGGCGCTGCGCGAGAGCCGCGTCTGGGGCGCCAAGGAGCGCTTGTTCGAGCGCGCCGTGCCGCTGCTGACCGACAACGCCATCGCCGCGCTGCTCGAAGCCGCGCAGGTCTGCGACGGCCTGGTCAAGGGCCTGCGCCACGCCGACTGGCCGCTCGACGCCTGGGAGGCGCTGCGCCGGCTGGTGCTGATGCTGATCGAGGCGCTGTCCTCCGCGCCGGCGGGCAACGGCCGCTCGCGCGTCGCGGCGCCGCACCTCGCGCTGCGCGCCTGATTCATACGACGTTGCGATCAATGGCATAAAAGCGCAGCTCGGGGCGGGCGTGTTCTTGTCGGGGATGCGCCGCGCTGAACCTACGGTGGCATGCCACCTCTGATTCAGCAAAGGGCCGTGCGGGCCGCCCGCGGCGCGCCTATGAGGCGCTGAGCAGCGCAGGGCTCGTGGCCCGCGCGCGTACCCGCGCGCTTCGTCCTCATGCTCGCCGCGGGTGATTGAGCGCAGCGGGCGATAGCCCGCGAAGCGAGTTCCGCGGCGGGGCCGCGAGACCGAGCAGCGCAAGGCAGTCGGCCCGCAGGGCCGAC
>JAKOZT010000107.1 GCA_029779845.1 Pseudomonadota bacterium | reverse complement strand
TGGCCGCGAAGCCGCCCATCAGCGCCTGCCTCACCTTGGCCGGGTCGGCCCCCGCCTTGCTCGCGAACACCAGCGCCTCGCCCACCGCCGCGATGTTCAGCGCGACGATGATCTGGTTGGCCACTTTCGTCGTCTGCCCGTCGCCGTTGCCGCCCACCAGCGTGATGTTCTTGCCCATGCGTTGCAGCAGCGGCAGCACGCAGTCGAAGGCGGCCTGCGGGCCGCCGACCATGATGGTCAGGCTCGCGGCCTTGGCGCCGACTTCGCCGCCGGACACCGGCGCGTCCAGGTAGTCGCAGCCCAGCTCGTTGATGCGCCTGGCGAAGGCCTTGGTCTCGATCGGCGAGATCGAGCTCATGTCGACCACCGTCTTGCCTTTCGAAAGACCCGCCGCCACGCCGTTCTCGCCGAACAGCACCGCCTCCACGTCCGGCGTGTCCGGCACCATCGTGAAGATCACGTCGGCGCGCTGTGCCACGTCCTTGGCCGACGCGCAGGCCACCGCGCCCGCGTCGAGCAGCGCCTGCGGCACCTTGCTGCGCGTGGCGACGAACAGTTCGTGCCCGGCCGCGCGCAGGTGGCCCGCCATCGGCGCGCCCATGATGCCGAGCCCGATGAATCCGATTTTCATCTGAATCTCCCGTTCAGCCCTGGCGCATTTCCGCCAGCAGTTGTTGCGATCCGGCGGCGAGCAGGCGCGCGTCCGAACTCACTGTCACGAAGCGGAAGCCCTTGGCGATGCGCGCCTTGGCCACGTCGCTGCGGCCGTTGTGGATGCCGGCCTTGACGCCGTGCGCCAGCGCGCGCGCGGCGATGTGGTCGATCGCCTGTGCCACCCGGGGGTCGACGTCGTCGAAGGTCGGCTTGCAGCCGAGTGCGAGCGAGAGGTCCGACGGGCCGATGTAGATCGCGTCCAGCCCCTCCACCGACAGGATCGCGTCGAGGTTGTCGAGCGCCTGCGCCGTCTCGATCATCGCGAAGCGCACGATGGTGTCGTTCGCCTGGGCCGGGTAGTCGGGGCCGCCGTACAGCATCGCGCGCACCGGGCCGTAGCTGCGCGTGCCGCGCGGCGCATAGCTGGTGTAGGCGACGAAGCGCTGCGCCTCCTCGCGCGTGCTGACCATCGGGCAGATCACGCCGTAGGCGCCGGCATCCAGCGTCTTCATCAGGATGCCCGGCTCGAGCCAGGGCACCCGCACGATCGGCACGGTGGCGGTAGTCGAGATCGCCTGCAGCATCGTCACCATCGCGGGGTAGTCGACCACGCCGTGCTGCAGGTCGATGGTCAGCGTGTCCCAGCCCTGGTGGGCCATGGTCTCGGCGGAAAAGCTGTTGCCGATCGCCAGCCAGCCGTTGAGCGCGGCCTGGTCCTTGGCCCACAGCGTGCGCAGCTTGTTCTCTCTCATGGTCGTGGATCTCCTTGCGGTTGTCAGCGCAGCATGCAGGGCCGCTTGTTGTCGAATTTCCAGTCCGGGATCAGGTACTGCATCGCGACGGCGTCGTCGCGCGCACCCGAGGCCTGCTGCCGGTACAGCGCGTGGGCCTTGGCGACTTCGGCCCGGTCCAGCTCGATGCCCAGGCCCGGCTTGTCCGGCACTCGCACGTGGCCGCCGACGATCTTCAGCGGCTCCGTCGTCAGCCGCTGGCCATCCTGCCAGATCCAGTGCGTGTCGATCGCCGTCACCTTGCCGGGCGCGGCCGCGCCGACGTGGGTGAACATCGCCAGCGACACGTCGAAGTGGTTGTTCGAGTGGCTGCCCCATGTCAGCCCCCAGTCGCGGCAGGTCTGCGCGACGCGCACGCTGCCGGCCATCGTCCAGAAATGCGGGTCGGCGAGCGGAATGTCGACCGACTGCAGCGCCAGCGCATGCGCCATCTGGCGCCAGTCGGTGGCGACCATGTTGGTGGCGGTGGGCAGGCCGGTGGCGCGGCGGAATTCGGCCATCACCTCGCGGCCGCTGAAGCCCTCTTCGGCGCCGCACGGATCCTCGGCGTAGGCCACCACGCCGCGCATGCGGTTGCCCAGGCGGATCGCCTCCTTCAGCAGCCAGCCGCCGTTCGGGTCGAGCGTCACGCGCGCCTGCGGAAAGCGCTCGTGCAGCGCGATCACCGCATCCACTTCCGCGTCGCCCGCGAGCACGCCGCCCTTGAGCTTGAAGTCGTTGAAGCCGTAGCGCTCGCGCGCCGCTTCGGCCAGGCGCACGATCGCTTCGGGCGTCATCGCCGCCTCGTGGCGCAAGCGGAACCAGGCGTTGTCCGCGCCCGGCTCCTCGGCATACGGCAGATCGGTCTTCTTTCGATCGCCGACGAAGAACAGATAGCCGAGCATCTCCACCGACTCGCGCTGCTGCCCTTCGCCGAGCAGCGCCGCCACCGGCAGGCCGAGGTGCTGGCCGAGCAGGTCGAGCATCGCCGACTCCACCGCGGTGACGGCGTGGATGGCCGTGCGCAGGTCGAAGGTCTGCAGGCCGCGCCCGCCGGCGTCGCGGTCGGCGAAGCGCTCGCGCATGCGCTGCATCACCGCCTGCACCGCGGCCACCGGCTGGCCGAGCACCAGCTCGCGCGCATCCTCCAGCGTCTGGCGGATCTTCTCGCCGCCGGGCACCTCGCCGAGGCCGGTGCGGCCGGCGCTGTCGGTGAGGATCAGCAGGTTGCGCGTGAAGAAGGGGCCGTGCGCGCCGCTCAGGTTGAGCAGCATGCTGTCGCGCCCGGCGACCGGGATCGCTTCGAGCTTGGTGATGACGGGGGTGGTATTCATCGGGGTACCGGTGAAGGTTCCCGTTCGCCCTGAGCTTGTCGAAGGGCTCAGGCCGAACGGATTGGGAGGGCCTCAATCGGCCGTGATCTTGCGCGTCTCGATCAAGTGCTTCCAGCGCGCCGATTCGCTGGCCTGGAAGGTGGCGAACTGCTCGGGCGTGTTGGCGACGATCTCGAAGCCGACTTCGAGCAGCTTGGGCTTGACCGCCGGGTCGTTCAGCGCCGCGACGATCGCCGCATGCAGCTTGGCCTTCACGTCGGCCGGCAGGCCTTTCGGCGCGGCGATGCCCTGCCACGAATACACGTCGGCGTCCTTCACGCCCGATTCGGTCAGCGTCGGCACGTTCGCCAGCAGCGCCGAGCGCTGCGCGCCGGTGACCGCCAGCGCGCGCAGCTTGCCGGAGGCCACGTGCGACAGGATCGCGTTGATGTTCTGGAACGAGGCGTCGACCTGGCCGCCGAGCAGGTCGCTGACCGCCGGCGCGCCGCCCTTGTAGGGCACGTGCACGCCGCTGGTGCCGGTCTGCAGCCAGAACAGCTCGGCGGTCAGGTGGTCCGACGAGCCGTTGCCCGAGGAGGCGAAGCTGATCTTGTTGGGCGTCTTCTTCAGCGCCGCGACCACGTCGGCCACGCTCTTGAACGGCGAGGCGGCGGGCACCACCAGCACGTTGGGCGCCTGCACCGCGACGGTGAGCAGGTCGAAATCCCTGGCCGCGTCGTAGGGCACGTTCTTGATCAGGTACGGCGTGATCACGAAAGGCCCGAGCGAGGACACCAGCAGCGTGTAGCCGTCGGGCGCGGCGCGCTTGACCTGCGCGGCGCCGATGGTGCCGGTGGCGCCGGCCTTGTTGTCGACGACCACGGTCTGGCCGAGTTTCTCCTGCATCTTCACGCCGACGCTGCGCGCCAGCGTGTCGGTCGAACCGCCCGGCGGGAAGGGCACGACGAGGGTGATGGTCTTGTCGGGCCAGGCATGCGCCGGCGCGGCGAGAGCGAAGGCCAGCGCGGCCAGGGTCAGCAGCTTCTTCATGGCGGTGGAGCGGTGGTGGTGAAGGAAAGATAAGTTGTCAGTCATCGTACAACTTGAGTCGAGCAAGTTCAAGGCAATCGGCCTCAGGGTAACTACGGGGTGCCGACCGCGCGGCGGCGCCGCTCCCGGCTGTTGACGAGGTGCGTGCGCATCGCCGCGCGCGCCGCCTCGGCGTCCTGCGCGGCGATCGCGTCGACGATGCTCTCGTGCTCGGCGTTGACGCGCCGCAGGTAGGCCTGGCGCTCGGGGTCGATGACGCCCGAGGCTTCGAGCCGCGCGCGCGGAATGATCTGCGCGCCCAGCGTGGCCAGCAGGCCGGCGAAGTGCTCGTTCTGCGTCGCGCGGGCGATCTCGCTGTGCAGCTGGAAGTCGGCGGCCACCGCATCGCGGCCCTCCTCCACCGCCGCGGCGAAGGCCTGCAGCGCGGCGCGCATCGCCGCCAGATTGGCCTCGCTGCGCCGCTGCGCCGCGAGGCCGGCGGCCTCGGTCTCGACGCCGATGCGCAGCTCGAGCACCGCGATCACGTCGCGCAGCGTGGCGAGCTGCTGCGGCTCGATGCGGAAGGCCGAAGCGTCGCCCGCGCCCACCACGAAGGTGCCGACGCCGTGGCGCGTCTCGACCAGCCCGCCGGCCTGCAGCTGGGACAGCGCCTCGCGCACCACCGTGCGGCTGACGCCGAACTCGGCCATCACCTCGGCCTCGGTGGGCAGCTTGTCGCCGGGCGCGAGGCGGCCGTCGCGGATGCGCTCGCCGAGCGCATCGACGATGGCCCGCGCCAGCGTGCGCGGGCGGCGCGCGAGGAGGACTTCCTGGTTCACGTTCTCTCCGGAGAATCGTTCAAGTTATACGACAACCGACAACTTGCTTCAAGCGCTCAACACGCAGACACCGCCAACCGATGCGCTGGTGCCGTTCAATCCGGCGCCGGTGACGTGAGGGGTGATGAGGCGCGACGCTGCCCCGTCGGGCGTCGAGGGCGCGAGGACGTGGGGAATGACCGCTGGCCTGTTTTGGCGCAGAGCGGCTGAACTTCACCGATCAGCGCGAAGCGGCCGCCTTTCGCGCACGCAGGCCACCCGGCGGCCGCCGCGCCATGACCCAGTCGTAGAAGCCTTGAGCTGCCGCCGAGAGGCCGCGGTCACGCCGCCTCACGAGGTAGATGCGCCGAGTCAGCCCGGGCCAGCGGATGGCCCGCACCGCCAGCTCCGGCGAGCGGAACTGGTAGAGCGTCAGGGCCGGCACCACGCTGACGCCCAGGCCCGCGCGCACCATGCCTGCCACCGTGGCGAGTTGCTCGACCTCGAGCACCGAGGGCAGCGGCTGCGGGTGCGTGGCCGCGTCGATGTACTGGCGCACGCTGGAGGTGCGCGAGAGGTGGATGAAGGGCCAGGGCGCGAGATCGCGCGGGCGCAGCTCGCGTTGCTTCGCGAGAGGATGGTCGGCCGGGCAGACGAGGTGGAAGTCGTCGCTGCAGAAGGGCTCGGCGCGCAGCTCGGGCGTGTCGGCGCGCGTGGCGGCGAGGGCGAAATCGGCGCGGCCGCTGCGCACGCGCTCGATGCAGGGCTCGGAGAGCACGTCGGCCACCTCCAGCTCGATGCCCGGGTACTCGGCGCGGAAGCCGGCCAGCACCTGGGGCAGCCAGTCGGCGGCCAGCGAGGGCAGCAGCGCGATCGAGACGCGCCCCCGCTCACGCGCGGCGCGCTCGCGCATGCCCGCCACCGCGGCGTCGAACTCGGCGAGCACACGACGCGCCGAGCGCTCGAACTCTTCGCCTTCGGCGCTCAGCTCGACGCGGCGCGTGCTGCGCTCGAACAGGCGCACCTCGAGCGACTCCTCGATCTGGCGGATCAAGGCGCTGAAGGCGGGCTGCGAGAGGTGGCAGGCCGCCGCCGCGCGCGTGAAGTTGCGTTCGGCCGCGAGGGCCATGAAGGCGCGCAGCTGGCGGGTCGACATATTCATTCGCGTATCAGATCAATTGATCGCAAGTTCCGATTTCACAGATTAGCGCAGCCTGCCTAGAGTCGCCCCGGAACAATCACCGAGTCGCGGCCGACGGCGCCGCGTCCGCAGGAGACGATGACCCATTCCTTGTTGCGCATCGGCTGCGCGGCCGGCTTCTCGGGCGACCGCACCGATGCCGCCGGCCCCGTCGTGGAGGCGCTCGCCGCGAGCGGCGGCCCGTCGGTGCTGATCTTCGAGACGCTCGCCGAGCGCACGCTGGCACTCGCCCAGCTGGCGCGCCGCCGGGATGCATCGGCGGGCTACGAGCCGCTGCTCGACGAACTGCTGCGTCCGGTGCTGGCGCGCTGCCTCGGCGCCGGCATCCGCATCGTGAGCAACTTCGGCGCCGCCAACCCCGAAGGCGCGGCGCGCCGCATCCTCGCGCTGGCGCGCGAGCTGGGCCTGCGCGCGCCGCGCGTGGCGGTGGTCAGCGGCGACGACCTCGGCGGCGAAGCGCCGCGCGCGCTGTGGCAGCACGCGGCGCGAGGCCTGAAGGTCGTCTCGGCGAACGCCTACCTGGGCGCGGCCTCGATCGCCGATGCGCTGCTGGACGGTGCCGAGGTCGTCGTGTGCGGCCGCGTGGCCGACCCGTCGCTCGCCGTCGGTCCGGCGCTCGCCCACTTCGGCTGGCGCCGCGACGACTGGGACCGGCTCGCCCGCGCCACCATGGCCGGCCACCTGCTCGAGTGCGGCGCGCAGGTCAGCGGCGGCTACTACGCCGACCCGGGCGTGAAGGAGGTGCCCGACCTCGCGCACGTCGGCTACCCGATCGCCGAGATCGACGCCGACGGCCACTGCACCATCACCAAGCCCGCGAACACCGGCGGCCGCATCGACGAACACACCGTCAAGGAACAGCTGCTCTATGAAGTCCACGACCCCTGTGCCTACCTGACGCCCGACGTCACCGCGGACATCGGCGAAGCGACGGTCACGCAGCTCGGACCCGACCGCGTGCACCTCTGCGGCGTTCGCGGCCATGCACGGCCCGAGAGCCTGAAGGTCAACATCTGCCACGAGACCGGCTGGCTGGCCGAGGGCGAGATCTCCTATGCAGGCGCCCGCGCAGAGGCGCGCGCGCGACTGGCCGCGCAGATCCTGCGCGAACGGCTGCAGGGCGTGGCCCCGCTGCGCGCCGACCTGATCGGCGTGGCCAGCGTGTTCGGCGACGATGCCGGACGCTGGCTCGACGCCCAGCCGCCCGGCGAAGCGCGCGACGTGCGCCTGCGCGTGGCGCTGCGCCACGCCGACAAGGCGAGCGCCGAGCGGCTGCTGCGCGAGGTGACCGCGCTGTACACCTGCGGTCCCGCCGGCGGCGGCGGCGTGCGCACGGCGCTGCGCGCGCGGCTCGGCACGGTGTCGTGCAAGGTGCCGCGTGCGCAGGTGCCCTCCTCGCACCGCTTCGTGACGGAGGCGGCGTGATGACCGCCACGCTGACCGTGCCGCTGCACCGCCTCGCCCACGGCCGCACCGGCGACAAGGGCAACCGCTCCAACATCAGCGTGATCGCCTGGCATCCGGCCTTCTGGCCGCTGCTCGTCGAGCAGGTCACCGAGGCCGCGGTGGCGCGCCGGTTCGCGCATCGCCAGCCCGGCCCGGTGACGCGCTACCTGCTGCCCGCGCTGCAGGCGATGAACTTCGTCATCGACGACGTGCTGGACGGCGGCGTCAACGACTCCCTCAACCTCGACAGCCACGGCAAGGCGCTGTCGTACCTGCTGCTCGAACTGCCCATCGAGGTGCCGGCCGACCTGATGCCTCATCTCGTCGGGCCGGGCTGACCCCTTCCACCCACACCACCCAGGAGACACGCGCGATGACCTCTTCCCTTTCCCTGCGACGACGCCTCGCCGCGGCCGCCGTCGGCCTCGCACTCGTGCTGCCCGGCCTCGCCGCAGCGCAGAGCTTTCCGTCCAAGCCGTTCACCTTCGTCGTGCCCTTCGCCGCCGGCAGCGCCACCGACCAGCTCGCGCGCGCGCTCGGCCAGTCGATCAGCGAGCAGACCAGGCAGGCGGTGGTGGTGGACAACAAGGCCGGCGCGAGCGGCATGCTCGCCGCGCAGCAGGTGGCGCGTGCGCCGGCCGACGGCTACACCGTGCTGATCACCACCAACACCACGCATGCCGCCAACGAGCACCTCTACAAGAAGCTGCCCTACGACCCGGTGAAGGACTTCGTGCCCGTCACCGGCCTGGGCAAGGGCGGCCAGGTGCTGGTCGTGAAGGCGGAGTCGCCCTACAGGAACGTCGCCGATCTGCTCGACGCGGCGCGCAAGGCGCCGGGAAAGCTGAGCTTCGGCAGCGGCAGTTCCTCGAGCCGCGTGGCCGGCGAGATGCTCAAGCAGTTGGCCGGCGTCGACATCCTGCACGTGCCCTACAAGAGCAACCCGCTGGCCATCACCGATCTGCTGGGCGGCCAGATCGACCTGATGATCACCGACACCTCCACCGGCGTGCCGCAGGTGAAGGCCGGCAAGCTGCGCGCGCTCGGCTTTTCGACGCAGACGCGCAGCCCGCAGCTGCCCGACGTCCCGACCATCGCCGAGGCCGGCGTCAAAGGCTACGACATGGGCTACTGGTTCGCCGCCTACGTGCCGGCCGGCACGCCGGCGCCGGTGGTCGCAAAGCTCAACGAGCTGCTCGTCGCGGCGGTGAAGAGCGCGGCGGCGAAGAGCTTCTTCGAGGCCGGCGGCGTGGCCGCCTGGACCAGCAGCTCCGAGGAGCTCGCGAAGTTCCAGGCCGCCGAGACGCAGAAGTGGGGCAAGGTCATCAAGGCCGCAGGCATCGAGCCGGAGTGAGCCCCGGGCCGATCGGCGCGACGACAGAGCGACCGGGCAGCTACCCGAACTGCACCTTGATCTCGTCGACGCCGATGGTGATGCGCTGGACCTTGAGCCCGAAACGAAGCTCCTCCGGGCGGAGGGTCAGCAACGGATAGCCCTGCAGCGCCTCCTGCACGAGGGCCGCGCTGATGCGCTCCAGGTTCTGCGCCTCGACGCCGGTGATGCCGTCGATGCGCAGCTGCTCCGCGCACGGGTCCTGGAGGCGCACGGCCGGGCCCGCTTCATCCCAGCGCAGGCCGCTGCTCACGGCCACCCTCCCGCCCGTGGAAGACGGGCGCAGCAAGGGGCTGGCGATCACCAGGCGTGACGCCAGCGTGGCGCGGTTGGCGCTGCCGTCCAGCGCCAGCTGCGGGTCGTGCAGCGACACCGAGGCCAGCTCGCCATAGCGGCGCGCGATCGGGAAGCGCCTGGCCAGTTCGGCCTGCAGTTCATCGCGGGTGGCGGTGAATTCGTTCGAGAGCAGGTTCAGGCCGGCACGGGCCGGCCGCGCCTGCACGCACAGCGCGGGAACCCAGATCGCGGCCAGCGCGGCGCGCAGCAACGGCCGCCTGCCCCTCGAAGAGGTGCCGGGTCCGCTTCGTGCGCTCATGCGAAGGTTCAGTCCGCGCGAACCGGTTTCAACCCGATCACCGTCCCCTCCCGCCGCAGATCCGCGCCGCCGTACTGCCGCCCGCTGCGCAGGTCGATCGCCACCCCCTGCACCGAGCCGATCGCCGCGGTGCACGCGTCCGCGCCGTTCGCCGTGCCCAGGCCGAGGTGGCCGAGCGCGCGCAGCGCATCCTGCGTCGCGACCGAGAACTTCGGCCGCATGAAGGCCTCGGTGCCTTCGCACGAGATCGTGCCGGCGGCGCTGGTCACCGACAGGCGCGGCGCGTCGATCGCCTGCTGCAGCGACATACCGTGGTCGATCAGGTTCAGCGTGACGTTGAGCACCGAGTTGATGATCGTCGAGCCGCCCGGCGAGCCGTAGGCCAGCACCGGCTCGCGTCCCTTGAAGACGATCGTCGGCGCCATCGAACTACGCGGCCGCTTGCCCGGCGCGACGTCGTTGGCGCCCGGGTCGCCCGGCGTCGTGTCCTTGGCCGGCGCGAGGTTGAAGTCGGTCAGCTCGTTGTTGAGCAGGAAGCCCCAGCCCGGCACCATGATGCCGGTGCCCCAGGTGGATTCGATCGTCGTCGTGAAGCTGACCACGTTGCCCCAGCGGTCGACGATGCTGTAGTGCGTGGTGTGCGAGGGCCGCACCTCTTCGCTGTTGTCGGGCAACGCCACGCTGCGCTTGTCGCCGCGGTGCCGCTCGTCGTAGGGCAGCGGGTTGCCGGCGGCGGGCGTGGCCATGCGCGTGCTCTCGCCGATCAGCTGCGCGCGGCTGGCCACGTAGTGGCGGTTCAGCAGCCCGCGCTCGGGCACGTCGACGAAGTCGGCGTCGCCCATCCAGCGCGCGCGATCGGCGAAGGCCAGGCGCATCGCCTCGGCCATCACGTGCAGCGTCTTCGCCTCGCCGAAGCCGTAGCCCCGCGCGGCATCGCCGATCGGGAAGCGCTCCAGCATCAGCAGCATCTGGCCGACCGTCAGCGCGCCGGAAGACGGCGGCGACATCGAGGCGACGCGCCAGCCGCGGTAGTCGACGCTGATCGGCTCGCGCACGAGCACGCCGTAGTCCTTCAGGTCGCGCAGCGTCATGCGCCCGGCGCCTTCGGCCGCCACCGGCGCGCGGCTGCGCTGCTGCGCGGCGACGATCGCCTGCGCGATCTCGCCTTCGTAGAACACCTTGGGCCCCTTGCGCGCGATGGCGCGCAGCGTCCTGGCGAGATCGGGCTGCACGAGCAGGTCGCCTTCGGCCAGCGGCACGCCGTTCGGGCGGAACACCGCGGCCGTCTCGGGCTGCAAGCTGGTGCGGCCGCCGTCGCCGGCGATGTTGGCGGCGAGGAAGCGGTTGATGCGGAAGCCGTTCTGCGCAACACCGATCGCCGGCTCGATCGCCTCCGACAGGCGGATCGTGCCCCAGCGCTTCAGCGCGGTGTCGATCAGCGCCAGCGTGCCGGGCACGCCCACCGAGATGCCGCTGGTCGAGGCGATGCCGAACAGCGCCTGCGGCGTCGTGCCGCTCAACTGGAACATCGCCGGCGTCGCCGCGGCGGGCGCCTTCTCGCGGCCGTCGAGCGCGAAGGTGCGGCCGCCGCGGTCGCGGCCGCGCCCGTCGGCGGCGAGGTGGATCATCATGAAGCCGCCGCCGCCGATGCCCGAGAACTGCGGCTCGACGACGTTGAGCATGAACTGCACCGCGGCGGCCGCGTCGATGGCGTTGCCGCCGCGCGCCAGCACGTCGGCGCCGGCCTGCGCGGCCAGCGGATGCGAGACCGAGACCACGCCGCCGCGGAAGGCCTTGCCGTCCCAGGCCGAAGCGGGCGTGGCCAGCGGTGGCAGCGCGATGCCCGGCGGCGTGCCGGGCGTGCGCAGGGCGGGGTGGGCGTGGCGATCACGATCACGATCGCGATCGCCCCAGTCGTCGTGCGCCCGGGCCAGCGGCAGGCAGGCGATGAGCGCCGCCGCAACGATGCTGAAGTGACTCATGCGGTGTCTCCTCTTCTTCGGCTCGCCGGGCCGTGCCGGCGGCCGATTGAAGCACCGCGATGCCGACCCCGGCAACAACCGGGGTTCGTCCGTCAGACGACCAGCAGCGCCCGGAAGTCGTTGACGTTGGTGAAGGTCGGGCCCGGCACGACCAGGTCGCCCAGCGGCGCGAAGAAGCCGTAGGCGTTGTTGGCGTCGAGGAAGTCCTGCGCCTTCAGGCCTTGCGCCAGGCCGCGCGCCAGCGTGTCGGGCGCGACGATCGCGCCGGCGTTGTCCTCGATGCCGTCGATGCCGTCGGTGTCGGCGGCGAGCACATGCACCTGCGGGTCACCCTGCAAGGCGATCGCGCAGCCGAGCAGGAACTCAGTGGCGCGGCCGCCGCGGCCGCCCTTGCTTTTCACGGTGACGGTCGTCTCGCCGCCGCTGAGGATCACGCAAGGCTTGGCAAACGGCGTGCCGGCATGCGCCACCGAGCGCGCCAGCGCGGCATGCACCTTGCCGACTTCGCGCGATTCGCCCTCGATCTCGTCGCTGAGGATGTGCGGCGTGATGCCGGCGGCGCGCGCCACCGCCGCCGCCGCTTCCAGGCTCTGGCGCGGCGTGGCGATCATGTGCATGGCGTGGCCGGCGAAGCGCGCGTCGCCGGGCTTGGGCGATTCGAAGGCGCCGCTTTCCAGGCCGGCGCGCGCGGCGGCGGGGATCTCGATGCCGTAGCGGGTCAGGATCGCCAGCGCGTCGGCGCAGGTGGTCGAATCGGGCACCGTCGGGCCGCTGGCGATGACTTCGGGCGCGTCGCCGGGCACGTCGCTGATCAAGAGCGTCACCACGCGCGCCGGTGCGCAATTGGTCGCCAGCCGCCCGCCCTTGATCGCCGAGAGGTGCTTGCGCACGCAGTTCATCTCGTCGATCGCCGCGCCGCTTTTCAGCAGCGCCTTGTTGATCGCCTGCTTCTCTTCCAGCGTGATGCCGGGCGCGGGCAGCGAGAGCAGCGCCGAGCCGCCGCCGGAGATCAGGCACAGCACGAGGTCGTCGGCCGTCAGGCCCTGCGCGAGCTGCGCGATGCGCTCGGCGGCGCGCCGGCCCGCTTCGTCGGGCACCGGGTGCGCGGCTTCGACGACTTCGATGCGGCCGGGGCTCGCCTTGTAGGCCGGCGGCACGTGCTCGTAGCGCGTGACGACGAGGCCCGACAGCGGCGCGTCTTTCGGCCACAGCGCATCGACCGCCTGCGCCATCGCGCCGCCGGCCTTGCCGGCGCCGATCACCACCGTGCGGCCCTTCGGCGGCTGCGGCAGCCACGGCGCGGTGTTCTGCGCCGGCAGCGCGCGCGCCACCGCGGCGTCGTACAGCGCGCGCAGAAAACCGCGCGGGTCGGTGTGAGGAGATGGCGTGCTGCTCATGGCCGCGGATTATCCAGCGGCCACCTCGTGCTTCGCGAGGATCTCCAGCGCGCGCACCAGCGCCGAGTGGTCGCTGTCCGCCAGCCCGTGCGCCGCGCAGGCCTGCATCAGCTGCGCCGCGTTGGCCGTGCCCGGCAGGCTCACCCCCAGCGCCTTGGCGCCTTGCAGCGCGAGGTTCAGATCCTTCTGGTGCAGCTGGATGCGAAAGCCGGGGGCGAAGGTCCGCTTGATCATCCGTTCGCCGTGCACTTCGAGGATGCGGCTGGCCGCGAAGCCGCCCATCAGCGCCTGCCTCACCTTGGCCGGGTCGGCCCCCGCCTTGCTCGCGAACACCAGCGCCTCGCCCACCGCCGCGATGTTCAGCGCGACGATGATCTGGTTGGCCACTTTCGTCGTCTGCCCGTCGCCGTTGCCGCCCACCAGCGTGATGTTCTTGCCC
>JAKOZT010000052.1 GCA_029779845.1 Pseudomonadota bacterium | reverse complement strand
GGCGAGGTCCGCGTTGCCGTTGGTCAATCCGGCCAGCGGGCGCAACCGCGCCAGCCGCGCGAGGCCCTCGAGCGCATCGTCGTAGAAATCCACGCGGTTGCGTTCGCGGAAGAAGCAGGCGTGCGCGGCGTCGGCCAGCGCGATGTCGCCGCCGCTGTCGCGCAACGCGCGCTGGATGGTCAGCCGTCGCAGCAGGCCGAGGTCGTGCGCGTGCTCGGGATGCTCGGCGTGCACCTGCAGGCGCAGCGCGCGCATCTCCTCGATCGGGAAACGCGCGGCGGTCAGCGGGCTGTGCGCCTCGAACCAGGCGTGCAGGGCGGTCTCGATGCGTTCGCCGATCGGCGCGAACGGCCACAGGGTGTCGTCGAGGTCGAGGGTGATGGCGCGGATGGCGTGCTGCACCCGCGCATTGTAGGGCCAGCCCCGCGCCGGCTCACTCCAGCAGGCGTGCCCAGCCTTCCATGCCTTCGACGCGCGCCAGCACGATCTTCACGCAGACCAGCAGCGGCACCGCGAGCAGCAGGCCGACGATGCCCCACAGGCTGCCGAACACCATCAGCCCGAGGATCAGCACCAGCGGCGAGATCGCCATGGTCCGGCCGAGCACGATCGGGGTGACGATCTGCCCTTCCAGCGTGTGCAGGCCCAGGTAGATCGCCGCCGGGGCGAGCGCCTGCAGCGGCGCGTCGTAGCTGGCGAAGCCCATCAGCAGCATCGCCACGATGCCGATCAGCGGGCCGACGTAGGGCGCGAAGTTGAGCAGCGCGGCCATCGTGCCCCACAGCAGCGCCTCGTCGATCGGCACGCCGAGCAGCAGGTGGAGGGCGGCGGCGAACACCAGCCCGACCACCGCGTTGATGATGCTGATGGTCAGCACGTAGCGGCTGACTTCGGTCTCGATCGCCTGCAGGATCTCCACCGTCAGCTTCTTCTTCTGGCGGTCGGGCAGCAGCGCGATCGCCTTGCGCTGCAGGTCCTGGCCGAACACCATGAAGAAGAACGTGAGCAGCACCACCGCGAGGATCGAGGCCACCAGCATCGGCGTCGCGGTCAGCGAGCGGTACGGGTCGTTGACCTCGGTCTTCACCACCTGCGCCGGGCGCGCGGTGTTTTCGCCGCCGGCGGCGCGCGCGATGTTCTCCGCGGCCTTGTTCGCCTCCTGCACCGGCTTGATCAGCTTCTGCACCTTCGGCGCCAGGCTGCGCAACTCGCGCGGGGCCTCGCGGATCCATTCGCCGGCGGGCTGCACCAGTTGCTGCGCCAGCAGCACCGCCAGCGCGATGCCGCCGCACAGCACCGCCAGCGCACCGAGGAAGCGCGGCACGTGCAGGCGCTGCAGCACGCGGATGATCGGGTTGCCCACCAGCGCGAAGAACATCGCCAGCAACACCGGCAACAC
>JAKOZT010000039.1 GCA_029779845.1 Pseudomonadota bacterium | reverse complement strand
CATCAGCCGGCGCTGTGCCCAGGGCTCGGCCAGCGTCAGCGTGCGCAGGCCGAGCGCGCTGCGATAGATCAGCGCGCTGCCGCGCGGCATCACGCCCAGGCCCAGGCCGGCGGCAACCATCAGGCACAGCGCGTCGAAGCCGGTCACCTGCATGCGCAGCTTGAGCGGCCGGCCCGCCTCGGCCGCACCGCGCGCCAGCGCGGCGTTGATGGCGCTGCCGGGGTGCGTGCCGACGAATTCGTGATCGAGCACCTCGGCCAGCCGCACCCGGCGCCGCCGCGCCAGCGCGTGGCCGGCGGGCAGCACCAGCACCAGCTCGTCGCTGCGGTAGGGCAGCAGGGTGACGCGCTCGCCGTAGTCGCCTTCGGCCAGGATGCCGATGTCGGCCGCGTTTTCGGCCACCGAACGCGCGATGGCGGTGCTGATCTGCTCCTGCAGCCGCACGTCGACCTGCGGGTGTCGCGCCATGAAGCGCTGTAGCTGCGCCGGCAGGAACTGCGTGATGGCCGAGATGTTGGCCGCCACGCGCACGTGCCCGCGCAGGCCGGCGCCAAAGCCGCGCATCTGCGTGGCAATGCCGTCCAGTTCGTTCAACACGCCGCGCGCCAGGTCGAGCAGCGCATAGGCGGCGGCGGTCGGCTCGGTGCCGCGGTTGCTGCGCGCGAACAGCGCCACGCCCAGTTGCTGCTCCAGGTCGGCCAGGCGCCGGCTGGCGGCCGAGGCGGCCAGGTGCTCGCGCTCGGCGGCGCGGGCGATGGCGCCCTCTTCCATCGCGGCGACAAACAGGCGCAGGGAAACGGGGTCGAGGCGCATCGCCGAATGGTAGCGGCTCGCCATGCTGAACTGCGATGGCAGCTTCGCACATCGGCGCTTTGCGGCATGGCCCGGTGGCACCAGAATCAGCGGCTTTCGGCGCCAGGGTCGCGCCGCCGACAAGGAGACACATGACACCCCCCAGCCCCGCCGCCCTGGCTGGCGTGCGCGTGATCGAGATGGGCCAGCTGATTGCCGGGCCGTTTGCCGGCAAGACGCTGGGCGAGTTCGGCGCCGACGTGGTCAAGATCGAGCCGCCCGGCGCCGGCGACCCGCTGCGCAACTGGCGCCTGATCAAAAACGGCACCTCGGTCTGGTGGCAGGTGCAGTCGCGCAACAAGCGCTCGGTGGCCATCGACCTGCGCGCGCCCGATGGCCAGCAACTGGCGCGCCAGTTGATTGCCGAGGCCGACGTGTTGATCGAGAACTTCCGTCCCGGCACGCTGGAAGGCTGGGGCCTGTCGCCCGATGAACTGCACGCGCTGAACCCCGGCCTCGTCATCCTGCGCATTTCGGGCTACGGCCAGACCGGCCCGTACCGCGACCTGCCGGGCTTCGGCGTCATCGGCGAAGCGATGGGCGGCCTGCGCCACCTGACGGCCGAGCCGGGGCGCGTGCCGGTGCGCGTGGGCGTGTCGATTGGCGACACGTTGGCGGCGCTGCACGGCGTCATCGGCGTAATGATGGCGCTGTACCACCGCAAGGTGAATGGCGGCGCGGGCCAGGTGATCGACGTGGCCCTGCACGAGGCGGTGTTCAACGTGATGGAGAGCCTGCTGCCCGAATACAGCGCCTTCGGTGCGGTGCGCGAGGCCGCCGGCAGCGCGCTGCCGGGCATTGCGCCGAGCAACGCCTACGCCTGCCAGGACGGCTGGGTGCTTGTGGCCGGCAATGGCGACAGCATCTTCAAGCGGCTGATGACGACCATCGGCCGCGATGATTTGGGGTCCGCGCCCGACCTGGCCGACAACGCCGGCCGCGTGGCGCGCGTCGCCGAGATCGACGCCGCCATCGGGGCATGGACTAATGGGAAAACGGTGCAGCAGGTGTTGGACGCCTTGGCCGCGGCGCGCGTGCCCGCCGGCAAGGTCTACACCGCCCGCGACATCGCTGAAGACCCTCACTACCGCGCGCGCGTCATGATCCTGCGCCAAGCCACGCGCGACGGCGACACGATGGAAGTGCACGGCATCGTGCCCAAGCTCTCGGCCACCCCGGGCACCGTGCGCGCCAGCGCGCCGCACGTGGGCGACGACACCGACAGCGTGCTGCGCGAAATGGGCTTGAGCAGCGAACAGATTGCGGCGCTGCGCGACAAGGAGATCATTCAGTGAACAACGCTTGGCAAGGCGCCGGCCGCCGCATCC
>JAKOZT010000028.1 GCA_029779845.1 Pseudomonadota bacterium | reverse complement strand
ACGAACGGCTGCACGACGTCCGCATCGAGCGATATCGGGGCCTCGGCGGGTGCGTCGACGATCGCCTGCAGCGCAGTACGCACGCGCCGCCAGTGCGCTTCGAGCACCCGGTGCTCGGCGGTGAGCGCCGCGGTGATGGCGTGCAGGCACACGGCGTCCGATCCCGCCATCGACTCGATCAGCGCTGGGAACAGGTCGACTTCCTCGTCGGCGTGGTGGTCGCGTGCGGCGGTGTCGAAGTAGCGCATCACGCGCGTCGCGGCAGTGCGCGCGCGCGCGTCGGCGCCGTGGGCGGCCACGTGCGGCACGAGGCGACGCAGGGTGTCGCACTGGTCGGCCACCCGCAGATGGCAGGCGGCGAGCATCTCCAGCGGCACTTCGAAGCTGGCGCCGGCGGCGCCCTGTCCGGGCGGTGCGATCTTCATGGTGGATCCTCCTGCGGCAGGGTACGCCTCACGCGGGTGCGCGGTGCCGTGTCCTCAGCAGCAGCAGGGCCGCGAACGCCGTGGTACCCAGACCCGCCGACAGCCACAGCGCGCCGGCGCCCCAGCGCTCGAGCGCCAGGCCGAAGAGCACCGGCGCCGACGCCTGCGACACCCGCGCCGGCAGCGACAGCCATCCCTGCCGCGCGCCGTAGCCGTGCGCGCCGAACAGCGCCAGCGGCAGGGTGCCCTTGGCGATCGTGAGCAGTCCGTTGCCCAGGCCGTGCAGCACCGCGAAGGCGGCCGCCATCGCCGGCCCGCCGACGACCAGCGTCGCGACCCCCACCGGATGCGCGAGTGCCGCCAGGCGAGCCGACACCATCGGATGCATGCGCCGCAGGAAGCCGAACTCGAACAGCCGCCCGGCCACCTGCGCCGGCCCGATCAGCGTGCCCACGCCCACCGCCACCGCCAGGCTCGCGCCCGCGGCCTGCAGCAGGCCCGGCAGATGCGAGGCCATCGCCGTGCTGATGAACATGGTCAGCGAGAACACGAACGACAGCAGCGCCATCGTGAACGCGGCCCGCTTCGGGGGCATCGGCGCGGGCTCGGCGCTCGCGCCGGCCGCATGGCTGGCTGCTGTCGCGGCTGTGGCGGGTGCGGCGTGTACCGCTGTTGTGGCCGACGGGACCGTGGCGACCGATCCGGCGGATGAGGCAGACGCAGCAGGTGCAGCAGGTGCAGCCGGCGCTGTCGCCGCAGCAGACGGGGCCCGCCCCTGCCCCGCCCGCGGCAGCCAGGCGTTCAGCGGCAGGCCGATCACGAGGTGCAGCGCCGCCCATCCGAAGCAGGCGCCCCGCCAGCCGTAGCGCGCCTCCATCCACGCCGACAGCGGCCATCCGACCGTGCTGGCGAAGCCGGCGATCAGCGTGATGCCGGTGATGGGGTTGCGCGCCTCGCGACCGTACAGTCCCACCAGCGTGGCGAACGCCGACTCGTACAGGCCGGCCGACATCGCCACGCCCAGCAGCGCCCAGGCCGCGAACAGCACCGTGGGATTGGGGGCCGTGCCCAGCGCGACGAGGCCCAGTGCGAACAGCAGGTTCGTGGCCATCAGCACCGGGCCGCCGCCGCGGCGGTCGATGGTGCGCCCTGCCCACGGTCCGAGCAGCGCGTTCACCACCAGCGACAGTGAGAACGCTGCGAACACGGTGGGCGTGCCGATGCCCAGGTCCGCGGCGATCGGTGCGGCCAGCACCGCCGGCAGGTAGTAGGACGACGCCCACGACAGCGTCTGTGCGGTGCCGAGCACCGCGACCACCTGACGGGGGCTGCGCGGAGGATGCGGCGAGGTGGCCTGCATCACGCCGGTCGCCCGGCGGTGCGCCAGCGGTTCACCAGCCAGACCAGAGACAGCATCACCGGCACTTCGACCAGCACGCCGACGACCGTGGCGAGCGCGGCGCCGGAGTCGAGCCCGAACAGCGAGATGGCCACCGCAACGGCCAGCTCGAAGAAATTGGACGTGCCGATCAGGCAGGCGGGGCCGGCGATGTCGTGCGGCAGGCGCAGCATCCGCGCGCCTGCCCAGGCGATGAAGAAGATCCCGTACGACTGCAGCACCAGCGGCACGGCGATCATCGCGATGACCAGCGGCTGGGCGAGGATCGTGTTCGCCTGGAAGCCGAACAGCAGCACCACGGTGGCGATCAGCCCGACCACGGACCACGGCTTCAGTCGCGCGACGAAGCCGCCGACCGCGTGTGCCGATCGGCGCGCCAGCACGCGGCGCGTGGCCATGCCGGCGGCCAGCGGCAGCACCACGTAGAGCACGGTCGAGAGCACGAGCGTCTCCCACGGCACGGTGATCTTCGTGACACCGAGCAGGAACGCGGCGATCGGCGCGAACGCGACGACCATGATCAGGTCGTTGACCGACACCTGCACCAGCGTGTAGTTCGGGTCGCCCTTCACCAGCTGGCTCCACACGAACACCATCGCCGTACACGGCGCCACGCCCAGCAGGATCATGCCCGCGATGTACGCCCGCGCGGA
>JAKOZT010000006.1 GCA_029779845.1 Pseudomonadota bacterium | reverse complement strand
CGGCACCGGCGCGGGACGGGCCTCGGCGCGCGCACGCGGCTCGCGCGGCGGCACCGGCGCGGCGCGGCGCGGCGCCGAGGCGGCATCCGCGCCCTGCGTGACCGCGACCACCGGCGCCGTCTCCGGTTCGCTGCGCTGCGGCGGCAGGCTGGACGGCTCGGCGGGCGCGCTGCCGGCGAGGTTGATGCCGGGCGGGTCGACCAGCGCGACGAAGCTGCGCGACAGGCGCTGCTGGCAGCCGGCGACCACCGTCACGGTGACCACCGGTTCGTCGATCGAATTGCTGGTGGTGACGCGCACCAGCCGTTCGTTCGGGTTCGGCGCCGGCTCGACCGAGACGCGCACCGCCGCCGGTGCGACGCGGAAGTCGCCCGACAGCACCTCGGCGGTGACGCATTCGCGCGGCAGCGATTCGTCGCTTTCCAGCCGCACGGTGGCCGCGAAGTTCAGCGGCTGGCCGAGGTGGGAAGCATTGACCGAACGCCCGAAGCCGAGCGCCTGCGCGTCGCCCGGGGCGAACAGCATGCTGACGCCCGCGGCGATCATGGACAGAGAGAGCGAGACCCGGCGCATTGAGCAGGTGTGTTCTTTTCCGCGAAGACTCTAGCATGGACCGCCGCCCCGTCCCGAGCGGCTTCGCGCCGGGCGCCACAGGCAGCGTGACACAATCGACCGAACCTGCCGCGCCCGTCGAAGCCATGCCCTCCGAACTGCTGACCGAGCGCCAAGGCGCCGTGCTGATTCTCACGATCAGCGACCCCGAGACGCGCAACGCCTTGTCCGAAGCGGTGATCACCGCCGGCATCGAGGCGCTCGGCACCGCCGAATCCGACGACGAGATCCGCGCCATCGTGCTGCGCGGCGCCGGCGCGCATTTCTGCGCCGGCGGCAACCTGCAGGGCCTGATGGCGCGCCGCCAGGCCGGCGTGGCGGCGCAGGCGCGCATGCTCGAGCTGCTGCACCAGTGGATCGAGGCGCTGCGCGCCTGCCCCAAGCCGGTGATCGCGGCCGTCGAGGGCGCGGCCGCCGGCGCCGGCTTCTCGCTGGCGCTGGCCTGCGACCTGATCGTCGCCACGGACGCCGCGCGTTTCCTGCTCTCGCACGCGAAGCTCGGCCTGACGCCCGACGCCGGCGCCACCTGGCACCTGGTGCGCGCGCTGCCGCGTGCGGCGGTGCAGCAGATGGTGTGGCTGGCCGAGCCGGTGGACGCGGCGCGGCTGCAGGCCTGGGGCGTGGTGCAGGCCGTCTGCCCGGGCGGACAGGCGCTCGCCGAAGCGCTGCGCCTGGCCGACCGCCTCGCCGCGATGGCGCCGAACGCGGTCGCCGGCGCCAAGGAGCTGGTCAACGCGGCGGCGGTCAACGACCTCGCCGCGCAGCTCGCCGCCGAGCGCGACCAGTTCCTGCTCAGCCTCTTCCACGCCAACGGCGGCGAAGGGCTCGCCGCCTTCGTCGGCAAGCGCGCGCCGCGCTTCGAGTGAGCTGGCCGCCGCTGCTGTCACCTCAGCGACTGAACATGAACACCTCCGTTCTTACACTGGACGAACGTTCCAACATCGAGGCTGGCCCTTGGTTCTCGAAACTCTCTCCCGCGCTGCGCGAAGCGATCCTGGCGCGCACGTCGGTGCGCCGCCTGGGCGACGGCGCGGCGCTGGGCGTGCGCGGCACGCCGGCGCAGGAATGGATCGCGGTGGCCAAGGGCGCGGTGCGCGTCAGCTCGGTGTCCTTGTCGGGCAAGCAGGTCACGCTGACCTACGTGGAGCCGGGCACCTGGTTCGGCGACATCGCCCTCTTCGACGGCCTGCCGCGCACGCACGACGCCACCGCGCATGGGCAGACCACGCTGCTGATCGTGCGCAAGGCCGACTTCCGCGAGCTGCTGGCGCAGCACGTGGAGCTGTACGACGCGCTGCTGCGCCTGAACTGCCGGCGCCTGCGCCTGATGTTCGACACCATCGAGGATCTCAACACCCGCCCGCTGGCGGCGCGGCTGGCCAAGCAGGTGATGCTGCTGGCGCGGCGCTACGGCGTGCCCGAGGGCGACGAGGTGCGCATCGGCCTGCAGCTCGCGCAGGAAGACCTGGCGCAGCTGCTCGGCGCCTCGCGCCAGCGCGTCAATCAGGAGCTCAAGGGCTTCGAGCGCGATGGCGCGGTGCGCATCGAGCCGACGCGCCTGGTGGTGCTCGCCCCCGACAAGCTGCTCGCCATCGCCGAACGCTGAGCGCGAGGCGGGTGGCCTCACCCTTCGAAGAAGCCTCATGACCACCAGCCTCACCGACGCCTACTCCGGCACCAAGCCGGTCGCCGACCAGCACGCCTTCGACGCCGAGCGGCTGCAAGCCCACCTCGCGCAGCACCTGGAGGGCTTCGCCGGGCCGCTTTCGGTCGAGCAGTTCAAGGGCGGGCAGTCCAACCCGACCTTCAAGCTCGTCACGCCCAGCGCCACCTACGTGATGCGCTGCAAGCCCGGCCCGGTGGCCAAGCTGCTGCCCTCGGCGCACGCGATCGAGCGCGAGTTCACCGTGATGCGCGCGCTCGCCGGCAGCGGCGTGCCGGTGCCGGCGATGCGGCTGCTGTGCGAGGACGAAAGCATCATCGGCCGCGCCTTCTACGTGATGGAGTTCGTGGCCGGCCGCGTGCTGTGGGACCAGTCCCTGCCCGGCATGAGCCCGGCCGGGCGCGCCGCGATCTACGACGAGATGAACCGCGTGATCGCGGCGCTGCACTCGGTCGACGTGCGCTCCGCGGGCCTGGCGAACTACGGCAAGCCGGGCAACTACTTCGAGCGCCAGATCTCGCGCTGGAGCAAGCAGTACGTCGCCTCGATCACCGAGCCGATCGAGGCGATGGACCGGCTGATCGAGTGGCTGCCCGCGCACATCCCGGCCAGCGCGCGAGACGAGAGCCAGGTCTCGGTGGTGCACGGCGACTTCCGGCTCGACAACCTCGTCTTCCACCCGAACGAGCCGCGCGTGCTGGCGGTGCTCGACTGGGAGCTCTCCACGCTCGGCCATCCGCTGGCGGACTTCAGCTACCACTGCATGTCGTGGCACATCCCGCCCGGCGCGTTCCGCGGCATCGGCGGGCTCGACCTCGCCGCGCTCGGCATCCCCGACGAGAAGAGCTACGTGCGCCGCTACTGCGAGCGCACCGGCCGCGCCGACCCCGACGCGGTGATGGCCGACTGGAACTTCTACCTCGCCTACAACCTGTTCCGCCTCGCCGGCATCCTGCAGGGCATCGCCAAGCGCGTGGTCGACGGCACCGCGTCGAGCGCGCAGGCCAGTTCGGCCGGCGCCGGCGCGCGGCCGCTGGCCGAGATGGGCTGGCGCATCGCCAGCCGCACCTGAAACACCCCCACCAAAGAGACGACGTCATGGATTTCAGTTATTCGCCCCGGACCCAGGAACTGCAGGCGCGTCTGCTGCGCTTCATGGACGAGCACATCTACCCGGCCGAAGCCGCCTGGTGGGCCGAGATCGAGGCCAACACCGCGGCCGGCAGGCGCTGGACGCCGCTGGAAGTGATCGAGAAGCTCAAGCCCAAGGCGCGCGAGGCGGGCCTGTGGAACCTGTTCCTGCCGCCCAGCGCCGACGGCCACACCAACACCTCGGGCCACTACGGCATCGGCCTGAGCAACCAGGAATACGCGCCGCTGGCCGAGATCATGGGCCGCGTGCCCTGGAGCAGCGAGGTCTTCAACTGCTCGGCGCCCGACACCGGCAACATGGAGACCATCATTCGCTACGGCAGCGAGGTTCACAAGAAGCAGTGGGCCGAGCCGCTGCTGGAAGGCAGGATCCGCAGCGGCTTCGCGATGACCGAACCGGCGGTGGCCTCGTCGGACGCCACCAACATCGAGGCGCGCATCGAGCGCCAGGGCGACGAGTACCTGATCAACGGCCGCAAGTGGTGGACCTCGGGCGCCGGCGATCCGCGCTGCAAGGTCTACATCTTCATGGGCAAGACCGATCCGACGGCGCCCAGGCACACCCAGCAGTCGATGGTGCTGGTGCCCGCCGACGCCCCGGGGGTGAAGGTGCTGCGCCCGCTGAGCGTGTTCGGCTACGACGACGCGCCGCACGGCCACATGGAGGTGCTGTTCGAGAACGTGCGCGTGCCCGTGAGCAACATCCTGCTCGGCGAGGGCCGCGGCTTCGAGATCGCGCAGGGCCGCCTCGGGCCGGGCCGCATCCACCACTGCATGCGCCTGATCGGCCTGGCCGAGCGCTCGCTGGAGCTGATGTGCAAGCGCGCCACCGGGCGCGTCGCCTTCGGCCGCCCGCTGGCCGAACAGGGCGTGACGCGCGAGCGCATCGCGCAGGCGCGCTGCCTGATCGACCAGGCGCGCCTGCTGACGCTGAAGGCCGCCTGGATGATGGACGTGGCCGGCAACAAGAGCGCCAAGAGCGAGATCGCGATGATCAAGGTGGTGGCGCCGAACATGGCCTGCCAGGTGATCGACTGGGCGATGCAGCTGCACGGCGGCGCCGGCATGAGCCAGGACACGCCGCTGGCCTACTTCTACACGCTGGCGCGCACGCTGCGCTACGCCGACGGCCCCGACGAGGTGCACCGCAACGCGATCGCCAAGCTGGAGCTCGGCAAGCACGGCTGAGGTGCGGCGCGGCGCAGACCGCTCAACGCGGTTTGGTGTCGTCGAAGCTCTGCCAGGCGGTGGCGCCGGAACCCGTGCTGGGCCACTCGGCGCCCGGCTCGCCCTGGTTCAGCGCCACGCGCAGCGCCTGCCGCGCGGCGGTCTCGAACAGCACCACCAGCGCGGTCAGCGCGGCCGGCTCGGGGTCGGTCAGCTGCATGCGCAGGTAGGCGCGGCCGCGCAGCGTCATCAGCACGAAGGGCGGGTCGTAGCGCAGCAGCGTGGGCAGCGCGCGCTCGAGCTGCTGCGCCAGCGGCCCCTCGATCCAGGCCTGCACCGCCGAGGGCAGCGCCGAGGCCGCGCCGAGCCGCGCGCGCAGCGCGCGGTGCGCGTTCAGGTTGACCTTGGGGAACATCACCAGCCAGCGCATCTCCTCCGGCGTGGCGGTGTCGATCTGCGTCTGCAGGCCCTCGGTGAAGCTCTCGTAGGTCTGGCGCTCGAGCTGGTCCATCAGCGGCCTGGCCAGCAGCAGCATCTGCAGGTCGCCGGGCAGGTCGAGTTCCATGCGCATGCGCAGCTCGCGGCCGTCGATGTAGGCGCGCTGCGGCGGCCCCCACTCCAGGCGCCACGGCAACTGGTCGAGGCGGCCCTCGACCACGAAGCCCTCGCCGTCGCGCACGCGGCGAAACGCGAGCGAGCGGTCCTTCGCCCAGGCCTCGACCTCGGCCCAAGGCTGCGGCTGCTCCGGCTTGCCGGCGAACAGGCGCTTGATCGCGTCGAGCATGGCGGCGGTCAATCCACTAGAGTTCGCCAGAGCGACGAGGCAACAGCGCACGCAGAGGGATCCATGATCGAAGTGTATTCGTGGGCGACACCGAACGGACACAAGGTCCACATCATGCTCGAGGAGTGCGGCCTGCCCTACCGCGCGATTCCCGTCGACATCGGCGCGGGCGACCAGTTCGAGCCGCGCTTCCTCGCGATCAGCCCGAACAACAAGATCCCGGCGATCGTCGACCCCGACGGGCCCGACGGCGAGCCGATCTCGCTGTTCGAGTCGGGCGCGATCCTGCTGTACCTCGCCGGCAAGACCGGGCGCTTCCTGCCCGGGAGCACGCGCGCCAAGTACGAGGCGCTTCAGTGGCTGATGTTCCAGATGGGCGGCGTCGGGCCGATGCTCGGCCAGGCGCACCACTTCCGCATCTACGCGCCCGAGAAGATCCCCTACGCGATCGAGCGCTACACGAATGAAGCGAAGCGCCTGTACGGCGTGATGGACCGGCGCCTGGCGAAGAGCAGGTACCTCGGCGGCGCCGAGTACTCGATCGCCGACATCGCGGTGTTCCCCTGGCTGCGTTCGTGGAAGAACCAGGGCATCGCCTGGGCCGACTACCCGCACCTGAAGGGCTGGTTCGACGAGATCGCGCACCGGCCCGCAGTGATGCGCGGCGTCGAGGTGCTGGCCGACCGCCGCAAGCCGCTGGTCGACGACAAGGCGCGCGAGACGCTGTTCGGCGCGACGCAGTACCGGCAGCGCTGAGCAACGCCGGCGCGCGGTATCGCGGCGCGCGCCCGGCGGTGTCGCGCGCCAACCTCGTGTCGCCGGCGGCCGCAGCCGCACCGGCACGCCGCTAGCATCGCGCCGTCACGATGACCGACGGGAGGATGGATGGACCTGCGAATCGACGAGCCCGCCGGGCTCGCACGGTGGCTGCCGCTCGGCCTGGCGGTGCTGGCCGCCGCGCTGCTCGGCCTCGGCCTGATCTTCTGGATCGCGGCGAACTGGGACACGCTGGGCCGCTTCGGCCGCTTCGCGGTGCTGCAAGGTGCGATCGTCGCGATGGGCGCCGGTGCGCTGCTGCGCCCGGCGTGGCGCGCGCCGCTCGCGCTGCTGGTGCTGCTGGCCACCGGCGCCTTGTTCGCCTACTTCGGCCAGACCTACCAGACCGGCGCCGACCCCTGGCAGCTGTTCGCGCTGTGGGCCGCGCTGACGCTGCCGCTCGCGCTGGCGTTGCGCAGCGAGCTGCTGTGGACGCCCTGGGTGCTGGTGGCCTTCGTCGGCATCGCGCTGTGGATCCATGCGCATGCCGGGCACCGCTGGCGCGTCGAGCCCGACGACCTCGCGGTGCACTTCGCCGGCTGGGCCGCGGCCGGCGCGCTGGTGCTGGCGATGAGCTCGTTCGCGCGCCGCTTCACCGGCGCCGGTGCCTGGGCGCTGCGCTGCGCGGTGACGCTGGCGGTGATCGTGATCACGAGCACCGCGCTGGCGGCGCTGTTCTCGATGCCGATCGCCGCGCACTTCGCCGCCGGGCTGCTGGTGCTGGCGCTGCTGGCCTCCGCCTTCGTGCCACGCGCCGGCTTCGACGTGTTCGCGCTCAGCGCGGTGGCGCTCGGGCTGAACACGCTCGTCGTCGCCGGCCTCGCCCGGCTGCTGTTCGAGGGCGCGCGCGGCGACCCGATCGGCCGGCTGTTCCTGCTCGGCGCGCTGGCGGCCGGCCTGCTGGCCGGCACGGTGAGCGGCGTGCTGAAGCTCGCGCGTTCGTATTCGAGCGAAGGAGGCGCGGCATGACGGCGCCCGCAACCCAGAGCCGGCCCTGGCCGGTGGTGCTGCTGACCGCGCTGGGCGCATGGCTGGCGGCGATCCCGATGCTCGGCGTCGTCGGCCTGCTGTTCGGCGACCTGATCAGCCGCAGCGTGGGGCCCTACCTCATCGGCACGCTGCTGCTGGCGGTGGCGATCGTGCTGCTGCGTTCGCGCGATCTGCCGCTGTTCGTCGAGCAGCTCGCGGTGCCGGCGCTGCTGACCGGCGGCGGCGCGCTCGGCTTCGGCCTGTTCCGCGATGCCGGCACCTCGGGCGGCGCGCTGCTGCTCGGACTGGTCACGCTGGCCGTGGCCGCCGCGCTGCATGCCGCCTGGCTGCGTGTGCTGCTCGGCGCCGCCGCCGCGCTCTTGCTGGCGATTGCGCTGACGCCGCGGCGCTGGGGCTTCTTCGGCGGTGGCGGCGAATCGCTCGAACCATGGTGGTTCGCCTGGCATGTGCTGCTGGCGGCCTGGCTGCTGGCGCACTTCCTCGTGCGCCACCGGCTGCAAGGCCGCGCGGCGGCGCTGCTCGAATCGGCCGGCGCGGGCTGGGGCCTTGCGCTGCTCGCCGCCTTCGCGTGGTGGTCGGGCATGACCTTCCTCGCCGGCGGCGTGCTCGGCGGCGGGCTCGTCGGCGAGCTTGCGCGCGAACTCGGCCGCCGCGACGCTGGCCTCGCCTGGCGCGGCATGCAGGCCGCCTCCGCCGCGCTGGCGCTGGCCGGCGCCGTGCTCGCCGCGCGCCGCTGGGCCGGCTTGCGCCACCCGGCGCTGGCCGGCGCCGCGCTGGTGCTGGTGGGCCTGGCCGCGTTGATGCCCTCGCTCGGCGCCACGCTGCTGATGCTCGCGCTGCTGGTCACCAGCGGGCGCTGGCGCCTCGCGGCGGCGGCCGGCGTGGGGGCGGCCTGGATCGTCGGCGCGTTCTACTACGCGCTCGCCTGGCCGCTGGCGCACAAGGCCGCGCTGCTGGCCGGCGCGGGCGCGCTGCTGCTCGTACTGGCGTGGTGGGCCGGCGCGCGGCTGGCGCGCAAGGAGGAGGCGCCTGCCATCGCCGCGCCGCGCTTCGCGCGCTGGGGCATCGCACTGACGCTGCTGGCGGTGCTGGCCGTCGCCAACCTCGGCATCCGCGATAAGGAAGCGCTGATCCGCGACGGCCGGCCGGTGTTCGTCGAACTCGCGCCGGTGGACCCGCGCTCGCTGATGCAGGGCGACTTCATGCGCCTGAACTTCAACCTGCCGGGCGAGCCGGCCGAGCGCCGCGCCGGGCTGCTGCGCGCGCAGCGGCCGTTCGCCGTGGCGCAGCTCGACGGGCGCGGCGTCGCGCACCTCGTGCGCATCGACGCCGGCGAGGCCTTGCAGCCCGGCGAACTGCGCATCGAGCTGACGCCCAAGGACGGGCGCTGGATCCTGGTCAGCGATGCCTGGTTCTTCGCCGAAGGCGAGGCCGAGCGCTGGGCGCATGCGAAGTACGGCGAGTTCCGCGTCGATGCGCAGGGCCGCGCGCTGCTGGTCGGCCTGCGCGGGCCGCAGCTCGAAGCGCTGTGAGCCGCCCCTAGAATCCGCCGCCTTCGCAAGCTGCTGCCCTGCCCTCATGTTCAAGAACGCGCTGATCTACCGCATCACCCAATGGGAGCCGCCCACCCAGGCCGAGATCGAACGCCGCCTGGAGGCGGCCCGCTTCGCCGCCTGCGCGCCCTCGCAGCCGGAAGCGGCCGGCTGGGTCGAGCCGCGCGGCGAGAAACACGGCGCGCTGCTGGAGAGCGTCGGCGGCCAGCTGATCCTGCAGCTGTGCAGCGAGAGCAAGCCGGTGCCCTCGGGCGTGGTCAAGCAGCAGCTCGAGGCGCTGCTCGACCGCATCGAAGCCGACACCGGCCGCCGCCCCAAGGGCAAGGCCAAACGCGAGCTGAAGGAACAGGTGGTGCACGAGCTGCTGCCGCGCGCCTTCCCGAAGCGCTCGGCCACCTGGGTGTGGCTGGACCTGCAGGCCAAGCTGGTGCTGGTCGGCGCCACCGGCACGAAGAAGACCGACGCGGTGGTCACGCGCCTGGTCGAGCTGTTCGGCGCGCTGCGCCTGGAGCCCTTGCAGACCGCCCTCTCGCCCGCCACCGCGATGGCCGCCTGGCTGAGCGACAAGGAAGCGCCGCGCGGCTTCAGCATCGACCGCGAATGCGAGCTGAAGCAGCCCGATAGCGAGAAGGCCGCGGTGCGCTACGCGCGCCACACGCTCGAGATCGACGAGGTCGGCGAGCACATCAAACAAGGCAAGCTGCCGACGCAGCTCGCGCTGACCTGGAACGGCCGCGTCTCCTTCGTGCTGACCGAAGGCCTCGCGCTCAAGCGCATCAAGCTGCTCGACGTGGTGCTGGAAGGCAGCGGACAGGGGGACGCCGACGGCGGCTTCGATGCCGACGTGGCGATCACCACCGGCGAGCTGCGCGGGCTGCTGCCCGATCTGATCGAGGCGCTCGGCGGGCCGCTGCAGACGGCCGCGCCAGCCGCCGTCGCGGCCTGAGCGCGCGCCTCACTTGCCGCCGCGCCACTCGCGCTTCCAGATCTGCTCGATCTCGGCGGCCAGCGCCGGCGGCGGATCGCCGACCAGCGTGGCGCGGCCGCGCTGCGTCATGCGCTTGACCGGCGGCGCCGGCCAGTCTAGGCGGCGCAGCGCTTCGCGCCGCTCCCGTTTGGAAATGGAAGAGGAGCGGCCGAGCGGCAATGGCAAGGCGACGCGACGGCATCGCCACTACAATCCGGCCCGTTCGGGGTGTAGCGCAGCCTGGTAGCGCAACTGGTTTGGGACCAGTGGGTCGGATGTTCGAATCATCTCACCCCGACCACTTCCCACCTCCGCACTGCCCGTAGCTCAACTGGATAGAGCAGCTGCCTTCTAAGCAGCAGGTCGGGGGTTCGAGTCCCTCCGGGCAGGCCACCGAACCGTTCCTGAACGTCCCGCGAGATCTCAGGACCCGGACCGCCGTGCGAACATGTCAGCTCAGCAGCGGTTGCTGCCTTTCGATACGGTGAACCTGCTGGAAGCGGTCTGTGGGAGGGTCAAATGGAGCGGCCTTCACGCTGGAGCCGTTGCAGTGGCGGGCTACTCGGCCGCCCTTCTATCCCTCAGCCGCTTGGACGGCGGCCTCTCGGTGTGCCTGCCTTTCATCAGTGCGTCTAGGGCGACGCCCACAAGTGGATTGGTGGACCGTGTGCTCCACGCCGCAGCAATCGTGACAACGTCAACATCCTCGACGAGCGGCCGCAAGACCACGTTCTCCGGCGCGAACCTGCGGACCATCGAAGGAACCAGCGCGACGCCTTGCCCGCAGCTCACGAAGGCCACCTGAGCAGATACTGTTCGCACGTCATGCAGGATGCGGGGGGAGAAACCGTGTGACTTGCAGGCGGCGATGATGCTGTCGAAGTACACCGGACTCACGCGGCGCGTGAACATCACAAACGGCTCATCGGCAAGTGAGGCCATCTTTACGCGCCTTTTGGCCGCAAGCGGGTGCGACACCGGCAGGGCGACGGCGAGCCGATCGTGCGCGAGCGGCATGGAATAAATCGACGCACCTAGTTCACCCTGCAGTCGCGCGAGCGCCAAGTCGACATCGCCGGCTTCGAGCGCCGGCACTGCCTCCGCGCTATCGATCTCGCGTACCGCGATCGTCAGGTTCGGCTGCGCCTCTCGCAGGCGATCCAGGACCGGAGGCAACACCTCGACCATCGCCGTGGCGATGGCGCCGATCGTCAGCGTTCCGCTCTGCCCGGACGCGGCCTCTCGGACGGCAAACTCAAGCTGCTCCATCTGCGCCGCGAATTTGCGCACCGCCGGAAGGATCGCCTGTCCCACGGCTGTGAGCTGAGCGCCGCGACGTGATCGCTCAAAGAGTTTGACCTTTAAGGCGTGCTCGAGCACCTGGATCTGCTCGGTCAGCGGGGGTTGTGACATTCCGAGCCGTTTGGCGGCGCGCCCGAAGTGCTGTTCCTCGGCGACCGCAAGGAACAGCCAAAGATGTCGGATCAGGCGGAAGTTGATCATCGAGATTCCATAGGTTTGGCGTATCGATTCGTTCCTCAGAACCGAATTTACAGAACGATCGCTGAGCCCGAAAGTGCAGTCATCCCCAGATCGACGCCGCAGAGAGCAAAGCGATGACCGCAGACGACAAGGAACTGATTGCCCTGTTTGAGGGCTTGGACACGCCCGGCGTCTCCGACGCGATGGACAAGCTCGGCCTGCCTGGTCAGTGCCTGGGCATCGCGCCGCTGGACGACTACCGGAAGACCGTCGTTGGATCTGCGTTCACGGTCAAGTACGTACCGGCCTCCGTTCCGCCCGGAAGCGTCGGAGACTTCATCGACGACGTCGTGGCCGGCGACGTAATCGTCATCGACAACGGCGGCCGCACCGATTGCACCGTCTGGGGCGACATCATGACCCAGTACGCAGGCATTCGAGGCATCGCGGCGACGGTAATCGACGGCGTTTGCCGCGACGTCACCAAGGCCTTGGGTGACGGCTATCCGATGTTCAGCCGCGGCCGCTTCATGCGCACCGGAAAGGACCGGGTCGAGGTGGCCGGCATCAACGTGCCGGTATCGATCGGCACTGCCCGCGTCTGCTCGCGCGACATCGTCGTTGCCGACGCGAACGGCGTCATCGTCGTACCGCGGGCGCGCGCCCGTGAAGTCGCGGAAACGGCACGCAAGATCGAAGGTGTCGAATCGCGGATCCGCGAGCAGATCGCCGCCGGCAAGACGATCGGCGAGGCCCGCGCCGCGCTCGGCTACCACACGCTCCAGCGCAAAGGCGCCTGAGCATGGCTGCGCTCGACGACAGCGTCCAGCGTGCGCTCGCGCTCGGGACATCGACTCTGTACGAAGCGTCCGGGCTCCCGTGCGCGGTCGATCCAGCGATCCGCGCCGTCTGGTCCGGCGCGGCGATCGCGGCCCCAGCCTATCCGCTGCAGTGCTCGCCGGGCGACAACCTCGCCATCCACCTCGCAGTGGAGCGCGCGCCACGCGGCAGCGTCCTCGTCGTCGGCACGTCCGACTTCGTCGCCGGCTATTGGGGCGAGGTGTTGACGGTAGCGGCGGAAGCTGCCGGCATCGTCGGCCTCGTTATCGACGGCGGCGTGCGAGACGTTGCTGCGCTCGCGCGACGCCGATTCCCGGTCTTCACTCGCGGCGTGTCGGTGCGCGGCACGGTCAAGGCGAGCGTGGTGTCGGTAGGCAAGCCGTTCCTCTTCGCTGGCGCGCCGGTTGCGGCAGGCGACCTCGTGGTAGCCGATGACGATGGCGTGATCGTCCTGCCTGCGGCCGAGCTCTGCCGAGTGCTCTCAGCGGGCGAAGCGCGGGCTGCCAAGGAGTCCGATTTCATGAAGCACCTCGCCGACGGGGCGACGACTGTCGAACTGCTCTGCCTTGCGGCTTGGCGCGAGAAGGTTTGACCATGAACCTAGAACGCCTCAATGTTCACTTGGCCGCCGCACAGCCGTCGGCCACATACCGCATGATCGACCGCGTGGCCGAACGGCGGGCTTCCGGCGCGCGAGTCATCTCGCTTAGCGCCGGCGAACCTGACTTCGACACGCCGAAGCATGTCTGCGAGGCAGGCGTCGCCGCTATCGAAGGCGGCCGCACCCGCTACACACAGGTTGCAGGCATGAGGGAGCTGCGTGTAGCGGTTGCGGCCAAGTTCCGCAACGAGAACGGCCTCGATGCGGGCTGGCAGGACACCATCGTCTGCAGCGGCGGCAAGCAGGTGATCTTCAACGCGCTCGCCGCGACGCTGAACGAAGGTGACGAGGTCATCGTGCCAGCCCCGTACTGGGTCAGCTACCCGGAGATGGTGCAGCTGTGCGGCGCGCGATCCGTCATCGTCCCGTGCGGTGAGGACAGCGGTTTCAAGCTCACTCCGGATGCGCTGGCCAGTGCGATTACCGCGCGCACGCGCTGGCTAATCCTGAACTCTCCGTCGAATCCGACCGGCGCCGTGTACTCGAGTGCCGAGCTGCAAGCGCTTGCCGAGGTACTGCTAGCCCATCCCGACGTGCTCGTCCTCTCCGACGACATCTACGAGCACCTGATCTTCGACGGCGCGCGCTTCCACACGCTCGCGCAGGTCGAGCGACGCCTCGCTTCTCGCACGCTGACAATGAATGGTGTCTCGAAGGCCTATGCGATGACCGGATGGCGCATCGGCTTTGGCACGGGGCCGCGGTGGCTGCTTGAGGCAATGGAAAAGCTGCAAAGCCAGCAAACCTCCGGCGCGTGCTCGATCTCGCAATTCGCGGCGCTCGCGGCGTTGACAGGGCCGCAAGAGTTCGTCGTCGAGACACGGACCGTGTTCGAGCGCCGTCGCGACACCATGGTCGCCGCGCTCAACGACATCCCGGGTCTGCGCTGTCCGAAACCCGGTGGAGCTTTCTACGCGTTCGCGTCCTGCGAGGGGCTCATCGGCCGCACCAGCGCGGCCGGAATGCGGCTGGATTCCGACGATGCCGTCGCCCTGGCTCTGCTCGATGAAGCCGGCGTGGCGGTCGTACAGGGCAGCGCGTTCGGCCTTGCACCCTACATCCGTCTCGCCTACGCACTCGACGACCAATCGCTTGCCGAGGCGTGCGCCTCAATCGACGCCTTCTCGCGCGCCACTTCCGCTTGACATCAACCCCCTTCGTAGGAGACACAATGAAAACACGCATCCTCTTTGGCATCGTCGGTGCCGTACTGGCCTGGAACGCCACCGCACAGGAAGCGACGTTGGCCAAGGTCAAGGCGTCCGGCGCGATCACGATGGGCGTCCGCGACAGCTCGCTGCCGCTGTCGTACACCGGCCCCGACGGATCTCCGATCGGATTTCAGATCGACGTCTGTCGTCGCGTACTCGACGCCCTGCAGTCCCAGCTTGGCTTGGCCAAACTGGACGTCAAGTACCAGGGCGTGACTTCGCAAAACCGTATCCCGCTGGTGCAAAACGGGACGGTCGACATCGAGTGCGGCTCGACCACCAACAACACGGCGCGGCAGAAGGACGTGGCCTTCTCGCTCACCACTTACGTAGAGGAAGTGCGGATGACCGTACGTGCGGATTCACCAATCCGCTCGATCCGTGACCTGGCTGGCAAGACTGTCGTCGCGACCACCGGGACCACTTCGGTCCAGCATCTGCGCCGTCACGAGCGTGCCTCCGGCATGCAGCTGAACGAGATATTCGGCAAGGACCACGTGGAAAGTTTTCTGATGGTCGAGACCGGGCGCGCCGATGCCTGGATCCTGGACCAGGGGGTGATGAAGGCGACGATCGCCAACTCCCGCAATCCTGCCGGCTTCGCCGTAGTCGGCGAGGTGCTCAACAGCGAGCCGATCGCGATCATGTTCCGCAAGGACGACCTCGAGTTCAAGCGCATCGTCGACGACACGATCCGCAAGCTCATTGCAACTGGCCAGATGAAGGCGCTGTGGACGAAGTGGTTCATGGAGCCGATCCCGCCGCGCGGCGCGAAGCTCAACATGGAGCCGCCGGAAACGCTGCAACGGCTCTGGGCGCAGCCGAACGACCTGCCGATGGAGACCTTCACTGCCAAGTGAAAGGGCTTCAGACGTCAACGCTTCCTAGCAACTACCGCTCATGACCACTGACATCGCAGTCGAGGCGCGCCTCGAACGACTCGCCGCGCTTGACTCCAACACGGTCTCGGACGCTCTCGACTTCCTTCAACTTCCCGGTGCAACCTTTGGGCTGCGGCCCTTGTGGGATTGCCCCAAGATCGTCGGCCGAGCCTCGACGATCCAGTTTGCGCCTAAGACCGGCAGTGGCACGACGGTTCACCCGATCACGCCAGTCATTGCAGCCAGCCGTGGTGCAGATCGGATCCTGGTGATCGCCGGTGGACTCGAGGGCGTCTCGTGCTGGGGCGACATTGTTGCCAACGCTTCGAAGATGAAGGGGATCCGCGGCACCGTGATCGACGGCTGCAGCCGCGACATCGAGGGCAGCGAGGCAATCGGCTACCCGGTCTACGGCCGCGGCATCACGATGATCAGTGCGCGCAACCGTGCGGTGCAAGTGTCCTCCGGCGATCCGGTGCAGATGGCGGGCGTCAAGGTGGCGCAGGACGACTACCTGATCGCTGATCGCTGCGGCACTGTCTTCGTCCCCGCCGGGCGCATTGACGAGGTGCTCGACCTCGGGGAGCGGATCGCGCGGCGACAGGACGGAATGGTGCAAGCGATCCTCTCTGGTAGATCCGTCGAAGAGGTCATGCATGACAAGGAGTTCGAAGCGATCGCCGTCAAGCGCTAGAGAGAGTGGCCACAGCAGATTGCCGAGCACCTCGATACACCAATCTTCGCGATCGACCGCCACTGAGTCGTGCTGGCTGCGTTGACTGCGCTGAGTGCGCAAGGGAAAGCCGATGCGGCCTCGTGCGCTAAGAGCGACTAACAAAACCTTTCCAACGTCCGCAGACAGATGACGCAGCAAGCCAGTGACAGGAGCGCCAGATTGGTGTTGACGTGGCGCTCGAATCGCACACGCAGCTTGCCGAACGAGGAGAGCCATGCGTGAGTGCGCTCGACCACCCAACGATGCTTGCCCAGCCGATCGTTGCGCTCGACGCCACGTCGGGCGAT
>JAKOZT010000005.1 GCA_029779845.1 Pseudomonadota bacterium | reverse complement strand
GCCGACAGGCCGCTCGACGCCTGGGAGGCGCTGCGCCGGCTCGTGCTGATGCTGATCGAGGCGCTGTCCTCCGCGCCGGCGGGCAACGGCCGCTCGCGCGTCGCGGCGCCGCACCACGCGCTGCGCGCCTGATTCATAAGACGTTGCGATCAATGGCATAAAAGCGCAGCTCGGGGCGGGCGTGTTCTTGTCGGGGATGCGCCGCGCTGAACCTTCGGTGGCATGCCACCTCTGATTCAGCAAAGGGCCGTGCGGGCCGCGCGCGGCGCGCCTATGTGGCGCTGAGCAGCGCAGGGCTCGTTGCCCGCGCGCGTACCCGCGCGCTTCGTCCTCATGCTCGCCGCGGGTGATTGAGCGCAGCGGGCGATAGCCCGCGATGCGAGTTCCGCGGCGGGGCCGCGAGACCGAGCCGCGCAAGGCAGTCGGCCGGCAGGGCCGACCGTCTCATCGACGCGCCGCGGGCGGCCAGCACGGCCCTTTGCCGCTTGGACCACGCCGCCGGCTTTCTGAACGATTGATCGCCGGTCGGTATCAGCCGGGCGTCGCGCTCAGCCCGGCGACGCTGCGCGCCACCTCCGCCTCGCTCACGCCGTACAGACCGGCGAGCGCGGGCGCGGTCATCACCGCGGCGGCGGGGCCGAAGGCCTGCAGCGTGCCGGCGCGCATCAGCGCGACGCGGTCGGCGACGGCCAGCGCGTGGTCGGGCTGGTGCGTCGAGAGCAGCACCGCGACGCCGCGCGCCTTCAGCGCCGCGATCTCGCGCAGCACCACGCGCTGGTTGCCGAAGTCGAGGCTGGCGGTGGGTTCGTCCATCACGATCACCTGCGCCTGCTGGGCCAGTGCGCGGGCGATCAGCACCAGCTGGCGCTCGCCGCCGCTGATCTCGGTGCAGGGCCGGGATGCGAGGTGGGCGATGCCGAGGCGCGCCAGCGCGTCGGCGGCCGCGGCGCGGTCGTGCTGCGACGGCATCGCGAAGGCGCTCACGTGCACCGCGCGGCCCATCAGCACCACGTCGTCGACGCGGTAGGCGAACACGCCGCCGTGCGCCTGCGGCACGTAGGCCACGCGGCGCGCGATCGCCTCGCGCGGCGTGGCGAGCAGTTCGGTGCCGTCGATGTCGACGCGCCCGCCCAGCGCCGGGATCAGCCCGAGCACGGTACGGAACAGCGTGGTCTTGCCGCAGCCGTTCGGCCCCAGCAGCGCGACGATCTCGCCGGCACGCACCTCCAGGCTCACCGGGGCGCCGAGCGCGCGGCCGTGGTGGCCGAAGGCGAGCGAGCGCAGCGCGAGCATCGCCGTCATGCCGCGCGGCGCCGCCGCCCGAGCAGCCAGAGGAAGAAGGGCGCGCCGACGCCGGCGGTCAGCACCGACAGCGGCAGCTCGATCGGCGCGAGCGTGCGCGCCAGCGTGTCGGCCAGCATCAGGAAGGCCGCGCCCAGCGCCATCGCCACCGGCAGCAGGCGGCTGAACTCGGGGCCGACCCAGAGGCGCGCCACGTGCGGCACCACCAGCCCGACCCAGCCGACGATGCCCGCCAGGGCCACCGCCGCCGCGGTGGCGAGCGTCGCGCCGGCCACCACCGCGGCGCGCAGGCGGGCCACGCGCACGCCCAGCGCGGCGGCTTCGTCGTCGGGCAGCGAAAGCAGGTTGATGCGCCAGCGCGCCAGCACCAGCAGCGCCACGCCGGCGGCCAGCCAGGGCCAGGCGAAGCGCAGATCGTGCGGCGTGACGGCATTGAGCCCGCCGAGCAGCCAGAAGGTGATCGCCGGCAGCTGCACGCTCGGGTCGGCGAGCAGCTTGACGAGCGAGATGCCCGCGCCGAGCAGCGCACCCACCGCCACGCCGGCCAGCACCAGCACCAGCACCGGCTCGTGTTCGCCGACGCGCCGCGCCGCCAGCAGCACCAGTGCCACCGCGAGCAGCCCGCCGCCGAAGGCCGCGCCGGAGATCAGCGCCAGCGGCAGGCCGAACAGGATGGCAATGGACGCGCCCAGCCCGCAGCCGGCCGAGACGCCGAGGATGTCGGGCGAGACCAGCGGGTTGAGGAACATCGCCTGGAAGGCCGCGCCCGCCGCACCCAGCGCCGCGCCGACCAGCGCGGCGGCCAGCACGCGCGGGCCGCGCACGCTCCAGATCACCGCCTCGGCGGCCGGCGGCAGCGGCGAGGCCGTGCCGGAGAGGCGCGCGACCAGCGAGGCCCACAGCTCGCCCGGCGCGATGGCGAACTTGCCGACCGCAAACGCCAGCGTCGCGACGCCGAGCAGCAGCAGCGCGAGCGCGCCGGCGCGGCGTGCCGCGTCAGCCGCGCCCATCGAGCCAGCCCTGCACGGCCTCGCGCGAGGGGCTGACGCCGTAGAAGAGCGCATGGAAGCGCTGCGCGTCGGCGATGGTCTCGGCCAGCGCCGCCCGGCCCGGCGCGCTGCCGCGGCGCAGTTGCGCGGCCAGCCACTTCACGCCGAGCAGGCGGTTCACCGAGGGCGGTCCGTCGAGCCAGCCGAAGGGCAGGTCCGGCGCGAGCAGCAAGCGGCCTTCGCGCACGGCCGGCAGCGTGCGCCACACCGCGTCGCTCTGTGCGACGCGGTGGAAGTTGCGGTCCTGCGTCAGCACCCAGTCGGGCGACCAGCCGAGCACTTGCTCCATCGACACGCGCGCGACGCCGGCGCGCCCGGTGGCGGCGACGTTGCGCCCGCCGGCGGCTTCGATGATCTCGGCGTTGATCGCGCCGGCGCTGGCGGTCTCCAGCCCGTCGGCGCTGCGCGCGAGATACACCGACGGCCGCGAGGCGCCGTTGCCCTTGACCTGCGCCGCTTCGGCCAGCGCCTCGTCGGCGAAGGCCGCCAGCGCCTGGCCGCGCGCGCCCACGCCGAGCAGCGCGCCCAGTTCGCGCAATTGCGCGGGCGAGTCGGCCAGCCGCCCGTCCACCAGCAGGTAGGGCACGCCGGTCTGCTCGGCCACGCGCTGCGCGGTCGAGACGTAGGTGGCGTCGACCGAGCCGGCGTCGACGATCAGGTCGGGCTTGAGCGCCAGCAGCGCCTCCAGGCTGACGGTGCTGCCGCGCCCGGCGAGGCGGCCGAGCACCGGCTTGCCGCGCACGCTCGAATGCAGCAGCGCCTTGGCGGCGTCCGGCAGCGGCGTCGGCCAGCCGAGCAGGCGATCCGGCGCGAGGCAGGCCAGCAGCACGCCGGCCGGCGGCCCGGCGGCGAAGAGGCGCTGCGGCGGCGTGTCGACCGGGCGGCCGAAGCGCTGGACGAGTCCGGCGGCCTGCGCCGGGCGGATGCCTGCGCACAGCGCCGCCGCGCCGATCAGCCAGGCGCGGCGCGAGCTCGACCGCGCCTCAGGCATGCGCGTCCGCCAGCGTCGCGGCCAGCCAGCGGTCGATCGCCGCACCTTCGGGCGGCAGCAGCGGCGCGCCGCCGCTGAAGCGCTGCCAGGCCTCGGCGTGGCGCGTGGCCACCACCGTGAGCAGCGGGATGCCGCGCGCCATCAGTTCGAGCAGTTCGGCGCTGAAGCCGCCGCCTTCCGCTTCCAGCCCGCCGAAGCGGTTGCTGACCACCAGGTCGGGCGCCGCCTCGGCGGCGCGGCGCAGCACCGCGCTGGCGCGCGCGAAACCCTGCGGGTCGGCGCGGCAGGCGGTCGAGCCGCTGCCCAGCGGCTGCGAGACGAGGTACTCGTCGAGCGTCTGCAGGTCGACCAGCACCATCGGCGAAGCGCAGCCGTGGCCGCCGTCGGGGTGCGTCATCACCACGCCGTGCACCGTACGTTCCAGGCGGCGCTGCTGGCAGGCGACGGCGGCGAGCAGCGTGTCGGTGTCGACCGAGCCATCGTCGACGATGGCGGCGGCGCGGGGCGCGTCGTCGTGGTCGTGTGCGGATGTCATGGGCGGGGCCTTTCAGAAATCGACGCGCGCCTGCGCGAACCACGAGCGCCCGGCGGCCGGGAAGCCGGCATCGAGTTCGTAGTTGTGGTCGCCCGCGTTCTCCACGCCGGCTTCCAGCGTCAGCGCCGGCAGCGGCTTCCAGAGCGCCTTCAGGCCGACGATCGTGAAGCCGGACAGCGCGGTGGTATTGTTGACCCAGCGCTTGCCGTTGTATTCGACGCTCGCCTGCAAGGAGACGCTGTCCAGCGGGCGCACCGCCGCATAGGCGAAGGCCTTGGTGTCGGGCACGCCGGTCACGCGCGTGGCGGGGCTGGACGTGTTCTTCTGCTGCATCAGCGTCAGGTTGCCGCCGAGGTCCAGCCACGCCAGCGGCGTGCCGCGCGCGCCCAGCTCGATGCCGTGGGCCTGCGTGCGGCCGACGTTGCGCATCTGGCAGGGCGTGGCCGGGCTGCACGAGGTGCCGCCGGCGACGAACACCGACTGGATCCTGTCGTCGACTTCGCTGAGGAACAGCGCCGCGTCGAGCTGCAGCGTGGCGCTCGGCCGGCCCTGGTAGCCGACCTCGAGGTTGAGCGAGCGCTCCGGCCCGAGCGCCGGGTTCTCGACGTAGTTGCCCAGGCGCTGCGAGTAGCGGTCCTTCAGCGTCGGCAGGCGCGTCTTGCGCGAGGCCGTGAGGTAGGCGCGCTCGGTCGGCGTCAGGTCGTGGAACAGGCCCACCTGCGCGTTGGTGGCGCGCGAGGTGTCGGGCAGCGCATAGGTGCTGGTCAGGCCGAACACGCTGTCGGGGCGCAGGCTGTGGCGCGCCGCGCCCAGCGAGAGCTGCCAGCGCTCGGCGATGTCGATCAGATCCTCGACGCCGAAGGAGCGCAGCGTGTCTTCGTAGCGCGTGTTGAGCAGCGCGTTGGCGTCGCGCTCCTCGTGGCGGTCCTTCTTCTGCTGGGCCACCGCGCGCCACAGCTGGCCGGCGAAGCGGCGCGACTCCAGCTCGACGGCGCCGCCGGTGGTGCGGTCGTGGTAGATGCTGCGCCCGGTGGCGACGCTGCCCTGGCCGCTGGTGCGCAGCGTGGTGTAGGTGGCGTCGGTGTAGCTCGTCACCTCGTTGTCGAAGCGGTCGCCGTACAGGCGCAGCTTGACGGCCTCGGCCTCGCCCAGCGCGGTGCGCGAGACGAAATACAGGCTCTCCTTGTCCCAGAACGGCCAGCGCCAGTAGCGCACGCCGCTGTTGCCGGTGGTGGGCGGCTGGCCTTTCTCGCCGTCCTGCTTGGTGTAGGAAAGCGCGTATTCGTCGCCGGCGTTGGGCGTCAGGCCCACCTTGAACGAAAGCTTGCGGTCGCTGCGGTCGCTGTTGTTGCGCAGGCCGCCGTCTTCGGTGGGCGTGGGCACGAAGTCGGACGAAAGGCGAAAGCCGTCGGCCTCGCGCTGCGAGGCGCCCAGCTGCGCGTACCACATCCCCATGCGCGCGCCGACGTTGACGCCGGCCTTGCGCTCGGAGCCCGCGCCGGCGCCGAAGAAGGCGTCGCCCTCGAAGGCCTTCGTCGGCTTGCGCGAGACGAGGTTGATCGCGCCGCCCAGCGCGTTCGGCCCGTAGGCGATCGAGCTGAAGCCCTTGGCCACCTGGATCGCGGCGATGTCGTAGGTGCCGAAGCGGTTGAAGTCGACGTAGCCGTCGTAGGGCACGTAGACCGGGATGCCGTCGATGAAGAGAGGCACCTGGCGCGGATCGAAGCCGCGCACGTAGACGAGCAGTTCGTTGCGCGAGTTGTTGGCCAGCGTCACGCCCGGCAGCAGCGAGACCGCGTCGCCCACCGTCTCGCGGCCGAACTGCTGCATCTGCGCGCGCGTGACCAGCGAGCCGGCCTGGTCCTCGGGCATCTCGCCGACCTGGCCGCGCGTGCCGGTGACGGTGATGGCGCCGAGCGTGAAGGCCTCGTCGGCGCGCGCGGGGGCGGCGAACGCGAGGCAGGCGAGCGTGAGGGCGGAAAGGCGATGGACAGCGGGCATGGCGGCGGGTTGGCAGTCGATGTGTATGTACGAATATATCGCAAGCCGGGCTGCGTTATATTCAGCTCAATACAACGAATGCCGCTGCGCAGCCCCATGCGAAATCCTTCTCCGGCGACGGCGCGCGCCTCAGCGCGCCAGCATGCCGATCAGCTTGCGGATGTCGGCGCGGCAGGCGGCGGCCGCGGTGGCCTCGATGCGCCGGTACAGCGCGATCAGCTCGCGCCCGCTGGCGGTCAGCGCGCTGCCGCCGCCGGCGCTGCCGCCCTTGGCGGAATCGACCGCCGGCGTCTTCAGCGCGCGGTTCATCTCGTCGAGCAGCAGCCAGGCGCGCCGGTACGACATGTCCAGGCTCTTGGCCGCGGCGGTGATCGAGCCGGTGCGCTCGACCGCTTCGAGCAGCGCGATCTTGCCCGGCCCGATGGCGATCACCTCGCCGTCGCTGACGCGCATGCGAAAGCGCAGCTGCGGCGCCGCTTTGCGGCCGGCCGGGGGAGTCGTGACACGCGGGTTCGTCATGCGGGCGAGGGCTCGTTGGCAGCCCGAGCATAACCAGTCCGAGCCATGAGCCATCCCGCCTCCACGCGACCCGTTCTGCTGCCCACCGCGCTGCCCTGGGCGCGCCAGGCCGATCCGACCCTGGACGGCGCGCTGTGCTGCGAGCACGGCGTGCCGCCGCCCGAGCTTCGCCCCGGCGCGCGCGCCCGCCTCGCCGAGCTGGACGCGCACCTGCACTGCTCGGTGATCGGCACCTGCCTGTCGACCGGCGAGCTGCGCAAGCTGATGACGCGCTTCTTCGACACCGCGGGTGCGAGCGACCTGGCCGTGCACCACGAGGCGGTGCGCCTGCTGCCGCACGACGCCGAGCTGGCGAAACTGCTGCACAAGGCGCTAGAGCGGCGCCACGACGCCGCCGTGCAGCGCTACGCGCGCGAGCGCGACGATGCCGGCCTGCTCGCGCTGTGGGAGGAGTCGCTGCGCAGCGGCGAGGTGCCGGGCGCCTACTGGGCCGTGCTGACGCATCGCCGCACCACGCCCGAGCTGCGCCAGCGCGTGTTCGGCGACGTGCACATGCTCTCGCACCTGGTCGGCGCGGCGAACCGCGCCGACATCCGCCGCCTGGTCGCGCTGGAGCGCGACAACGACGAGTTGCGCGAGCGGCTCGAACGAGCGCAGGAGCGCAACGCCGAGCTGGCCGCCGAGCGCGACCAGGCCGTGGCCGAGCGCGCCGGCGCGCTTGCCGCGGCGCAGGCGGCGCAAGGCGAGCTGGCGCAGGCGCGGCGATCCGACGCCGGCCTGCCGGGGCAGGAACGCCTGGCCGCGCTGAGTTCCGCGCTGGCCTTGCAGGCGCAGCGCCGCGAGGCGGCCGAGGCGCTGGCCGAAGCGGCGCGCCAGGACGCGGCGCGGCTCGCGCAGGAGCTGGAGCGCGTGCGCGGTCACGCCGCCGAACTGGCCGCCGAGCTGGGCGCGGCCGAGGCGCAATTGCAGGCTGACCTGCAGGCCGACGGCGCGGCCGGGGGCGGTGCCGCCGCGCCGCTGCATGCGGCGCTGCGTTCGCGGCGCGTGCTCTACGTGGGCGGCCGGCCCAGCTCGACGCCGGCGATCCGCGCGGCGGTGCTGCGCGCCGGCGGCGAGTTCCGCCACCACGACGGCGGCATCGAAGACCGCAAGGGCCTGCTCGCGCCCGCGCTGGCCTGGGCCGAGCTGGTCGCCTTCCCGGTCGACTGCATCGACCACGACTCGGCGCTCGCCCTCAAGCGCGACTGCGTCAGGCAGGGCCGGCCCTTCGCCGCCCTGCGCAGCGCCTCGCTGGCCAGCTTCGTCGCGGCGCTGTGCGCGCACGACGAGGCCGCGCCGGCCGCGCGTTCCGGGCTGTGCATGCGCCACGGCTGACGGCCCGCGTTTTCCCGCCCCTCGATTCCGCAGGACTCTGATCCAGATCAGAAGCTCGCCTGCTTGCATGCATCATTCTGCGTGTCTCGTTGAAGCATAAATGCATAAAAATGCATCAACGCCACATCCACCCAGAGCGAGCAGCAGCCATGAGCGAGACCACCGACACCCTGATCGAAGTACCTGAATCCGTGCGCGGCGAAAACTTCGTCGAAGTGAAGTACGACGATTCGATACCCAACAACGTCGACCTGGCGTCCGACAAGCAGCTGCAACGTGCGCTGGAGAGCTGGCACCCCGGCTACCTCGACTGGTGGCAGGACATGGGGCCGGACGGCTTCCAGGACGCCGAGGTCTACCTGCGCACCGCAGTCGGCGTCGACCCCAAGGGCTGGGCCAAGTTCGGCTACGTGAAGATGCCGCAGTACCGCTGGGGCATCCTGCTCGCGCCGCAGGTGGAGGGCCGCACCATCCCCTGCGGCAAGCACAAGGGCGAGCCGGCCTGGCAGGAGGTGCCGGGCGAGTACCGCTCGCTGCTCAAGCGCCTGATCGTCGTGCAGGGCGACACCGAGCCGGCCTCGGTGGAGCAGCAGCGCTACCTCGGCAAGACGGCGCCCAGCCTCTACGACATGCGCAACCTGTTCCAGGTGAACGTGGAGGAGGGGCGCCACCTGTGGGCGATGGTCTACCTGCTGGTGAAGTACTTCGGCCGCGACGGCCGCGAGGAAGCGCAGGCCCTGCTGGAACGCCGCAGCGGCCAGCAGGACAACCCGCGCATCCTGGGCGCCTTCAACGAGCGCACGCCCGACTGGCTGAGCTTCTTCATGTTCACCTACTTCACCGACCGCGACGGCAAGATGCAGCTCGCCGCACTCGCCGAGAGCGGCTTCGACCCGCTGTCGCGCTCGTGCCGCTTCATGCTCACCGAGGAGGCGCACCACCTCTTCGTCGGCGAGACCGGCGTGGGCCGCACCATCGAGGCCACCTGCGCGGCGATGAACAAGGCCGGCATCACCGACCCGTACGACGTGGCGCGCATCCGCGCGCTCGGCGTGGTCGACCTGCCGCTGCTGCAGCGCAAGGCCAACTTCCACATGAGCGTGACGCGCGACCTGTTCGGCTCGGAGATTTCGAGCAACGCGGCCGATGCCTTCAGCGCCGGCCTGAAGGGCCGCTTCAACGAAGCGGCGCTGACGGGCGACGACCACCAGCTGCAGGACGCCACCTACACCGTGACGCGCGTGGTCGACGGCCAACTGGTCGACGACGCGGCCGTGCCGGCGCTGCGCGCGATCAACTGCCGGCTGCTCGACGACTACATCGCCGACTGCCAGGGCGGCATCGACCGCTGGAACAAGGTGATCGAGAAGGCCGGCATCGACTTCAGGATCACGCAGCCGCACAAGGGCTTCAACCGCCGCATCGGCGAGTTCGCGGGGCACCGCATCAGCCCGGCCGGCGAGATCCTCGACGAAGCGCAGTGGGCGCAGAAGAAGGGCGAGTGGCTGCCCAACGAAGCCGACGGCGAATTCATTCAGTCGCTGATGAAGCCCTGCACCGAGCCGGGCCGATACGCCAGCTGGATCGCGCCGCCGCGCATGGGCATCAATGGCCAGCCCGGCGAGTACGAGTACGTGAAGATCGCCTGACGGCGGCGTGCGCCGGCGCCACAATCCTCCGCGCACCCGCACTGCCTGGAGGATTCGATGAAGACCACCGCACGCAACCAGTTCGCCGGTACCGTGTCGGCCGTCGAGATCGGCCCGGTGTCGGCCAGCGTGACGCTGGCGCTGGCCGGCGGCGCGGAAATCACCGCGACGCTGACCAGCGCCGCCGCCAAGCGCTTGAACCTCGCCCAGGGCAAGCAGGCGCTCGGCTTGATCAAGGCCTCGGCCGTGGTGCTGGTGACCGACTTCGACGGCTGGCAGCTCTCGGCGCGCAACCAGCTGGCCGGCACCGTCTCGCGCGTCGAGCGCGGCGCGGTGTCCTCGCTGGTGGTGCTGGCGCTGCCCGGCGGCCAGACCATCACCGCCAGCGTCACCAACGAAGGCGCCGACGCGCTCGGCCTGAAAGCCGGCGTGCCGGCCACGGCGGTGTTCAAGGCCTATGCGGTGATGGTGGCGGCGAAGCCCTGAGGGCGCTGCGGCGATGCGCGCCATCGCGCAGGAACTGATCGCCGGGCTCGAAGGCCTGGCTGCGCTCGGCGCGCCGCCGCGCGTGAAGCAACTGCTGCTGCCGCCGGCCGAATCGCGCAGCAGCGAGTTCTGCGCGGTGGAACTGGACGACGGCTCGCTCGGGCTGAGCTTCGCGCTGCTGGGCGGCGCGCTCGCGCAACTGCATGCCGGCGCGGGCGGCGCCATCGCCGGGCTGCCCGCACTCGAATTGGCGCGCCGCTACGCCGAGGGCGAGGGCGTGCAGCGCATGCTCGGCTTCGCCGCCATCAACGCGCTGACGCGACACCTCTACGAGCGCGCCGGCTACGTGCCGCCGCCGGCGCGCGGCTCGATGGGCGACCTCGATCTGGGCCCGGGCGACCATGCCGGCATGGTCGGCCTGTTCCCGCCGCTGGTGAAGCAGGTGCTCGCCACCGGCGCGCGGTTGACGGTGCTGGAGCTGCGCGAGGATCTGCTGGGCAGCTACAACGGCTGGCGCGTGACGCGCGACGCCGCCGAACTGCGCCACTGCAACAAGGTGATGAGCACCAGCACGGTGCTGCTCAACGACACGCTCGACGATCTGCTGGCGCATTGCCGCGCCGCCGAGCGCATCGCGATGATCGGACCCGGGGCGGGCTGCCTGCCCGATGCGCTGTTCGCGCGTGGCGTCACGCTGCTGGGTGGCAGCTGGGTCGTCGAGGCCGAGGGTTTCAAGGCCGCGCTGGTGGCCGGCGCGCCGTGGAGCGCGCATGCGCGCAAGACCGCCATCGCGCGCGCCGCCTGGCCCGGCGCCGCGGCGCTGATGGCGCGCGCGGCGGCGTCAGTGCAGGGTTGACGGGTCGGCGCGCGGCGCCTCGTCGGCGCAGGCGCAGGAGACGATCAGCGCGTCGAAGGTGACGGCGCTGCCGCAGCCGTCGCAGCGGCACACGAGGCGCGGCGCGCCTTGCTCTTGCGTGGGCATCAGCAGCGGGGCGCTGCGCGGCGCGGTCTCGATGGGCTGGAGTTTCATGGCGGGCCTCCTTGAACGTCGAGGCCAGTATGGGCACGCGAGCGCCGCGCCGCATCCCCCGCATGGAGGCCCAGGTTCCCCCTAGTTCACTGCGGGCGTCATCACCGCGTCACGCAAGGCGCGATCCGGACATTCGCACTAGCATGGCCGCATGAACGACGACAGCAGCCGCGGGGCGGCCGCGCGCTTCGGCAGCGGCAAGGACGTGCACCGCGTCGAGGATGCGGCGCTGCTGCGCGGCGAAGGCCGCTTCACCGACGACCTGCGGCGCGCCGCCCTGGCGCACCTGGTGTTCGTGCGCTCGCCGCATGCGCATGCGCGCATCGTGAGCGTGGAGACGCAAGCGGCGCGTGCCGTGCCCGGCGTGCTGGCGGTGTTCAGCGGCGCGCAGCTGCAGGCCGCCGGCGTGAAGCCGATCGGCCCGGCGCTGCCCTTTCCGCGCCCCGACGGCACGCCCGGCGCCTCGGCGCCGCGCCACGCGCTGGCGCTGGACCGCGTGCGCTACGTCGGCGAGGCGGTGGCCGCGGTGGTGGCCGAGTCGCGCGAGGCCGCGCTCGACGGCGCCGAGGCCGTCTTCGTCGACTACGAGGCGCTGCCCGCGGTGACCGACCCGCTCGCCGCGATGCGCCCCGGCGCGCCGCAGCTGTGCGATGCCGCGAGCGACAACATCGCCGCCGAGCTGCGCCACGGCGACGCGGCCGCCGCCGACGCGGCCTTCGCGCGCGCCGCGCACCGCGTCTGCCTCGACCTCGTCAACCAGCGCCTCGCGCCGGCCGCGCTGGAGCCGCGCGTGGTGCTCGCCGAGCCGGAAGGCGAGCGGCTCGCGATCGCGCTGTCCAGCCAGATGCCGACGGCGGTGCGCGACGGCGTGGCGAACGCGCTGGGCATCGCGAAGGAGCGGATCCGCGTGACGGTCGGCGACGTCGGCGGCGGCTTCGGCATGAAGACCGGGCTGTACCCGGAGGACATCGTCGTCGCCCATGCCGCGCGCACGCTGGAGCGGCCCGTGAAGTGGTGCGGCCAGCGCCTGGAGGAATTCAGCGCCTCGGTGCACGGCCGCGACCTGATCACGCGCGCCGAGCTGGCGCTGGATGCAAACGGCCGCGTGCTGGCGCTGCGCGCGCGCTCCGTCGCCAACGTCGGCGGCTACGCGCTGACGGTGGGCGTGGCGATCCAGCTGCTGATCGGGCCGTGGGTGCTGACCAGCATCTACGACATCCCGGCGATCGCGCTGCACCTCACCGCGGTGATGACCAACACCACGCCGACCGGCGCCTACCGCGGCGCGGGCCGGCCCGAGGCGATCTACATCGTCGAGCGGCTGATGGACGCCGCGGCGCGCGAGCTCGGCCTCGACGGCGCCGAGCTGCGCCGCCGCAACATGATCCGCCCCGAGCAGATGCCCTACACCAACCCGATGGGGCAGACCTACGACGTCGGCCGCTTCGAGCGGATGCTCGACCAGGGCTTGCAGCTCGCCGACTGGGGCGGCTTCGAGGCGCGCCGCGCGGCATCGAAGGCGCAGGGCCGGCTGCGCGGCCGCGGCATCGCGACCTTTCTCGAATGGACGGGCGGCAACGTGCTGTCGGAGCAGGTGGCGGTGAACGTGCTCAGCGAAGGCATCGTCGAGCTGAGCGTCGCGACCATGCCGATGGGGCAGGGCATCAACACCAGCCTGGCGCAGCTGGCGGTCGACGTGTTCGACCTGCCCATCGAACGCATCCGCATCCGCCACGGCGACACCGACCGCGCCAACGGCTTCGGCAGCGCGGGATCGCGTTCGCTGTTCACCGGCGGCGCGGCGGTTCATGTGGCCTCCGAGAAGACGCTGGCGCACGCGAAGGAGCTGGCCGGCGAAGCGCTCGAAGCCGCGCCGCGCGACATCGACTACCGCGCCGGCCGCTTCGTCATCGCCGGCACCGACCGCGCCATCGGCCTGTTCGAGCTGGCCGCGAAGCAGCCCGATGCGCGCATCGCCGCCGAGGGCGGCGCCACCGCCGGCGCGCCGAGCTGGCCGAACGGCTGCCACGTCTGCGAAGTCGAGATCGACCCCGACACCGGCGAAGTGCGGCTCGCCGCCTATGCGTCGGTGAACGACATCGGCCGCATCGTCAGCCCGACCATCGTGCGCGGCCAGATCGAAGGCGGCGCGGTGCAGGGCATCGGCCAGGCGCTGGGCGAAGCGGTGCGCTACGACGCCGACAGCGGCCAGCTGCTCAGCGCCAGCTTCATGGACTACGCGATGCCGCGCGCCGCCGACACGGGCATCGTCTTCCAGACCGTGTTCGACACCTCGGTGCCCTGCACCACCAACCTGCTGGGCGTGAAGGGCGTCGGCGAACTCGGCACCATCGGCGCGACGCCGGCGGTCGTCAACGCGGTGGTCGACGCGCTGGCGAGCGCGGGGCTGGGGCGCGACGCGGAGAAGGTGCAGATGCCGCTGACGGCGCCGGCGGTGTGGCGGGCGCTGCGCGGGGAGTTCGATGTGGTGGCGTGGGAGTGAGGCGGGTCGATCCGATTTCGCCGACGATGGCGCTCACTTCAGCGATGCCAGCTCGAGACCCGCCGCAACGTGCTCGATGTACATCGTGATGCCCAGTGCGCGGCAGGACTCGAAAGCCTGGCGAGCCAGCGCGGTTTCGCCGCGCGCGCGATGCAGCTGGCCGACATAGAACCAGGCTTCCGCCAGCGTCAGCTCGCGCTCGTCGCCGCGCTTGCGCTCGACCTGGGCGATCAGCTCCTGCGGACTGAGCGCGCCGGCGGCCATCGCCAGCGCCGGACGAGGCCAGGCGCCGCCCGCATCGGCGCGCGCCTTCTCCTGCAGTTCGGCACTCAGGCCCGAGCCCGCGCGCATCAGGGCCCAGGCTTGCCACAGCCGCGCGTAGACGCTGTCCGACTCCTCGCCGTTGCGGCGCGCCTGCGCTGCCTGGCCGAAGTCGGCGGCCGCCGCTTCGAACTGGCCGGCGTAGAAGCGCGCATGCCCGCGGCGGTGGAAAGTCTCGAACGGTTCGCCGCCCAGGCCCAGGGCCTTGGTGTAGTCGGCGATCGCGCGCGCGAACTCGCGGTTGGCGAACAGCACATTGGCGCGGCATTGCCACACCCGGGGCAGCGCCGGCGCGGTGCGCACGGCCTCCTGCGCGTCGGGCATCCCCTCGGCGGGCCGGTCGAGATCGACGAAGAGCTCGGCGCGATGGCACAGCGCCTCGGCGAGGTCGTCGCCCTTCAGGCGTTGCTCGCCGATGGTGCCGTTCAGCTTGCGCAGCTGCTCTTCCAGCCGCGCCCGCATGCTCTGCTGCACCGTGGGCTTGCCCAGGCCGAGGAAGCCGCCGGACTTGATGGCCGCGCGCTCGACGACGACGGCGCCGCCCAGCACGCGCTCGAGCTTCTGCAGATCCTGCATGAGCTGCGGCAGCTGCCGGGCCGTCACCGTGTCGGCCAGCACCGTGTACTCCATGTCCAGCGTCGCCACGTTGCCGCGGAAGCCGCGCTGGACCTGGGCACGGAACACCGTGCCGTCGACCCGCTGCGTGGACGGATCGGCGAACATTCCCACGTTCTCGGGCCAGTTCACCACGAGCTTGTAGCGCGCCACATAGGGTGACCACGCCACCGTGGCGGGGAAGTTGCGGTTGATCTTCTGCGGGAGGTTGAGCGCGCCTTGCAGGTTCGACGGGAAGAAGCGCAGCGCCCAGTCCCCGGCGGCCTCGCGCGCCGGCTTGGGCACCTTGTAGCGCGCTTCGAGCACGAGCGTGTTGCGCGCCTCGTCGTCGATGAGGCGCGGATCGCCCTCGACGCCGATGCCGGGGTAGCGGCGCTCGTAGTCGAGCGTCGACTGCGCGCGCAGCTGCTCGGGTGTCATCCGGCCGAACACCACGCGCAGCACCTCCGCGGCGCCGCCGCGCCATTGCCGGTGCACCGACAGCAGGGCGTCGCCGTCCATGCTGGCGAGCGTGAACTCCTCGCGCAGCTCGTTGGTCGCGAGCTCCGCGGCATCGGGCGTCGACAGCGTGAGCAGCTCGGTGGTCTGCTCGCGCACCGGCAGCGCCGAGGCGCCCTGCGCCACGGGCCCCATGCGTGCCAGTTCGCCGCGCTGACCCATGCGGGTGGGGTCGAGATAAAAGGTGGCGCCGCCGATCTCGACGCGGGCGAAGACATGGTCGAAAAGATCGGGGCTCGGCAGCAGCCGTGCCGGCATCCGCGGATTGCGCAGCGACACCAGCATCGGCGTGGCGTCGATGCCGAGTTCGCGCAGCATCGCCATCAGCAGCAGCGTCTTGTCCTTGCAGTCACCATAGCGGCGCTGCAGCACCACCGCGGGAGGATGGGGCCGGTGCGAGCTTTCCCCGAGCGAGACGCTGAAGTAGCGCACCTCGTCCTGCACCCAGCGCAGCGCGCCGGCGGCGCGCTGCGTGGGGTCGGGCAGCTGGCGCAGGCGGGCGATCACCGGCTCCAGCTCGGCCGGCAGCGCGCTGTCCTTCGGGAACAGCCCGGCGGCCCAGCGCGCCACGTCGTTCCAGCTGCCGTATTCGGTGAACTGAATGAAACGCAGCGGCACGTAGTCGGTGGGAATGTGCGTCTCCGGGTCGACGCCGTCCAGGCCGCGCTCCTCGAAGGTCAGGATGCGTACGTCGCCCCGGCGCGTCTCGTCGGGGCGCACCCGCGCGGAGCGGTAGTCGCCGTGCATGCGCCACTCGATCCGGCGGTCGGCCGGCGCCAGCAGCGTCACGCGGCGCCGCTCGGTCGGCTCGCCCTGGTCCCAGCTCGCCGAATCGGAGAACTTCGCGGCGAAGACGGGGTTGTCGCCCGTCACGCTGTAGACGATGCGAAGCGTGTCGCCGACGCGCACATCGGACAGCAGCATCACCGCCGTCACGGCGCCGCTGTAGACCCCGCCTTCCAGCCCCGTCTCGCGCTCGAGGAAGCGCAGCTGCACCTGTTCGGCGCGCTGCAGAACCTCGCTTCCGCGCAGGATCTCGAGGCGGTGCAGCGCCACGCGCTGGTACTGCGGAACGAACTGGATGGCGTACTGGCCGATCTGGGCCAGCGAACTCGCGTCGTTGACCTGGATGGCGCGGTTCACCAGGTAGGCCTTCTCCGGCGCGACGTTGAATTGCGTCTCGGCCAGGCGCAGCACGACCGGCGTGCGGCGCGTGGTGGCGGGGACTTCGGCCAGTGGCAGCGACCAGGCAGGCAGCGGCGCGCCGCGGGCGAAGGCGGTGTCGTCGAGGCGCACCTCCTTGAGCCCTGCATCGGGCGAGGGCGCAGAGGGCGCCTGCGCCCAGACGGCGCTGCAGCCGCACCACGCCGCGGCGGCCCAGGCGACCGCCTTGCCGCGCAGGCCGTTGCGCACGGCCGCGACAATTCTCTTCATGGACTCTCCCTCCCTGCGGTTTTTTGTTCTCAGTCCGATTCTGCAAGCAATGTGAAGTGTTCCACCACCGGCGGCTGCGCAAAGAACGGCCCGACGATCGCGCGCCATTGCGCGAACAGCTCGCTGCCGCGGAAGTGCACGGTGTGGTCTTCGAGCGTGTCCCAGAAGATCTGTAGCACGTAGCGCTCGGGCGATTCGACGCCCTTGTTCACCGTCCAGCCGCGAAAGCCCCGCGCCTGGCTGATCACGGTGCCGACGCCGCGCACGATGGCTTCGTCGAAGGCGGCCTGCTGGCCGGGCTGGATGCGGATGTCGGCGAGTTCGAGGATCATGGGTTGCTTCCGGTGAAAGTGGTCAGACGCCAAGATAACGCGCCAGCGCCGCGGTGTCGGCCGCCAGCGTGTCGCTCGCGCCCGCGATGACGATGCGGCCCTTCTCCATCACCGCGGCGCGGTCGGTGTGGGCGAGCACGCGGCGGTAGTCGCGGTCGACGATCAGCGTGCTGATGCCGGTCTCGCGGATCGCGACTATCACGCGCCAGATCTCGGCGACGATCAAAGGCGCCAGGCCTTCGGTGGCCTCGTCGAGGATCATCAGCCTCGGATTGGTCATCAGCGCGCGGCCGATGGACAGCATCTGCTGCTCGCCGCCGGAGAGCTGGCCGCCGCCGTGCGCGAGCCGCTCGGCCAGGCGCGGGAAGGTGGCGAGCACGCGCTCCTCGGACCACGCGCGCTGGCCGTCGACGCCGGCGCGCGCGCTCATCACGAGGTTCTCGCGCACCGTGAGGTTGGGGAAGATGCCGCGCCCCTCGGGCACGTAGCCGATGCCCAGACGCGCCATGCGCTCGGGCGCCCAGCCGGTGACGTCCCGGCCGTCCCACACGATGCGGCCGGAGGCCGGGCGCACGTAGCCCATCAGCGTGCGGATCAGCGTGGTCTTGCCCATGCCGTTGCGGCCCAGCAGGCCGAGCGCGCTGCCGGCCGGCAGCTCGAGCGCGGCGCCGCGCAGGATGTGCGCTTCGCCGTAGCAGGTGTTGAGGTCGGCGATCGACAGCATGCTCAATGTCCTTCGCCGAGGTAGGCGGTCTGCACCTCGCGATTCGCGCGGATCGCCGCCGGCGCGTCGCTGGCGATCACCTCGCCGTTGACCATCACGGTGATGCGCTCGGCGATGCGGAACACCGCGTCCATGTCGTGCTCGACCAGCAGTACCGCGTGCGTCGCCTTCAGCGCGGCCAGCAGCGCGAGCATGCGCTCGGTCTCCTCGGCGCCCATGCCGGCCAGCGGCTCGTCGAGCAGCAGCACGCGCGGGCGCGTCGCCAGGCACATCGCGATCTCGAGCTGGCGCTTGCCGCCGTGGCTGAGCGTGCCGGCGCCGCGCTGTGCCATCTCGGCCAAGCCCGCCGCCGCCAGCGCCTCGTGCGCCGCCGCGAGGCTGATTTCGCAGCGCTGCGCCGCTTCCCACAGCGCCCAGGGGCGCGGCAGCGTCGCCTGCGCGCACAGGCGGCAGTTCTCCAGCACCGTGAACTCGGGAAAGATCGTCGTGCGCTGGTAGCTGCGGCCGATGCCGGCGCGTGCGCGTTTCGGCTGAGACCAGTCGGTGATGTCGTGGCCGTCGAAGTGGATGCTGCCGCCCGAGGCCGGGATCTCGCCCGAGAGCATGTTGATCAGCGTCGACTTGCCCGCGCCGTTGGTGCCGATCACCGCGTGCACTTCGCCCGCGTGCAAGGCGAGCGAGACGCCGTTGACCGCGGTGAGCCCGCCGAAGCGGCGCGTCAGCAAATTGGAGCGCAGCAGCGGCTCAGCCATGCGAGGCTCCGAGCCGCAAGCGCTGCTTCAAGCCGATCAAGCCCTTGGGCAGCAGCGCGACGAAGGCGATGATGGTGAGGCCCAGCGTCAGCTGCCAATGCCCCGCCAGCGGCCCGAGCAGCGCTTCGCTCTGGAACAGCTCCTTGAGCAGCGTGAAGGCCACCGCGCCCAGCACCGCGCCGCGCAGGCTGCCGATGCCGCCGAGGATGATCATCAGCAGCACCGCGCCCGACTCGTGCCACGACAGCAGTTCGGGGTTCACCGCGCCGTCCTTCACCGCGATCAGGAAGCCGGCCAGGCCGGCGAGCGCGCCGCCGATCACGAAGGCCGCGAGCTTGTAGCCGTAGGTGCGGAAACCCGCGGCGCGCATGCGCTGCTCGTTGACGCGGATGCCCGCCAGCGCGTGGCCGAGGCGCGAGCGGCCGATCAGCGCCAGCAGCGCGTAGCTGAAGGCGAGCGCGCCCAGCACGAAGTAGTAGAGATGGGTCTTGTCGTCGAGGTCGATCAGCGTCGCCCCGCCGAGCGCGAGCACCGGCTTGCTGTAGAGGAAGATGCCGTCGCTGCCGCCGCCCACCTGGGTGTCGTGGAACACGAAGTAGGCCATCTGCGCGAAGGCCAGCGTCACCATGATGAAGTAGACGCCGCTGGTGCGCAGGCTCAGCGCGCCGACGAAGAGCGCGTACAGCGCCGCCGCGCCCATCGCCGCCGGCAGCAGCCACGCGAGCGAAGCCGCGCCCGCGTCGCCGGTGCCCAGCACCGTGACGTAGGCGCCGATGCCGAAAAACGCCGCATGCCCCAGGCTCACCAGCCCGGCGCTGCCCACCAGCAGTTCCAGGCTCAGCGCGAAGATCGCCAGCACCGCGATCTTCAGCACCAGATCCTGCGTGTAGGGCGTCAGCACGGCGGGCAGCGCGGCCAGTGCGATCAGCACCGCGACGGGAACGATCCACGACGAACGCATCTCAGTGGCGCCCGGCCGTTCCGAAGCCACTGAGCGCCCCCTCGGGGGGCAGCGAACGCAGTGAGCTTGGGGGTTTCATTTCAGTGGCCCCGCTTCATCAGCCCCTCGGGCCGCCACACCAGGATCACCGCCATCAGCAGGTAGACCCCGATGCCGCTGAACTCGGCGAAGAACACCTTGCCGAAGGTGTCGACGAAGCCGACCAGCAGCGAGGCGATCAGCGCGCCGGTGATCGAGCCGATGCCGCCGATCACCACCACGACGAAGCAGATGATCAGCACGCTCGCGCCCATGTTCGGGTACACCGACGACAGCGGCGCGGCGATCATGCCGGCCAGCGCCGCCAGCGCCACGCCGCCGGCAAAGACGATGCGGTACAGGCGCTGGATGTCGATGCCCAGGCCGCGCACCATGTCGCGGTTGCTCGCGCCGGCGCGGATCATCATGCCGAGCTTCGTGCGGTTGACGACCCAGTACAGCGCCACGGCCAGCACGATGCAGGCGACCGACGCGAACACCCGGTACCACGGGTAGCTCATCAGCTCGCCGAGCCGGAAGCCGCCGGCCAGCCACGAGGGCGCCTGCACGCCGTGCACGTCGTTGCCCACCGTCAGCGAGCGCAGCTCCTCGAAGACGAGGATCAGCGCGTAGGTCATCAGCACCTGCTGCAGGTGGTCGCGCTGGTAGAGGAAGCTGAAGAAGGCCCACTCCAGCAGGTAGCCGAACAGCGCGGCGAGGATCACGCCGGCGGCGAGCTTGGTGAGGTACCAGTCGCCGAACCACGGCGCCAGCACGAAGGCCAGGTAGGCGCCGATCATGTAGAAGCTGCCGTGGGCGAGGTTGATCACGCCCATGATCCCGAAGATCAGCGTCAGCCCGCTGGCGACGAGGAACAGCAGCAGGCCGTACTGCACGGCGTTCAGGCACTGGACGAGGAAGGTGGCGAGGTCCATTGCCTGGAACGCGGGTGGCGGAGCGTCAGAGCTTACAACCGCGTGCGGGGTCGGCCAGCGCCTTCACGGCCACCGCGCGGTACTCGTTGTTCTCGCCCCTGGCCTCGCGCAGGTACATGTCCTGCACCGGGTTGCCGGCCGGCGAGAGCGTGAACTTGCCGCGCGGGCTGTCCACCGTGGCCTTGCGCATCGCGGCGGCCAGCGCATCGCGCTTGCTCAGGTCGCCCTTCACCGCCGCCAGGCCCGCGCCCAGCAGCTGCGCCGCGTCGTAGCCCTGCACCGCGTAGACGTCGGCGTTCTGCTTGTAGGCCAGCGCGAAGGCCTTGCGGAAGGCGTTGTTCTTCGGGATGTCCAGGCTGTCGGCGTAGTGCAGCGTGGTGAACAGGCCCTGCGCCGACGGGCCTTGCGCCTGCAGCGTGCCGTCGGTCAGGAAGCCCGAGCCGAACAGCGGGATGGTTTTCTTGAGCCCCGCCGCGTCGTAGTCCTTGACGAACTTCACCGCGCCGCCGCCGGCGAAGAAGGCGAACACCACGTCGGGCTTCTGCGCCGCGATCTCGGTCAGCAGCGCCTGGAACTCGACGTTCGGGAAGGGCAGGTTCAAGTCCTTCAGCACCTGCCCGCCGCCCTTCTCGAAGGCCTCGCGGAAGCCCTTCACCGTCTCCTGCCCGGCGGCGTAATTCCAGGTGATGGTCATCGCGCGCTTGTAGCCTTTCTGCGCCGCCACCACGCCGGTGGAGTAGCCCGGCTGCCAGTTCGAGAAGCTCGAGCGCACGATGTTCGGCCCGCACATCGGCCCGGTGATCGCGTCCGCGCCGGCGTTCGGCACGATCAGCAGCGTGTTGCTCTCCTTCGCGGCCTTGGCCATCGCCAGCGCGACGCCCGAGTGCACCGTGCCGACCAGCACGTCGACGTTGTCGCGCTTGATCAGCTTGTTGACGTTGTCGGTGGCTTTCGACGGGTCGCTCTCGTCGTCGACCTTGAAGTACTGGATCTCGCGGCCGGCGAGCTTGCCGCCCTGCTCCTGCACGTGCAGCTTGAAGCCCTTCTCGATCATGTCGCCCAGCGCCGCATAGGTGCCGGTGGCCGGCAGCATCAGGCCGACCTTGATCGGCGCGCTGGACTGCGCGAAGGCGCTGCCGCAGAAGGTGGCTGCGCAAAGCGCGGCGAGGACGGTGTTCTTCATCGGGGGGCTCCGGCGAGAGGGGGTGCGGCGATGCTATCGGCGCGCCCGGGGGCGGCCATCGGGGTTTACAGAAGGCATACTCGTCCGCAACCCACGCTGGAGAACCCCTCATGAAGATCCTCGTCCCCGTCGACGGCTCGCCCGAATCGCTCGCCGCCGTGCGCCACGCGCTCGCGCTGGTGCGCGAGGGGCTGCGCGCCAGCCTGCTGCTGGTCAACGTGCAGGAGCCGGCCGGCCTCTACGAATTGCTGCGGGTGCACGACGCCGAGGCGATCGAGGCCATCGCGCGCGAGGCCGGCGAGCACCTGCTGGCCGACGGCGTGGCCTTGTGCAAGGCGGCCGGCGTCGACCACGAGATCGAGGTCGCGCGCGGCGAGCCGGCGCATGCGCTGCTGGACATCGCCGACGACGAGGGCTGCACGCTGATCGTCGCCGGCGCGCACGGCAAGGGCGAGAGCGAAGGGCGCCGGCTCGGCTCGGTCGCGCACACGCTGGTGCACGACGCGCGGCTGCCGGTGACGCTGGTGCGCTCGGGGGCTTGACCGCGGATCTCCGTTCGCCCAAGCCTGTCGAAGGGCGCTCGCGGAGCACGGCGGGCTTCGACAGGCTCAGCCCGAACGGGAAGCGGTTCGTCAGTGCGACATCAGCACCGGGATCGTCATCGACTCGATCACGGTGCGCGACGCGCCGCCCAGCACCCACTCGCGCGCGCGGCCGTGGCCGTAGCAGCCCATCACGAGCAGGTCGCTCTGCTCGTCGGCGGCCAGCGAGAGCAACTGATCGCCGACGCCGCCGCCCGCGGCCACCTCGCGCTTGAACGCCGCCTGCACGCCGTGCGCGCGCAGGTAGCCGAGGATGCCGGCTTCGGCGGCGGCCTCCGCTCCTTCGTCGAAGCTGGCGACGGTCACGCGCTGCGCCTGCTGCAGGATCGGCAGCGCGGCGGTCACCGCGCGCGCCGCCTCGCGCGTCGGCTTCCAGGCGATCAGCACCCGTTCGAGCCTGCCCGCCGAGCCGGCGATGTGCGGCAGCACGATGGCCGGGCGGCCGCTGGCGATCAGCACCGAGGAGACGAAGTCCGGCGGCACGTCGACGTCGCGGTTGGCATCGGCGCTGCGCTGGCCGAGCACCAGCAGGTCGGCGTAGAGCGCGCGCGCGGCCACCTCGGCGATCGGCTGGCCGCTGCATTCGAGCCAGCCCACGTGCGCCGGCTTCACCGTCGCGGCGTAGAGCTTGCGCGCGGCTTCGACACGCTGCTGGTCGGCCTCGGCGAGCATCGGCGCCATGTCGGCGCCGGCGGCCATCGCCATCGGGTAGCGCAGCAGCGACGACACCACCGCGTAGACCGCGGTCGCCTGCGCGCCGTGCGCCAGTGCGAGCTGTTCGGCGAGCTGCAGGCGCGCCGCCGCCTGCGGCGAGGCGTCGACGTGGACGAGGATGGATTTCAGCGTGCTCATGGTCGGCTCCCACGAAGGAAGAGGCAATGCTGCCACGCTACGGCGCGGCCTGCCGCGCGCCGTTGAGCGCTGTCAATCCAGCGGCGTCGTGACCAGGCGCTTGAGCAGCGCGGCGCGTTCCTTCTTCTGCGCGGCCGTGCCCTGCTGCGCCAGGATGGACTCGGCGACCTCGTAGGCGTAGAGGATGAAAGCGCGCGCGCGCGCCTCGCCGATCGCAAAACCGAGCGCCGAGAAGCACTGCGCGATGTAGGACAGCCGCCGCGCATCGACCTCGTCGACCGCCTGGCGCGCCAGCGCATCGCGCCGCGCCCAGGCGCGGATCGCCAGCTCGACGCGCGCGGCGCGCTGCGCGGCGCGGCCGCGAAAGGGCAGCGAGATCAGCTCGCCGATCAGCGCCTGGGCTTGCGCCTGCTGGCCCTCGAAGCGCTGAATCACCTGCTCGGTGGCGGCGTCGCGCCAGGCGTTGAGCACCGCCACCAGCAGCGCCTCGCGGTCCTTGAAGTGCCAGTAGAAGCTGCCGCGCGTCACGTCCAGCGCCTTGGCGAGCACGTCGACGCGCACCGCGTCGATGCCGCGGTCGATCAGCACCTCGGTGGCGGCCGCGATCCAGGCCTCGGGAGTCAGCGTGCTGCGCGGTTCGCTCATGCGCAGGATGATGCCATACAGCACTGTATGGGCCGCGAGCGGAAGCTGGGGAATTCCCCATATGCAATATCGTGCATCTTGCCTACGATACATCCATACAGAACTGTATGGAGATGGGCATGGCCAGCGAAACGGCGCGCAGCTTCTTCGACGACCCGGCGATGCTGGCGCCGCCGCGCGCGGTGCGCCTGCACTTCGACGGCGGCGCCTACGTGCTGCGCTCGCCCGAGCCGCTGAAGCCCTATGCGCGCTGCATCGGCGAGTGGCTGGAGCAGTGGGCGCGCGAGACGCCCGATGCGCTCTTCCTGGCCGAGCGCGATGCCTCGGGCGAGTGGCGCAAGCTCAGCTATGCGCAGGTGCGCAAGCTCGTCGGCGCCATCGCGCAAAGCCTGATCGGCCTGCACCTGCCGCCCGGCCGGCCGGTGGTGGTGCTGTCGGACAACGGCATCGACCATGCGCTGCTGATGCTCGCCGCGATGCACGTCGGCCGGCCGGTGTGCACGGTGTCGAGCGCCTACTGCCGGTTGACGAAGGACTACACCAAGATCCACGGTATCCTCAACACGCTGGGGCCGGCGCTGGTCTATGCGTCGGATCAAAAGGTCTACGGCCCGGCGATCGCCAGCGCGGCGCTGGGCGTGGTCACGGTGTTCAGCCGGGGCGCCGACGAGCACCCCGGCGCGCTCAGCTTCGAGAGCCTGGGCCGCACCGCCGAGAGCCCGGCGGTGATGGCGGCGTTCGAGGCCATCCAGCCCGACGACCACGCGAAATACCTGCTGACCTCGGGCTCCACCGGCCACCCCAAGGTCGTGATCAACACGCACCGCATGCTGTGCGCCAACCAGCAGATGATGAACCAGGTGTGGCGTTTCCTCGAGCGCGAGAAGCCGGTGGTGCTCGACTGGCTGCCGTGGAGCCACACCTTCGGCGGCAACCACAACTTCAACCTCGTGCTGCGCAACGGCGGCACGCTCTACATCGACGAAGGCCGGCCCGCGCCGGGCCTCGTCGAGAAGTCGGTGAAGAACCTGCTCGAAGTGAAGCCGACGCTGTACTTCAACGTGCCGCGCGGCTTCGACATGCTGCTGCCCTTCCTGGAGCAGGACGATCGTCTCGCGCGCGAGTTCTTCGCGCGGCTGCGCATGGTGTTCTACGCCGGGGCGGCGCTGGCGCAATCGAGCTGGGAGCGGCTGGAGGCCGTGGCGCGCAAGGTGCGCGACGAGCCGGTGTGGTTCACCACCTCCTGGGGCTCGACCGAGACCTCGCCGGCCATCACCTCGGCGCACTGGAAGCTCGAGCGCGCCGGCTGCATCGGCGCGCCGCTGCCGGGCATGGAGCTGAAGTTCATCCCCAACGGCGAGAAGCTGGAGATGCGCGTGCGCGGCGTCACCGTCTTCCCCGGCTACCGCAACGCGCCGGCGCTGACGACGCAGGCCTTCGACGAAGAGGGCTACTACCGCATCGGCGATGCCGGCTTCCTGGTCGACGAAGAGCGGCCCGAGCGCGGCGTGGCCTTCAACGGCCGCGTCGCCGAGGACTTCAAGCTCTCGTCGGGCACCTGGGTGTCGGTGGGCACGCTGCGGCTGAAGGTGGTGTCCGCGCTCGCGCCGCTGGTGCAGGACGCGGTGGTCACCGGGCACGACCGCGGCGATGTCGGCGTGCTGCTGTTTCCGAGCCCCGCCGCGAAGGACGTGCCGGCCGGCGATCTCGCCGCGCGCACGTGCGCCGCGCTGGCGGCGCTGAAAGGCGAAGGCGCCGGATCGTCGCAGACGCCGGTGCGCGCGCTGTGGCTCACGGAGCCGCCCAATGCCGATGCCGGCGAGATCACCGACAAGGGCTACATCAACCAGGGCGCGGTGCTGCGCTGTCGCGCGAGCGAAGTCGAGGCGCTGTATGCCGCCGAGCCCGATGCGCGCGTGATCCGCGCCTGATTGCCCCCCACCCGCTCGCCCTGAGCTTGTCCTTCGACACGGGCCCCTTCGACAAAGCTCAGGACAGGCTTCGACAAGCTCAGGCCCTGCTCAGATGATCGGTCGGCATCCGTTCGCCCTGAGCCTGTCGAAGGGCTGGCCCGAACAGAATCAACACTGCCAGGAATTCACCATGTCCCGCGGCCTCTGCCAATCCTTCTCCGACACCTGGATCCTCGCCGGCGTGCGCACGCCGATGGTCGACTACTGCGGCGCCTTCGCCGACGCCAACCCGATCGACCTGGGCATCAAGGTCGCGCGCGAGGTGCTGCAGCGCAGCGGCATCGCCTCCGCGCGCATCGACTCGGTGCTCGCCGGCAACATGGCGCCGGGCGGCTTCGACCAGTTCTACGTGCCGCGCCACATCGGCCTGTACGCCGGCGTGCCGCACGAGGTGCCGGCGCTGATGGCGCAGCGCATCTGCGGTACCGGCTTCGAGCTGTTCCGCCAGGCCGCCGAGCAGGTCGCCACCGGCGCGGCGAGCCTCGCGCTGATCGTCGGCACCGAGTCGATGACGCGCAATCCGATCGCCGCCTTCGAGCATCGCCAGGGCTTCAAGCTCGGCATGGCGCCGCAGTTCAAGGACTACATGTGGGAGGCGCTGACCGACCCCGCGCCGGCGATCTCGATGATCCAGACCGCCGAGAACCTCGCGAAGAAATACGGCATCACGCGCGAGGCGGTGGATGCCTTCGCCAGCGAATCCTTCGCGCGTGCGGTGGCGGCGCAGGAAGCGGGCTTCTTCGCCGGCGAGATCGTGCCGGTGGGCAACGAAGTCTTCGAGCTGGACGGCTACAAAGCGCGCGGCATCCGCCTGTCCGGCAAGACGGCGGTGGCGGACCGCGACACGCACCCGCGCATCTCGCCGCCCGAGGTGCTGGCGAAACTGCGCCCGGTGTTCAAGGACGGCGTGCAGACCGGCGGCAACAGCTCGGCGCTGACCGATGCGGCGGCGGCTGCGCTGGTGGCCTCGGGCGCTGCGGCGCGCGAGTGGGGCGGCAAGCCGTTGGCGCGCCTTGCTGCGGCGGCAGTGGTCGGCGTGCCGCCGGAAATCATGGGCATCGGCCCCGCGCCGGCGATCCGGCTGCTGCTCGATCGCGCCGGCTTGAAGCTGGCCGACATCGCCCGCTTCGAAATCAACGAAGCGCAGGGCGCGCAGACGCTCGCGGTGCAGCGCGAACTCGGCCTCGACCCCGCCCGGCTCAATGCAAAAGGCGGTGCGATCGCCCTCGGCCACCCGCTCGCCGCCACCGGCGTGCGCCTGACGATCACCGTCGCGCGCCAGTTGCAGGAAATCGGCGAGCGCTGGGGCATCGCCTCGGCCTGCGTCGGCGGCGGCCAGGGCATTGCCCTGCTGGTCGAGAACCCTCAGGCGGCCGGCTGAGCGTCGCCTAGCCCCAGCAGCCGCATCGCGTTCTTCTTCAGGATCAGCTCGTGCACCGCCGGCTTGAACCCCGCTTCGCCGAAGTCCTTCATCCAGCGCTCGGGCGTGATCAGCGGGTAGTCGCTGCCGAACAGCATGCGGTCTTTCAGCAGCGTGTTGGCGTACTGCACCAGCTGAGGCGGAAAGTACTTCGGGCTCCAGCCCGACAGGTCGATCCACACGTTCGGCTTGTGCAGCGCGAGGCTCAGCGCCTCGTCCTGCCACGGCCAGCTCGGGTGCGCGACGACGATCTGGATGTCGGGGAAATCAATCGCCACGTCTTCCAGCAGCATCGGGTTGCTGTTCTGCAGGCGCAATCCGCCGCCGCAGCGCATGCCCGAGCCGATGCCCGAGTGGCCGCTGTGAAAGATGGCCGGCAGCTTGTATTCGGCGATCACCTCGTAGATCGGCCAGGCCATCTTGTCGTAGGGCAGGAAGCCCTGCACCGTCGGGTGGAACTTGAAGCCCTTGACGCCGTGCTCCTCGACGAGCCGGCGTGCCTCGCGCGCGCCCATCCTGCCCTTGTGCGGGTCGATCGACGCGAAGGCGATCATCATGTCGGCGTTCTTCTGCGCCGCCTCGCAGATCTCCTCGTTCGGGATGCGGCGCCGGCCCAGCTGCGCCTCGCTGTCGACGGTGAACATCACCAGGCCGATCTTCTTCTCGCGGTAGTAGGCGACCGTCTCCTCGATCGTCGGGCGGCGGTTGCTGCCGAAGTACTTGTCGGCCGCGCGGTCGTACTCCTCGCCATAGTTGTCGAAAGGGTTCCAGCACGACACCTCGGCATGCGTGTGCACGTCGATGGCGATCAGCTCGGCGGTGTTCATGGTGTCTCCAGGAAGCGGCGCAATTGCTTCCGAAAGATAACTAAAAGCGCCGGCATGCACAAGGTGATCCTAGGGTTTTCACGGTGGAAGCCGGCGGCGACTTAGTTAAAACTGCAAACTAAATTCGCGAGACCCACCATGAGCCTGAACTTCGTTCCCGCCACCGGCGCACTGGCCGCGCTCGACCTGCTCGTCATCGAGATCGCCGGCGCCGTCGCGCACATCCGGCTGAACCGCCAGGTCAAGCGCAATGCGATCAACGATGCGCTGATCGCGCAGCTGCACAGCGCCTTCGTCTCGCTGCCCGAAGCGGTCAAGGCGGTGGTGCTGACCGGCGCCGGCGAGCACTTCTGCGCCGGCCTGGATCTGTCGGAGATCAGCGAGCGCAGCGTCGCCGAAGGCATCATCCACTCGCGCACCTGGCATGCCGCGATGGACGCGATCCAGTTCGGGCGTGTGCCGGTGGTCGCGGTGCTGCACGGCGCGGTGGTCGGCGGCGGGCTGGAGCTGGCCAGCAGCTGCCACATCCGCGTCGCCGAAGAAAGCACCTACTACGGCCTGCCCGAAGGCCAGCGCGGCATCTTCGTCGGCGGCGGCGGTTCGGCGCGGGTGCCGCGCCTGGCGGGCGTCGCGACGATGACCGACATGATGCTGACCGGGCGCGTGCTCGATGCCGGCGAAGGCGAGCGGCGCGGGCTGTCGCAGTACGTCGTCGCCAACGGCACGGGCTTCGCGAAGGGCTGCGAGCTGGCCGCCAAGATCGCCGGCAACGCGCCGCTGTCGAACTTCTCGGTGATGCAGGCGCTGCCGCGCATCGCCGACCTGTCGCAGCCCGACGGCCTGTTCGTCGAGTCGCTGATGGCCGCGATCGCGCAGGGCGACGAGGCGGCCAAGGAACGGGTGCGCGCGTTCCTCGAAAAGCGCGCCGGCAAGGTCGAGAAGAAGTCATGAGCGCGCCGCAGTACCGGGCTTTGCCGCTCGGAGGTTCCTTGGCTGCGCACTTCGAGCAGCGCGCCGACGGCACGACCCTCGTCACCTCGGCCGAGCCCTTGGCCGACTACCCGGCGCGCCTGACCGACCGCCTGCTGCATTGGGCGAGCGTGTCGCCCGACCACACCCTCGCCGCCAAGCGCGTGAACGGCGGCGAGTGGCGCCGCATCAGCTACGCCGAGGCGGTGGACCGCGCGAAGCGCATCGCGCAGGCGCTGCTCGACCTGGGCCTGTCGGCGCAGCACCCGATCGCGATCCTGTCCGACAACGACCTCGAGCACCTGCTGCTCGGCCTGGGCGCGATGTTCGCCGGCGTGCCGTTCGCGCCGATCTCGCCGGCGTATTCGACCGTCTCGCAGGACTTCGGCAAGCTGCGCCACATCCTGGGCGTGCTGACGCCCGGGCTGGTGTTCGCTTCCTCCGGCAGCGCCTATGGCCGCGCGATCGGCGCGGTGGTGCCGCCCTCCACGCCGGTGGTGCTGACCGAAGGCAGCATCGAAGGCCGCCACACGCACAGCTTCGACGAACTGCTCGCCGAGCCGGCCGGCCCCGCGGTGGAGGCGGCGCATGCGCAGGTCGGCCCCGACACCATCGCCAAGTTCCTCTTCACCTCGGGCTCGACCAAGCTGCCCAAGGGCGTGATCAACACGCAGCGCATGATCTGCGCCAACCAGCAGCAGATCCTGCAATGCTTCCCGGGCTTCGGCCAGGTGCGGCCGGTGCTGGTGGACTGGCTGCCGTGGAACCATACCTTCGGCGGCAACCACAACGTCGGCCTGACCATCTACAACGGCGGCACGCTCTACATCGACGAAGGCAAGCCGACGCCGACGGCCATCCACGAGACGCTGCGCAACCTGCGCGAGATCTCGCCGACGGTGTACTTCAACGTGCCCAAGGGCTTCGAGGAGATCGCCAACGCGATGGAGGGCGACGCGAAGCTGCGCGAGACGCTGTTCGCGCGCGTCAACATGTTCTTCTTCGCCGGCGCCGGGCTCTCGCAGCCGGTGTGGGACAAGCTCGACCGCCTGGCCGAGCAGACCTGCGGCGAGCGCATCCGCATGCTCACCGGCCTGGGCATGACCGAGACCGCGCCGTTCGCGCTGTGCGCCAACGCCGGCGAGGTGAAGTCGGGCCACATCGGCCTGCCGGCGCCGGGCATGGAGCTGAAGCTGGTGCCCAGCGGCGACAAGACCGAGCTGCGCTACCGCGGCCCGAACGTCACGCCGGGCTTCTGGCGCGCGCCCGAGCAGACGCACGAGTCCTTCGACGAGGAAGGCTTTTATTGCAGCGGCGACGCGATCAAGCCGATCGACCCGGCCAACCCGGGGCGCGGCTTCATGTTCGACGGCCGCACCGCCGAGGACTTCAAGCTCTCGACCGGCACCTTCGTCTCGGTGGGCCCGCTGCGCGCGCGCATCATCGCCGCCGGCGACCCCTGCGTGCAGGACGTGGTGGTGGCCGGGCTGAACCGCGACGAGCTGGGCGTGCTGCTGTTTCCGCGCCTGGACGCCTGCCGCGCCTTCGCCGGCCTGCCGAGCGATGCGCCGGCCGCCGCGGTGCTGGCCTCGCCCGAGGTGCACGAGTTCTTCCAGCACCTCGTCGACGGCCAGTGGGCGGTGGGCACCGGCAGCGCGACGCGCGTGGCGCGCGCGCTGGTGATGGCCGAGCCGCCCAGCATCGACCACGGCGAAGTGACGGACAAGGGCTCGATCAACCAGCGCGCGGTGCTGACGCGGCGCGCGGCGCTGGTCGAGCAGCTGTACGCCGGCGGCGAGGGCGTCTACCTGCCGCAGCACTGAAGCCATGTACCCATCCCTGCTCCCGTTCGGGCCGAGCCCTTCGACAAGCTCAGGACAGGCTTGTCGAAGCCCCGTGGTGCCGCGCCGGGCCCTTCGACAAGCTCAGGGCGAACGGGATTCGTCTTCCGATCATCCTGAGCAGGGCCTGAGCCCGTCGAAGGCCGTGTCGAAGGGCAAGCTCAGGGCGAGCGGGTTGGTTGATTCGCACCTTCTGAGCGAGGACACGCACTCATGAACATCGAAGGACAGGCCGCACTCGTCACCGGAGGCGCTTCGGGCCTGGGCGCCGCCACCGCGCGCGAGCTGGCGCGGCAGGGCGCGAAAGTCGCCGTGCTGGACCGCAACGCCGAAGGCGCGAAAGCGGTCGCCGCCGAGATCGGCGGCATCGGGATCGGCTGCGACATCACCGACACCGCCAGCGTCACGGCGGCGCTGGGCGCCGCGCGCGAAGCGCACGGCGTCGCGCGCCTGCTGCTGAACGTCGCCGGCATCGGCACCGCCAAGCGCATCGTCGGCAAGGACGGCTCGCCCGCGCCGCTGGAAGACTTCGAGCGCGTGGTGCGCGTCAACCTGATCGGCACCTACAACATCACCCGCCTCGCGGTGGCCGAGATGGTGAAGCTGGACGCATTGGAAGACGGCGAGCGCGGCGTGATCGTCAACACCGCCTCGGTGGCGGCCTTCGACGGCCAGGTCGGCCAGGAGGCGTATTCGGCCAGCAAGGGCGGCGTGGTCGGCATGACGCTGCCGCTGGCGCGCGACCTCGCGCAGTTCGGCGTGCGCGTGTGCACCATCGCGCCGGGCCTGTTCCTGACGCCGCTGATGGCCGAGCTGCCGCAGGCGGTGCAGGAGACGCTCGCGGCCAGCATCCCCTTCCCCAAGCGGCTGGGCAAACCCGAAGAGTTCGCCGAGCTGGCCGCGGGCATCATCCGCAACCGTTCGCTGAACGGCGAGACGATCCGGCTCGACGGCGCGCTGCGCCTGGCGCCGCGCTGAGAAGAATCCCCAGGCCATGCCCAAGACCACCCACCACAGCGTCGAAGTCCATTTCGGAGACTGCGATCCCGCGGGCATCGTGTTCTTCCCGAACTTCTCGCGCTGGATGGACGCCGCCTCGCTGAAGTTCTTCATGGACTGCGGCGTGCCGCCGTGGCGCGAGCTGGTCAAGACGCGCGGCATCGTCGGCACGCCGCTGCTCGAGATCAACACCCGATTCATCAAGGCCGTGACCTACGGCGAGACGATCTCGATCGCCACCTGGGTCGAGGAGTGGCGCGACAAGGTGTTCGTGCAGATGCACCGCGTGACGCGCGGCGGCGATCTCATCTGCGAAGGCCGCGAAGTGCGCGCCTTCGTCAAGCGCGACGCCGCCGACCCCGAGCGCCTGCGCGCGATTCCCGTTCCCGACGACATCAAGGCGCTGTGCGCCTGACCTCTTCCTTTTCCGCCCACCACCCTTTCGGAGACAAGACGATGAAAGCTCTGACGAAGACCCTGGCCGCCGCGGCGGCGGCGCTGCTGGCCGGCGCCGCGCAGGCCGACATCACCATCGGCGTCAGCCTGCCGCTGACCGGCCCGGCCTCCGGCCTGGGCATCCCGATGGCCAACTACATCAAGCTGTGGCCGACCAGCATCGCCGGCGAGAAGCTCAACGTCATCGTGCTCGACGACGCCACCGACCCGACCAAGGGCGTGACCAACGCGAAGAAGTTCATCAGCGAGGACAAGGCCGACATCATCATGGGCTCGGCCGCCACGCCGGTGGCCATCGCGATGGCCGGCCCGATCGCCGAATCGGAGACGGTGCAGTTCATGTTCTCGCCCGCCGTGCTGCCCGCCGGCAAGGACACCTGGGCCTTCCGCCTGCCGCAGGGCACCGCGGTGATGGCCCACGCGATGATCGAGCACATGAAGAAGCTCGGCGTGAAGACCGTCGGCTTCCTCGGCTACACCGACGCCTACGGCGAGAGCTGGCTGAACGACTTCAAGGCGCAGTCGGCCGCGCTGAACGGCCCGCAGGTGATCGCGGCCGAGCGCTTCGCGCGCGCAGACACCAGCGTCACCGCGCAGGCGCTCAAGCTCGTCTCGGCCAACCCCGACGCGATCCTGGTCGTCGCCTCCGGCTCGGGCGCCGCGATGCCGCACAAGGCCATCGTCGAGCGCGGCTACAAGGGCAAGATCTACCAGACCCACGCCGCGGCCTCGCGCGACCTGGTGCGCGTCGGCGGCAAGGACGTCGAAGGCGCCTACGTGGTCTCGGGCCCGGCGGTGATCCCCGAGCAGCTGCCGGCCTCGCACCCTTCGAAGGCGATGGCGGCCGACTTCGTCGCCAAGTACGAGAAGGCCTACGGCCCGGGCAGCCGCAACCAGTTCGGCGGCCATGCCTACGACACCATCGTCGTGCTCGAGAAGGCGGTGCCGATGGCGCTGAAGAAGGCCAAGCCCGGCACCAAGGAGTTCCGCGCCGCGCTGCGCGACGCGGTGGAGACCATGGGTCGCACCGTCGTCTCGCACGGCGTGCTGAACTACACCAAGGACAACCACTGGGGCTTCACGACGGAAACCGGCGTGATCCTCAAGGTCGTCAACGGCGATTGGAAGGTTGAATAAGCGATGGACTTCTCGATCGCCAGCATCCTGACGCTGGACGGTGTCACCAACGGTGCGGTGTACGCGCTGCTGGCGCTGGCCACGGTGCTGGTGTTCGCCGTCACGCGGGTGATCTTCATCCCGCAAGGCGAGTTCGTCGCCTACGGCGCGCTGACGCTCGCGCTGCTGCAGCTCGGCCAGGTGCCGGGCACGGTGTGGCTGCTGCTGGTGATGGCAGCGGTCGCGGCCGTGCTCGATGCCATCGCCGGGCTGCGGCGCGGGCTGCCGGTGGGCGCGGTGGGCGTCGGCGCGCTGAAGTCGCTCGCCTTTCCGGTGGCGGTGGCGGCCATCGCCTGGTGGGCCGCGCCGCGCAACCTGCCGCTGCTGCTGCAAAGCCTGCTGACGCTGGCGATCGTCACGCCGCTGGGCCCGCTGCTGTACCGCCTGGCCTACGAGAAGCTGGCCGACGCGACGGTGCTGGTGCTCTTGATCGTCTCGGTCGGCACGCACTTCACGCTCACCGGCCTCGGCCTGGTGTTCTTCGGCGCCGAGGGCTTCCGCAACCCGAGCTTCTGGGATGCGCGCTTCTCGGCCGGGCCGCTGACGCTGTCGGGCCAGACGCTGATCATCTTCATGGTCTCGATCGCGCTGATCGTCGCGCTGTTCCTGTTCTTCGAGCGCACGCTGCGCGGCAAGGCGCTGCGCGCCACCGCCGTGAACCGGCTCGGCGCGCGGCTGATGGGCATCTCCACCTCCGGCGCCGGCAAGATGAGCTTCGCGCTCGCCGCCTTCATCGGCGCGCTGTCGGGCCTGTTGATCGGGCCGACGACGACGATGTTCTACGACTCCGGCTTCTTGATCGGCCTGAAAGGCTTCGTCGCCGCGATCTTCGGCGCGCTGTCGAGCTATCCGGCGGCGGCGCTGGGCGCGATCTTCGTCGGCCTGATCGAGAGCTTCGGCTCGTTCTGGGCCAGCGCCTTCAAGGAGGTGATCGTCTTCACGCTGATCATCCCGGTCCTGCTGTGGCGCTCGTTCCAGCACGGCCACCACGACGAAGAAGAGTGATCGCATGCGCCGCTACCTCCTGATCGCTTTCGTCGTTCTCGTCGCCGCGCTGCCGCTGCTGCCGGTGCCCGAGTTCTGGATCACGCAGGCCAACTACATCGGGCTGTACTCGCTGGTGGCCATCGGGCTGGTGCTGCTGACCGGCGTCGCGGGGCTGACCAGCTTCGGCCAGGCCGCCTTCGTCGGCATGGGCGCGTACACGGCCGCGTATCTCACGCTGACGCACGGCGTCTCGCCGTGGATCACCGTCTGGATCGGCCTGGCGTTCACCTACGTCGCCGCGCTGCTGCTGGGCTGGATCACGCTGCGCATGTCGGGCCATTTCCTGCCGCTGGCGACCATCGCGTGGGGCCTGAGCCTGTACTACCTGCTCGGCAACATCGACGCCCTGGGCAAGTACGACGGCCTGCTCGGCATCCCGGCGCTGGAGCTGTTCGGTCTGACGCTGAACACCGGACGCAGCTTCTACTTCCTGCTGTGGCTGCTGGTGCTGCTGGCGGCCTTCGGCGCGATCCGGCTGCTCGACTCGCGCACCGGCCGCGCGCTGCGCGCGGTCAAGGGCGGCACGACGATGGCCGAGGCGATGGGCGTCAACACCTTCCGCCTGAAGGTGACCGCCTTCGTGCTCGCCGCGCTGCTGGCCAGCGTCTCGGGCTGGCTGTTCGCGCACTTCCAGCGCACCGTGAACCCCTCGCCGTTCGGTCTCAACAAGGGCATCGAATACCTCTTCATGGCGGTGGTCGGCGGCGTCGGTCACGTCTGGGGCGCGATCGTCGGCTCCACCGTCGTCAAGGTGATGGAAGAGCAGCTGCAGGACTGGCTGCCGCGCCTGTTCGGCACCAGCGGCAACTACGAGGTGATCGTCTTCGGCATCCTGCTGATCCTGGTGCTGCAATACGCCCGCGACGGCATCTGGGCCTTCGTCGAGGCGCGCTTCCCCAAGCCGCAGCGCGCGGTCGACTGGACCGGCGCCGAGCCGCTGCCGCAGCGCGAGCAGCCGCCGCGCGGCGAGGTGGTGCTCGACGTGAAGGACGCGCGCAAGGAGTTCGGCGGGCTGGTGGCCGTCAACGACGTCAGCTTCCAGGTGCGCGCCGGCCAGATCCTCGGCCTGATCGGGCCGAACGGCGCGGGCAAGTCCACCACCTTCAACCTCGTCACCGGCGTGCTGCCGGCCACGCGCGGCACGGTGTCGCTGCGCGGCCAGCAAGTGCAGAGCCTGCCCTCGCGCGAGATCGCCGCGCGCGGCGTGGCGCGCACCTTCCAGCACGTCAAGATGATCCCGACGATGACGGTGCTGGAGAACGTCGCGCTGGGCGCGCACCTGCGCGGCAAGGCCGGCGTGGCCGCCGCGGTGCTGCGCCTGGACCGCACGGAAGAAAGGCGCCTGCTGCGCGAGGCGCAGAAGCAGCTCGAGCGCATCGGCATGGGCGAGCGCATGCACGAGCTGGCCGGCAACCTGGCGCTGGGCCCGCAGCGGCTGATGGAGATCGCGCGCGCGCTGTGCGCCGACCCGCTGCTGCTGCTGCTCGACGAGCCCGCCGCCGGCCTGCGCCTGAAGGAGAAGCAGGCGCTCGCCGCGGTGCTGCGCCAGCTGCGCGACGAGGGCATGGCGATCCTGCTGGTCGAGCACGACATGGATCTGGTGATGGGCCTGGTGGACCGCCTGGTGGTGATGGAGTTCGGCACCAAGCTGATCGAAGGCACGCCGGAGGAAGTGCAGGCGAGCCCCGCGGTGCGCGCCGCTTATCTCGGAACCGAGCACTGACCATGAGCGACCTGATCCTCGATGTGAAAGACCTGCACGCCGGCTACGGCCGCGCCGAGGTGCTGCACGGGCTGAACCTGCAGGCGAAGAAGGGCAGCGTGGTCACCGTGATCGGCCCGAACGGCGCCGGCAAGTCGACCCTGCTCAACGCGCTGATGGGCGTGCTGCCTTCGCGCGGCGGCATCGCCTACAAGGGCCAGGCGATGGGGCTGAAGACGCTGGAAGAGCGCGTGATGCAGGGCATCGCCTTGGTGCCCGAGACGCGCGCCCTGTTCGGCAGCATGCCGGTGGAAGACAACCTGCTGCTCGGCGGCTACCGCCAGGTGCTGCTGGGCCGCAAGACCGGCGCGCAGGTGCTGGAGCAGGTCTATGCGCTCTTCCCGCGCCTGAAGGAGCGCCGCGCGCAGCTCGCCGGCACGCTCTCGGGCGGCGAGCGCCAGATGCTCGCGGTGGGGCGTGCGCTGATGAGCCAGCCCGAACTGCTGATGCTCGACGAGCCCAGCCTCGGCCTCGCGCCGCTGGTGGTCAAGGAGATCTTCCGCACCATCGAGAAGCTGCGCGCCACCGGCGTGACCATCCTGCTGGTCGAGCAGAACGCGCGCGCCGCGCTGGAAGTGGCCGACCACGGCTACGTGCTGGAGATGGGCGAGATCGCCCTCGAAGGCCCGGCCGAGGACCTGGCACGCGATTCGCGCGTGATCGACACCTACCTGGGCGCGGCGCGCCAGAAGACGAGCGCTTGACGAACCGTGAACGAACCTTTGCTCCCGTTCGGGCTGAGCTTGTCGAAGCCCCGCCGCGCCTCTCGGACGCCCTTCGACAAGCTCGGGGCGAACGGGTTCATTCACCCCTGAGGGCATCGCGATGTGGCACTACGACGCGCCGCTGCGCGACATGCGCTATGTGATCGAAGACGTGCTGGGCCTGCCCGCGCAGTGGGCGGCGCTGCCGGCCTTCGCCGAGCTGGACGCGGACACCGCGCGCCAGGTGCTGGAAGAGGCCGCGCGCTTCGCCACCGAGGTGCTGGCGCCGACCAATGCGCCGGGCGATCTGGAGGGCTGCAGCTTCGCCGACGGCGAGGTGCGCACGCCGCGCGGCTTCAAGGAGGCGTACCGCGCCTTCGTCGAAGCCGGCTGGCCGGCGCTGGCCTGCGACCCGGCGGTCGGCGGGCAAGGCCTGCCGCAGGTGCTCAACGCGGCGCTCTACGAGATGCTCGCCGCGGCCAACCACGCCTGGACCATGTACCCGGGCCTGCTGCACGGCGCCTACGAGTGCCTGCACCTGCATGCGTCGGACGAGCTGAAGCAGCGCTACCTCGGCAAGGTGGTCAGCGGCGAGTGGCTCTCGACGATGTGCCTGACCGAAGCGCATGCCGGCTCCGATCTCGGCCTGCTGTCGACCCGCGCGACGCCGGCCGACGACGGCTCGTACCGCCTGAAGGGCACCAAGATCTTCATCTCCGGCGGCGAGCAGGACCTGACCGACAACATCGTGCACCTGGTGCTCGCGCGGTTGCCCGACGCGCCGGCCGGCACCAAGGGCATCTCGCTGTTCCTCGCGCCGAAGTTCCTGCCCGACGGCTCGCGCAACGCCGCGCGTTGCGACGGCATCGAGAAGAAGATGGGCATCAAGGGCAGCGCCACCTGCGTGATGAGCTTCGACAACGCCACCGGCTGGCTGGTCGGCGAGGCGAACCGCGGCCTGCAGGCGATGTTCGCGATGATGAACGCGGCGCGATTGCACGTCGCGCTGCAGGGCCTGGCGCATGCGCAGAACGCGCACCGCAACGCGGTGGTCTATGCCCACGAGCGGCTGCAGTCGCGCGCGCCGGTGCGCGGCGAATCGAAGGGCAGCGCCGACCCCATCGTGCTGCATCCGGCGATGCGCCGCACCTTGCTGCGCCAGCGTGTGCTGGTCGAAGGGGCGCGCCTGATCGCCTACGAAGCCGCGCACCTGATCGACCTCGCCGAGCATGCCGCCGATGCGTCCGGGCGCGAGCGCGCGCAGGAGCAGGCGGCGCTGCTGACGCCGGTGCTGAAGTCCTTTCTCACCGACAACGGCTTCGCGCTCGCCAGCGACGCCTTGCAGGTGTTCGGCGGCCACGGCTACACGCACGACTGGGGCATCGAGCAGTGCGTGCGCGACGCGCGCATCGCGATGATCTACGAGGGCACCAACCAGATCCAGGCGATCGACCTGGTGGTGCGCAAGCTGGCCGCCGACGGCGGCCGCAAGTTCGCGGCGTGGCTGGAAGCGCTGGCCGCCGCGGTGCCCGCGCAGGCGCGCCATGCCGCCGCCACGCTGGGCCAGCTGCGCCGCCTCGGCGAACTCGCCGCCGACGTGGTGACGGCCTCGCGCGGCGACGCCGAGCTGCCCTTCCGCGTTGCCGACGACCTGCTGCGCGCCACCGCGCTGGCGCTGATCGCGCAGGCCTGGGCGCGCGCCGACGCGGTCTCGTCGCGGCCCGAGCACGAAGGCGATGCCTTCCACGCCGCCAAGCGCGACAGCGCCGCGCACTGCTTCGCCCACCTCGCGCCCGAGTTCGAGCATGCGCTCGCGCAGGCGCGCGCCGGCTGGATGCCGTTCGCGCCGGTGGCGCTGGCCGAGACGGCATGAGCCAGGCGCTGGATCACTCGAAGCTCATCAACCTGGTCGGCTACGTCGCCAGCCGCGCCGCGATCGTGCTGCGCAAGGATTTCGAGCGCTCGCTCGGGCCGCTGGGCCTGAAGATCGTCGACTACTCGCTGCTGGTGCTGGTGGCCTCCAACCCCGAGGTCAACCAGAAGCAGCTCGGCGAGGCGCTCGACGTCTCGGCGCCCAACATGGCGATCACGCTGGATCGGCTGGTCGAGCGCGGCTGGGTCGAGCGCGTGCGCAGCACGCAGGACCGCCGCGCGATGATCATCCACCTGACGCCGGCCGGGCGCGATCTCGTCAAGCGCGCGCAGAAGATCGCCGCGACGATGGAAGAGGACACGCTTTCCGTGCTCTCGCCGGCCGAGCGCGCGCTGCTGGTCGAGCTGCTCGGCAAGGTCGGGTTGCGCGCGCGCTAGTTGGAAGGCACCGCCGGTGCCGGCGTGAACGGAACGTCACAACGAGCCGCCGGTGGGTCGTGATATGGCTTGGTAGAAACCCCAGATGCGTGCTTCGCACATTGTCATGACAATGTGCCATATGGTTGCCATGAACCAAACCATCGACCGCGCTTCCGACGTGCCGCTGTACAGCCAGATCAAGCAGATCCTGATCAGCGAGCTGCGCAGCGCCAAGGATGGCGATGCACCTGTCCTCACCGAGGCCGGCCTCATCAAGCGGTTCCACGTCAGCCGGGCGCCGGTGCGTCAGGCGCTGGCCGAACTGGTGGAAGGCGGCTATGTCGTTCGCCACCGCGCCAAGGGAACCTTTCCCGTGCAGGGCCTGAACGTGCGCCTGCCGGCAGCCACGGAGCTGGGAGGGCTGACCCGCTACCTCACGGAACGGGGCATGAACCCGACGTCGCGCGTCACCGACCTCGCGCGTGTCGAGGCGCCGAGCGAGGTGTTGGAAGCGCTGGGCCCACAGGCGCCCGCCGAGATGCTGCATGTCCAACGGGTCATCTACGTCGACGGGCAGCCGCTGTCGTTCACGCGAACCTACCTCTGCACGCCGCCTCACTTTCGCCCGGACATCGCCGAGCTCGAGCGCACCGGCACTGTCTTTGCCTTGATCGAACGGGATCTCGGCGTGACCTTCACGCGGGGCGAGCAGCAGATCTGGGCTTCGGGTGCCAGCCGGGAGGATGCCCGCGTGCTGGGCGTGAAGACCGGTGCGCCGGTTCTGATCGTGGTGACCACCATGTTCACGCCGGATGGGCGGCCGGGCGGCTGGCGCCGCGCCGTCAACCAGGCCGACGACTTCAAGTACACGTTCGGGCTCAGCCGTTGATGGTTTCGTTTTTTTGCAGGCTATTGGCATAACAAACGAACAATATGCTTAAAAGACAAGGGGCACCATCGGTGGGCGCCCAGGCGTCGTGGGCCGGCGCCATATCGGCCCGGAAACAGGCCACCGCCACGTTGTGAGGACTCAGGCATGTGCGCCAAACACGAACAGAGAGAGCCCGAAGGGGCAAAGATGTTCACCGGGCTCCTGCTCGACGAACCCACGGCCAGGAGCATTGGCGTGACCTCGGCCAATACGGTGCTCGGTCCCGTCGACGCCCGGCGGCTCGGCGTCACGCTGGTGTCCGAATCGCTGATGTACGTGCTGCCTGGTGCGCAGTACGCCTACGACATCAAGATCGACCGCGCTGAAGTCTTCGACGCGCTGGCGGCCAAGCTCGCCGAGTTCAAGGCGGCGGGCGGCGGCACCATCGTCGATGCCACCGGCATGTTCCAGGGCCGCGATCTGCGCCTGTACGAGGCGCTCTCGCGCGCGACCGGCGTGCACATCGTGGCTTCCACGGGGCAAGGGCCGGAAGCCATGCTGGGCGGGTACTACCTGACCCCGCAGACGAATCCGCCCACACCCTGGCCGACGCAGAAGTTCGCCGAGCTGTTTGGCCGCGAGGTGAACGAAGGCATGGTGGTGCCGCGCCTGGAGCGCCGCGCGGCGGCCGGCATGGTGGCCACGGCCGTCACCGAAAGCGGCATGACGCCCACCGATGGCAGTCTGGTACGCGGCGCCGCGCGCGCCGGCGCTGCCTACGGGGTGCCCGTTGCCATCCGTTGCGGTGGCGACGCCCACGCCGAGTTGCAGTTGGCACTCGACGAAGAAATTGGCGCGCAGCGCGTCCTCATCGGCGACATGGATCGTCACGACGCAGCGGCCAAGGGGTGGCCCAAGCTCGTCGCGGCCAGGGGCGCCCGGGTGGCCATCGATCACATCGGCTCGACCGACCCTCGCTACCTGAGCGATGCGCAACGCGTGGCCCTGATCGTCGACCTGCTCGACGCGGGCCATGCGGACCGCATCTTCCTGTCCTCGAGCGCCACCGGCGTGTCGTTCGGCGTGCCGGGCAACGGCCTGCCCTACAGCCAGGTGCTGACCCGCTTCGTGCCGCTGCTGCTGGACGCCGGCGTGACCCAGGCCCAGATCGAACAAATGCTGATCACCAACACGGCCCAGCTGCTCAGTGTGAATGGAGGCCAGGCATGACGCGCGTGAACACGGTGCTGGGCACGATCTCGGCCGCCGAACTCGGATTCGTCGCGATTCACGAGCACATCGGCTACGGCATGCCCGGCTGCGAACTCGACAGCCGCTGGTGGAAGAAGCCCGAGCAGCGCTACGAAGAGACGGTGCCCAAGCTGCGCAAGTTCCACGAGAACGCGCTGCCCTGGGGCGCGGCCACCTTCGTCGAAGCCACGGGCATCTGCAACGGTCGCGACATCGACTACTACAAGTCGCTCTCGGACAAGACCGGGGTGCACATCATCGCCAGCACCGGCTTTGTCGGCGGCGATACGGCGCTGCCCTTCTTCGAGCGGGCCAGCGTCGAGTACCTCACCGATCAGTTCGTGCACGAGATCAGCGTCGGCATCGGTGACACGGGCGCCAGGGCCGGGATCATCAAGGTGGGTGTCAGCCGAGGCTTCAAGATGAAGGAGCTCGATCTGCGCATCTACCGTGCCGCGGCGCGCGCCTCCAGGATCACCGGCGCACCGATCTTCACCCACCTCGCGGTCGACAGCGAGCCGGCGCTGGCCATCTTTGCCGAAGAGGGCTTGCCCTGCCACCGGGTGCTGTTCGGCCATGCCGACGACGGCGTGAGCCAGGGCAAGGTCAACGAGAAGGCCATCCTCGACGCCGGCGGGCGCATCGGCTTCGACACCTTCGGCTACGACCTCGAACTGCCCGACCCACCGTTCTGGGGGCGCCGCCGCCAGGAGCGGCTCGACCACTTCCTGAGGTTCCTGAACACGGGGCTGGTCGACCGGGTGCTCGCTTCGGCCGACGCCAACTGCTCGCCCCTGGGCTGGCCGGGCGTGAAGGGACATACCGTGAACTACCTGTTCGAGCGGCTCCTTCCCGACCTGCGCGAAGCCGGTGTCGAGGCCTCAACCATCGATCGGATCTTCGTGCGCAACACGGCCGAGTTTCTGACGCTGCAACCCATCAGACCCTGAGCCAGAGAACCCGACCTCGCGGAGACAAGCCATGAAGCCAGAGACATTGAAGAACCTCGACGTAGCCATCATTGGCGCCGGCTATGCGGGCGCCACCGCCGCACGTGCGCTGAGCCTGTTGGGCGCCAAAGTCACGGTTTACGAGCAAGCGCGCCAAGTCAAGGAGGTGGGGGCCGGCATCGGACTGCGCCCGTCCACCATGGACCAGTTCCGAAAGCTGGGAATCTTCGAGGCCATCGCTGCGGTGACATCACCGAGCGACAACTTCGAGATCCTGACGGCCCAGGGTCAGCACATCCTCGTGGAGGAGTGGCCCGAGAAGCAAGCGTTCGGCGCAACCACGCACTTCGTGCACCGGGGCGACTTCATCGATGCACTGTTGGGTGTACTCCCCAGCGGCATGGTGAAGCTGGGCCACCGCCTGACCGGCATCGTCGACAACGGTGCCAGCGCGACCGCCACGTTCGAGAACGGCGTGTCGGTGACCGCCGACCTGATCGTGGGGGCCGATGGCATCCGCTCCCAGGTTCGTGCGCGCCTGTTCAGCGACAAGGCCCCGGTGTTTGCCGGCGAGCACGCCTACCGCGCCGTCATCCCCGCGGAGAGCACGTCTGGCCTGGTGGCCGACGGCAACCTGCGCATGTACGTGGGGCGCGGCACCAAGATCTACGTGCTGCCCCTGCTGCATCGAAAGGAGGTGTCGTTCGACGTCACCTGCCTGGCCGCCGATCCGACGCCGGCCCCGGTGTCCAGCAAGAAGCAGTTGCTCGAGGTCATCGCCGGGTTCGATCAGCGACTGATCGCGATCGCCGAGAGCCTCGACATGAGCCAGGTCAACCTGCGCTCGGTCTATGACATCGACCCGATCCCGCAGTGGCATTCCCAGGCCGTGGCGCTCATCGGCGACGCCGCGCATGCGATGTGCCACCACCAGGGCCAGGGAGCCAACTCCGCCATCCTGGATGCGGGGGCGCTGGCCGATGCCCTGAGAGATGCGAACTCGGTTCCAGAGGCCCTCGCGCGGTACCAGGCCCAGCGCAAGCCGGTCACCGACGAACTGCAGCGGATGTCGCGCCAGGGGTGGAGCGAGGACGAGATCAAGACCGTCTTCCCCAACCAGCATCCGGGCGAACTGGCCGCGCGGAGCTGACATGCCGCTGCATCCCACGATCGCGCAGTTCATCGCGTCGCTGCCTCCGCCGCCACCCGGGCCGCTCGACCCGGCCGCCATGCGCGCGTCCGACGAAAGCCATGTGCCGCCTCCCGAGAAGCGGCTGCCCGTGCATTCGGTGGCCGATCTGCTGCTGTCGACGTCGGTTGGCCAGATTCCGGTGCGCGTCTACCGGCCCTCGGCGGAAGCGGGCAAGCCCGTGCTGGTGTATTTCCACGGCGGCGCGTTCTTTCTGGGCAGCCTCGACACGCACGACCACGTTGCCCGCGAAATCGCCAACGCCTGCCAATGCGTGGTCGTGTCGGTGGGCTATCGGCTGGCCCCCGAGCACGCCTTCCCGGCCGGCCTGGACGATTGCTACGCCGTCGTCCGGTGGATCGCGCAGCATGGCCGAGAGCCGGCCGAAGGAATTGGCTGGGATGGTCAGACGCTGGCGATTGCCGGCGACAGTTCGGGGGGCACCTTCACCGCCGCCGTCGCGGCCAGGGCCCACGACGACGATCTGGGATGCATCACTCACCAGGTGCTGTACTACCCGTCGCTGGACCTGGACTTCGACGTCGAGCGCTACGAGTCGTTGAAGACCAACGCGGTCGGCTATGGACTGGAGACCGCGCTGTTGAAGCCGTTCAACGCCTTCTACATCGGCAGCGGTGCCGATCCCGCCGATCCTCTCGTATCCCCGATCAAGCGTACGGACCTCCGCGGCCTGCCGCCGGCGTTCATCGTCACGGCCGGGTACGACCCCCTTCGCGACGAGGCCGAGTTGTATGGCCAACGACTGGCCCAGGCTGGCGTGCCGGTGACGATGCGCCGCTACGAATCAGCTGGCCACGGATTCGTGCAGCACTTCTCGTCGCTGCCCGAGTTCCACGGCGTGTTTGCCGAAACCGCCGCGTTTCTCCGAGGTGCCGGGCGATGAGCGCGGTCGAGATCCACACCCTGTGCTCACAGTGGGGGCGATTCGGTCTCTACAGCTTCTTCATCGACGGCAGCGAGCCGGCGATCGTCGACACGGGCGTCGCGGTCTCGCCGGCCGGTGGCATGGCGCCCGTGCTGAAGCAACTCGGGCGGCGCATCGAGGACGTGCGCTGGATCCTCCTCACCCACGGGCACATCGACCACATCGGCGGTGCCCATGCGCTGTGGGAACTGACCGGCCGCAAGGCCAAGGTCGTGATCCACGAGGCCGACGCGCCCTTCCTGCGCGCGCGCCGCACGCACGTCGAGGAGTACCTGGCGGCACGCGGCAGGTACATCGACGATCCCGAGGGCGAGGCCAAGATCACCGCGGCCTGCGAGGCAGCGATCTCCGGCGAGATGGAGCCTCATTGCGTGGTTCGCCACGGCGACGAACTGTCGCTCGGTCCGGACGTGACGATCACGGTGCACGGCCTGCCGGGCCACACCGCGGGCTCGGTGGCCTATCTGGTCGAGGGGCAGCGCGATGTGTTCGTCGGAGATGCCGTGCAGATCCACGGCGCGGCCAACGGGTTTCCGAGCTACGTCGATCCCGATGCCTACCGCGCCAGCCTGGCGCACCTGCGCGACCACGTGAAGCCGAACCGGATGTTCCTCGGTCATGCCTACCGCAGCCAGGGCGCCGAGCCGTCGGGGGTGGAGCTCGACCGCGAACAGGCCGCCGCAAAGATCCAGGAAAGCCTCGACATCGAAGCGCGGGTTCGTGCTGCCACGAAGGAACCCGGCCTCGACGGCCAGTCTGTGCCCAAGGGCGCGCATTCGCCCTTCTGCTGCATCGCGCAGCAGCTGCACTACCTGGGCGATCCGGCGCTGGAACCCTCGCCGTTCTTCACCACGATGAACGGCTACTTTCGCAAGGGCTACCGCTCATGATGGTCGTACGGAAGGATCTGCGCGTTCCGATGCGCGACGGCGTTCACTTGGCGGCCGATGCCTACCACGCCAGGGGCGACATGCCGCGCCCGGCGCTGGTCGCGCTCAGCCCCTACGGCAAGGAGCTTCAGGCCTTGGCGCTGACCATGCCGCCGCAGCGGCGCCCCTCGCCGCTGTGGGACGGCTGCATCGAAGCGGGCGACATCGCCCGTGTCGTCAAGGAAGGCTATGTGCACGTGATCGGCGACGTGCGCGGCTCCGGCGCGTCCGAGGGCGAGCACATCGGCAACTACAACGCCGGCGGCGTGTCGCTGGGCCAGGATGCCTACGACTTCATCGAGTGGGTGGCGGCCCAGCCCTGGTGCAACGGCGTGGTCGGGATGATCGGCATCTCGTACTTCGGTTCGATGCAGATCTTCGCCGCGGCCGAGCGTCCGCCGCACCTGAAGGCGATCTTCGTCAGCGGCGGGCATTTCGACTTCTACGAGACGACCTACCACGGCGGCGTCATGTGGTTCATGCCGCGCGCGGCGCGCGAAGGCCGCGGCGGCGATTCGGGCTGGGCCTTCACCCACCGCCACAAGTCGCGGATGCTGGAGACGTACTCCGAGGCCGAGATCAAGCGGCTCGTGGCCGAGCGGCTGGCCGACCCCGACGTGGCGGCCTGGCCGAACCTGGTGCACGTTCTTCACTACCCGATTCACCACGAGTCGTGGTTCGACATCGTCACCAACCACCTCGACGGCGAGTGGTACGAGGAGCGCAACCCGATCAACCTGGCGCGCAACATCGACATCCCGGTGTATCTGCAGATCAACCAGGGTCGCGGATGGACGGTGGACGGAACGATCGAGCTGTTCGACCTGCTCGAGTGCCCGAAGAAGCTGGAGATCGGGCCCTACCCGCCGATGCAGACGCGCCCGTGGGTCGACGAGCACGACACGATGTTCCGCTGGTACGACTACTGGCTCAAGGGCATCGACAACGGGATCATGGACGAGCCGGCGGTGAAGGTCCATGTCGAGGGCAGCCGGCGCTGGATGACCGGTGCGCACTGGCCGGTGACGCCGGTCGAGTACCGGCCGCTCTACCTGCGCACGCGCGGCAAGCTGGCCTTCGAGCCCGAGCCGCTGGGTGCGGCGCAGGCGCACCCGGAGGGCTTCTACCAGGCGCCGCTGACCATCACCGACAAGGTCGAGAAGCTGTCCTGGGCCACCGAGCCCTTCGCGACCGCGACGTCGATTCACGGCGTCGGCGCGGCGCATCTCTACGTGGCCATCGACCAGGACGACACCAACTTCATCCTGCGCCTGTGGGACGAGGCGCCCGGCGGCAAGCGCCAGCTCGTGACGACCGGGTTTCTGAAGGCCTCGCACCGCGAACTCGACGAACGCAGCAGCGAGGGCGATCCGCGTCACCCGCACACGCGCAGCGTGCCGGTCGAGCCGGGCGTGATCCACGAGTACGTCGTTCGCATCTACCCCTTCGCCAACGAGTTCCGCGCCGGACACAGGCTGGTGCTCGAGCTGATGTGCGACGAGCCGCTGGTCGACGAGCACAACTCGCTGCTGCCGCCGGACGCCTTCCACCTGCCGGTGGGGCGGCCCGTCACGCACACCATCTATCGGGATGCCGTGCATCTCTCGCGGCTGGTGTTGCCCTTCGCCTCGTAGCCCACCAGAACAACCATGGACGGAGACACAGAGATGAATCACGAATCACCACGCTACCCACACCCCCGTCGTGCGCAGCACGCGCTGCGTGCGACGGTCTGGGTCGCGCTGGCGCTGGCCGCCTACCTCGGCCTGCCGGCGCATGCCGCCGAGTTCGACGTCGGCGACGACATCAAGGTGAACTGGACCAACACCTTCCGCTACGGCCTGGCCTGGCGGCTGAAGGATGCCGATGCTGCGCTGGCGCACCCCAACGGCGACGACGGCGACCGCAACTTCGGCAAGGGGCTGGTCTCCAACCGCCTCGAACTGCTGAGCGAACTCGACGCCGTGTCGGCGCGCGGCTTCGGTGCGCGCATCAGCGCGGCGGGCTGGTACGACGCCGAGTACAACGGCCGGAACGACAACCCGGGCTTTGCCGGCGGCGCGTTCCCCAACCGCGCGTCGAGCGCGTTCAACGAGTTCCCGGCGAAGACGCGCGACCTGTTGGGTCGCCGCATCGAGCTGCGCGATGCCTTCGTCTTCGGCAAGGCCGAGCTCGGCGGCATGCCGCTGACCGCGCGGCTGGGCCAGCATGCGCTGGTGTGGGGCGAGAGCCTGTTCTTCGCGTCCAACGCCATCGCCGGCGGCCAGAGCGCGTTCGACATCAGCCGCCTGCTCGCCGACCCGACCGCGCAGGCCAAGGAGTTCGTGCTGCCGGTGCCGCAGCTGTCGGCGCAACTGCAGGTCGACACGGCGCTGACGCTGGCGGCCTACGTGCAGTTCCGCCATCGCCCGAACCGCCTGCCGCCGGTGGGCAGCTACTTCTCCGTCAGCGACGTGGTGGGCGAGGGCGCCGAGCAGCTGTTCACCGGCGCGAGCTCGTCGGTGCTTCGCGAAGGCGATCTGAAGGCGCGCAACTCGGGCCAGTTCGGCCTGCAGGCGAAGTGGCGCGTGGCCGAGACCGACCTCGGGCTGTACGCGATCCGCTTCCACGACAAGGACCCGCAGCAGGTCACGCGGCTGGGCCTGGTCACGGTTCCCGATGCCGCGCCGTTCGTCGCGCCCACCGGCTACTACCTCGCCTGGCACGAAGCCACCACGGCCATCGGCGTGAGCGCCAGCCGCAGCGTCGGCGAGCTCAACCTGGCGGCGGAGGCCTCGCTGCGGCGCAACCAGTCGCTGGCGTCCTCGGGGCACGCGGCGGACGCCTCGGCGCTCGCGCCGCCGGGGGTCGTGCCGGCCAGCGACAACCGCGACAACCCCGCCTATGCGGTGGGCAACACCGCGCACCTCAACGTCTCGGCGATCTGGTCGCTGCAGCCTTCGGCGCTGTGGCGCGAGGCGCTGTTCATCGGCGAGCTGGCCTGGAACCGCATGCTGTCGTGCCGCAAGAGCTGCGCCGCCCTCGATCCGAACGCCACGCGCGACGCGGTCTCGCTGCGCTTCGTCTTCGAGCCGACCTACCGGCAGGTGCTGCCCGGGCTGGACCTGGGCGTGCCGGTCGGCATGGGCTGGACGCCCAAGGGCTCGCGCAACGTCATCGGCCCCTTCGCCACCCCGGCCGAAGGCGGCGGCGATTTCACGCTCGGCCTGAACGGCACCTACGACCAGGCGTGGAAGTTCAACCTCGCCTACACGAAGTTCTTCGGCCCCGCCGCGCCGCTGCTGGACCTGCCGGCCGACCCTGCCACGCCGCCTTCGTTCACCTACCAACAAAGCCGCAAGGACCGCGACTTCGTGTCGCTCAGCGTCCGCCGCAGCTTCTGATCGGCTTGCGCCGAGGAGACATCACGATGAACTTCACCAAGCACCTGCTCGGCGCGGCCGCCGCCGCGGCGATGAGCGCCACCCTGCCGGCATGGGCGGCCGTGAGCGCCGACGAGGCGGCCCGGCTCAAAGGCGAGCTGACGCCCCTGGGCGCGGAGAAGGCCGCCAACAAGGACGGCAGCATTCCGGCCTGGAGCGGCGGCATGAGCACGCCGATCGCCGGCGACAAGGCCGGCGGACGGCGCGGCGACCCGTTCAAGGGTGACAAGCCGCTGTTCTCGATCGACGCGAAGAACGCCGACCAGCACGCCGAGCGGCTGACCGAAGGCACGAAGGCGATGCTGAAGAAGTATCCCGACAGCTTCCGCGTCGACGTCTACAAGACCCACCGCACGATGGCGGCGCCGCAATGGGTCTACGACAACACCTTCCGGAACGCCACGCGCGGCAGGCTCGACGGGCCGGTGCCCAAGGGTGTGTACGGCGGCATCCCGTTCCCGATCCCCAAGACCGGCGAAGAGGTGATGTGGAACCACATCCTGCGCTGGAACGGCATCTCGTGGACCTTCGCCAACACCTGGTACCAGCTGACCACCGACGGGCGCGCGGTGATGGTCTCCGACAACGTGGGCGACCAGCAGTTTCCGTACTACTACCCCGACGGCAACGCCGAGACCTTCGAGAAGGGCGACGGCAACTTCTGGTTCGTGCGCATCCGCACCAGCGCGCCGGCGCTGCGCGCCGGCGAGGCCTTGCTGGCGCACGAGAACATCGACCCGAACAAGCTGCAGACCTGGGTCTACCTGACCGGCCAGCGGCGCGTGCGCAAGCTGCCCAACGCCTGCTGCGACGCGCCCACGCCCGCGGCGGCCGGCGTGATGAGCTTCGACGAGATCTACACCTTCACCGGCCGCCTCGACCGCTTCGACTGGAAGATCCTCGGCAAGAAGGAGATGTTCATCCCCTACAACGCCAACAACTTCTTCCAGCCGAAGACGGATGCGGAAGTGCTGGGCAAGCACCACGTCAACCCCGACCACATGCGCTGGGAGCTGCATCGCGTGTGGGTGGTCGAGGCCACGCTGAAGGCCGGCCAGCGCCATCAGGCGCCCAGGAGCCGCTACTACTGCGACGAGGACAGCTGGACCTGCGTGCTGGGCGACCGCTGGGACGCCAACGGCCAGCTGTGGAAGACGCTGTGGACGCAGACCGTCGTGGCGCCCGACATGCCGGGCATCGTCGTGGGCTCGACCGGCTTCAACGACCTGCTCTCGGGCGCCGCCTTCGTCGGCCAGCTGTACAACAGCAAGCCCACGCAGATCGGCGTGGTGCCCAAGCGGGCGGACAGCCACTTCACGCCGGACGCCTTGTCCGGCGAGAGCGTGCGCTGAGCGGCGCCGACAGCCATGGTTGTTCGATGCACCCGGCGCGCGCTGCTGGCGCTGGCGCTGCCGGCGCCCGCCTTCGCAGCCGCTGCCGGCGACGCGGTGGCGCCCGCGCTGACGCGGCCGGCCCTGGGCGTGCGGCGCGGCGAAGGCGCGGTGCTGCTGGCCGCGGCGTGCGCCGGCCGGCGCATCGTCGCCGTCGGCGAGCGCGGCCTCGTGCTCGCATCGGACGACGACGGCGCGAGCTGGCGGCAGCAGCCGACGCCGGTGAGCGTGACCCTGACCGCACTGCGCTTCGTCGATGCCATGCACGGCGCGGCGGTCGGCCATGGCGGCATCGTGATGCTGACCGACGATGCCGGCGCCCACTGGCGCGTGGTCTTCGACGGCCGGCGCGCCGCCCAGGTGGCGCTGGCCGCGGCGCGTGCCTCGGGCGACGCGGCGCTCGCCGGCAGCGCCGAGCGGCTGGTGGCCGAAGGGGCCGACAAGCCGTTCCTCGACGTGCTGATGCCCGATGCCTCGACGCTGGTCGTCGTCGGCGCCTACGGCCTGGCCTTCGCGTCGCACGACGGCGGGCGCCACTGGACCTCCTGGCTCGATCGCTTCGACAACCCCAAGGCGCTGCACCTGTACGCGCTGCGCCAGCGCGGCGACAGCTGGCTGGCCGTGGGCGAGCAGGGCCTGATGCTGCGCTCCGGCGATGGCGGCCGGAGCTTTCGCCGCCTGCCCTCGCCCTACAAGGGCAGCTTCTTCACGGCCGAGCTGCTCGGCGAGCAGGACATCGTCGTCGCGGGGCTGCGCGGCAACGTCTGGCGCAGCGGCGACGCCGGCGCCAGCTGGACGCAGGTGGCGGCGCCGATGCCCGCGTCGATCACCGCCTCGCTGCGCATCCCCGACGGCGCGCTGCTGCTCGCCAACCAGGCCGGCTTCGTGATGAAGCTGGCCGCCGATCGGCTCGAGCCCCTGCACAAGCAGGCGCTGCCGCCGATCAACGGCCTGGTCCTCGGCGAGGGCCGGCGACTGACGGCGCTGACCGTGATGGGCGCGATGCCGCTGCCCTCGGCAGCGGCTGCCGGCTGAAGGGCGGCTCATGCACGCGGCTGGCGTTCCCCACCTCGGCACGAACTTCGATCCCCGCTCGGGCTCGTGGATCGAGCGCCTGCTCTTCAACCACCGGCTCGCGGTGCTGGCGGCCTGCGTGCTGACGACCCTGCTGCTGGGCTGGCAGACCACGCGGCTCGAACTCAACGCCAGTTTCGAGAAGACGATTCCGCAGCGCCACGCCTACATCCAGGCCTACCAGGCGCACAAGGCCGACCTCGTCGGACTGGGCAATGCGGTGCGCATCGCGGTGGCCAACCCCCAGGGCACGATCTACGACGCGGCCTACCTGGACGCGCTGCGCCGGCTCAGCGACGAGATCTTCCTGATCCCGGGCGTCAACCGGGTGCAGATGAAGTCGCTTTGGACGCCGTCGACGCGCTGGGTCGGCGTGACAGAGGAGGGGCTGGAAGGCGGCCCGGTCATTCCCGACGGCTACGACGGTTCCACGGCGAGCCTGGCGAAGCTCGAAGCCAACATCGCGCGTTCCGGCGAACTCGGCCAGCTCGTGGCGCTGGACGCCCGATCGAGCGTGATCTACGTGCCGCTGCTCGACAAGGACGGCGAAGGCCGGCCGCTGAACTATGCGCAGTTCGCCGCCCGGCTCGAAGAACTGCGCGCGAAACATGAACAGCACGGACTGCGCATCCACATCACCGGCTTCGCGAAGATCGTCGGTGACCTGATCGACGGCGTGCGCGCGGTGCTGGCGTTCTTCGCCGTCGCGGTGCTGATCGCCACCGCCTTCGTCTTCTGGTTCACCCGCTGCGCGCGCTCCACCGCGCTGGTAGTGGTGGCCTCGCTGACGGCGGTGGTCTGGCAGCTCGGCATGCTGCCGCTGCTGGGCTACTCGCTCGATCCGTATTCGATCCTGGTGCCCTTCCTGGTGTTCGCCATCGGCATGAGCCACGGCGCGCAGAAGATGAACGGCATCATGCAGGACGTCGGCCGCGGCATGCACAAGCTGGTGGCGGCGCGCTTCACGTTCAGGCGGCTGTTCCTCGCCGGGCTCACCGCGCTGCTGGCCGATGCGGTGGGCTTCGCCGTGCTGCTGGTGATCGACATCCAGGCGATCCGCGAGCTGGCCGTGGCGGCGTCGATCGGCGTGGCCATGCTGATCTTCACCAACCTGATCCTGCTGCCGGTGCTGCTGTCGTACACCGGCGTCAGCCGTCGGGCGGCGCAGCGCAGCCTGCGCGCCGAGGCGGGCGGAAGCGACGAAGCGGGCAAGCACCGCCTGTGGGCCTTCCTCGACCGCTTCACCCATCGGCGCTGGGCCGGCGCCGCGCTGCTGGGCGGCGGCGTGCTGCTGGCGGCCGGTTTCGCCACCTCGCTGCAACTCCAGATCGGCGACCTGGACCCCGGCGCGCCCGAGCTGCGCGCCGACAGCCGCTACAACCGCGACGTCGCCTTCGTCAACCAGGCCTACGGCGCCTCCAGCGATGTGCTCGCGGTGATGGTGAAGACGCCGGACGGCCGCTGTTCGTCGTACGAGACGCTGAACAAGGTCGATGCGCTGGAGTGGGAGCTGCGCCAGATCGACGGCGTGGAGAGCACGAACACGCTCGCGCTGCTCAACCGCCGGGTGCTGGCGGGCCTCAACGAGGGCAACCCCAAGTGGTACGAGCTGGTGCCCAACCAGGACATGCTCAACACGGTGACGGCCGGCGCGCCGCGCGGCCTGTACAACGACGCCTGCTCGCTGCTGACGCTGTACGCCTTCCTGCGCGACCACAAGGCCGAGACGCTGTCGCGCGTGGTGCGGCATGTCGAGGGCTTCGCGGCGCGCAACGACACCGCCGAGGTCAAGTTCCTGCTGGCCGCGGGATCGGCGGGCATCGAGGCCGCCACCAACATCGTGGTGCGCGACGCCTGGCGCCGGATGCTGTTGCTGGTCTACGGCGCCGTGGTGGCGCTGTGCTTCATCGCCTTCCGCTCGTGGCGCGCCGTGGTGGTGGCGATCCTGCCGCTGGTGCTGACCTCCCTGCTGGCCGAGGCGCTGATGGTCGCGCTGGGCATGGGTGTCAAGGTGGCCACGCTGCCGGTGATCGCGCTGGGCGTGGGCATCGGGGTGGACTACGCGCTGTACATCCTCTCGGTCACGCTGGCGCAGCTGCGCGAGGGACGCAGCCTGTCGGACGCCTACCACCGCGCGCTGCTGTTCACCGGCCGCGTCGTCACGCTCACCGGCGTCACGCTGGCGATCGGCGTGGTCACCTGGGTGGCCAGCCCGATCAAGTTCCAGGCCGACATGGGCCTGCTGCTGGCCTTCATGTTCCTGTGGAACATGCTCGGCGCGCTGGTGCTGGTGCCGGCGCTCGCGCACTTCCTGCTGAAGCCGGCGCGCGCCGCGGCGATCGAGGCCGAGGCCTTCGGCGAACCCCAGCCCCAACCCTGACGGCCATGCAGAAGCACTTGCTCGTTCCGATCGACGGCAGCCCGTTGGCCTCGCTGAATGTGGAGCAGGCCGTGGCATTGGCGCGCGACAACGGCGCGCGCATCACCTTCCTGCACGTGCGCGCCGACTTCGGCCGCACCGGCGAGGGCGCGTTGCTGGCGGCGATGGACCCCGCCGGTTATGCCCGGGCGACCGCGGGCTCGTCCAACGCCTGGCTGGCGCGCGCGGCCGCGGCCGCGCAGGCCGCCCGTGTGCCATGCAGCGTCGACAGCCGTGTCGGCGACCGTCCGCACGAGGCGATCCATGCCGCGGCGCTCGAACATGGCTGCGACCTGATCGTGATGGCCAGCCACGGCCGCGCCGGGCTGCGCGCGCGCTTCGCGCAATCGGTGACGGCCCGGCTGTTGGAGGTGGCGACGCTGCCGGTGCTGGTCACGCGGGTGGAGGTCAATGCACCGCTGACGCCCGAGCAGCGCGCGCTGGCCGTGATCCGCGACGAGCACCGCTCGTTGGCGGCGGTGATCCACGCGATGCAGGACGCGCTGGCCGAGCAGGCGCCCCCGGTCGACTTCAGGATGATGCGCGCAGCGGTCTTCTACCTGCGCGAGTTCCCCGAGCGCCTGCATCACCGGCGCGAGGAAGAGACGCTGTTCCACCTGCTGCGTCAGCGCGCGGTCGCCAGCCAGGCCCTGATCGTCGAACTGGAGCGGCAGCACTGGGAGAGCAGCGCGGCCTTCGCCCGCCTGGAGGCCGCACTGGCGTCCTTCGAGGCCGCAGGGCCGACGGGGCGGGCGGCGTTCGCCGACGAACTGGAGCGCTACGCGCAGCAGCAATGGACGCACATGGGGCAGGAGGAAGCGCAGATCCTGCCCATGGCCAGCGAGCACCTGACCGAGGCCGACTGGCTGGCCATCGCCGGCGCGTTCGAATCGCACCACGATCCGCGTTTCGACACGCAGACCGAGTCGGGATTTGCCAGTGTCTTCAAGCGGCTGATGGACCTCGCGGCCGGTCGCCGCACACAGGCCGGCGCCTGATCCCACCGGAGAACCCGATGAAGTCCACCACAGCTTCTGTTGCAGTGCCGAGCGGGCGGGCCGCAGCGCGCGCCGACGGCTTCACCGGTACCCACATCGGCGTCCTGCTCTTCGGGCATTGCGCCGGCATGCTCGACCTTGTCGGCCTGCCGGTGTGGGTCGGTGCCAACCTGATCGGCTTCTATCACTTCGACCCGCAGCAGGCCGGCCTGTTGGCCACCGTGTTCCTGCTGTGCGCCGTGATCGCGAGCATCGTGCTCGCGCCCCGGTTCGGCCGCATCTCGGCCAAGACGGTGACGGTGGTGGGCTACGCGGCGGCGGCGCTGGCCTTCGTGGGGCTGGCCGTCTTTGCGGGCAACGACTACCCGACGATGCTGGCGCTTCACGCCATCGGGGGCCTGGGTGCGGGCAGCGCGCTGACGAAGGTCGATGGCACGATCGGCCGCAGCGACAACCCGCACCGATTGTTTGCCTACGCCGGCGTTGCCGTGGCGCTGTTCGGGATTCTCGTACTGGGAAGTGGGCCGGTCATCATCGGCAAGGCTGGTGGCCAGACGCTGTGGCTGGTGTTCGCGGGGGCGATGGCGCTGGCGTCCCTGGCCGCGTTGCTGGCCTTTCCGCCGATGCCGGCAGCGCGGCCGCCTGTCGCCGGTGCCAGCGGTCGGATCTCGCGTCACGTTTGGTTCGGGATCATCGGCATGAGCACCTTGTGCATGGCGCACTCGATGATCTTCCCCTTCGTCGAGCGAATGGGCATCGAACGGGGCTACGCACCGGCTCTGGTGGCCGCCGTGCTGGTGTCCATCGGCTTTGCCAACCTGCTGCCTTCTCCGCTGGCGGCGGTCCTCGAAAAGCGCCTGAAGCCCGAGCGCGCCATCGTGGGCGGCACGCTGCTGCACATGGTGCTGACGCTGCTCGTGACGCAGGTGCCGCGCTTCGAGGTGTATGCGCCGCTGGTGGCCGTCCTGACCGCTCCGCTGCTGTTCGTGCACCCCTTCCTGTTCGGCCTGATCGCCCGCCTGGATCCGAGCGGGCGAGCGGTGGCGGCAACGCCGGCCGTGCTGATGATCGGCTCGGCGATAGGCCCGGCGCTGGGCGGTGCGCTTCTCATGGCGTCGGGCTACGCGGGACTGGGCTACGGCGTGGCCGTCGGAGGGCTGGTGGCGGCGCTGTGCTTCTTCCTGATGCGTGGCCGCCAGACGATGCACCCCGCGCAGGCCCAGGCATGAGATCCCAGCGCAGCAGTCCACCGTTCAACCATTCGTTCGAGCCCGCGAGGGGCTGAACATCCGCCCCAGAAGGAGACAGACCGTGAGCAAGGCACCCGTGACATCGGACATCGATCTTTTCGCCGACGACATCCTGGTCGACGCCTATCCGACCTTCAAGGCGCTGCGGGACCAGGCCGCGGTGGTCTACCTGCCGATCAACAATCTCTACGTGTTGACCCGCTACGACGTGATCCGGGCTGCGCTCGGTGATCCGGCCACCTTCTCATCGGTGAAGGGCATCGGCTTCAATCCTGCGGTGAATGACGCGCTGCAGGGCACCTCGCTGGCTTCGGATCCGCCGATCCACACCCAACTGCGCGCCACGCTCGCCGCCAACCTGACGCCGCGCAAGCTGCGCGCGATCGAGGAGCAGATCGTCGGCAAGGCCGAAGCCCTGGTGCGCAAGCTCGTGCAGGGTGGCGGGTTCGAAGCCATGGACGCTCTGGCGCGTGCCTTCCCGCTGGAGATCGTGGCCGATCTGATCGGCTTCACCGGCGACGTGAAGAAGAACATGCTGCGCTGGGGGCAGGCCGCGATGGAGGTCATCGGCCCGATGAACCAGCGCACGATCGAGAACTTCCCGATTGCCGGCGAGCTGTACGGCTGGTGCAGCCAGGTGACCGCCAACGACCTGGTGCCCGGCTCCATCGGGCGTGGCATCTTCGAGGCGATGGACCGCGGCGAGATCCCGCCGGGCAGCGCGGGCCACATCATCCACCAGTACCTGGGTGCTGGCGTCGACACGACGATCGCCTCGATCGGCAATGTCGTCGCGCTGTTCGGCCGCCACCCTGAACAGTTCGAGCGCGTGCGCCAAGACCCCTCGCTGGTCCCGTCGGCGTTCAGCGAGGTGCTGCGCTACTACCCGGTTGTCCATGCTTGGGGCCGCCGCGTGACCCGCGACGTCGAAATCGAAGGCGTTCTGATTCCCGAGGGCTCGCAAGCGGCCGTTCTCTTCGGTGCTGGCAACCGGGACGAGCGGCACTATGCGAACCCGGACGTATTCGACGTGGCACGCAACCCGGCCGATCACCTGATGTTCGGCTACGGCCCGCACAGCTGCGCCGGGCAAGGTTTGGCACGGATGGAAGGCCACGCGGTCATCACGGCGCTGGCCAGACACGTGCGTTCGTTCCGGCTGGGTGACTGGGCGAAGAAGCCGACGAACGTCACACAGGCCTTCGATAAGCTGATGGTTCACGACGTGGTGGGAGCCTGACATGAAACTCGAAGTCGATGTGAAGCGGTGCGAAGGTCATGGCCTGTGCCTGCAGGCGGCGCCGCAGGTGCTGCACCACAACGAGAATTCCGAAGTGGTCATCGACGTGGAGGTGCTGAGCGGCGAAGCACTGGCGCAAGCCGAGGCGGCCGTGCGCATCTGCCCCGTGGCCGCGCTGCGCCTGACACCGAAACCTTGAGCGCCTTGGCCCGCGGATCCGTTGCCCGGCTGGCCCACTGCGCCGTGAGCGCAATGGCGGCGGCCGCCCTGGCGACTGCCGCATGCGCCCAGCCGGCGGCAGTGCTCCCGGATTGGCCCAAGGGGCCGATCACGTTCGTGGTTCCCTTCTCACCGGGGGGCGGAGGCGACACCATCGCCCGGAGCTTCGCAGGCCCGCTGGCCATTGCGCTGCGCACGAGTGTCGTGGTCGAGAACCGTCCTGGCGCGGGCGGCAACCTCGGAACGGCGTCCGCGGCGCGGGCCCCGGCGGATGGGAACACCATCGTCTTCGGCACGATGGGAACGATGGGCACCAACCATGCCCTTTACAGAAAGACGGGCCATTCCATCGACGACTTCGAGCCGGTGGCCCTGCTGGGTTCCACGGCGCTGGCGCTCGTCGTGGGACCGAATGCCTCGGTGCGCACGGTCGCGGATCTGGTCGCCCAGGGCCATCGACATCCGGGCCGGTTGAGTTGCGCGTCGGGCGGCAACGGGACGGTCTCGCATCTGGCGTGCGCGTTGCTTCAGCAGATGTCGGGCATCGAGGTCAACCACGTGCCCTACAAGTCCTCGTCGGCCGCCTACATCGACCTGATGGAGGATCGGGTGTCGTTCATGATCGACGTGATGCCGCCCCTGATGCCCTACATCGCCAGCGGCAGGCTGCGCGCCGTGGCCGTGTCGACGACCCAGCGCCTGTCGGCGCTGCCCGACACGCCGACGATTGCGCAGACGGTTCCAGGCTACGAGATCGTTTCCTGGGACGGACTGTTCGCTCCCAAGGGAACGCCGGCGGAGCGCCTGGACCGATTGCACGATGCAGTCGGGACGGCCCTCACCCATGCCGAGCTCGTGAAGTCGATGCGTAGCCGGGGCTATATGGCCGCGGAGATGCCTCGAAGGGACTTTGCCGATTTCGTTCGCACGGAGCACGTGCGCATGGGCAGCGTGGTTCGAAAGATGGGCATCAGCCTCGATTGAGGGAGCGTGCCCCGTGACCAGGTCGCAAGAAGTGGAGGTCCGATGAACGGGCGTCGAACGCTGAGAGTGCGCGCTATGGCGTGGGAGGCCGAGGGCATCCTCGGGATCGAGCTCGTGCCGTTGACGCCGGACACGCCGTTGCCGGCGGCCGAACCCGGCGCGCATGTCGACCTGCATCTGGGCAGCGCTTGCGTGCGGAGCTACTCGCTGACCAACCCGGGCGAGCGGGACCGCTGGACGCTGGCCGTCAACCTCGACGCCGCCAGCCGCGGCGGCTCGAAGTGGATCCACGAGTCGCTGCGGCCTGGTGACACGCTGGGGGTCGACGGCCCGCGCAATCACTTCGCACTCAACGAAGCCTCATCGCACAGCGTGTTGATTGCCGGCGGCATCGGCGTCACACCGCTGCTCGCGATGGCGCGTCGCCTTGTTGCGCTGGGCAAGCCCTGGACGATGCACTACGCCGCCCGATCGCGCGCCAAGATGGCCTACGCCGACACGCTGCGCGAACTCGCCGAGCGCAGCGGCGCGTCGTTGGACCTGCGCTGCGACCATGAAGGCGACCCGCCGCTGGACCTGGCCAAGATCGTCTCCGCACTGCCCGAAGGTTCGCACCTCTACGCCTGCGGCCCCGCCGGCCTGCTGAACGCCTTCGAGGCGGCCACCGCGGCGCTGGCGCGCGAGCGCGTGCACCTGGAGCGCTTCGCGTCGAACCAGCAGGCCGCCACCGACGGCGGCTATGTGGTGAAGCTCGCGCGTGACGGCCGCAGCGTGCCGATCGCCCAGGGCCAGAGCATCCTCGATGCATTGATCGGGATCGGCCTCCACCCGCCCCATTCCTGCCGGGAGGGAACCTGTGGGTCCTGCGAGACGCGAGTGCTCGAAGGCACGCCCGACCATCGCGACGAGATCCTGACCGACGCCGAAAGGGCCGAGGGCACGCGGATGATGATCTGCTGCTCGGGCTCCAGGAGTCCGCTGCTGGTGCTTGACCTGTGAGACATCACCATGATTGACAAGATCGTTGCCTCGGCTGCCGAGGCCTTGAGCGACGTGCCGGACGGCGCCACCGTGATGATCGGCGGCTTCGGCACGGCCGGTCTGCCCAACGAACTGATCGACGCCCTGCTCGAGCGCGGCGCACGGGATCTCACGATCGTCAACAACAACGCCGGCAACGGCGACACGGGCCTGGCGGCGCTGCTGGCCGCCGGCCGCGTGCGCAAGATGATCTGCAGCTTCCCGCGCCAGGCTGACTCGTGGCACTTCGACAGGCTGTACCGCGCGGGCCGGATCGAGCTGGAACTGGTTCCGCAGGGGAACCTCGCCGAGCGCATCCGCGCGGCGGGTGCGGGTATCGGCGGATTCTTCACGCCGACGGGCTATGGCACCGAGCTCGCGAAGGGCAAGGAAACCCGGGAGATCGACGGCCGGATGTACGTGCTGGAGTCGCCGATCCATGCCGACTACGCGCTCATCAAGGCCGAACGAGGCGACCGCTGGGGCAACCTGACCTACCGAATGACAGCGCGCAACTTCGGTCCGGTGATGGCGATGGCAGCCAGGGTCACCGTGGCGGCGGTGCACGAGATCGTGGAGCTGGGGGCGCTCGATCCCGAGGCGGTCGTCACGCCGGGGCTCTTCGTCCAGCGCGTCGTGCAGGTCGCACGCATCCGCACGTCGGCCGGCGGATTCAAGTCGGCCGCCTGAGGATGATCGAGATGAGAAAGTGGACCAAGGATCAGATGGCGCGCCGCGTCGCGGCCGACATCGCCGACGGCATGGTGGTGAACCTCGGCATCGGCATGCCCACGCTCGTCGCGAATCACATCGCGCGGGAACGTGAAGTGATGATGCACAGCGAGAACGGCGTGATCGGCTTCGGCCCCGCGCCGCGCGAGGGCGAGGAGGACTTCGACCTCATCAACGCCGGCAAGCAGCCGGTGACGCTTCTGCCGGGCGGATGCTTTTTCCACCACGCCGACAGCTTCGCGATGATGCGCGGCGGCCACCTCGACGTTTGCGTGCTCGGAGCCTTCCAGGTGGCCGGCAACGGTGACCTCGCCAACTGGCACACCGGCGCGCCGGATGCCATTCCCGCCGTCGGCGGCGCCATGGACCTTGCCATCGGCGCGCGCCGGACCTGGGTGATGATGGAGCACACCACCAAGACGGGCCAGCCGAAGATCGTCGAACGCTGCACCTATCCGCTCACGGGGCTGGCCTGCGTGAGCCGCATCTATACCGACATGGCGGTCATCGACCTGACGCCGGCTGGCGCGCGTGTCATCGACATGGTCGATGGCATCGACCTCGATCAACTCCAGGCACGCACCGGCGTGCTGCTCGACCGATGACGGTCGTCCAGCGCACACCCGGTCGGTTCAGCCCCAGACTTCCTTCGCCGTCTCCACCACCAGCGCCAGCTTGCGCCGCTGGTCTTCCACCGCGATGTTGTTGCCGTGCACCGTGCTGGAGAAGCCGCATTGCGGCGACAGGCACAGCTGCTCGAGCGGCGCGTACTTCGCGGCCTCCTCGATGCGCCGCTTCAGGTCGTCCTTGTTCTCCAGCTGGCCGAACTTGGTGGTCACGAGCCCGAGCACGACGATCTTGCCCTTGGGCAGGTAGCGCAGCGGGCGGAAGTCGCCCGAGCGCTCGTCGTCGTATTCGAGGAAGAAGGCGTCGAGGTTCATCTCCGCCAGCAGCGCCTCGGCCACCGGCTCGTAGTTGCCGGCCGCCGCGTGCGTGCTCTTGAAGTTGCCGCGGCACAGGTGCATCGCCAGCGTCATGCCGGCCGGCTTGAGCGCCACCACCTTGTTGATGAACGTCGCGTAGCGGTGCGGCAGCTCGTTCGGGTCGTCGCCGCGCTGGCGCGCCGCCTCGCGCATCTTCTCGTCGCACAGGTAGGCGAGGTTGGTGTCGTCCATCTGCACGTAGCGGCAGCCGGCGTCGAAGAGCGACTTCAGCTCCTCGCCGTAGGCCTTGGCGACGTCGTCGTAGAAGACCGGCTCCAGCTCGGGGTAGGCCTCCTTGCTGATGCCGGCGCGGCCGCCGCGGAAGTGCAGCATCGTCGGGCTGGGGATCGTCACCTTGGGCGTCATGCCGGCGGCGACCTGGCTTTTCAGGTATTCGAAGTCGGCTTTCTGGATGTCCTTGACGTGCCTCACCTTGTCGATCACGCGGATCACCGGCGGCGCCAGCTCCTCGCTGCCGTCGGGCTTGCGGATCGTGACCGGGATGTCGGTCTTCACGCCGCCGAGCTGCTCGAGGAAGTCGATGTGGAAGTAGGTGCGGCGGAACTCGCCGTCGGTGATCGACTGCAGGCCGACGTCCTGCTGGAACTTCACGATCTCGGTGATCGCCTTGTCTTCCACCGCGCGCAGCTGTTCGGCGCTGATCGTCTTCCTGGCGAAGAACTGCTCGCGCGCTTCGAGCAGGTAGGCGGGGCGCAGGAAGCTGCCGACGTGGTCGGCGCGGAACGGGGGCGTGGTGCGTGCGGTCATGGCAGTGTCTCCGGTCGGCGTTGTCGCTGCCGCCGATGATAGGCAGCGCCCGCCATGCCTGTTTGCGATAGCTGCTAGTGGGCGCCGCCGGTTGTCCCTGCGGGGCCGGCAACGCACGATCCCGCCCCATCGCACGACATGCTGCCGGCTCAGGGTTCACCCTGAAGGTGAAGCCCACGATGGGGCGGCGGCCGGCTGGCGCGACAATCGGGCCCCCTCCCTGGAGACGACTCTCATGCACAAGCGCACCGCCCTGCGCGGCCTCGCCGCCGCGACCCTGACCCTGGGCCTGGCCGTTCCGCAGGCCTTCGCCGCCGACCCGATCAAGATCGGCCTGATCCTGCCGATGACCGGCCAGCAGGCGTCCACCGGCCGGCAGGTCGAGGCGGCGGTGAAGCTGTACATGGCGCAGAACAACCCGGTGATCAACGGCCGCAAGGTCGAGGTGATCGTCAAGGACGACGCCACCGTGCCCGACACCACGCGCCGCCTCGCGCAGGAACTGGTGGTGCAGGAGAAGGTGGTCGCGCTGGCCGGCTTCGGCATCACGCCGGCGGCGATGGCCACCGCGCCGATCGCCACGCAGTCGAAGACGCCGATGGTGGTGATGGCCGCCGCGACGTCGGCGATCACCGAGGCCTCGCCCTACGTGGTTCGCTCCAGCTTCACGCTGCCGCAGGCTTCGGTGGCGCTGGCCGAGTGGGCCAACAAGAACGGCATCAAGAAGGTCGTCACGCTGGTCAGCGACTACGCGCCCGGCATCGACGCCGAGAAGTACTTCGCCGACCGCATCGTGCTGAACAGCGGCACGGTGATCGAGAAGCTGCGCACGCCGCTGCGCAGCCCCGACTTCGCGCCGGTGCTGCAGAAGGTGCGCGACGCCAAGCCCGACGCGCTGTTCGTGTTCCTGCCCTCGGGCCAGGGCGCGGCCTTCATGAAGCAGTTCGCCGAGCGCGGCCTGGACAAGGCCGGCATCCGCCTGATCGGCACCGGCGACATCACCGACGACGACCAGCTCAACGACATGGGCGACGTGGCGCTGGGCGTGGTCACCGCGCACCACTACGCGGCGGCGCACAAGTCGGCGGTGAACCAGAAGTTCGTCGAGGCCTTCAAGAAGGCCAACAACGGCCTGCGCCCGAACTTCATGGCGGTGGGCGGCTACGACGGCATCCGCATCATCGTCGAGGGCCTGAAGGCCACCAAGGGCGCCGGCGGCGAGGCGCTGCTCAATGCCATGAAGGGCCAGGTGTTCGAGAGCCCGCGCGGCCAGGTGCTGATCGACGGCCAGACGCGCGACATCGTGCACGACATGTACATCCGCAAGGTCGAGCGCGTCGGCGGCGAACTCCAGAACGTGGAGTTCGACGCCATCAAGGCCATGAAGGATCCTGGGAAAAAATGACCCCCCCGGAGCGCCTCACGGCGCTCCCCCCAGGGGGCGCCGCCAGCGGCCCGGCAAAGCCGGGTCCGCGGCGGCCGCTTGACTCCACTGTGCACCGTTCATGTTGACGCTTCTCTTCGACGGCATCGCCTACGGCATGCTGCTGTTCGTGCTCGCGGTCGGGCTGGCCGTGACGCTCGGGTTGATGAACTTCGTCAACCTGGCGCACGGCGCCTTCGCGATGGCCGGCGGCTACGTCACCGTGCTGCTGATGGAACGCGCCGGCGTGCCTTTCCTGGCCACGCTGCCGCTGGCCTTCCTGCTGCCGGCGATCGTCGGCGCGGTGGCCGAACGGCTGCTGTACCGGCCGATGTACCACCGCTCGCACCTCGACCACGTGCTGTTCTCGATCGGCATCGTGTTCATGGCGGTGGCGGCGGTCGACTACCTGGTCGGCTCGCAGCAGCAGATCATCAAGCTGCCGGCCTTCCTGCAAGGGCGCTTCGAGATCGGCGACGTCGGCATCGGCAAGTACCGGCTGTTCATCGTCGTGCTGTGCCTGGTGCTGACGGCGATCCTGCAACTGATCCTGGCGCGCACGCGCTTCGGCAGCCGGCTGCGCGCCTCGGTGGACGATCCGCGTGTGGCCGCGGGCCTGGGCATCAACGTCAACCAGGTGTTCAGCGTCACCTTCGCGGTCGGCTCGGGCCTGGCCGGCCTGGGCGGCGCGCTGGGCGCCGAGGTGCTGGGCCTGGACCCGAGCTTCCCGCTCAAGTTCATGATCTATTTCCTGATCGTCGTCTCGGTCGGCGGCACCACCACCATCACCGGCCCGCTGCTGGCCGCGCTGCTGCTGGGCATCGCCGACGTGTTCGGCAAGTACTACGTGCCCAAGCTGGGCGCCTTCGTCGTCTACACGCTGATGGTGGTGATCCTGTTCTGGCGCCCGCAGGGCCTGTTCGGAAGGGCGGCGACCAGATGAGCAGCGCAGCGCAATCGCTCGCGGCCGTGCGCCGCTGGAAGCCCTGGGAGATCGCCTTCCTGGTGCTGCTGCCGCTGAGCTGGTTCGTGGCCGGCGAGCAGCATTCGCTGCTGGCCAACGAGATCGCGATCTTCGCCCTCTTCGCGCTCTCGCTCGACCTGATCCTCGGTTATGCCGGCATCGTCTCGCTCGGCCACGCCGCCTTCTTCGGCACCGGCGCGTATGCGGCGGCGCTGTTCGCCAAGCACGTGATGCCCGATCCGCTGGTCGGGCTGGTGTTCGCGATAGCCGTGACCATGCTGCTCGGCGCGGTCAGCAGCGTGCTGGTGATGCGCGGCTCCGACATGGCGCGGCTGATGATCACGCTGGGCGTCGCGGCGCTGCTCTACGAGCTGGCCAACAAGCTCGAATTCACCGGCGGCGCCGACGGCCTGCAGGGCGTGGTGATCGCGCCGCTGCTCGGGCAGTTCGAGTTCGATCTGTACGGCCGCGTCGCCTTCGCCTACGCGCTGGTGGTGCTGATCGTCGGCTTGCTGATCGCGCGGCGCATCGTCAACTCGCCGTTCGGCTGGTCGCTGCAGGCGATCCGCGACAACCGCCTGCGCGCCGCCGCGATCGGCCTGAACGTCGACGCGCGCCTGGGCGTGATCTACACGATCTCGGCGGCGATGGCCGGCGCGGCCGGCGCGGTGCTGGCGCAGACCACCGGCTTCGCCTCGCTCGACGGGCTGGACTTCCACCGCAGCGCCGACACCATGCTGATGGTGGTGATCGGCGGCGCCGGCTGGCTGTGGGGCGGCGTGTTCGGCGCGATCGCCTTCAAGCTGCTGCACGACGTGCTGTCGGCCTGGACGCCGCAGTACTGGACCTTCTGGCTGGGCCTGTTCCTGGTCGTGCTGGTGATGGTCGGCCGCGACCGCTTCTTCAAGCCCTGGACCTGGTTCCGCAAGGGAGGCGGCGCATGACCGTCGTCCTCGAAACGAAGAACCTGGTCAAGCGCTTCGGCGCCTTCGCGGCCACCAACGACGTCTCGCTGAAGGTCGAGCGCGGCGCGCGCCAGGCGCTGATCGGCCCGAACGGCGCCGGCAAGACCACGCTGATCAACCTGCTGACCGGCGTGCTGGAGCCGACCTCGGGCAGCGTGATCCTCGAAGGGCAGGACATCACCCGGCTGCCCTCGCACCAGCGCGTGCGGCGCGGCATCGTGCGCACCTTCCAGATCAACCAGCTCTTCAACGAGCTGACGCCGCTGGAGTCGCTGGCGCTGACGGTCTCCAACCAGCTCGGCATCAGCGGGCGCATCTGGCAGGCGCTGGGCCGCGACGAGCGCGTCGCGCAGCGCTGCGACGCGCTGCTCAAGCAGTTCCACCTTGACGACGTGCAGGACCAGCAGGTCGCGCTGCTCGCCTACGGCAAGCGCCGCCAGCTGGAGATCGCCACCGCGCTGGCCTGCAACCCGCGCGTGCTGCTGCTCGACGAGCCGGTGGCCGGCGTGCCCGAGGGCGAGCGCCAGGAGATCTTCGACATCGTCAACGCGCTGCCGGCCGAGGTGACGGTGCTGCTGATCGAGCACGACATGGACCTGGTCTTCAACTTCGCGCGCACCGTCTCCGTGCTGGTCAACGGCGCGCTGTTCGCCGAGGGCGACGTGCAGAGCATCTCCAACGACCCGCGCGTGAAGTCGGTCTATCTCGGGGAGGGCACGCCGCATGGCTGAGCTGCTGCGTGTCGAAGGCCTGAAGTCGGGCTACGGCGAGGCCGTGGTGGTGCAGGGCATCGACCTGGTGCTCGAAAAGGGCGCCTCGCTCGCGCTGCTGGGCCGCAACGGCACCGGCAAGACCACGCTGCTGAACACGCTGGTCGGCGCGACGCGCCGGCATGCCGGGCGCATCGTGCTCGACGGCACGGACCTGACCGCGCTGCCCTCGTACAAGCGCGCCATCGCCGGCATCGGCTGGGTGCCGCAGGAGCGCAACATCTTCAAGTCGCTCACCGTCGAGGAGAACCTCAGCGCGGTGGCGCGCCCGGGGCCGTGGACGGTCTCGCGCGCCTACGAGATGTTCCCGCGCCTCGAGGAGCGCAAGCGCAACCTCGGCAACCAGCTCTCCGGCGGCGAGCAGCAGATGCTCGCGGTGGCGCGCGCGCTGATGCTGAATCCCAAGCTGCTGCTGCTCGACGAGCCGCTGGAGGGCCTGGCGCCCATCATCGTCGAGGAGCTGCTGCGCTCGATCGGCCGCGTGGTGCGCGACGAAGGCATGTCGGCCATCATCGTCGAGCAGAACCCGAAGATGATCCTGCCGATCACGCAGCGCGCCGTGGTGCTCGATCGCGGCGCGGTGGTGCACGAGGGCGACAGCGAGGCGCTGCTGGCCGACCCCGACACGCTCGACAAGTGGCTCGCGGTGGCGAGCCACTGAGGCGCTTCGTTCAGAGCTGCCGGCGCAGCGTCGCCTGCGTCTGGCGCAGCGCCGGCAGGCATTCGTCGATCAGCTGGCCGGCGCTGCAGCGCGCCGGATGCGCGCTGACGTTCAGCGCCGCCAGCACCTGGCCGTCGGCGCTGATCAGCGGCACCGAGATCGTGCGCAGGCCCAGCTCGAACTCCTGCTCGACCAGCGCATAGCCCTGAGCCCGCGCGCGCAGGATCTCGGCGCGCAGCCGCGCCGCATCGGTGATCGTGTGCGGCGTGCGCGCCGCGAGCACCTGGCGCGCTAGCCACTCGTCGAGCTGCCAGTCCGGCAGCGCGGCCAGCAGCACGCGGCCGTTGGCGGTGCAGTAGGCCGGCACGCGCGTGCCCGGCTGCAGCGTGGTCGACAGCAGGTGGCCGGCGGTCAGCGCGGCGATGCAGATCACGTCGTCGCCATCGAGCACGCCGGCGGCCGAGGCTTCCTTCAGCGCGTACACCAGCCGGTGCAGCTCGGGCTGCACGATGCGCGGCAGGCGGCCCGAGTGCATGTAGCTCTGCGCCAGCCGCAGCACCTTGGCCGACAGCGACCAGCGCCCGCGCTCGCTGCGCATGTAGCCGAGGTGCTCGAGCGTGATCAGGTAGCGGCGCGCGGCGGCGCGCGTCAGGCCGCAGCGCTCGGCGATCTCGGTGACGGACAGCAGCGGCCGTTCCTGGTCGAAGGCGCAGATCACCGCCAGGCCCTTCTCCAGCCCGGCGATCAGGTCGCGCGGCTGCGGCGCGGCGGGCGCGCCGGCGTCGTCGTCGGCGGCGTCCGAGGGGGGCGGGGTGGACATGCCGACCACTGTAGCGGCGTGCGGCGCCGCCCGGCTCATTGGCCGCACGATTGCGCGGCAATCGCGCAGAGGCCGCTCGTCGCGGCCGATGCTGGCCGGCCGCACCGGCGCGGTGGCGATGGCGCGCGGGCGATCAGACCCGCTCGACGATCAGCGCGATGCCCTGGCCGACGCCGATGCACATGGTGCACAGCGCGTAGCGGCCCTTCGTGCGGTGCAGCTGGTTGATCGCGGTGGTGACCAGCCGCGCGCCGGAAGCGCCGAGCGGATGGCCGAGCGCGATCGCGCCGCCGTTCGGGTTGACGCGCGGGTCGTCGTCGCGCAGGCCCAGGTCGCGCAGCACCGCCAGGCCTTGCGCGGCGAAGGCTTCGTTCAGCTCGATCACGTCCATCTGTTCGAGCGTCAGGCCGGTGAGCTGCAGCACCTTGCGCGTCGCCGGCGCCGGGCCGATGCCCATGATGCGCGGCGGTACGCCGGCGGTGGCCATGCCGACCACGCGCGCGCGCGGCGTCAGGCCGTGCTTCGCCGCGGCCGCTTCGCCGGCCAGCAGCAGCGCGCAGGCGCCGTCGTTGACGCCGGAGGCGTTGCCGGCCGTCACGCTGCCGTCCGGGCGCACCACGCCCTTGAGCTTGGCCAACGCTTCGAGGCTGGTCTCGCGCGGGTGCTCGTCCTTGTTCACGACGACGGGCTCGCCCTTCTTCTGCGGGATCGTCACCGGCGTGATCTCCGCATCGAAGAAGCCGGCCTTCTGCGCCGCCACCGCCTTGAGCTGCGACGCCAGCGCCATGCGGTCCTGCGCCTCGCGCTCGATCCTGAAGTCGCTCGCGACGTTCTCGGCCGTCTCCGGCATCGAGTCGACGCCGTGCATCTCCTTCATCAGCCTGTTGACGAAGCGCCAGCCGATGGTGGTGTCGTAGACCGCGTTGGCGCGGCTGAAGGCGCTCTCGGCCTTGGGCATCACGAAGGGCGCGCGGCTCATGCTCTCGACGCCGCCGGCGATCATCAGCTCGGCCTCGCCGGCGCGGATGGCGCGCGCGGCCGTGCCGACCGCGTCCATGCCCGAGCCGCACAGGCGGTTGACCGTCGCGCCGGGCACCTCGATCGGCAGCCCGGCCAGCAGCGCGGCCATGCGCGCGACGTTGCGGTTGTCCTCGCCGGCCTGGTTGGCGCAGCCGTAGATCACGTCGGCGACGGCCTGCCAGTCCAGCTTGGGGTGGCGCGCCAGCAGCGCCTTGATCGGCACGGCGGCGAGGTCGTCGGCGCGCACCGAGGACAGCGCGCCGCCGTAGCGGCCGAAGGGCGTGCGCTGGGCATCGCAGATGAAGGCCTGGCTCATGTCGTCTCCTGATTCGAATGAGTTCGCATATAGAACACTGGTTCAATTATAGAACTGCCCTCCGAAAGCGGCCTTATTGCGCAAGCGGCCGTCTCAAGTGCGCAGTAGTCGACGCCGAAACAGAGGGCAACCCCCGCACGGGGCGCCGAACCGTTGCCGACATGTCCACCACCGCTGCCCTCGAAACCATTCCCGTCGCCGAACTGCGCGTGGGCATGTTCGTGCAGCTCGAGCTGGGCTGGCTCTCGCACCCGTTCCCGCTCAGCAGCTTTCGCATCAGCTCGGAGGAGCAGATCGCCACGATACGCGCGCTCGGGCTGGAGCGCGTGCGCTGCAGCGGCGCGCAGAGCGACCACCGGTGCGAAGCGTGCGAGCCGGCCGCGCCGGCGGGCTCGGCCGACGCCGAGGCAGCCGCGGTGCAGGCCGAAACCCCCGAGGCGCGTGCGCGCCGCGAGCACCGCGAGCGCCTGCATGCGCAGCGCACCGGGCTGCTCCAGTGCGAGCGCCAGTTCGCGGAAGCGACCCGCGAGCTCAAGCGCGCCTTCGACCTCAGCGGCAGCCGGCCCGCCGAAGCCGGCACGCACGCCACTGCGCTCGCGCGCGGCCTGGCCGACAAGATGCTCGGCGCCGACGAGCTGTGCATCCGGCTGCTGTCGGAAGCCGCCGGCGACAAGGCCTCGGCGCATGCGCTGAACGTCGCGCTGATCTCGATGCTGATGGGCCGCGCCTTCGGCCTGCCCGACGCCGACATGCTCGACCTCGGCACCGGCGCGCTGATGCACGACATCGGCAAGCTCGACCTGCCCGACCGTGTGCGCCACCGCGAAGAGCACTTCAGCGCCGCCGAGCAGCGCCTGTACGAAGAACACGTCGCGCTGGGCATCGTGCAGGCGCGCAAGATGGGGCTGAGCGCCACCGCCACGCTGGTGATCGCGCAGCACCATGAGCATGCCGACGCGAGCGGTTTCCCGCTCAAGCTGAGCACCGAGCGCATGTCGCCGCTGGCGCGCATCGTCGCGCTGGTCAACCGCTACGACAACCTCTGCAATCCGCACATCGCCGCGCGCGCGCTGACGCCGCACGAGGCGCTGTCGACGCTGTTCGCGCAGAGCAAGACCAAGTTCGACACCGCGATCCTGGGTGCCTTCATCAAGATGATGGGCGTCTACCCGCCGGGCTCGGTGGTGCAGCTCACCGACGACCGCTACGCGCTGGTGGTGTCGGTCAATTCGAGCCGGCCGCTGAAGCCGCGCGTGCTGGTGCACGAGCACAAGGTGCCCCACGACGAGGCGCTGCTGCTCGACCTCGAACATGCCGACGGGATCGGCATCCGCCGCAGCCTGCGCGCGCAGCAACTGCCTGCCGAGACGCTCGCCTACCTGGCGCCGCGCCCGCGCGTGGCGTACTTTTTCGAACCGGCCCGCGACGCCGACGCGCCGACATGAGCGGCGCGCTCGCATGGCAGGCGCTCATCGACGCGCTGCCGCAGGCGGTGTGGCTGGTCGATGCTCCCACGCTGCGCGTGATCGCCGCCAACGACGCCGCCGCGAAGCTGCTCGGCTGTGAGCGCGAAGCCCTGGTCGGCAACGCCGCGCTGACGCTCGCCGCCACGCCCGAGGACCTGTGCTTCTGGCAGGAAGCCGCCGAGGGCCGGCGCGAGCGCCTGGCCAGCCACAGCTTCGTGCGCCGCTTCGACGGCGAGGCGCTGCCGGTCGCGCGCAGCATCGCGCCGGTGGATCTGGACGGCACGGCCTCCTTCCTCGTCGCGATGCAGGATCGCAGCGGCCAGCTGCGCGCCGAGAGCGAGCTGGAGCTGGCCGCCGCCGAACTCGCCGCGACGCTCGAATCCACCGCCGACGGCCTGCTCGTCACCGACCTGGCCGGCCGCATCCGCCACTGCAACCGTCGCTTCGCCGATCTCTGGCAGCTGCCCGAGGACCTGCTCGCGCGGCGCGACGACGCGCGCGTGTTCGACTGGATGCGCGCGAGCGTCGCCGACCCGGCCGCCTACGCGCGCCGCCTGGCCGAGATGGCCGAAGCGACGCTGCTGCAGGCCAGCGACGTGCTCGAACTGCACTGCGGGCGCGTGCTGGAGCGCATCGTGCAGCCGCAGTGCAGCCGGGGGCGGCCGATCGGGCGCGTCTGGTCGTTTCGCGACATCAGCGAGCGCGTCGCCGCCAGCCGGCGCATCGAGAGGCTCTCGCACAGCGACGCGCTGACCGGCCTGCCGAACCGCGTGCTGCTGGCCGAGCGCGTCGAGCGCGCGCTGGCGATGGCGCAGCGCGAGGGCGAGGCCTTCGCGCTGCTGCTGCTCGACCTCGACCATTTCAAGCACATCAACGACACGCTCGGCCAGGCCTTCGGCGACCGCGTGCTGGCTGAGATCGGCGAGCGCCTGTCCGGCGCGGTGCGCCAGATCGACACCGTGGCGCGCCTGGGCGGCGACGAGTTCGCGCTGCTGGTGCAGCGCTCAGACCACGCCGGCGCCGAGGCCGCCGCGCAGCGCGTGATGGAGGCGCTGCAACGCCCGTTCACGCTCGACGGCCTGAACTTCACCGTGACCGCCAGCGTGGGCGTCGCGCTGCATCCTTCGGACGGCGCCAGCGTCGACGAGCTGCTGCGCCACGCCGACGCGGCGATGCGCGAGGTGAAGGCCTCCGGCCGCGCCGCCTGGCGCTTCCACACCCGCCGCCACGATGCCGGCGAGGCCGAGCTGCGCACGCGCATGAAGCTCGACCACGCGATGCGCCAGGCGCTGGCGCGCGACCGCTTCCGCCTGTACTTCCAGCCGCAGGTGGCCTCGGCCAGCGGCGAGATCGTCGGCGCCGAGACGCTGATCCGCTGGACCGACCCCGAGCTGGGCGAGGTGCCGCCGGGGCGCTTCATCCCGGTGGCCGAGGAGAGCGGCTTCATCGTCGCGATCGGCGACTGGGTGCTGCGCCACGCGGTGGCGCAGGGCGCGCGCTGGCTCGGCGAGGGCCGGCCGATGCGGCTGTCGGTCAACGTCTCGGCGCTGCAGTTCCGCCAGCCCGGCTTCGTCGAGGGCGTGGCGCGCGTGCTGCGCGACAGCGGCCTGCCCGGCCACCTGCTCGAGCTGGAGCTGACCGAGTCGATCCTGATCCAGGACGTCGAGGCCACGCTCGCGCGCGTGCACGCGCTCGCCGCGCTGGGCGTGCAGCTGGCGATCGACGACTTCGGCACCGGCTATTCCAGCCTCGGCTACCTGAAGCGGCTGCCGATCACGCGGCTGAAGATCGACCGCAGCTTCGTCACCGATCTGCCCGGCGACGCCAGCGGCGCGAGCATCGTCGATGCGATCGTCAAGCTCGGCCGCGCGCTCGGGCTGGCGGTGATCGCCGAGGGCGTGGAGAGCGAGGCGCAGCGCCAGTTCCTGCTGCGCTGCGGCTGCGACGAATACCAGGGCTGGCTGTTCGCGCCGGCCCTGCCGCTGGCCGAGTTCGAGGCGCGCCTCGCGCCGCAGGGCCTGCCGGCGCGCGTGGTGCCGCTGGCGCGCCGGCGCGCTCGCGCGGCAAGGGCTGTGCCCGCTGCGGCAGCCCGGGATTGACGCACGGGCCTCCCCACGCCGCGCCGCGCTCGCTAGAGTCCTCCTTGCAAGGAGGTCTGCGCATGGGTGCACTCGATGCCGTTCTGGAACGCCGGCTCGCCGGCTTGTCGCTTCCCCTGGCCCTGCAATTGCCCGGCGGCCAGCGCCTGGGCCCCGAGCGGGCGGCGGTGACGCTGCGCCTGCAGGGCCTCGGAACGCTCGCGCACCTGGCCACCGGCAACATCGGCCGCGTCGGCGAAGACTACGTCGAGGGCCGGCTCGATTTCGACGGCACGCTGCGCGACCTGATGGCCATCGCCCACCAGCTCAGCGGCGACCCGCGCGCGCCGGCCGAGCCCGCCACGCCGCTGGGCTGGTGGCGCGCGCTGTGGCGCCAGGTGCGCTCGCGCCAGAACCACGACCCGGCCAGCGACGCGCGTCAGGTGCAGTTCCACTATGACGTGTCGGACGACTTCTACGCGCTGTGGCTGGACCCGCGGCGCGTCTATTCGTGCGCCTACTACCGCGAGCGCACGATGTCGCTGGCGCAGGCGCAGGAGGCCAAGCTCGACCACATCTGCCGCAAGCTGATGCTGCGCGAGGGCGAGCGCTTCCTCGACATCGGCGCGGGCTGGGGCGGGCTGCTGCTGTGGGCGGCCGAGCACTACGGCGTGCGCGCGCAGGGCATCACGCTGTCGCGCCACCAGCATGCGCACGTGCAGCGGCTGATCGAGGAGCGCGGGCTGAGCGGGCGCGTGAGCATGCAGCTGCTCGACTACCGCGATCTGCCCGAGGACGAGCCCTTCGACAAGATCGCCTCGGTGGGCATGTTCGAGCATGTCGGGCTGGCGCAGCTGCCGACCTACTTCGCCAAGATCCGCCGCCTGCTGCGCCCGGGCGGGCTGCTGCTCAACCACGGCATCACCGCCGGCGGCACGCGCCACCACCAGCTCGGCGCGGGCATGGGCGAGTTCATCGAGCGCTACATCTTCCCCGGCGGCGAGCTGCTGCACGCCTCCAAGGTGCTGGAGACGATGGCCGACGCCGCGCTGGAAGCGCTCGACGTCGAGAACCTGCGCCCGCACTACGCGCGCACGCTGTGGGCCTGGAGCGACGGCCTGGAGGCGCGCCTCGACGACGCGCGCCGCGTCGCCGGCGAGCGCGTGGTGCGGGCCTTCCGCCTGTACCTGGCCGGCAGCGCGATGAGCTTCGAGCGCGGCTGGATCTCGCTGCACCAGATGCTCGCCGCGCGCCCCGACGGCGACCCCGCCGGCGGCGCGCTGCGGGGCGCACAATCGAGCTATCCCTTCAACCGCGGCTACATGTACGCCTCCGACGCATGCTCTACAAGTTCAAGTCCAAGGCCGCCGGCGACCTGATCATGATGGGCCCGACGGGCGACCAGGTGCTGCGCATCATCGGCAAGGAGCCCGCGCCCCAGGGCATCATCGAGCCGGCCGCGATGGCCGCGGCCGTCGCCGCGCTGGAGCGCGCCGTCGCCGAAGACGAAGCGGCGCGCGCGCAGGCCGAGCGCGAGGCGCAGGCCGAAGGGCGCAAGCTTGCGCCGCCCGGCCAACGAGAGGGCGTCTCGCTGCGCCAGCGCGTCTGGCCGATGGTCGAGATGCTCAAGCGCGCGAGCGCGGAGAAGCACGAGATCGTCTGGGGCGTCTGAGCATGAAGCTGACGAGCCAGAGCTGGGTCGACGGCGACCGCATTCCCGCGCGCTGCGCCGCCGGGCGGCGCGAGGGCAGCGGCGTGGGCTTCTCCGATAACCTCAACCCGCAGCTGGCGTGGAGCGAGATTCCGCCGGGCACGCAATCCTTCGCGCTGATCTGCCACGACTTCGACGTGCCCAGCCGCGGCGACGACGTCAACAAAGCCGACCGCGAAGTGCCCGAAGACCTGCCGCGCGTGGACTTCTTCCACTGGGTGATGGTCGACCTGCCGGCCGCGCTGCGCGAGATCGCCGAAGGCGAGTTCAGCCGCGGCTTCACGGCGCGCGGCAAGAGCGGCCCGGCCACGCTGCACGGCGCGCGCCACGGGTTGAACGACTACACCGGCTGGTTCGCGGGCGACAAGGACATGGCGGGCCAGTACTTCGGCTACGACGGCCCGTTCCCGCCCTTCAACGACTCGGTGGTGCACCACTACGTGTTCACGCTCTACGCGCTCGACGTGGCGCGCGCGCCCTTGGAAGGCGTGTTCAGCGGCGCGCAGGCGCGCCAGGCGATCTACCCGCACGTGCTGGCCGAGGCCACCTACTCGGGCACCTACACGCTCAACCCGCGGCTGATCGGCTGAGCGCCATGCCCGAACACGCCGCCGTCACCCGCATCGTCGCAATCCGCCACGGCGAGACGGCCTGGAACGTCGACACGCGCATCCAGGGCCAGCTCGACGTGCCGCTCAACGCCAAGGGCCGCTGGCAGGCGCAGCGCCTGGCCGCCGCGCTGGCCGAGGAGGGCATCAGCGCGATCTATTCGAGCGACCTGCAGCGCGCCTGGCAGACCGCGCAGCCGCTGGCCGAGGCCACCGGCCACGCGCCGCGCCCCGAGCGCGGACTGCGCGAGCGCGCCTTCGGCGTCTTCGAGGGCCTGACCTGGGCCGAGATCGAGCGCGACCACCCCGAGGCCAGCGAACGCTGGCGCCGGCGCGACGTCAGCTTCGGCCCCGAGGGCGGCGAGCGCCTGGCCGACTTCTACGCGCGCTGCGTCGAGTGCGTGACGCTGCTCGCGCGGCGCCACCCCGGCGAGGTGCTGGCGCTGGTGGCGCACGGCGGCGTGCTCGACTGCCTGTACCGTGCCGCCGCGCGCGTCGAGCTGACCGCGCCGCGCACCTGGCAGCTCGGCAACGCCAGCATCAACCGCCTGCTGCACACGCCGCAGGGGCTGATGATGGTCGGCTGGGCCGACACCGGCCACCTCGACGGCGCGGTGCACGACGAGTTCAGCGATGCGCTGGGCGCGGGTTCGTCCACCAGGAGCCTGTCGTGAGCCTCGCCGCGGCCGCGCGTGTCGGCGATGCGGTCGATGCCATCGACACGCCCGCGCTGGTGATCGACCTCGACGCGCTGGAGCGCAACATCGAACGCATGGCCGCCTACGCGCGCGAGCACGGCCTGCGCCTGCGGCCGCACGCGAAGACGCACAAGTGCGCAGAGATCGCGCGCCGCCAGATCGCCGCCGGCGCGGTGGGCGTGTGCGTGCAGAAGCTCTCCGAGGCGCAGGCGCTCGCCGAGGCCGGCATCGACGACATCTTTGTGAGCAACCAGATCGTCGATGAAGCCAAGCTCGCCGGACTGGCGGCGCTGGCGGGACGGATCAAGCTCGCCATCGCGGTCGACTCCGCGCTCGGCGTCGACCGCCTCGCCGCCGCGCTGAAGGCCTCCGGCAGCACGCTCGACGTGTTCGTCGAGGTCGACGTCGGCCACGGCCGCTGCGGCGTCGCGCCGACCGCGGCGGTGGCGCTGGCGCACCAGGTGGTGTCGCACGGCTTGCGCTTCGCCGGCCTGCAGGCCTACCACGGCCGCGCCCAGCACCTGCGCACGCCGGCCGAGCGCGAGAGCGCGATCCGCCACGCCGTCGGGCTGGCGCGCGCTGCGCAGGCCGGCGTCACCTCGGCCGGCATCACCTGCCCGCTGGTCACCGGCGCGGGCACCGGTACCTTCGTGCTGGAAGCGGCCAGCGGCCTGTACGGCGAGATCCAGCCCGGCAGCTATGTCTTCATGGACCGCGACTACGCCGACAACCACGCCGCGCCGCAGGCGCCGGCGTTCAAGCACGCCCTGTTCGTCAAGAGCCAGGTGATGAGCGCGGGCAGCTCGCACGTCGTCATCGACGCCGGCCACAAGTCGCACGCGATCGACTCCGGGCTGCCGCGCGTGCTTGGCCGCGAGCTGGAGTTCATCAACGGCGGCGACGAGCACGGCATCCTGCGCCGCCACGGCGGCGCGCCGCTGCCGGCGCTGGGCGAGACGGTGTGGCTGATCCCCGGCCACTGCGACCCGACCGTCAACCTGCACTGGCACTACATCGCGGTGCGCGGCGGGCTGGCCGCCGGGCGCGTCGAGGCGGTCTGGCCCATCGAGGCGCGCGGCTGCATCCGCTGAAGCCATGGCGCTGACCGGCCCCCAGGTCATCGTGCTGGCGACGCCGGTGTTCCTGGCGCTGATCGCCATCGAGTACGCCGTCGGCCGCATGCGCGGGCGCGACACCTATCGCCTGAACGACGCGATGAGCAGCATCGGGCTGGGCGTGATGAGCCAGATCACGGGGCTGTTCGTCGCGCTCTTCACGCTGGGCATCTACAGCGCGGTGCACGCACGCTGGGCGCTGTGGGATCTGCCGGCCGATTCGCCGTGGGTGTGGGCGGGCGCGCTCGTCGCCTACGACTTCCTCTACTACTGGCACCACCGCGCCGGGCATCGCATCGCGCTGCTGTGGGCCTCGCACGCGGTGCACCACCAGAGCGAGGACTACAACCTCTCCACCGCGCTGCGCCAGCCCAGCAGCGCCTGGCTGGCGGGCTGGATCTTCTACCTGCCGCTGGCGCTGGCCGGCGTGCCGCCGCTGGTGTTCGCGGCGGTGGCGCTGGTCGACCTGCTCTACCAGTACTGGGTGCACACGCAGCACATCGGCCGGCTCGGGTGGTTCGACCGCTGGTTCTGCTCGCCGAGCAACCACCGCGCCCACCACGCGGTGAACGAGCGCTATCTGGACCGCAACTACGGCGGCATCCTGATCGTGTGGGACCGTCTGTTCGGCACCTTCGTCGAGGAAGACGAGCGCGAGCCCTGCGTCTATGGCACGCGCTCGCCGCTGCGCAGCTGGAACCCGCTGTGGGCGAACCTGCAGGTCTATGCCGACCTGGCGAAGGATTCCTGGCGCGCCGAGCGCTGGGCCGACAAGCTGCGCGTGTGGCTCGAGCCGCCCGGCTGGCGCCCGGCCGACGTGGCGCGGCGCTGGCCCAGGGCCGGGTTCGACATCGCCCGCGTGCAGCGCTTCGACCCGAGCGTGCCGCGCGCCGCGGCGTGGCGTGCCGCGCTGCTGTTCGTGCTGCTGCTGGGTGCCGCGACGCCGCTGCTGTGGAACGCGCACCAGCTTGGCGCGTTCGCCCTCGCGGCGGGCAGCGCGGCGATCCTGGCCGGGCTGTGCGGCGTCGCCGCGCTCTGCACTGCGGGCAATCCCTCAGAGCGATAACCCGCGATCGGTGCGACAAGGCGGTGCCCGCTGCCTACACTGCCGGCGTTCGATAGGCTGAAGGCTGTTCAGCAGATCGAACAAATGGATTCCACGCCGCCACCCCGCCCTGCATGCACGCCCAACGCGCCGCTTCCGCCCCGCCTCGCGCCGCCGCCTCGCCGGTACTGGTGCCGGCGCTGTCGCGCGCGCTGACGCTGCTGGACCGCCTCGTGCAGCGCCGCGAACCGATGAGCCTGGCGCGGCTGGCCAGCGAGCTGGAGCTGCCCAAGAGCAGCGTGCACGGGCTGTGCAACACGCTGCTGCGCTACGGCTACCTGCAGCGCCAGGACGACGGCGCCTTCCGCATCGGCCCGGGCGTGATGCCGCTGGCCGACGCATTCGTCTCCGGCACCGGCATCACGCAGGAGTTCAACGCGCTGTGGGCCGAGGGCGCGCCCGACGAGACGGTGATCCTGTCGGTGCTCAACGGCCGCGACGTGGTCTACATCGGCGCGCGCAATGGCCACCGCCCGCTCGGGCTGGCCTTCAACGTCGGCATGCGGCTGCCCGCGTACCTGGCCGCCACCGGCAAGGCGATGCTCGCCTTCCACGCGAGCGCCGCGGTGCGCGAGCGCTTCGCCGGCGCGCCGCTGGCGCCGATGAACGGGCGCGGCCCGCGCAGCGTCGGCGCGCTGCTCACCGAGCTGGCGCGCACGCGCGAGCGCGGCCACAGCATCGACGACGAAGGCGTGCGCGCCGGCGTCTACTGCATCGGCGCGCCGGTGTTCGACGCCTCCGGCACGCCGGTGGCCGGCCTGGGCGTGTGCATCCACAAGACCGCGCTGGGCAACGCCGCCACGGCGGCCGCGCACCGCGACACCGTGCTGCGCGCCGCGCGCACGCTGACGCAGCGGCTCGGCGGCCGCGTGCCGGCGCAGGATTGAACGATGGCCGACGACTACATCCTCCAGACGCACGACCTGACCAAGGAGTTCAAGGGCTTCGTCGCGGTCAACCAGGTCAACCTGAAGGTGCGGCGCGGCAGCATCCACGCGCTGATCGGCCCGAACGGCGCCGGCAAGACCACCTGCTTCAACCTGCTGACCAAGTTCCTGATCCCGACCACCGGCCGCATCGTCTACGACGGCGCCGACATCACGCGCGAAAGCTCGGCGCACATCGCGCGGCGCGGCGTGATCCGCTCGTTCCAGATCTCGGCGGTGTTCCCGCACCTGACGGTGCTGGAGAACGTGCGCGTCGCCTTGCAGCGCAAGCTCGGCACCTCGTTCCACTTCTGGCGCGCCGAGCGCTCGCTCGATGCGCTCAACGGCCGCGCGCTGGAGCTGCTCGCCGCGGTGGACCTCGACAAGTACGCGAAGCTCACCGCCGTCGAGCTGAGCTACGGCCGCAAGCGCGCGCTGGAGATCGCGACGACGCTCGCGATGGAGCCCAAGCTGATGCTGCTCGACGAGCCGACGCAGGGCATGGGCCTGGAGGACGTCGACCGCATCAAGCAGCTGATCAAGAAGGTGGCGGCGGACCGCACCGTGCTGATGGTCGAGCACAACATGAGCGTGGTGGCGAGCCTCGCGGACACCATCACCGTGCTGGCGCGCGGCGCCACGCTGGCCGAAGGGCCGTATGCCGAGGTGTCGAAGAACCCCGCGGTGATCGAGGCCTACATGGGCAGCGCCGGCGCGGAACTCAAAGGGGCGCATTGAGATGAGCAAGCGCTTCCTCGAAGTCAAGGACCTGCACGCCTGGTACGGCGAATCGCACGTGCTGCACGGCGTGAACTTCCACGTCGACGAAGGCGAGGTCGTCACGCTGCTCGGCCGCAACGGCGCCGGGCGCACCAGCACGCTGCGCGCCATCATGGGCCTGACCGGCGCGCGCAAGGGCTCGGTGAAGGTGCACGGCACCGAGGCCATCGGCCTGGCCACGCACCGCATCGCGCGCCTGGGCATCGGCTACTGCCCGGAGGAGCGCGGCATCTTCGCGAGCCTGTCGGCGCACGAGAACCTGCTGCTGCCGCCCAAGCTCGCCGACGGCGGCATGCCGGTCGAGCAGATCCACGCGATGTTCCCCAACCTGAAGGAGCGCGCCGCCAGCCAGGGCACGCGGCTGTCGGGCGGCGAGCAGCAGATGCTGGCCGTCGCGCGCATCCTGCGCACCGGCGCCAGGCTGCTGCTGCTCGACGAGATCTCCGAAGGCCTCGCCCCGGTGATCGTGCAGAAGCTCGCCGAGATGGTGGTGGCGCTGCGCCAGCAGGGCTACACGATCGTGATGGTGGAGCAGAACTTCCGCTTCGCCGCCCCGCTGGCCGACCGCTTCCTGGTGATGGAGCACGGCCAGGTGATCCAGGAATTCACCCAGTCCGAACTGCCGGCGCGCATGGAGCGCCTGCACGAGTACCTCGGCGTCTGACGCCGCCTTCTCTCTCGCTCAACCCCGGAGAAAACGCCATGAAGCTCAAGAAGATCGCCGCTGCCAGTGCCCTGACCCTCGCGGCCGCCACCGGCGCGCATGCCCAGATCTCGGGCGACGTCATCAAGATCGGCATCATCACCGACATGTCGGGCCTGTACTCCGACATCGACGGCGCCGCCGGCGTCGAGGCCATCAAGATGGCCGTCGCCGACATGGGCGGCGCAGTGGCCGGCAAGAAGGTCGAGGTGATGTTCGCCGACCACCAGAACAAGGCCGACGTGGCCGCCGCCAAGGCGCGCGAGTGGTTCGACACCGCCGGGCTCGACATGCTGATCGGCGGCACCAACTCCGGCACCAGCCTGGCGATGGCCAAGGTGGCGGCGGAGAAGAAGAAGCTGTTCATCTCGATCGGCGCGGCCACCTCGGCGCTGACCAACGAGCAGTGCAACCCCTACACCGTGCACTGGGCCTACGACACCGTCGCGCTGGCCAAGGGCACCGGCAACGCGGTGGTCAAGCAGGGCGGCAAGAGCTGGTACTTCCTGACCGCCGACTACGCCTTCGGCGCGCAGCTGCAGAACGACACCACCAAGGTGGTCGAGGCGGCCGGCGGCAAGGTGGTGGGCTCGGTCAAGCACCCGCTGTCGGCCACCGACTTCTCGTCCTTCCTGCTGCAGGCGCAGGGCAGCAAGGCGCAGATCCTCGGCCTGGCCAACGCCGGCGGCGACACCATCAACGCGATCAAGGCGGCCAACGAGTTCGGCATCACCAAGACGATGAAGCTGGCCGGCCTGCTCGTCTTCATCAACGACATCCACTCGCTCGGCCTGAAGACCACGCAGGGCATGTACCTGACCGACAGCTGGTACTGGAACCGCGACGCCGACACGCGCGCCTGGAGCCGCAAGTTCTTCGAGAAGATCAAGCGCATGCCCAGCTCGATCCAGGCGGGCGACTACTCGGCCACGCTGCAGTACCTGAACGCCGTCAAGGCCACCGGCAGCGACGACTCCGACAAGGTGCTGGCGCAGATGAAGAAGACCAAGATCAACGACATCTTCGCCAAGGGCGGCTTCATCCGCGGCGACGGCCGCATGGTGCACGACATGTACCTGATGCAGGTGAAGACGCCCGACAAGTCGACCGAGCCCTGGGACTACTACAACGTGGTGCAGACCTTCAAGGGCGAGGAGGCCTGGACCACCAAGGCCGAATCGAAGTGCGCGCTGTGGAAGTGAGCGCCTGACGCGACGACGACGCCCCGCACGCCATGGAGATCTTCGGCATCCCGCTGCAGGCCTTTCTCGGGCAGCTGCTGCTCGGGCTGGTCAACGGCTCGTTCTACGCCATCCTCAGCCTCGGGCTGGCGGTGATCTTCGGGCTGCTGGGTATCGTCAACTTCGCCCACGGCGCGCTCTACATGATGGGCGCCTACGTGGCCTGGCTCGGGCTCGAGCACTTCGGCATGAACTACTGGCTCGCGCTGGTGGTCTCGCCGCTGGTGGTGGGCGCGATCGGCCTGGTGGTCGAGCGCACGCTGCTCAAGCAGCTCTACAAGATCGACCCGATCTACGGCCTGCTGCTGACCTTCGGCCTGTCGCTGATCGCCGAGGGCATCCTGCGCGACCAGTTCGGCGTCTCGGGCCAGCAGTACCCGGTGCCCGAGCTGCTGCAGGGCGCCACCAACCTCGGCTTCATGATCCTGCCCAACTACCGCGGCTGGGTGGTGCTGGCCTCGCTGATCGTGTGCTTCGGCACTTGGTTCCTGATCGAGCGCACGCGGCTGGGCTCCTACCTGCGCGCCGGCACCGAGAACCCGGCGCTGGTGCAGGCCTTCGGCGTCAACGTGCCGCTGATGGTGATGCTCACCTACGCCTTCGGCGCGGGGCTGGCGGCGGTGGCCGGCGTGCTGGCCGCGCCGGTGATCCAGATCACGCCGCTGATGGGCAGCAACCTGATCATCGTCGTCTTCGCGGTGGTGGTGATCGGCGGCATGGGTTCGATCCTCGGCTCCATCCTCACCGGCCTGATGCTGGGGCTGATCGAGGGCCTGACCAAGGTCTTCTACCCCGAGGCCTCGAACATCGTGGTGTTCGTGATCATGGCGATCGTGCTGATCATCCGGCCCGCCGGGCTGTTCGGGAAGGAACGCTGAGATGGGCGCGGACAAGCTCGGCCGCATCGCCTGGGGCATCGGCCTGGCGATCCTGATCGCGGCGCCCTTCATCGGGCTGTACCCGATCTTCATGATGAAGGCGCTGTGCTTCGCGATCTTCGCCTGCGCCTTCAACCTGCTGCTCGGCTACACCGGGCTGCTCTCCTTCGGCCACGCCGCCTACCTGGGCGCGGCGGCCTACATCACCGGCTGGCTGGTCCGGAGCGCCGGCTGGTCGCCCGAGCTGGGCGTGCTCGGCGGCACGCTGTTCGCCGTGGCGATCGGACTGGTGGTCGGGCTGATCGCGATCCGCCGCCAGGGCATCTACTTCGCGATGATCACGCTGGCGATGGCGCAGATGGTGTACTTCGTCTGGCTGCAGGCGCCCTTCACCGGCGGCGAGGACGGATTGCAGGGCGTGCCGCGCGGCAAGCTGTTCGGCCTCGTCGACCTCGCCGACGACACGGTGCTGTACTTCGTCGTGCTGGCGGTGTTCGTCGCGGTGTTCCTGTTCATCGTGCGCATCGTGCACTCGCCCTACGGGCAGGTGCTCAAGGCGATCCGCGAGAACGAGCCGCGCGCCGTCTCGCTGGGCTACGACGTCGACAGGTACAAGCTGCTCGCCTTCGTGCTGTCCACCGGCCTGGCCGGGCTGGCCGGCTCGCTGAAGACGCTGGTGCTGGGCTTCGCGACGCTGTCGGACGCGCACTGGTCGCTGTCCGGCGAGGTGGTGCTGATGACGCTGCTCGGCGGCATGGGCACCTTCGCCGGGCCGGTGATCGGCGCCTTCACGATCATCGGCCTGCAGAACTTCCTCGCCGACCGCGTCGGCTCGTGGGTGACGGTGATCATCGGCGCGATCTTCGTCATCTGCGTGGTGGCGTTCCGGCGCGGTTTCGTCGGCGAACTGATCGCCTGGCGCAAGAAGCGCGCGGGGTGATTGCGGCGCCGGCTTGACGTCGATCAAGCGCGGCGTACAGTGGGCTCACAGCCTTGCCGGAGGTGAGCACCATGGCCCTCAAGCGCATGACCAAGGCCGACCATCCGCAGTCGCTCGGCGCCTTCAAGCCGGTCGGCCACGTGGTGGTGGCGATGCCCGACGACGCTCGCGCGGCGCAGGCGGTACAGGCCCTGCGGGCGCAGGGTTTCGAGTGCGACGACATCCTCGAATACAGCGCCGCCGAGGAAGACCACGAGATGAGCCGCATGCTGCAGCACGCCAGCGAGTTCGCCGGTTTCGGCTACGAGATCACGCTGATGCGCAAGTACAAGGCGCTGGCCGAGCAGGGCGCGAGCTGGCTGATCGTGTTCGCGCCCGACGACACGCGCGCCGGCTGGGTCGCGCAGACGGTCAAGCGGCATGGGGCCTTGCTGGCCGAGCGCTACCACCTGCTGGCGATCGAAGACCTGATCTGAGAATGCTTGCAGCGCTGCGGAGAACAACCGGCGCTCCAAGCTCTTGATTCAAATGGATTAACTCCTGAGTCGCGGGTTGTTTTCCTGCTGTGGGGAAGACAACGGCTGGCAGCGCCGGCCCAGGGGGTTCGGCACCCGGAAGAAAACAACAGGCGCTGTAAGTGGTTGATAACGAACAGCTTTCCGAACTAACCCCCGTTGTTATCCGAGGCCTCGGATAACAACGAGACGGGTGCTGATGCCGCCAGCGCCTGTGGCTTGGTGTAGGCCATGTTGCGCTTGGCCCGGCCCGGCAGGGCCACCAGCAATCCCTGCTCGCGCCACGCTGTCAGCAGCTTCGACGCGCGCAGCGTGTCCACGCCGGCAATACGCACCACGTCGGCATTGGCGACCGTGCCGCGCCGGTCCAGCCAGTCGCTCACCTCGTCCCAGGCTGTCGGACGTTCAAGGTTCAGCAGCGCCACGGTCAGGCTTTCCACGGCCGCATCGGTGTTCTCGCGGTACTGCGGCGGGTAGAGCTTGGCCAGGGCCATTTCGGCGAACATCATCTTCACGCCCTCGCCGGCGTCCAGGTTGGGTGGCTCAGGGAAGTCACGCAAGTTGGCGGCGATGAGATCGTTGCGGGTCTTCGATCCGGCTCGGCGGATCGTGGCCGGCGTGATGCCCTTGGGCAGCAGGCCCGGACTCTCGATCTCGAGGTGGTCATCGAAGATGCGCACGAAGATGTCGCGGTTGAGTCGGTAGTCGCGGTGCACCACCGCATTGACGATGGCCTCCTTGACCACCCGTTCCGGGTACACGTGGCGAGTACGAAAGCCGCTGCCGGAGAGCGTCACGCCCTGGGCCAGTTCGTCCATCACCACCTTCACGGTGCGGTCGATCTGGTCGATCAATGGCCCGCGGATCGTCTTGGGTTCCTTGCGCAGATTCGGTGTAGCGCCCGGGATCGGTGCCTTGCCGTCGTAGACGAACACCCGGACATCCGCCCGCGTGCCGTGGGCGGCCAGCAGACTGCCCGGCTCGTCGGCAAACAACAGCACCGCCGCGCGCATCGGTTGCACACGGCCATCGAGTTCCACGGCCAGACCGATGCTGAGAAGCTGCTCGACGAGGTTGCCCGACAGCGGGCCGCGGCGCTGAAGAAAGCGTTGCCAGGCCTGCGTGTTCAGCCGCTCCAGAGGCACCGACACCGGCTCGGCCGCCGCGCTGCGCGTACCTCGGCGGTAACTCAATTCGGTGATTTCTTCGGCGGACAGCTCGCGGTTGCCACGATCCAGGCGCGTGTAGGTGCCGCCCGCCACCAGCGAGTGCACCTGGGCGCTGCGCTGCACCTGCGCCACCACCAGATATCCCTGCTGTCCCTTGGCCGGGCCGTTGTGCAGGTCGCAGGGCAGGCGCAACAACTGCACGCCGCCCATCGGCGGGAGAAACTCCGTGCGCAGCTTGCGCACCAGTTCGTCGACGGCCTCGGCGTTCTCTTCCGCGCCGAAGACGCGCGTGTGGCCCTTGTGCTCCTTCAGGTCGGCCAAGCCCAGCACCAGCAGGCCGCCATCGGCATTGGCGAATGCGCAGATGGTCTCGAGTGCCTTGCCGACCATCTTGCCGCTGACGCGCTTGAATTCCAGCTGCCGTGTCTCTTCGGCAGGCAGCCACTGGGCGATGAGCTTGGCGGAGACCTCGTCGGGCAGGGTGAGGATGCTCATGCCGGCGAACTGGTCTTCGCGTGTCACGCCCATTGCCCGCCGAACTACTCGCCGAACAGGTCGGTCGCGCCGCTCTTGGGCGGCACCACGCCCAGATGCCGGTACGCCGCCGCCGTCGCCACGCGCCCGCGCGGCGTGCGCTGCAGGAAGCCCTGCTGGATCAGGTAGGGCTCGATCACGTCCTCGATGGTGTCGCGCTCCTCGCCGATCGCGGCGGCGACGTTGTCCAGCCCGACTGGCCCGCCGTCGAAGCGGTGGATCACCGCTTCGAGCAGTTTGCGGTCCATCAGGTCGAAGCCGAGCGGGTCGACGTCGAGCATCGCCAGCGCCTTCTCCGCCTGCGTCCTGACGATGCGGCCGTCGCCCTTCACGTCGACGTAGTCGCGCACGCGCCGCAGCAGGCGGTTGGCGATGCGCGGCGTGCCGCGCGAGCGGCGCGCGATCTCGTAGGCGCCTTCTTCGTCGGCCGCCACGGCCAGCAGCCCGGCCGAGCGGTGCACGATGCGCGCCAGCTCCTGCGCCGAATAGAACTCCAGCCGCGCGACGATGCCGAAGCGGTCGCGCAGCGGGTTGGTCAGCATGCCGGCGCGCGTGGTCGCGCCGACCAGCGTGAAGGGCTGCAGGTCGAGCTTGATCGAGCGCGCCGCCGGGCCCTCGCCGATCATGATGTCGATCTGGTAGTCCTCCAGCGCCGGGTAGAGGATCTCCTCGACGACCGGGCTCAAGCGGTGGATCTCGTCGATGAAGAGCACGTCGTTGCGCTCGAGGTTGGTCAGGATCGCGGCCAGATCCTTGGGCTTCTCCAGCACCGGTCCGGAGGTCTGGCGCAGGTTCACGCCGAGTTCGTTGGCGATGATGTGGGACAGCGTGGTCTTGCCCAGCCCCGGCGGGCCGAACAGCAGCACGTGGTCCATCGCCTCGCTGCGCTTCTTCGCCGCGCCGATGAAGATCTCCAGCTGCTCGCGCACCTTGGCCTGGCCGACGTAGTCCGCCAGCCCCTTGGGCCGCAGCGCGCGCTCGATCGCCTCCTCGTTGGGCGAGGCCGGCGCGGCGCTCACCACCCGGCGCGAGGGCGCGAAATCGTCGGTCTGGATGCTCATGCGGGATTATGGGCACGGCCGCCGGCTTGCTTGCGGTCAAGCGGGCGGAGGCCGGCATTGTTAGGATGCGCTCCGTGCAGACCATCCGCCGCCTGTTCCGCCGCGCCACCTGGCTCGCGCTCGCCGCGATGCTCGGGCTCGCGCTCGCGCCGACGCTGTCGCACGCGCTCGCGGCTTCGAACGGCGGCGATCCCTGGTCGGAGATCTGCTCGATGGGCAGCGCCAGGATGGCGCCGGTGCAGGCCGATGCCGGCCAGGCCGCCGATGCCGGCGCGCACCTCGGCCACTGCCCGCTGTGCGGCCAGGTCGGCGACGCGCCCCTGCTGCCCAGCGCCGAATACCTGCCCGTGCGGGTGGACGGCGCCACGCACCGCCCCGCGCTCTTCCTGCACGCGCCGCGCCCGCTGTTCGCGTGGGTCGCGGCGCAGCCGCGCGCACCGCCGGCTTCCTGCTGAGCGGCCGCCGGGCGGCGCCGTGAAGGCGCGCCCGCCGCCGGCCACGCCGACCGCCCGCGCCGTCGTGCCGGGCGCCGATGCGCACCCGCGAGGGTGCGGCCTCACACGCAGCAGGACCCATGACAACCCCCCGATTTCCCGCCACGCCTTGGCGGCTCGGCGCCGCCGCCCTCGCCGCGGCGTCGCTCGCCCAGAGCGGCCACGCCCAGGGCGTGGCCACCGACCAGCAGCTCGCGCCGGTGCTCGTCAGCGGTGTCGGCGTGCGCAGCGGCCTGGCCGCCGACGTGCCGGGCAACAGCGCCAGCAAGACCGCCGAAGACCTGCGCGAGCAGAACCTCTTCAACCCGGAGGACGCGCTCAAGTACGTGCCCAACACCAGCATCCGCAAGCGCTACATCGGCGACCGCAACGCGATGATCGGCGGGCGCAGCTTCGGCACGCTGCAGCCCTCGCGCGGCCTGGCCTACGTCGACGGCTACCTGATCTCGAACTTCCTCGGCCGCTTCGACGGGCCGCGCTGGAACATGATCACGCCCGAGGCGATCGCGCGCGTCGACGTGCTGTACGGCCCGTTCTCGGCCATCTACCCGGGCAACTCGATCGGCACCACGGTGGTCACCACCGAGCGCGAACCGCGCGGCTTCGAGGCCTCGGCGCGCATCACCGGCTACCGGCAGCGCTTCGAGCTGTACGGCGACGCGCATGACTACGACGGCCACCAGCTCTCGGCCTTCGTCGGCAGCAAGCTCGATTCGGGGCTGTGGTACTCGCTCGCCGCGAACCGGCAGGACTCCACCTCGCAGCCGATGAACTACTACACGGTGAGCGCCGACGCGGCCGGCGTGTTCCCGGCGGTGACCGGCACGGCGCTGCCGGTCACCGGCATCCGCTACGACACGGACCCGAAGGGCCGCCGGCGTGCCGTCTTCGGCGCCAGCGGCGGCGCGATCGACCACACCGTGCAGGACACGCTCAAGCTCAAGCTCGGCTACGAGTTCACGCCCGAGCTGGTGGCCAGCGCGATGCTGGGCGGCTGGACCAACGACACGCGCAACTCGAACCGCTCGTTCCTGCGCGATGCGGGCGGCGCCACGGTGTGGTCGGGCGTTGTCACCGACGGAGCCGACAGCTTCAACCTGCCGCTGGCGGCCTTCGCGCCGTCCAACCGCGAGGAGCTGCACCGCCACGGCGGCATCACGCTGAAGACGAAGTACGCCACCGGCTGGAACGGCTCGATCGTCTACTCGAACTACCGCATCGTGCGCGACATCGCGCGCCAGGCCAACCTGCCCGAAGACCAGGCCGCCGCCGGCGGCGCCGGCAGCTGGACGCGCCGCGACGGCACGGGCTGGAACACATTCGAGGTGCAGGCCGCCTACCGCCCGAGCGAGGGCGACTTCACCGGCGGCCGCCACGCGCTGACCTTCGGCGCGCACCGCAACGCCTACCTGCTGGACAGCCCGACCACCAACGCCACCGACTGGCGCAGCACCGAGACCACGCTGGCGCAGCGCTACCACGGCCGCACCGAGGTGACGGCGCTGTATGCGCAGGACGCCTGGAAGCTGCGCGACGCGCTGACGCTCACGCTCGGCCTGCGCCACGAGCGCTTCACCGCGCGCGACGGCGAGCAGCTGCTGCGCGTGGCGAGCTGCGCCACCGCGCCCGGCGTGAGCTGCGAGGACAACGGCGACGGCAGCTTCGACCGCGTGCTCGCCTACCCGCAGCGGCGCCTGTCGGGCGGCTCGCCCAAGGCCTCGCTCGCCTGGCGCGCCGACGACGACCTGCTGCTCAAGGCGAGCGTGGGCCGCGGCGTGCGCTTCCCCAACGTCGAGGAGCTGTACAACGGCACCTTCACCGCCAGCTCGCAGACGCAGAGCGACCCCGACCTGCGTCCCGAGCGCTCCGACGCGCTCGAGCTGAGCGCCGAGAAGGACTGGGACATGCACCGCCTGCGCGTGTCGGTCTTCCACGACGCGGTGCGCGACGCCATCCTGCGCCAGAGCGACACCACCGTGACGCCGAGCGTGACGCGCGTGTCCAACGTCGACCGCGTGAAGACCACCGGGCTGGAGATCGTCTGGCAGACGCAGGACTGGCTGGTGCGCGGCCTCAGCCTGGACGCCAACGCGGCCTTCGCGCGCTCGAAGGTGGTGGAGAACGCGGCCGACCCGGCCTCGGTGGGCAAGTACTGGCTGCGCGTGCCCAGGGTGCGCGCCAATCTGCTCGCCGTCTACCGGCCGAACGACACCTGGATGGGCAGCCTGGGCATCCGCCATTCCGGGCGCGCCTACAACGACACCTACAACCTCGACGTGAACCCCGACGTGTACGGCGGCGTGTCGTCCTTCACCTTCGTCGATGTGCGCGGCAGCGTCAGGATCACGCCCAAGGTCGAACTCGCCTTCGGCATCGACAACGTCGGCGACAGCCGCGGCTACCAGGCGCACCCGTACCCCGGGCGCACGCTGTTCACCGAGCTGCGCGCGAGCTATTGAGAGGAGGGCGCATGGCCATGATCAAGCGAAGTCTTTCAGCGCTGCTGCTCGCGCTGTTCGCGTTGGGCGTCCAGGCCCAGCATGCGCAGCACGCCGGCCACGACGCGCCCAAGCCGAAGAAGCGCGCGCCGGCGCTGGCCATCGGCGCGGCCTTCGCGCCTTCGGGCGAGCTGTGGGTGGTGGGGCTCGACGAGCAGCAGCGCTTGGCCGTGCAGACCAGCGCCGACGAGGGCCGCAGCTGGACGCCGCCGCGCGTGCTGGAGCGCGCCGACGAGGCGATCTCCGCCGACGGCGAGAACCGCCCGAAGATCGCCTTCGGCCCGCGCGGCCAGGTGGTGATCAGCTACACGCAGCCGCTGGCCAGGCCCTACACCGGCGCGATCCGCCTGCTGCGCTCGGCCGACGGCGGGCGCAGCTTCGCGGCGCCGGTGACGGTGCATGCCGACCGGCAGCTCATCACGCACCGCTTCGAGTCGATCGCCTTCGATGCGCAGGGCACGCTGCACACGCTGTGGATCGACAAGCGCGACCTCGAAGCGGCGCCGTCGAAGAAGGGCTACCGCGGCGCGGCGATCTACCGCAACGAATCGCGCGACGGCGGCGCGAGCTTCGGGCCCGACATCAAGCTGGCCGAGCACAGCTGCGAGTGCTGCCGCATCGCGCTGGCGCCCTCGCCCGACGGGCGCCTGGCCGCGCTGTGGCGCCATGTGTTCGTGCCCAACCAGCGCGACCACGCCTTTGCGCTGCTCGGTGCGCCGGCGCGTGCCGAGCCGGTGCGCGCCAGCTTCGACCGCTGGGCCGTCGACGCCTGCCCGCACCACGGGCCCGGCCTTGCGCCGGCGGCGCAGGGCGGCTACCACGCCGTCTGGTTCGGCGAGCGCGACGGCATCGCGGCGGTGCGCTACGGCCGGCTCGCCGCCGACGGCACGCCGCAAGGCGATGCGCAGCCGCTGCCGGACGAGGCGGCGGAGCATGCCGACCTGATCAGCGCCGGCGCCAAGCTCGCCATCGTCTGGCGCAGCTACGACGGACAAGCCACGCGGCTGCGCGCCTGGCTGTCGCGCAACGACGGGCGCAGCTTCGAGCTGCGCGACCTCGACCGCAGCGCTGACGACAACGATCATCCCCGCCTCGTCCGCCAGGGCGAGCGCCTGTTCGCGCTGTGGCGCACCACGAAAGGCATCCATGTGCACGCTCTTGTTCCCTAGGCTGGCGGCGCTCGCTGCCCTGTTCGCGCTGGCGGTTGGCGCCGCGGCCGCGCCGCGCGCCGTCGAGCCCTTCGCGGCCGGCACCTGGCCGGCGCTGCAGTCATCGCTGAAGAAGCCGGCGCTGGTGGTGTTCTCGGCCACCAGCTGCGGCAACTGCCCGGCGGTGATGGAGCAGCTCGCCGCCGAGCTGCGCCGGCGCCGCCTCGACGCCGCGCTGCTGGCGGTGGTCACCGACGTCGCGCCCGGCGAAGGCGACGCGCAGCTGCTGCGCCACGGGCACTATCGCGGCGCCGAGCGCCTGTTCGCCTTCGACGGCCAGGCCGCCGCGCTGCGCCACGAGGTCAACCCGGCCTGGCGCGGCGCCACGCCCTACGTCGGCCTGTTCGTGCCCGGCCAGCCGGTACGCTGGGTGACCGGCGCGCCGTCGAGCGCCGACCTGGAGGCCTGGGCCGCCGGCCGCCGCTGATTTCCGCTTTCGCTTTCCGCTTCCTTCAACCGATGGAGAAACCCCGATGAAGACGATCCGATTCCCCCTGCTCGCCGCGCTGAGCCTCGCTGCTGCCGCCGCCTCGGCGCAGACCACCGTCAAGGACGCCTGGGTGCGCGGCACCGTCGAGCCGCAGAAGGCCACCGGCGCCTTCATGCAGATCACCTCCGCGCAGGGCGGCCGCCTCGTCGGCGTGGCCTCGCCGCGGGCCGGCGTCGCCGAGGTGCACGAGATGGCGATGGAGGGCAACGTGATGAAGATGCGCGCCATCCCCGCGCTCGATCTGCCGGCCGGCAAGGCCGTCGAGCTGAAGCCGGGCGGCTACCACGTGATGCTGATGGAGCTGAAGCAGCCGCTGAAGGCCGGCGAGACGGTGCCGCTGACGCTCACCGTCGAAGGCAAGGACGGCAAGCGCGAGACGCTGGAGCTGAGCGTGCCGGTGAAGGCGGCCGGCGCGCCGGCGCAGGAGCATCCGAAGCACTGAGCGCAGTTCAGCCGGCATCGGCTTCGAAGATGCCGGCGTAGCGGAACAGCTCGCCGAACCACGGGTGCGTCATGCGGAAGTCCATCGCGAAGCGGCGTTCGTCGATGGCGCGCTCGACGATGCTCGTGCTGCCTGGCCCCAGCCATTGCGGGATCGTCAGCTGCATCCGTCCGAACCGCGCGACGAAGCGCACGCCGCGGCAGTGAAGCTCTTCGCCGACGACGAACGGCGCCATCTCCAGCCCGAGCAGCGGGTTGACGAACTCGATCACGTGGCCGTCCGGTGTGGGCTCCCACACCGAGTCGAAGCGGATCACCTGGCCGTCGGCGTAGCGCAGTGTGCGGCGCCAGTGCTGGTGCTGGCCGATGCGCTGCTTCTCGACGCGCGTCTCGACCGCGCGGCCGCGCCGGTGCACCAGCGCGCCGATGCGGCCGAGCAGCCACAGCAGCGGCTGCATCGCGGGCGGGAAGTGAATGTCGAGGTGCCCGGTCTCGACGGTGTCTCCATTGCGGTAGTGCGCCTGCAGCGCGCTCGGCAGACGCTGCCAGTCCGCGCCCAGCGCGCGCTGCATCAGGCTGCCGCTCATGACGCGAACCCCGGCGCGTGCTTGCCCACCATCAGCGCCACCACTCCCACCATCGCCGAGAACGCCGGCACGCCGAGCCAGAACCACCAGCGCGCCATGCGCCAGTAGGCCGGCGGCAGGGCGCCACCGCGCGCGGCGGCTTCGGCGGCGAGGCCGCGCATGCGAATCTGCAGCAGCACCACCGGCAGCCAGCAGGCGCCGGCCAGCGCGTAGAGCGCGAGGCTGGCGGCGATCCACGGCGTGGCGAGCGGCAGGCCGAGCAGGTGCACCATCCACAGCCCGCTGAGCGGCTGGAAGATCACGGTGGGCGTAGTGAAGATCCAGTCGGCCAGCACGACGTGGCGGTTGGTGATTGCCATGTGCGCGACGTTGCCGCTGTGGTCGGCCATCCACTTGTAGAACGCGCTGCCCAGGCCGGTGCCGAACAGCAGCACCATGCTGAGGATGTGCAGCGTCTTGAGCGTGGTGTAGCTCATGCGGACTCCTTCGGCGCGCGGCCGATGAACTGCGCCAGCGGCCACGCGTCGGCGCAGTTGCCGGCCTGCAGCATGCGCAGGTTCTCGGCGCGCAGCATCGGGCTCAGCGCGCCGCCCAGCCCGGCCAGCGCGAGCGCCGCGCCGTACGGCACGTGCAGCAGCCGCGCCGGCGCCAGGCCCTGCGCGGCGCGCAGGCGCTGCAGCCAGCCGGCGAAGGTGAAGACCTCGGGGCCGACGACGTCGAGCGTGAGCCGCGCCGGCTCGCTCGTCAGGCAGCGCAGCACCGTTTCCACCACATCGTCGACGTGCACCGGCTGGATGCGCTGTTGCCCGTCGCCGATCACCGGGACCAGCGGCAGGCGCGCGAGAAGCGCGAACAGCCGCGCGCTCGTGCCGCCCGGGCCCTGCACCAGCGAGGGCCGCAGCACGAACCACTGCAGCGGCAGGCCGCGCAGCGCCTCGTCGGCGGCGCGCTTGCTGCGGTGGTAGGCGGAGAAGGCGCGCTCGTCGGCGCCCAGCGCCGAGATCTGCACCACGCGGTGCACGCCGGCTTCGGCGCAGGCCTGGAACAAGGCGACCGGCGCGCGGGTGTGCAGCGTCTCGAAGCGCTGGCTGCGTGTCTCGCCGATGATGCCGGCGGCGTTGACCGCGGCGTCGATGCCTTGCAGCAGCGGCCGCCAGGCCGCGGGCGTGCTCAGGCGCGCGATGTCGACGCCGTGGCGGCGTGACAGCGGCACGACGTGGTGGCCGGTGCTGGCCAGCGCGGCGGCGAGATGGCCGCCGATGAAGCCGGAGGCGCCGGTGAGCAGGACTCTCATGACGGGCTCGGAAGTGGAGGAGCCCTCAGTCTGCCGATCGCGCGCCGGCCAGTCGTCCGTTCGGATCGGAATGGAGCCGTTTTCTGCTCCGCAACGATCATTCCGGAGCGCGCTGCAGCTTGCGGTACTGGCCGGGCGTCGTGCCCTCGATCTCGCGGAAGGCGTCGTAGAAGTTGGATTGCGCGCTGAAGCCGACACTCAACCCGACCGACAGCACCGATGCGGACGGCTCGGCGACCAGCATCGCCTTGGCGGCGCCGACGCGCTGCTCGCGCAGGTAGCGCGCGAAGCTCTTGCCGAGCCGCGCGTTCAGCAGCTCCGACAGTTGGTGCGCACTCAGGCCGAGGCGCCCGGCCAGCGTGGCGAGGCCCAGTTCGGCGTCGGCGTAGAGTCGCTCGGTGTGCATCAAGGTTTCGAGCCGTGCCAGCGCGGCGTCGCAATCGACCTTGGCGAGCGTCGTGCTGGCATAGCGCGCTTGCGCGGCTTCCTGCACCTCGGCCGGCAGGCACGGCCGCAGGCCCAGCGCGGTCTGCACCAGCAGGAAGGCCAGGCCGATGGCGCTGGCGTAAAGCGCGATGAACGTTTTTCCCGGCAGCAGCGGGGGCATGAGGCCAAGCAGCGCCACCGTCACTGCGATCACGAAGGCCGTGCCGAGCAGCACGGCCTCCAGTGCGAAGCGCGACCGCTCGGCGCGCAACGCCAGCAGGCTGCGCCCCAGCCACACGAGGTAGCCGGCGCCGATGAGAAATGCCGCGGGCCGGGCCAGTGCCGTGGGCAGAAAAGGCGCCAGCAGCACCGGCACGGCATGCAGCCAGGGCTTGGTGCGGTCCGCCTTCAACAGCGGCGCACTGAAGAGAAAGAAGCTCGGCGCGACGATGAACAGGGCCACGCGGTAAGCCCTGCTGTCCGACCAGTCCTGATCGCCGTACAGCAGCGCAACGTGCGCCGCCTGCAGCCCCGCCAGCGCCAGCAGCAGCACCAATCCCATCAAGCGCGCCAGCGGCTGCTCGCGGTAGGCATCGCCGCCGAAGTGCGTCAGCGCGATCGAGACCGCGCAGAAGATCGAATAGCCGGCCAGCAGCAGCGCGAGCGCGCCCAAGGCCAGGACCTCAGCGCGCCAGCGCCTTCAACGCCAGCTTGATGCCCTCGCTGACGCCCACCTCGGCCGGCAGCGCCTTCAGCGCGGCGGCGGCTTCGCGGTCGTTGTAGCCGAGCGCCAGCAGCGCCTGCAGGATGTCGGCCTGCGCGTCGCCGTGCTGCGCGGCGGGCGCGGCGAGCGCGTCGCCGAGCTTGCCCTTGAGTTCGAGCAGCAGCCGCTCGGCGGTCTTCTTGCCGATGCCGGGCACCTTCACGAGGCGGCCGCTCTCCTGCAGGCTCACCGCCTGGGCCAGCTCGGCGACGCTCAGGCCGGAGAGGATGGCCAGCGCGGTGCGCGGGCCGACGCCGGAGATCTTCACCAGCTGGCGGAACGCGCCACGCTCCTCGTGCGTGAGGAAGCCGTAGAGCAGCTGCGCGTCCTCGCGCACCACGAAGTGCGTCAGCAGCACGATGCGCTCGCCGAGCGCGGGCAGGTTGTAGAACGTGCTCATCGGCACGTCGACCTCGTAGCCGACGCCGTTGACGTCGACCAGCAGCTGCGGCGGGTTCTTCTCGGCGAGAGTGCCTGTCAGCCGTCCGATCATCGGCCGCGGCCGAACAGGCCCAGGCGCTGCGCTTCCAGCGCGGCTTCCGCGCGCGAACTGACGTTGAGCTTGCGGTAGATCTGCTTGACGTAGTCGGCGATGGTGTGGCGCGACAGGTTGAGCTGCACGCCGATCTCCGGCAGCGTGAAGCCCTTGGCGACGCGCAGCAGCACCTCGTTCTCGCGGTCGGTCAGCTGCACGTGCGGGATCATGTCCTTCTGCGGCTTGGCCTGCGCCGCGAAGTAGGCGATCACGCGGCGCGCGATCGACGGCGACAGCGGCGGCTCGCCCTGGCTCATGCGGCTGAGCTGCTCGGCGATCAGCTCGCGCGCCTGCTCCTTGAGCACGTAGCCGAAGGCGCCGGCCTGCAGCGCGGGGAACAGGTGCTCGTCGTCGTCGTGGATGGTCACCACCACCGACTGGCACTCGGGCTGCTGCTCGCGCAGCGCCGCCACCACGTCGACGCCCGAGCCGTCGGGCAGGCCGAGGTCGACCAGCGCGAGGTCGAAGCGCAGCGCGCCGACCAGGCCGAGCGCGTCGTGCACGCGCGCCGATTCGGAGATCTGCGCGTCGGGGAACACCTGGTTGATCAGCACCTTCAGCCAGGCGCGGATCTCGGGCAGGTCTTCGAGCAGCAGGATGTTCTTCATGGTGAGCCCTCACTCGGGGCGCAACCCCGCGGCGGGAATCGTATCAGCGCGCGCCCGCAGCGGGGGCTTCGGGCCCCAGAGGCAACGTGAGCCTTATCACGGTGCCGTATCCCGGGCCGGATTCGACCAGGCATTGGCCCTGCATCTGCTTGGCGCGCTGCTTCATGCTGGTCATGCCGTGGCCGCGGTCGAGCTTGCCGTCCAGCTCCATCGGGATGCCCTTGCCGTTGTCCTGGATGTTGATGCCGAACTGGCTGTCGCCGTGCACCGCGCAGCGCACCTTCACGTGCGAGGCGCCGCTGTGCTTGATGATGTTGTTGACCGACTCGCGCAGGATGCGCGTGGTCTGCACGTAGACGCGCGCGGCCAGCACCTGGTCGCTGTCCTCGGCCGGGCTCTTCCAGTCGATCTCGACGTTGGCCTGGCCGAGCCGCATCACCGTCTCGGCGCGCCAGTCGGCCAGCGCGTCGGTCAGCCGCACCGGCTTGCCGGTCAGGCCGCGCACCGACAGGCGCATCTCCTCGAGCGCCTCGCGCGCCAGCGTCGAGATGCGCTCGCTCTCGCTGGTGTGCACGATGGTCAGCAGCTTGGCGCCGAGGTCGTCGTGCAGGTCGGCGGCGATGCGCTTGCGCTCCTTCTGCGTCACCTGCTCGATGCGCGCCTCGGCCTGCTCGGCGTGGCTGCGCTCGATCTCGGCGCTGACCTCGCGCACGCGCGCGTCGACCAGGTAGCGCAGGTCGGGCACGGCGGCGGGCGCGGCGGCGCGCTGCAGCAGCAGCCGCGCGCCGAAGGCGAGCAGGATCAGCGGCAGCAGCACCTGCAGGCGCGGCGAGTCGGGCAGCGCCAGCCAGCCGCGCTGCACCGCCAGCTCGTGCAGCATCACCGCCGCGGTGGCGGCCAGCGTCGCGGCCATCGGCCAGAAGTCGCGCGGCCGGTCGCGCCAGCTGATGCGCAGGTGCAGCAGCATGGCGCCCAGCGTCTCCAGCGCCAGCACCACGTACCAGGCGCTGGTGGTGGAGAACAGGCGCGACGGCCCGGCCACCAGCAGGCTCATCGGCAGCAGCACGCACTGCGCGAGCAGCGCCGCCTCGATCATGCGCGAGCGCACGCCGGCGTAGCTGAGCAGGAACTGCACGCCCAGCCCGAGCACCGGCGTGAAGGCCATGCAGACGAGGAACTCGACGGTGGCGTTGTCCAGCGGCACGCCGCGCCACCAGTGGCGCGCCGACAGCAGCGCCAGGGCGAGCGCCATCAGCCCGTAGTAGCCGAGAGGCGCGTCGCGCCGGTTCACCCAGGCCAGCAGCACCATCACCGCGCCCAGCGTGGCCAGCGCGAGGTTGACGATCTTGACGATCGAGACGTTCCAGAACACCGCATCGGCGAAGCGCCCGACCAGGTCGTCGTAGGCGCCGATGTGCAGCGCCGCGAGGCCGCCGGCGCGGTCGCGCGAGGCGACGTTGGCCAGCGCGTGGCCGCGCACGTGCAGGTCGAGCACGTTGCCCTGCGACAGCACCAGCCCGCCGGGGATCGCGATCAGCTGCGGGTAGGCGCAGTCGCGCGCCAGCGGTTGCACGGCGCTTCCGCCGCTGTGGATGCGCCGGCCGTTGAGGTACACGTCGAGCGCGCTGCAGGCGCGCTGCACGTACAGGCCGAGCAGGTCGTTGCGGTCCAGCGCGCGGCCCGGGTCGAACTGCACGCGGTACCACACGCTGCCGTCGTGGCGCGGGTGGTTCTGTGCCCAGTCGTCGGGCAGCGCGACGGTCGCCGCCATGGGGTCGCCTTCGGGGAAGCGCTCGGCGCTGTTCGCCACCGCCAGCGCCTCGGCGATGACCTGCGCGTCGGGCGGCTGCGCCGACGCGACGGCGGCCACCCAGGCCAGCAGCGCGAGCAGCGCCGGCAGCGCCAGGCGCGAGACGGTGCGGACGAAGGCGGCGCGCGGCATGGGCGGCGATTGTGCAGGAAGGGCGGCGCCGCGCGGCGGTCGGATGCCACGCTCGCGGCCCGGCAGCGCACGCTTGGCGCCACAATGCCGGCTTTGCCGAATCCGCCTGCCCGTGATCCTCCGCCACGCCTTCATCCCGCTCGACAACGCGCGCCTGGCGCACCTGTGCGGCAGCCTCGACGAGCACCTGCGCAGCATCGAGGCGGCGCTGGACGTGGCGATCACGCGCCGCAACGAATCCTTCCGCGTCGAAGGCGGCAAGCGCCAGGCCGAGCGCGCGGTGGCGCTGCTGCAGTCGCTGTACGACCGCGCGCGCCGCGCGCTGCCGGCCGAGCAGGTGCAGCTGGCGATCGTCGAGGCAATGGCCGACCTGAAGGCGCCGCCCTTGCGCGCCGCGACGGCGGCCGACGCGCTGCCGGCAGACGACGCCGAGATCGTGCTGCACACGCGCCGCAGCGACCTCGCCGGCCGCACGCCCAACCAGGTGGCCTACCTGCGCAACATCCTCGGCCACGACATCACCTTCGGCATCGGCCCGGCCGGCACCGGCAAGACCTTCCTGGCGGTGGCCTGCGCGGTCGACGCGCTGGAGCGCAGCCAGGTGCAGCGCATCATCCTGACGCGCCCGGCGGTGGAGGCCGGCGAGCGCCTCGGCTTCCTGCCCGGCGACCTGGCGCAGAAGGTCGACCCCTACCTGCGCCCGCTGTACGACGCGCTGTACGACCTGATGGGCTTCGACCGCGTCACCAAGGCCTTCGAGAAGGGCACGCTGGAGATCGCGCCGCTGGCCTTCATGCGCGGGCGCACGCTGAACCACGCCTTCGTGATCCTCGACGAGGCGCAGAACACCACGCCCGAGCAGATGAAGATGTTCCTCACGCGCATCGGCTTCGGCGCCAAGGCGGTGGTCACCGGCGACGTCAGCCAGATCGACCTGCCGCGCGGCAGCACCAGCGGGCTGGTCGACGCCGAGCGCGTGCTCGCGCGCGTGCGCGGCATCGCGACGACGCGCTTCACCTCGGCCGACGTGGTGCGGCATCCGCTCGTCGCGCGCATCGTCGAGGCGTACGACGCGGCCCGAACCGACGAGCGCTGATGGCCGTGCCGCGTCCCGCGTTGAGCTTGTCGCTGCAGTTCGCCGACGCGAGCCACCGCGCGCAGCTGCCGCGCCACAAGGTGGCGCGCTGGATGCGCGCCGCGCTGGACGCGCCGGCCGAGATCGCGGTGCGCATCGTCGATGCCGACGAAGGCCGCGCGATGAACCGCGACTACCGCGGCAAGGACTACGCGACCAACGTGCTGACCTTCGACTACGCGCACGAGCCGGTGGTGCACGCCGACCTGGTGCTGTGCGCGCCGGTGGTCGAGCGCGAGGCACGCGAGCAGGGCAAGACGCTCGAAGCGCACTACGCCCACCTGCTGGTGCACGGCACGCTGCACGCGCAGGGCTGGGACCACGAGCGCGCGCGCGACGCCAAGGCGATGGAGGCGCGCGAGACGGCGATCCTCGCCGCGCTCGGCTTCGCCGACCCCTACGCATAGATCCCGTTCGGGCTCAGGGCGAACGGATGTCTGCGGCCACCCGCGCCGGCAGCAGCACCGAGGCGATCGCCGCGAGCATCAGCACGATGGCGGCGAAATCCTGCCAGTGCAGTTGCTCATTGAGCCACCACGCGCCCGACAGCGTGCCCAGCACCGGGATCAGCATCACCGACAGCGTCGAGGCCAGCGGCGGCAGCGCGCGCGCGAGGTACAGCCACACCGGCTGCGCGAAACCGAAGATCAGCACCGCGTTGAAGATGATCGCCGCCCACACGCCGGGTGTCGGCGCGTGCCAGCGCTCGTGTTCGAGCGCGGCGGCCAGCACGGTCATCACCACGGTGGTGATGAGCGTCATCCAGAACACGATCGCCAGCGTAGCCGCCGTCATGCGCGTGCGGCGCAGCTGCTGCGTGCCCAGCGCCCACACCGCGGCCGACAACAGCATGCCGCCGGCCGCCCAGGGCTTGCCGGCCATGTGGCCGAGCTCGTGCCACAGCAGCAGCGCGACGCCCAGCGCCGCCGCGGCCACGCCGGCCAGCTGCCGGCCCGAGGGGCGCTGGCCAAACAGCGCCATGCCCCACAGCGCCGAGAACACCGGCATCGTGTAGCCGAGGATCGCGGCGCGCCCCGACGACAGCGCCTGCACCGAGACGATCGCCAGCACGTGCCAGACGATCATGTTGGTGAAGGTCAGCGAGCCCAGCTCGCGCCACTCGCGCCGCTCGATCGCGAGCGACACGCCCAGGCCGCGCACCGCGAGGAACAGCACCGGCAGGCCCAGCCACATCGACAGCGCGCGAAAGCTCAGCGGCGCGAAGTGCGTGACGCCGAACTTCATGATCGGCCAGTTCAGCCCCCACACCAGCGTCAGGCCGGTCAGCAGCGCGAGCTGGCGCGCGTTGAAGTGCGCACCGCTCAATGCCGGCTGCCCAGGTAGTTCTTGCGCCAGAAGAACACGCTCAGGCCGACGCCCAGCGCCAGCATCACGCAGAAGACGATCCAGAAGCCGGTCGGGCTGTGGATCAGCGGCAGGCCCTCGAAGTTCATGCCGAAGAAGCCGGTGACGAGGTTCAGCGGCAGGAAGATCGCCGTCAGCACGGTCAGCGTGCGCATGATGTTGTTGGTGCGGTGGCTCTGCGCGGCGAAGTGCATCTGCACCGCCGTCTCGGCCGCCGATTCGAGCCGGCGCACGTGCGTCAGCACGCGCTCGGTGTGCTCGATGATGTCGCGCGAGCGCAGCCGCAGCAGTTCGCGCTCACGGCGCGCGGCGGGGTCGCTTTCATCGGGCCATTCCTCGAGCGCGTCTACCCATTCGGCCAGCGCGCTGCGCTGGTCTTCGCAGGTGTCTTCCAGCAGGTGCAGCGCGTTGCGCGACTCCAGCAGCAGCTGCCAGTTGCGAAAAGCCCCGCCGGGGCGGAACAGCTCGTTCTGCAGGTGCGCGAACTGGCGCGTCAGCAGGCGGCGCAGCTCGAGGTAGCTGTCGACCATGTGGTTGACCATGCGCAGCATCAGGTCGGCCGGGCTGCTGGGCAGGCGTGCCGCGCCGCGCGCCGCCGCCTCGCCGGGCTGCGCCTGCTGCGCCAGGCGCGTGGCGAAATGGTCGCGCACCTGGCAGTCGGTCGGGTGCACGGTGAGCAGCACGCGGTCGAACACCGCGAAGCCCACCGGGCTGGTGTCGATCGCCTGCAGCGCGGTGCGCGCCGAGGCGAGCGTGCCTTGCGTGTCGTCGACGAAGCTGCCCGCCGTGCCGGCGCCGGCGGCGAGGCGGCGGAACACCAGCAGGTCGTAGCCCGAGGTGGTGTCGAAGTGCGAGGGCAGCTGGTTGTTCAGCAGGTCGGAGACGTGCAGGTCGACCAGCGTGCCGCCGGTCCACTGCGCGAGCCGGCCTTGCAGCAGGCCGACGTTGACCTCGAACTCGCGCCGCGCCGCGCCGATCCACAGGTAGCCGCTGGGCGGCAAGGCCTCGGGCAAGGCGGCGAGTTCGGTGAACTGCTCGCCACTGACGTGGAAGAGGCGCATGCGCTCGGGTCGCGCCGCGGGCGGCTCAGGCCGCTTTCAGCAGCCGCGCGGCGTCGCGCGCGAAGTAGGTCAGCACGCCGTCGGCGCCGGCGCGCTTGAAGGCGAGCAGCGCCTCCATCATCACCGCGTCGTGGTCCAGCCAGCCGTTCTGTGCGGCGGCTTTCAGCATCGCGTACTCGCCGCTGACCTGGTAGGCGAAGGTCGGCAGGCGGAACTGATCCTTCACGCGGCGCACGATGTCCAGGTACGGCATGCCGGGCTTGACCATCACCATGTCGGCGCCCTCGGCGATGTCGAGCGCCACTTCGCGCAGCGCCTCGTCGCTGTTGCCCGGGTCCATCTGGTAGACCTTCTTGTTGCTCTTGCCGAGGTTGGCGGCCGAGCCCACCGCGTCGCGGAACGGGCCGTAGAAGGCGCTGGCGTACTTGGCGCTGTAGGCCATGATGCGCGTGTGGATGCGGCCCTTCGCTTCCAGCGCGGCGCGGATCGCGCCGATGCGGCCATCCATCATGTCGCTGGGCGCGACGATGTCCACGCCGGCCTCGGCCTGCACCAGCGCCTGCTGCGTCAGCACCGCCACCGTCTCGTCGTTGAGGATGTAGCCGGTGCCGTCGAGCAGGCCGTCCTGGCCGTGCGAGGTGAAGGGGTCGAGCGCCACGTCGGTCATCACGCCGAGTTCGGGAAAGCGCCGCTTCAGCTCGCGCACCACCGTCGGCACCAGGCCTTCGGGATTGAGCGCCTCGCGGCCGTCCTCGAACTTGAGCTTCGGGTCGATCACCGGGAACAAGGCCAGCACCGGGATGCCCAGCTTCACGCAGTCCTCGGCCACCGGCAGCAGGCGGTCGAGGCTGAGGCGCTGCACGCCGGGCATCGAGGCGACGTCCTGCACCTGGTTGCTTCCGGCGAGCACGAACACCGGCAGGATCAGGTCGCTGGCGTGCAAGCGGTGCTCGCGCACCAGATCGCGTGTGAAGGCATCGCGGCGCAGGCGTCGCGGGCGGCTGGCGGGGTAGGGCGGCGGCGTCTGCATGACCTTTCGGGACCCTCGGGGAATGCCCTTGCGTGTGTCGCAAGCCCGAAGCCCTCTGCTAAAGTTACAAGTGAATGATAGCCGCAAGGTTGTCGTTCCCTGCTTTTCCTCCCTGAGCAGGAGCCTTACCGTGATGACAGCGATAAGGCTTTTCGAGCCCCGGCTTCGGCCGGGGCTTTTTCATTCGCGCAGTGCGGCCCGCAAGCTCGCGATAATCGCCCGATGCTCTGGGTCAAAGCCTTCCACATCGTCTTCGTCGCGGCCTGGTTCGCCGGGCTGTTCTATTTGCCGCGCATCTTCGTCAACCTCGCCTCGGTGCCGGCCGACAGCCATGCCGAGCGCGAGCGGCTGCTGCTGATGGCGCGCCGCCTGTACCGCTTCGCCGGCATCCTGGCGATCCCGGCGCTGGGCCTGGGGCTGCTGCTGTGGCTGTACTACGGCATCGGGCGCGGGCCGGGCAACTACTGGCTGCACGCCAAGCTGCTGCTGGTGGTTGGCGCCATCGGCTACCACCATGTGTGCGGCGCCTCGCTGCGCCGCTTCGAGCAGTTCGCCAACAGGCGCAGCGAGCGCTGGTTCCGCGTCTTCAACGAAGTCACCGTGCTGCTGTTCGCCGCCATCGTCGTGCTGGTGGTGGTCAAGCCGTTCTGACGACGGTGTGAACCGCCAGCCCAGCTCCGCGGTGCCGCTGGCGTGCTTCTACGCAGCGCTGATCGTCTACGCCAGCCTCTATCCGTTCGGCGACTGGCGCGTGCCGGGGCATTCGCCCTGGCAGTTCCTCGCGCTGCCCTGGCCGCGCTACTGGACGGCCTTCGACCTCGTCGCCAACCTCGTCGGCTACGTGCCGCTGGGCGCGCTGGTGTTCGTCGCCGCGCTGCGCGCGGGGCAGCCGCCGGCACGCGGCGCGCTCGCCGCACTGCTGGCCGGGGCGCTGCTCTCCTTCACGATGGAGATGCTGCAGAACTACCTGCCCAAGCGCGTGCCGTCGAACGTCGACCTGGCGCTGAACATCGCCGGCGCCTCGGCCGGCGGCGTGCTCGGCTGGCTGGTGCACGGCGCCGGCGGCATCGATCGCTGGCAGTCGCTGCGCGAGCGCTGGTTCATCGCCGGCAGCGCCGGCGGCCTCGCGCTGCTGCTGCTGTGGCCGCTCGGGCTGCTGTTCCCCGCGCCGGTGCCGCTCGGGCTCGGCCAGGTGCTGCCGCGCCTGCAGGAAGGGCTGGCGGCGGCGCTGCAGGGCAGTCCGGTGCTGGAGGCGCTTTCGCCCTGGCTCGACGCCGAGCCGGCCTACGAGCCGCTGTCGGCCGGGCAGGAGCTGATGACCGTGGCGCTCGGCCTGCTCGCCCCCTGCATGGTGGCGCTGGTGGTGGCGCGGCCGGGCTGGCGGCGCATCGTGCTGCTGGCCGGCGCGATGCTGGTGGGCGCGGCGGCGACCACCTTGTCGACCGCGCTGAACTTCGGCCCGGCGCATGCGCTCGCCTGGCGCACGCCGAATGCCGAAGCCGGCTTCGCGTTCGGCGCGGCGCTGGCGGCGCTGGCGGTGCTGCTGCCGCGCCGCGCGGCAGCCGGCATCGGGCTGGTGGCGCTGTCGGGGCTGGTGGCGCTGGTGGCGCACGCGCCCGCCGATCCGTATTTCGCCGAGAGCCTGCAGGCCTGGGAGCAGGGCCGCTTCATCCACTTCCACGGCGCGGCGCAATGGGTGGGCTGGCTGTGGCCCTACGCGGCGCTGCTGTACCTGCTGGTGCGTGTCGCAGCGCGGGATGAGGAATAGCCCGCGCTTCTAAAATCGCACGATGAGCTACTACCAGCGCCACATCTTCTTCTGCCTGAACCAGCGCGAGAACGGCGAGGACGCCTGCGCGCTGCACGGCGCGAAGAGCGGCTTCGACCACTGCAAGGCGCGCATCAAGGCCGAGGGCCTGGCCGGCCCGGGCGGCGTGCGCGTCAACAAGGCCGGCTGCCTGGATCGCTGCGCCGGCGGGCCGGTGGCGGTGGTCTACCCCGAGGCGGTCTGGTACACCTTCGTCGACGCCGACGACATCGACGAGATCGTCGACAAACACCTCAAGCGAGGCGAGGTGGTCGAGCGCCTCGTGCTGCCGCCGAGCGTGGGCCGGTGAACAGCCAGACGGTCAGGCAGCTCGTGCCCGGCCCGGCCGGCGCGATCGAGTGCGCGATCGACGCGCCCGCGCAGGGCGAAGTCGGCCTCGCGGTGATCTGCCATCCGCACCCGCAGCACGGCGGAACGATGGACAACAAGGTGGCGCAGACGCTCGCGCGCGCGGCCGTCGCGCTCGGCTGGCGCAGCGTGCGCTTCAACTTCCGCGGCGTCGGCGCTTCCGAGGGCCGGTGGGACGACGGCCGCGGCGAAGTCGACGACGCGCTGGCGGTGATCGCCGCACATCGCCGCGAGCGCGAGCCGCTGCTGCTGGCGGGCTTCTCGTTCGGCGCTTACGTCGCGTCACAGGCCGCCGCGCGCCTGCCCGAGGATGCGAAGGCGCAGCGGCTCGCGCTGGTCGGCCCCTCGACGCAGAAGCAGCAACTGCCCGCGGTGCCGGCCGGCACCGTGGTGATCCACGGCGAGGCCGACGACGTGGTGCCGCTGTCCGCAACGCTCGATTGGGCGCGGCCGCAATCGCTGCCGGTGATCGTGTTCCCCGGCACCGGCCATTTTTTCCACGGGCAGCTCGCGCTGCTCAAGAACGTGCTGGTGCAGCAACTGCGCGCCGGCGACTGATTTCCTCCCCTCACGACACCGATGAAGAGACTGATCTCCCGGCTGGCCGCCGTGCTGGCCCTTGCGCTTCCCTTGGCCGCCAACGCGCAGATGCCGCAGCCGCCCGAGGTGGCCGCCAAGAGCTACCTGCTGCTCGACATGGCGAGCAACCAGGTGCTGGCCGAGCGCAACGCCGATGCGCCCGCCGACCCGGCTTCGCTGACCAAGCTGATGACCGCCTACGTGGTGTTCGGCGCGCTGCGCGACAAGAAGATCAGCGAGGACCAGGTGCTGCCCGTCTCGCTGCGCGCCTGGGAAGAGCGCAAGGGCGGCGGCTCGCTGATGTTCATCGAGCCGCGCGACAAGCCCAAGGTGGCCGACCTGCTGCGCGGCATGATCGTCAACAGCGGCAACGACGCCTCGGTGGTGCTGGCCGAGGGCGTGGGCGGCAGCCTGCCGGTTTTTGTCGAGATGATGAACCGCCAGGCGCAGGCCTTCGGCCTGAAGAACACCTCGTTCAAGAACGTCACCGGGCTGACCGAGCCGGGCCACCACAGCACCGCGCGCGACCTCGCGGTGATCGCCTCGCGCATCATCCGCGACTTCCCCGAGTACTACCCGATCTACTCGACGAAGAAGTACCGCTACGACGGCGCGCCGGCCAGCAACGAGAACAACCGCAACGTGCTGCTCTCGCGCGACCCGACGGTCGACGGCATGAAGACCGGCTTCACCGAGGCCGCGGGCTACTGCCTGATCGCCAGCGCGCAGCGCGACTTCCCGAACGGCAAGCGCCGGCTGCTGAGCGTGGTGCTCAACACCACCTCGATGGAAGCGCGCGCCACCGAGAGCCAGAAGCTGCTCAACTGGGGCTACGCCGCCTGGGACGCGGTGCGCCTGTTCGAGCCCGGCAAGCCGGTGGCGACGCCGCCGGTGTGGAAGGGCAAGGCCAACGAGGTCAAGCTCGGCTCGGACGCCGGCGTGTTCGTCAGCGTGCCCAAGGGCGAGGGCGGCAAGCTGGTGACCAGGATCGAGCGCACCGACCCGCTGGTCGCGCCGCTGGCCAAGGGCCAGAAGGTCGGCGTGCTGAAGGTGGCCACGGCCGCCGGCGCGCCGGTGGCCGAGCTGCCGCTGGTGGTGCTGGAGGGCGTCGAGGAGGCCGGCATCTTCGGCCGCGCCTGGGACGCGATCCGGCTGTGGATCAAGTGAGGATCAAAGGGACGCCGCACGCGACGGTGTAAGCTGAATTTTTCCGACTGGAGCCGCCATGCAGAACCTGCCCGACACGCTGTGCTTCCTCAACGGCGAGTACACCGCGCTGCGCGACGCCAAGGTGTCGGTGCTGGACCGCGGCTTCATCTTCGGCGACGGCATCTACGAAGTCGTGCCGGTGTACGGCGCTCGCCTGTTCCGCTTCGACGAGCACCTCGCTCGCCTGGGCCGCAGCCTGGCCAAGCTGCGCATCGCCAACCCGGCCAGCGCCGACGAATGGCTGGCGCGCGCGCGCAAGCTGGTCGCCGCGCTGGCCGCGCAGACCGGCGCGCAGGACCAGCTGGTCTACATCCAGGTGACGCGCGGCGTGGCGCTGCGCGACCACGTGATGCCGCCGGACATCGCGCCCACCGTCTTCATGATGGCCAGCGCGATGAAGCCGGCCACGCCCGAGCAGCGCCACCACGGCGTGGCCTGCGTGACGGCGCGCGACTTCCGCTGGGAGCGCGCCGACATCAAGAGCACCTCGCTGCTGGGCAACGTGCTGGCGCGGCAGATGTCGGCCGACAAGGGGGCGGTGGAGACCATCATGTTCCGCGACGGCTACCTCACCGAGGCCTCGGCCAGCAACGTCTGGGTGGTGCACGAGGGCGCGGTGCTGGGCCCGCCGAAGAGCGAGCACGTGCTCGAAGGCATCCGCTACGACCTGATCCGCGAGCTGTGCGAGGAGGAAGGCATCGCCTACAACCTGCGCCCGATCCCCGAGGGCGAGGTGCTGGCCGCCGACGAACTGCTGCTGAGTTCGGCCACCAAGGAGGTGCTGCCGGTCACCACGCTCGACGGCGCGCCGGTCGGCCACGGTGCGCTGCGCGGCAAGCCGGGGCCGGTGTACGCGCGGCTCTACGAGGCCTACCAGCGCGCCAAGCGATCGCAGTCGATCTGAAGAAGACACCACCCACCATGCGCGACATTCCGCCCGAGCAATCGCTGATCGAGTACCCCTCGCAGTTCCCGATCAAGGTGATGGGTGCGAACGTGCCGGGCTTCGCCGACGCGATCGTCGCGGTGGCGAAACAGTTCGATCCCGGCTTCGACGCCGCGACCATCGAGACGCGCACTAGCAAGGCCGGCAACTACCTGGGCGTGACGATCACGATCACCGCCACCAGCCGCGAGCAGCTCGACGAGCTGTACCGCACGCTGTCGACCCACCCGATGGTCAAGGTGGTGCTCTGAACGCTCCGGTGGTCAAGCGCCTCGGCCGCGTCGACTACGCGACGACGGCCGAGGCGATGCGCAGCTTCACCGACACCCGCGACGAGGCCACGCCCGACGAGATCTGGCTGTGCGAGCACGACCCGGTCTACACGCAGGGCGTGGCCGGCAAGCCCGAACACGTGCTCGATGCAGGCGGCATTCCGGTGGTGCAGACGAATCGCGGCGGGCAGGTCACCTACCACGGCCCCGGCCAGGTGGTGGCCTATCCGCTGATCGACCTGCGCCGGCTCGGCATCTTCGTCAAGGAATACGTGTTCCGCCTCGAGAGCGCGGTGCTGCGCACGCTGGAGCGCCATGGCGTCACCGGCCACCGCGTGCGCGGCGCGCCGGGCATCTACGTGCGGCTGGCGGACCCCTTCGGCCACGCGCGGCTGAGCGAGCACGAGCAGCGCAGCTTCGCCGGCCTGGGCAAGATCGCCGCGCTGGGCGTGAAGGTGTCGCAGCACCGCACCTACCACGGCGTGGCGCTGAACGTGGCGATGGACCTCGCGCCCTTCGAGGGCATCAACCCCTGCGGTTATGCGGGGCTGGCGACGGTCGACCTCGCTAAAATCGGGGTCTCCACCGATTGGGACACGGCCGCGCGTTTGCTCGGCGACAGCCTCGCCGCGCAGTTCGCGCGCTGAACCGCATGGACACCCCTTACGACGCCACCGCCAAGCAGAAGTCGCAGGCCAAGACTTCGCGCATCCCGATCAAGATCGTGCCGGCCGAGACGCTGAAGAAGCCCGACTGGATCCGCGTGAAGGCCGGCTCGCCGACCACGCGCTTCTACGAGATCAAGCAGATCCTGCGCGAGCACAAGCTGCACACGGTGTGCGAGGAAGCCTCGTGCCCGAACATCGGCGAGTGCTTCGGCCACGGCACGGCGACCTTCATGATCATGGGCGACAAGTGCACGCGGCGCTGCCCGTTCTGCGACGTCGGCCACGGCCGGCCCGATCCGCTCGACGCCGAGGAGCCCGGCAACCTCGCGCGCACCATCGCGGCGCTGAAGCTGAAGTACGTGGTGATCACCAGCGTCGACCGCGACGACCTGCGCGACGGCGGCGCCGGCCACTTCGTCGAGTGCATCCGCCAGGTGCGCGAGCTCTCGCCGGCCACGCGCATCGAGATCCTGACGCCCGACTTCCGCGGCCGCATGGACCGCGCGCTCGACATCCTGAAGGCCGCGCCGCCCGACGTGATGAACCACAACCTCGAGACCGTGCCGCGCCTGTACAAGGAAGCGCGCCCCGGCTCCGACTACGCGTTCAGCCTGAACCTGCTCAAGCGCTTCAAGGAATTCGCGCCCGGCGTGCCCACCAAGAGCGGCCTGATGGTCGGCCTGGGCGAGACCGACGAGGAGATCCTGCAGGTGATGCGCGAGATGCGCGAGCACGGCATCGACATGCTGACGATCGGCCAGTACCTCGCGCCCAGCGGCCACCACCTGCCGGTGCGCCGCTACGTGCACCCCGACACCTTCGGCATGTTCGAGCGCGAGGCGGCCGCGATGGGCTTCAGCCACGCCGCGGTGGGCGCGCTGGTGCGATCGAGCTACCACGCCGACAAGCAGGCGGCGCAGGCGGGCGTGGCCTGAACGCGATGGCCGCCGCTGCGAGCGCCGACGAAGCGATCGCCTGCGGCAACTGCCATGAACCGATGCGGCAGCTGCTGCTGCCGGGGCACTACGGGCGCAGCGTCGAGGTCGACCTGTGCAGCCACTGCCACCTGGTGTGGTTCGACCTGACCGAGACGGCGCGCCTGTCGGGCGCGGCGCTGCTGGACCTGATCGGCGCGATGGCCGCGGCGCAGAGCCTGCCGCACCGCACGCTGGATCCGCAGGCCGGCTGCGCGCGCTGCGGCGCGGCGCTCAAGACGGTGCACAACCGCTCGCGCTGGGGCGCGTCGCTGCACCTCGAATGCCGCGCCGGCCACGGCGCCTACCAGTCGTTCGCGCAGTTCCTGCAGGAGAAGGGCTTGCTGCGGACCATGTCGCGCCTCGACCGCGCGCGCCTGCTGCAGACGCAGGGCCGCATCGACTGCGTCAACTGCGGCGCGGCGATGGGCCGCGACGACGAGACCTGCGGCTATTGCGGCTCGGTGCCCAGCCTGCTCGACGTGGCGCGCCTGGCGCGCGCGCTCGACCCCGAGGGCGCACTCGAGCCGCAGGCCGTGCACCGCGACGCCGCGCGCCAGCAGGCGCTGCAATGCGGCGCCTGCGGCGCGGCGCTGCCGCCCGGGCTGGCGGTGGACTGCGCGCAGTGCGGCGCGACGCTGGCGATCAGCCGGCTGGCCGATGCGCACGCGCGGGTCGCCACGCTCGGGCCGGCGCTGCGCGCGCATGCCCAGAAGCCGTCGCCCGAAGTGGTCAAGCGCCGCCTCGAGGCGCTCGATGCCGACCTGCCACGCCGGCGTGAATATGCCGCGCAAATGGAGGCCGAAGCCGCCGCGCGGCGCGGCCACCACCGCATCGGCGGCGAGGATTGGGACTGGAGCGCGCTGCTCGGCCGCGGCACCAACCCGCTGCGCGCGGTGTTCATCGCGCTCGCGATCTGGTTCGTCTGGTACTTCTGGCGCTGAACCCGCCGGGTGCTTTCTTCAAGGGGAGATCGTCATGCAACGCAGGCAATTCACATCGGGCATCGTCATCGTTCCGGGGCTCGCGCTGGCGAGCCCGCTGGCCTGGGCCTTCGACCTCAGCGAAACCGACGCCGCCGCCGGCGTGCGCGCCGCGCTGGAGAAGGGCGCCGCCTCGGCGGTGAGCCTGCTCGGCCGCAACGACGGCTTCCTCGGCAATCCGAAGGTGCGCATCCCGCTGCCCGGCGCGCTCGAAGACGCCGCCAAGCTGATGCGCAAGATGGGCCAGGGCAAGCGCATCGACGAACTGGTCACCGCGATGAACCGCGCCGCCGAGGCGGCGGTGCCCGAGGCCAGGCCGCTGCTGGTCAACGCGGTGAAGTCGATGAGCGTGGAGGATGCGCGCAAGGTCATCAGCGGCGGCGACGACTCGGTGACGCAGTTCTTCGCCGGCAAGACGCGCACGCCGCTGGCCGAGAAGTTCCTGCCCATCGTCACCAAGGCGACCGAGAAGGTGTCGCTGGCGGCCAAGTACAACGCCGTGGCCGGCAAGGCCACGAGCCTGGGCCTGGTCAAGAAGGAAGACGCCAACGTGCAGCAGTACGTGACGGCCAAGGCGCTCGACGGCCTGTTCCTGATGATCGGCGAGGAAGAGAAGAAGATCCGCCAGAACCCGGCCGCCGCCGGCAGCGCGATCCTGAAGAAGGTCTTCGGCTCGCTGAAGTGAGGAAGAAGGGCCTCAGAGGCCCTTCGACAGCTCGAACATCAGCGCCGAGGGCAGCGAGCTCTCGATCACGTCGCGCCCGACGCGCGCGACGTTCGAGCCGCTGAAGCCCGACATCTCGAAGGTGTTGCCTTCTTCGATGATCTCGATGAAGACGAAGTCGGGCAGCTCGTTGGCGATTTCCTCGCGCAGGGTGGCGAACTTCTCGCCGCGCTGGATCGACTCGATGATCATCGCGTGCGGCAGTCCGTCGCGGCAGAACTCGGCGGCCTCGTCGACCGAGCCGACGAAGTCGATGATCAGCCCCATGTTGCGCAGCGCGTCGCGGATCTGAACGCGCAGGTCGCGCCGCGAGGCCACCACCAGCACGTGGTTGCCGGCCAGCGGCTTGGAGTTGGTCGAGGGCGCGAAGCCTTCGTCGATCTCCAGCGTGGTCACGCCCTCGATCTCGTCGCCGGCGGTGCGCGGGAACTCGATCGTCAGCGTCGAGTGCAGCGCGTCGTCGCGGCGGTCCAGCGGCAGGCCCATCGTCCAGGCGGTCTGCTCGAGCAGCCGCCAGTTCAGCGATTCCAGCGCGGCCGGCTCGGGCGGGTGGTCGTTCTCGCCCGCCTGATCGGCCGGGCGGTGCGCGAAGCGGCACACCAGCCGCGCGTTCTGCGGCCAGGCCTTGATGTCGATGGCGAACTCGATGTTCGACTGCGCGTGCGCCAGCGCCCAGTCGAGCACCGTGTTGAGCAGGCTGAACAGCAGCGAGGCGTCGACGATCACCTCGGCGGGCTTCAATGCCGGCTTGAGCACGATGCCGCGCGACTGCGTCTCGCGGTGGCGGTGCGCCAGCAGGCCCTTGAGCGTGTCGGCCAGCTGCAGCCGCTCGTGCGACTGGCGCAGCCGGCCGGAGGCGAAGCGCGCGATCTGCTGGCCGATCATGCCGGCCGATCGCGCGCCGTCGACCTCGTCGCGCAGCGCGCGCAGCCCCGCGCGGTCGATCTTGCCGCTGGCGATCAGCGTGTGGATGCGCTCCAGCGCGGAGGTGAGCTGCGTCGCGGTGGCGGCGCCGATTTCGGAGACGAGGCGGTGCCAGCGCTGTGCGGCTTCGCCGTCGTCGGCGGCCGGCGCGGGGTGCGAGCGGGTGGCGGCGCCGGCCGGGCCGGGGCGATCGATGTCTGACATGTCCATGAGCGTGGCCCGCAGTGTCGCCGCGCGGCCGCGCGCTCGCTAGTGGGGGGAGCGCGCTTTCCCTTGCTCCCGGGGGTGTGCAAATGTCACAGCACGCCGGCCGCGCGCAGCGCCGTCACTTCCTCATCGCCGAGCCCCGCCTGCGCCAGCACCTCGTCGGTGTGCTCGCCCAGCAGCGGCGGCGCGCGCCGGTATTGCACCGGCGTGGCCGACAGCTTGATCGGGCTGGCGACCAGCCGCACCGTGTCGGAAAGCGGGTGCGGCAGCTCCACCGTCATGCCGCGCGCGTTCACCTGCGGGTCGGCGAAGACTTCGGCCAGGTCGTTGATCGGCCCGCAGGGCACCTTGGCGGCTTCCAGCGCGGACAGCCAGTCGGCCTTGGCGCGCGTGCGCATCACCTCGGCGAGCAGCGGCACCAGCACGGCGCGATGGCGCACGCGGTCGGCGTTGCGCGCGAAGCGGGCGTCGGCGGCCAGTTCGGGCCGGCCGGCCACCTCGCAGAACTTGGCGAACTGGCCGTCGTTGCCGACCGCCAGGATCATGTGGCCGTCGGCCACCTCGAACACCTGGTAGGGCACGATGTTCTGGTGCGCGTTGCCGGCGCGTTGCGGCGCGACGCCGGTGGCGAGGTAGTTGGCGCCCAGGTTGGCGAGCATCGCCACCTGGGTGTCGAGCAGCGCCATGTCGATCGCCTGGCCCTGGCCCGTCAGATCTCGGTGGCGCAGCGCGGCGAGGATCGCGGTGGTGGCGTACATGCCGGTGAACAGGTCGGCCACCGCCACGCCCACCTTCTGCGGCCCGCCGCCCGGCGCGTCGTCGGCGATCTCGCGGCGCGACGGGCCGGTCACGCTCATCAGCCCGCCCATGCCCTGGATTGCGTAGTCGTAGCCGGCGAGTTCGCGGTAGGGGCCGGTCTGGCCGAAGCCGGTGATCGAGCAGTAGACCAGGCGCGGGTTCAGCGCCAGCAGGCTGGCGCTGTCCAGCCCGTAGCGCGCCATGTCGCCGACCTTGAAGTTCTCGACGAACACGTCGCTCTGCGCCGCCAGACGGCGGATCAGCGCCTGGCCTTCGGGCCGCGCGATGTCGACCGTCACCGAGCGCTTGTTGCGGTTCGTGCCGAGGTAATAGGCCGCCTCGGCGGTGTCGCGGCCGTCGCGGTCGCGCAGGAAGGGCGGGCCCCAGCCGCGCGTGTCGTCGCCGCCCGCGCCGTTGCGCAGCGGGCGCTCGATCTTGATCACGTCGGCGCCCAGGTCGGCCAGCGTCTGCGTGCACCAGGGGCCGGCCAGCACGCGCGACAGGTCGAGCACGCGCACGCCGGCCAGCGGCAGGGGGGTGGAGGCGGTGTCGGTCATGCGGCCATTGTGGCGGCGGGCGGGCTCGGATAATCCTGCCCCATGCGCCGCCTCGCCCTGCTCGCCCCGCTCTCTGTCTGGCTGGCCCTGGCCGCGTGCTCGCCGGCGCTCGACTGGCGCGAGTTCCAGCCCGAAGGCAGCGGCGTGATCGCGAGCTTCCCCTGCAAGCCCGATCGCCGCGCGCGCCAGGTGGCGCTGGCGGTGCAGCCGGTGCGCATGGAGCTGCTGGTGTGCGACGCCGGCGGCGCCAAGTTCGCGCTCGGCTGGTTCGATGTCGACGATCCGGCCCGGGTGACGACCGCGCTGCTGGAACTGCGCGCGCTCGCCACCACCAACCTCGGCGCCGCCCCGGGCGCGACGCAGCCGGCCGCCGTGCCGGGCATGACGCCCAACCCGCACGCACTGCGCCTGCATCTCGACGCGCGTCAGGCCGACGGCAGCGGCTTGCAGCAGCAGGTGCTGCTCTTCACCAAAGGCCTGCGCGTCTACCAGGCGACGCTGCTCGGGTCACGCCTAGGCGCCGAGGCGCCCGAGGCCTTCTTCGCCGCGCTGCGTTTCCCGCCGTGAGCGTGTCGGCGCGTCGCCCGCCGCGGGCGTTGTGGGGGAGGCGCGCCATGCCCGACGATCGGTGGTTTTTTGCGGGATCATCCCGCGCCGGCCGTCACAACTGCGCCAGCCACGGATAATCCGCCTCCCATGCCCGGCCTGCTGATCATCGCCCACGCGCCCCTGGCGTCATCGCTCAAGGCGGTGGCCAGCCACGCGTTCCCCGACTGCGGCGCGCGGCTCGAGGTCCTCGACGTCGCCCCCGAGATGGCGCCCGAGCAGATCGAGGCGCAGGCGCGCGAACTGCTGGCGCGCGTGCGCCGCCCCGAGGCGCTGATCTTCACCGACGTGTTCGGCGCCACGCCCTGCAATGTGGCGCAGAAGCTGGCCGACGGCGTGCAGGTCAAGGTGGTGGCGGGCGTCAACGTGCCGATGCTGTGGCGCTCGCTGTGCTACGCCGACGAGCCGCTCGATGCCCTGGTCGCGCGCGCGATGGCCGGCGCTGCGCAAGGCGTGATGCAGGTGGCCACCTCGCGGCCGCAGAACCAGACCTACAAACCCGGCGCCAATGATCAAGACCACCGTCACCATCAGCAATAGACTGGGCCTGCACGCACGCGCCTCGGCCAAGCTCACCAAGCTCGCCGGCGGCTTCAAGAGCGAGGTCTTCATGACCCGCAACGGCCGGCGCGTGAACGCCAAGAGCATCATGGGCGTGATGATGCTGGCCGCCGGGCTGGGCAGCGAGGTCGAGATCGAGACCGCCGGCCCCGACGAGCAGCCGGCGATGGATGCGCTGACCGCGTTGATCAACGACAAGTTCGGCGAGGGCGAGTAGGCCCGCCGCGGCCGCCGACCTACAAGAACTACGGATGGCGCCGCGCCCGCCCCACGGGCTAGCATGACGCCATGAGCTTCCAGGTCATCGGCTTGCCTGTCTCGCGCGGCGTCGCCATCGGCCGCGCGGTGCTGGTGGCGTCGTCGCGCGTCGACGTCGCGCACTACTTCATCGACGAGAGCCGGGTCGAGGCGGAGATCGCCCGGCTGCGCCAGGCGCGCGACGCGGTGGCCGGCGAGCTGAGCCTGCTCAAGCGCGACCTGCCCGCCGAGGCGCCGGCCGAGCTTTCCGCGCTGCTCGACGTGCACCTGATGCTGCTGCACGACGACGCGCTGACCGGCGCGACCAAGCAATGGATCGTCGAGCGCCACTACAACGCCGAGTGGGCGCTGTCGGCCCAGCTCGAGGTGCTGGCGCGCCAGTTCGACGAGATGGAGGACGAGTACCTGCGCGAGCGCAAGGCCGACCTGGAGCAGGTCGTCGAGCGCGTGCTGCACGCCCTGGCGCACGGCCCCGAGGCCGGCTTCGCGGCGGCGCCCGCCGTGCAGGCGCGCGACTTCGCCGGCGAGGATCCGCTCGTGCTGGTGGCCGCCGACATCGCGCCGGCCGACATGCTGCACTTCAAGGGCGGCGTGTTCACCGGCTTCGTCACCGACGTCGGCGGGCGCACCTCGCACACCGCCATCGTGGCGCGCAGCATGGACATCCCGGCGGTGGTCGGCGCGCGCGAGGCCAGCCGCATCATCCGCCAGGACGACTGGGTGATCATCGACGGCGACAACGGCCTGGTGATCGTCAACCCGTCGCCGATCGTGCTGGAGGAATACCGCTTCCGCCAGCGCCAGGGCGAGCTCGAGCGCGAGCGCCTGTCGCGGCTGCGGCACACGCCGGCCGTCACGCTCGACGGCGAGCGCATCGAACTGCTCGCCAACATCGAGCTGCCGGCCGACGCGCCGGCCGCGCTCGCCTCCGGCGCGGTCGGCGTCGGCTTGTTCCGCAGCGAGTTCCTCTTCATGAACCGCGACGGCGAGCTGCCCGGCGAGGACGAGCAGTTCGAGGCCTACCGCGCCGCCGTCGAGGCGATGAACGGCCTGCCGGTGACGATCCGCACCGTCGACATCGGCGCCGACAAGCCGCTCGAGCGCATGTCCGTCAACGAGCTGCGCCACGAGCACGCGCTGAACCCGGCGCTCGGGCTGCGCGCGATCCGCTGGAGCCTGTCGGAGCCCGGCATGTTCCGCCAGCAGCTGCGCGCCATCCTGCGCGCCAGCGCCTACGGCAAGGTGCGCCTGCTGATTCCGATGGTGGCGCACCTCAGCGAGGTCAAGCTCACGCTCGACGCGCTGGCGCGCGCCAAGCAGCAGCTGCAGGACGCCGGCCGGCCCTACGTCGACGTCGAGATCGGCGCGATGATCGAGGTGCCCGCCGCCGCGCTGATGCTGCCGGTGCTCCTGCGCTACTTCGACTTCGTCTCGATCGGCACCAACGACCTGATCCAGTACACGCTGGCGATCGACCGCGCCGACGAGGCGGTGGCGCACCTCTACGACCCTTGGCACCCGGCCGTGCTCACGCTCATCGCCGGCACCATCCGCCAGGCGCGCGAGGCCGGCAAGCACGTCAGCGTGTGCGGCGAGATGGCCGGCGACCCGGCCTTCACCGAATTGCTGCTCGGCATGGGGCTGCGCAGCTTCTCGATGCACCCGGCGCAGATCTCCGCCATCAAGCAGCGCGTGCTGCGTGCCGATGCGCGGCGCTGCGCGGCGCGCACGCTCGCGCTGCTGAGCGCCGACGAGCCGCGCGAAGAAGGTGCGCGACGCCTGGCCAGTTGACCGCCGCGAAAAGCATGCTATAGTCGCGGTCTTCGCTGATTGCAGCGCCGGCAACGCCGACGCAAACGCAGACAGCGAAAACAAGAAAGCCGAGTGCTTGACAGGGTTTTGAAAAACATGTCAGAATCGCTTTCTTCGCTGACAACGGTCGGCGGCGCTGAAAAGCGAAGTTCTTTAAAAACTAACAGCCGATAAGCGTGGGCGTTTGAAGGCGAGTGCCAAGAGTCGAAAGACTCGAGGTCTCTTGGACCTTAAACGCTCACTGAAGTGAAGTTCACTTCAATTCTTTGAGCAAACATTCAAGATCGAACTGAAGAGTTTGATCCTGGCTCAGATTGAACGCTGGCGGCATGCCTTACACATGCAAGTCGAACGGTAACGCGGGGCAACCTGGCGACGAGTGGCGAACGGGTGAGTAATACATCGGAACGTGCCCAGTAGTGGGGGATAGCCCGGCGAAAGCCGGATTAATACCGCATACGACCTACGGGTGAAAGCGGGGGATCGCAAGACCTCGCGCTATTGGAGCGGCCGATGTCAGATTAGCTAGTTGGTGGGGTAAAGGCCTACCAAGGCGACGATCTGTAGCTGGTCTGAGAGGACGACCAGCCACACTGGGACTGAGACACGGCCCAGACTCCTACGGGAGGCAGCAGTGGGGAATTTTGGACAATGGGGGCAACCCTGATCCAGCCATGCCGCGTGCGGGAAGAAGGCCTTCGGGTTGTAAACCGCTTTTGTCGGGGAAGAAACGGTCTGCGCTAATACCGCGGGCTAATGACGGTACCCGAAGAATAAGCACCGGCTAACTACGTGCCAGCAGCCGCGGTAATACGTAGGGTGCAAGCGTTAATCGGAATTACTGGGCGTAAAGCGTGCGCAGGCGGCTTTGCAAGACAGATGTGAAATCCCCGGGCTCAACCTGGGAACTGCATTTGTGACTGCATGGCTGGAGTGCGGCAGAGGGGGATGGAATTCCGCGTGTAGCAGTGAAATGCGTAGATATGCGGAGGAACACCGATGGCGAAGGCAATCCCCTGGGCCTGCACTGACGCTCATGCACGAAAGCGTGGGGAGCAAACAGGATTAGATACCCTGGTAGTCCACGCCCTAAACGATGTCAACTGGTTGTTGGACGGCTTGCTGTTCAGTAACGAAGCTAACGCGTGAAGTTGACCGCCTGGGGAGTACGGCCGCAAGGTTGAAACTCAAAGGAATTGACGGGGACCCGCACAAGCGGTGGATGATGTGGTTTAATTCGATGCAACGCGAAAAACCTTACCTACCCTTGACATGTCTGGAATCCTGAAGAGATTTGGGAGTGCTCGAAAGAGAGCCAGAACACAGGTGCTGCATGGCCGTCGTCAGCTCGTGTCGTGAGATGTTGGGTTAAGTCCCGCAACGAGCGCAACCCTTGTCATTAGTTGCTACGAAAGGGCACTCTAATGAGACTGCCGGTGACAAACCGGAGGAAGGTGGGGATGACGTCAGGTCATCATGGCCCTTATGGGTAGGGCTACACACGTCATACAATGGCCGGTACAGAGGGCTGCCAACCCGCGAGGGGGAGCTAATCTCAGAAAACCGGTCGTAGTCCGGATCGCAGTCTGCAACTCGACTGCGTGAAGTCGGAATCGCTAGTAATCGCGGATCAGCTTGCCGCGGTGAATACGTTCCCGGGTCTTGTACACACCGCCCGTCACACCATGGGAGCGGGTTCTGCCAGAAGTAGTTAGCCTAACCGCAAGGAGGGCGATTACCACGGCAGGGTTCGTGACTGGGGTGAAGTCGTAACAAGGTAGCCGTATCGGAAGGTGCGGCTGGATCACCTCCTTTCTGGAA
>JAKOZT010000109.1 GCA_029779845.1 Pseudomonadota bacterium | reverse complement strand
GGCGATGACGCCTTCGGCGATGGTGTCGCACTTCATGATGCCGCCGAAGATGTTGACGAGGATGCCCTTGACGCTCTTGTTCTTGAGCATGATCTTGAAGGCCTCGGTGACCTTCTCGGCGGTGGCGCCGCCGCCGACGTCCAGGAAGTTCGCCGGCTCGCCGCCGAAGAGCTTGATGGTGTCCATCGTGGCCATGGCCAGCCCGGCGCCGTTGACGAGGCAGCCGATGTTGCCGTCCAGGCTGATGTAGCTGAGGTCGAACTTGCTGGCCTCGATCTCGGCCGGGTCTTCTTCGTCCAGGTCGCGGTAGGCCACGATGTCGGGGTGGCGGAACAGCGCGTTGGCGTCGAAGTTGAACTTGGCGTCCAGCGCGATCAGGTTGCCCTTGGAATCGCGGTTGAGCGGGTTGATCTCCACCAGCGAGGCGTCGGTGGCCATGTAGCAGGTGTAGAGCTTCTTGAAGAGATCGATGGCCTGCGCGGTGCTGTTCTCGGGCAGGCCGATGCTGTCGGCGATCTTCTTGGCCTGCGCATCACCCAGCCCGGTGAGCGGGTCGATGAACTCGGTGATGATCTTCTCGGGCGTGCTGTGGGCCACCTCTTCGATGTCCATGCCGCCCTCGGACGAAGCGATGAAGGCCACCTTCTGCGTCGCGCGGTCGGTGACCAGCGAGACGTAGTATTCCTTCTGGATGTCGGCGCCTTCTTCGATGTACAGGCGCCGCACCTTCTGGCCTTCGGGGCCGGTCTGGTGGGTCTTGAGCTGCATGCCCAGGATCTGGCCGGCCAGCGTTTCCAACTCGGCCGGCGTGCGCGCCAGCTTGACGCCGCCGCCCTTGCCGCGGCCCCCGGCGTGGATCTGGGCCTTCACCACCCACACGCTGCCGCCCAGCTTCTGAGCGGCTTCCTGCGCTTCGCGCACGGTGAAGGCGGGGTAGCCGCGCGGCACCGGTACGCCGTGCTGGCGCAGCAGCTCCTTGGCCTGGTACTCATGGATCTTCATAGGGGTTCCTTGTTCGCTCGGGTCTAGACAGGATTCGGAGCTCGCAGCGTGCGCCTGGGCGCAGGCACGGCGTCTGAGGGGGCGGCGATGGACGGTCCGGCTGCAACACCTGCGGGTCGCTGCGGATAGGCAGCAGGCGAATTTAGCATGCTGCTCTGCAGCACTGGCTTACAGCGCGCTGGCGTGTTGCGGTGCGGCCGCGCGGGCCTGCGCAGCGTGCGTCAGTCGTCTTCCGCGCCCTGGACGACACGGCGGATCACGTCGCCGTCAAAGCCCCGGCCGGCCAGGAAGCGCATCTGCCTGGCGCGTTCGTGCGCATCGGCGGGCGGGCTGCCAAAACGGCGCTGCCAGACTTCGCGGGCACGCGACAGCTCGGTGCCGCGCGCTTCCTGCAAGGTGTGTTGGACCAGTTCCGGCGCCAGGCCCTTGCTCTGCAACACCTGCTTCAGGCGCCTGGAGCCGAAGCGCTTGCCCTGGCTGCTGAGCACGGACTCCGCCGCGCGGGTGTCGCTCAGCAAGCCGGCCGCGGCCAACTGGTCCAGCGCGGCTTCGATCTGCGCGGCCACGCTGCTGCTGTGGGTGTCTTCGGCGTCTTCAGCGCCTACACCGCTTCCAGCGCCTTGTACGGTGCGCGCCAGCTTGCGGGCGAGTTCGGCCCGTGAATGTTCGCGCTGCGCCAGGTAGCGCAGCGCCCGGCCCTTGACGGACAGCGAGCCGAACCCCATGCCTGCGCCGCCCGCGCCGGTTGGCGGCTTATTCGGCCGCCGGCTCGGCGCCCATCAGCGGGATGCCCAGGGACTCGCGCACCTTGTTCTCGATTTCCTGCGCCAGCTCCGGGTTCTCGCGCAGGAACTCGCGGGCGTTGTCCTTGCCCTGGCCGATCTTCTCGCCGTTGTAGGCGAACCAGGCGCCGCTCTTGTCCACGATGCGCGCTTCCACGCCCATGTCGATGATCTCGCCTTCGCGGCTGATGCCTTCGCCGTAGAGGATGTCGAATTCAGCGGTCTTGAAGGGCGGGCTGACCTTGTTCTTGACGACCTTGACCTTGGTTTCCGACCCGATGATCTCTTCGCCCTTCTTGATGTTGCCGGTGCGGCGGATGTCCAGGCGGACGGAGGCGTAGAACTTCAGCGCGTTGCCGCCGGTGGTGGTTTCGGGGTTGCCGAACATCACGCCGATCTTCATGCGGATCTGGTTGATGAAGATGACCATGGTGTTGGTCTTCTTGATGGTGGCGGTCAGCTTGCGCAGCGCCTGGCTCATGAGCCGCGCCTGCAGGCCGGGCAGGCTGTCACCCATTTCGCCTTCCAGCTCGGCCTTGGGCGTGAGCGCGGCCACGGAGTCCACCACGATGAGGTCGATGCTGCCGCTGCGCACCAGCGCGTCCACGATTTCCAGCGCCTGCTCGCCCGTGTCGGGCTGGCTGATGAGCAGGTCTTGCAGGTTCACGCCCAGCTTCTGCGCGTACTGGATGTCCAGCGCGTGCTCGGCGTCGATGAAGGCTGCCGTGCCGCCGAGCTTTTGCATTTCGGCGATGACCTGCAGCGTGAGCGTGGTCTTGCCGGACGATTCCGGGCCATAGATTTCCACCACGCGGCCGCGCGGCAGGCCGCCCACGCCCAGGGCGATGTCCAGGCCCAGGCTGCCGGTGGACACGACCTGGATGTCCTCGATCTTCTCGCCTTCGCCCAGGCGCATGATGGAGCCCTTGCCGAACTGCTTTTCGATCTGGGCCAGCGCGGCCTGCAGGGCCTTGGCCTTTTCGGTGTTCAGCGCTTTGACGGGTGCGTCCATGGGGGCTCTCCTGAGAATCTGCCAGTTGGGGTGGTGGCAGCGATTATGGACGACAAACTGGATATGCGTACAGTCTTTTGGGGTAACTCCTGGAGGGGCTCTTTTGGGGCGCCCCCGGCAAGGGGCACTCGGGCCCGCCACCTTGACAGCTGTCAAGCCTGGCGTCAGGGTGCTGCCTAGAATCGCGCCGCAGCTCCGGGCCTGACCACGGGGCGCTGGCCGGTTCGAGCCCTGACGGAAAAAGCGGAGACAAGCGCATGCGTATCCTCATCGCCGAAGACGACCAGGTGCTGGCCGACGGCCTCCTGCGGTCTCTTCGCTCCGCCGGCTACGCCGTGGACCAGGTGGGCAGCGGCACCGAAGCCGATGCGGCCCTGGCGGCCCACGAGTTCGACCTGCTGATCCTGGACCTGGGCCTGCCCAAGATGCATGGCTTTGAGGTGCTGCGCAAGCTGCGCGGCCGCGGCAGCGCCGTGCCGGTGCTGATCCTCACCGCGGCGGACAGCGTGGAGCAGCGTGTCAAGGGCCTGGACCTGGGCGCCGACGACTACATGGCCAAGCCCTTTTCGCTGCAAGAGCTCGAAGCGAGGGTGCGTGCGCTCACCCGCCGTGGCCTGGGCACGGCCAGCAGCCTGCTCAAGCATGGGCCGCTCACCTTCGACGCCACCGGCCGTGTCGCCTACCTCAACGACCAGATGGTCGAGCTTTCCGCGCGCGAGCTGAGCCTGCTGGAAGTGCTGCTGCAGCGCGCCGGCCGCCTGGTCAGCAAGGACCAGCTGGTGGAGCGGCTGTGCGAATGGGGCGAAGAGGTCAGCAACAACGCCATCGAGGTCTACATCCACCGCCTGCGCAAGAAGATCGAGCAAGGGCCGGTGCGCATCGCCACCGTGCGGGGCCTGGGCTATTGCCTGGAAAAGATTGCCGCCTGAGACCGGCCGCCGTCGGCGCGGCTCTTGCTGAGGGCTGCTGATGTTCACGCACGCCGCTCACGAGCAGCGCTCGCTGTTTGGCGAGATCCTGGACTGGATGCTCGCGCCGCTGCTGCTGCTTTGGCCCATGAGCCTGGGCCTCACGTGGCTGGTGGCCCAGGCCATCGCCAACAAGCCCTATGACCGCGAACTGGCCGACGTGGTGCAGGCGCTGGCGCGCCAGTCGCAGGTGGAGCTGGTGGAAGGTGCGCACCCGGCCGTGGCGCGGCGGCGCGAACTGGAACGCACGGCCTTGTCGCTGCTGCGCGCCGACGAGGAAGACAACGGCGACAACGTCTACTTCCAGGTGCTGGGCACCCGCGGCGAACTGGTGGCCGGCGACCCGCGCCTGAACGTGCCCACCGAAGACGCGCCCGGCACCAGCGGCGTGCGCTACCGCGACGACCTGCTGGGCGACGAGCCCGTGCGCGTGGCCTACCTGCGCATGCCCGACGCGCAAGGCCAGGGCGACGGCCTGGTGCAGGTGGCCGAGACGCTGGGCAAGCGTTCGCGCCTGGCCACGGAAATCATCAAGGGCGTGCTGCTGCCGCAGTTCGTGATCCTGCCGCTGGCGGTGACGCTGGTGTGGTTTGCGCTGGTGCGCGGCATTCGGCCGTTGGCCGAGCTGCAGCAGCGCATACGCAAGCGCCCCAGCACCGACCTGAGCGCCATCCCCACGCGCGACGTGCCCGACGAAGTGGCGCCGCTGGTGCATGCCATCAACGACCTGCTGCAGCGGCTGGACGAATCCATCGCCACGCAGCGCCACTTCCTGGCGGACGCGGCCCACCAGCTGAAGACGCCGCTGGCAGGCCTGCGCATGCAGGCCGAGATCGCCGAGCGGGAGATCGACGGCGGCAAGAGCGACCCGCAGTCCATGAAGCATTCGCTGCGGCAGATCGCGCTGTCCAGCCAGCGCGCGGCCCACATGGTCAACCAACTGCTGGCCATGGCGCGTGCCGAGGACGGCGGCCAGGTGATGCGCCGCGTGCCGGTGGACCTGGCGGCGCTGACCCGCGTGGTGGTGCGCGACTTCGTGGCGCGGGCCATTGAAAGGCGCATCGACCTGGGCTACGAAGGCCCGGAGTCGGCAGACGCCAAGCTGCGCCTGGTGGGCGAGCCCGTGCTGCTGGGCGAGATGGTGCGCAACCTGGTGGACAACGCGCTGCAGTACACGCCGCCCGGCGGCACGGTGACGGCGCGCGTGGTGCCCGACCCCTTTGGCCAGGTGCTGGTGCTGCAGGTGGAAGACACGGGCCCGGGCATCGCCCCGGCCGAGCGCGAGGCCGTGTTCCGCGCCTTCTACCGCGCCGAGGGCACGCAGGTGGACGGCAGCGGCCTGGGCCTGGCCATCGTGGCCGAGGTGGCGCAGCGCCATGGCGCCGAAGTGACGGTGGCCGATGCGCGCCCGCGCGGCGCACCGGGTGGCCTGCCGCCGGGGGCGCTGTTCACGGTGCGCTTCCATCTGCCGCAGGCCCCGGACGACCCGCCTGGCGCAGACCCTGCTCCGGCTCCGGCCCCTGCGCCGACGGCGCCCGCCTAACTCTGCATCAGCCTGCGGCTGCGGGCCACCGACATCAGGATCCCCAGGCCCAGCCCCAGCGTCACCATGGCCGTGCCGCCGTAGCTGATGAAGGGCAGCGGCACACCCACCACCGGCAGGATGCCGCTGACCATGCCCATGTTGACAAACGCGTAGGTGAAGAAGCTCAGCGTCACCGCGCCGGCCAGCAGCCGCGTGAAGACGGTGGGCGCCTCGGCCGCGATCATCAGCCCGCGGAAGATCAGGAAGGTGAAGCCCAGGATCAGCAGCACCACGCCGGCCAGGCCGAACTCCTCGCTGAAGGCGGCGAAGATGAAGTCGGTGGTGCGCTCCGGGATGAACTCCAGGTGCGTCTGCGTGCCCTGCATGAAGCCCTTGCCGCCCAGGCCGCCGGAGCCGATGGCGATCATGCCCTGGATGATGTGGAAACCCTTGCCCAGCGGGTCGCGCGTGGGGTCCAGCAGCGTGCAGACGCGGTGCTGCTGGTACTCGCGCAGCACCGGCCAGCGCACGCCGGGTTCGCAGATGGCGTCCGCGCTGACCACGATGGCGATGACGGCCGCCGCGCCCAGCACCAGCACCGGAATCACCAGCCGCCAGCTCAGGCCCGCGAAGAAGATGACGTAGACGCCGCTGGCCAGGATCAGCAGCGCGGTGCCCAGGTCCGGCTGCTTCATCACCAACGCCACGGGCACCAGCAGCAGCGCGCCGGCCGCCAGGAAGTCGGCCACGCGCAGCTGGCCTTCGCGCTTCTGGAACCACCAGGCCAGCATCAGCGGCATGGCGATCTTGAGGATCTCCGACGGCTGGATCTGCGTCACGCCTATGCTCAGCCAGCGTGTCGCGCCCTTCTTGGTGACGCCCACGCCGGGCAGCGCCACCAGCACCAGCAGCAGCACGCCCACCACGTACAGCGGCACGGCCAGCTGCTGCAGCTTCTGCGGCGGTACCTGCGCGGCGGCGAACATCACCACCAGCGCGATCAGCATGTTGCGGCCGTGGTCCACGAAGCGCGTGCCGTGGTCGTAGCCGGCGGAATACATCGTGACCAGGCCCAGCGCCGCCAGCAGCACCACGGCAACCAGCAGCGGGCCGTCAAAGCCCTTGAACACGCGCGCCAGCCGCAGCCAGGGCGAAGGGCGCTCGAAGACCGCGTTCATGGGGCTGCCGCCGTGGTGGCCTGGCCGGGCAGCGGCACCTCGGCGGCCGGGCGCGTCTTGCCGATGGGCGCCTTGGCCTTGCCTTCGCGCATGGCGGCGATGTCTTCCGCGCTGGGGTACTGGCCCAGCAGCAGGTAATCGAAGACGCGGCGCGCCATGGGTGCTGCCGCATCCGCGCCCCAGCCGGCGTTTTCCACGATGACGGCCAGCGCCACGGTGGGCGCCTCGATGGGGGCGGCGGCCACGTACAGCGCGTGGTCGCGCTTGTGCTCTTCCAGCTTGGCGGCGTTGTATTTCTCGTTGGCCTTGGCGCCCACGGCCTGGGCCGTGCCGGTCTTGCCGCCGCTGGCATAGCCCGCGCCCACGAAGCTGGCGCGCGAGGTGCCGTCGGTGGTCACGCCATGCAGCGCGCGGCGTATGACTTCCACGTCCGCCGGCTTGTACGGCAGCGGCTCCAGCGCGTCGTTGGCCATGCGCTTGCGCTGGCCGGTGATCACGTCTTCCACCTCGCGCACCAGGCGCGGCTTGAAGCGCTGGCCGCCGCTGACCAGCGTGGACATGGCCGTGGCCATCTGCAGCATGGTGAAGTTGTTGTAGCCCTGGCCGATGCCCAGCGAGATGGTCTCGCCCGCGTACCACTTCTGCTGCTCGGGCTTCTTGAAACGTTTCTTCTTCCACTCGGTGGAAGGCAGGTCGCCGGTGACTTCGCCTTCCACGTCGATGCCGGTCTTGCGGCCGAAGCCCATGGGGTAGAGCTGCTCGTGGATCAGGTCCACGCCCATCTCGTTGGCCAGCGAATAGAAGTACACGTTGCTGGACTGCACGATGGCGCGGTTCATGTCCATGATGCCGCCGCGCTCGGTTTCCGGGCTGCCGAAGCGGTGGCCGCCGAAGTTGAAGACCAGGGTGTCGTTGATCAGCGTGGTGGGCGAGCGCTTGCCGCTGTTGAGTGCGGCCATGGCCATGAAGGGCTTGTACGTGGAACCTGGCGGGTAGGTGCCGCGCAGGGCCCGGTTCAGCAGCGGCTTGTCGATGCTCTCGTTCAGCTCGCGCCAGCTCTCGGCGTCAATGCCGTCCACGAACAGGTTGGGGTCGAAGGTGGGCTTGCTGACGAAGGCCAGCACCTCGCCGCTGCGCGGGTCCAGCGCCACCAGGGCGCCGCGGCGGTCGCCGAAGAGTTCCTCCACCAGCGCCTGCAGCTTGATGTCGATGGACAGCACCAGCTTGTCGCCCGGCGTGGGCGGGTGGCTCTTCAGCCGCCGCACGGCGCGGCCGCCCGCGCTGGTCTCCACTTCCTCGAAGCCGGCCTGGCCGTGCAGCACTTTTTCATAGCTCTGCTCAAGGCCCAGCTTGCCGATGTATTCCGTGCCCTTGTAGTTGCCCTGCTCGGCCTCTTCCCAGTCTTCCATGGCGGCTTTTTCCGCCTGGTTGATGCGGCCGATGTAGCCCAGCAGGTGGCTGCCCGTGTCGCCCAGCGGGTAGTTGCGGAACAGCCGCGCCTTCACGTCCACGCCGGGGAAGCGGAAGCGCTGCGCCATGAAGCGCGCCACTTCTTCGTCGGTCAGCTTGGTGCGTATGGGCAGGGATTCGGCGCCCTTGAGCTCGTCCTGCAGCCGCTTGAAGCGCTTGCGGTCGCGCGGCGCGATGTCCACCACGCCCGCCAGGTCGTCGATCAGCGCGTCCAGCTCGGCCTCGTTGCCGCGGCCCAGCTTGGGCGAGATCTCCAGCGTGTAGGCCGAGTAGTTGGTGGCCAGCACCACGCCGTTGCGGTCCACGATGAGCCCGCGGTTGGGCACGATGGGCACCACCGCGATGCGGTTGGCCTCGGCCTGCGTGGCCAGCTCCTCGTGGCGGAAGACCTGCAGGTAGACCAGGCGCGAGGCCAGCAGCGCAAAGGCCAGCAGCACGAAGGCCGCAGCCGCCAGCAGCCGCTTGCGGAAGCGGTCGATCTCGCTCTCGACGTCGCGGAGAACGTTGCTCACAGCGGCCTATTTTGGTCCGGGTCCGGCGCGCGGCGCTGCGGCGCCAGCAGCAGCACCGTGGTCACGGGCCACAGCAGCGATTCCAGCACCGGCGCCAGCAGCAGCCACCAGCCTGGGAACATGTCGCCGGCAAGAAGCCGCACCGCCAGCGACACGCCATGCATGGCGAAGAACACCGGCGCGATCTGCAACGCCTGCTCGCCCACGCTGAACCACAGCAGCCGGCGGTGGATGGTGATGGCCACGAAGCTCAGCAGCGTGTAGGACAGCGCGTGCTGGCCCAGCAGCGCGCCCTGGTGCACGTCCATCAGCAGGCCGAACACAAAGGCCACGCCCACGCCCACGCGGCGCGGCTGGTGCACGTTCCAGAACATCAGCGCCACGGCCAGGAAGTCCGGCATGGCCGGTGCGCGGCCCAGCGGCAGCAGGTTGACGGCAAAGGCCGCCAGCAGCGTGAAGGCGATGAACAGCGGGTTGGCCGGCAGCAGCAACTGGTCCGAGCCGCGCGGCATGATCATGGCTTGGCCCCTGATGCGGGCGAGGCCGCGGGCTCGGCCGCCGCGGCGCGCCTGGGCGCGGGCTTGCCGCCCTTGTCCTGCCGGGCGTCGGGCCGCGTGGCGTCCGGCACCGGCGCAGGGCGCGGCGGCAGCTGCGCCGCCAGCGGCTCCAGCACCAGCACGTGGCGCACGCCGTCGGCCTGGGCCGTGGGCGTGAGCCTGATGCGCGCAAAGCCCGATTCCACGCGCCGCTCCACCGCCGCCACGCGCGCCACCGGCAGGCCCGGTGGGTAGATGCCGTCCAGCCCGCTGGTGTGCAGCAGGTCGCCCACCTGCACGTCGGCATTGGCCGACGTGAAGCGCAGCTCCATGCCGCCCGCGCCACCGAAGGCGGCGCTGCGCTGCTGCGTGCGGGTGTTGAGCACGGGAATGGCGGCGTCCTTGTCGCTCAGGAGGGTAACTTCTGAAGTGAGCGCATAAGCCTGCGTCACCTGGCCCAGCACGCCGGACTCGTTGATGACCGGCGAGCCCAGCTGCACGCCCTGCTGGCGGCCGCGGTCTATGAAGACCTTGCGCGAGTACGGGTCGGCGGCCTCGTACAGCACCTCGGCCGGTTGCGAGCGCACGTTGACCGCCGGGCGCAGTTCCAGCAGCGCGCGCAGGCGGGTGTTTTCCTGCGCCAGTTGGTCGGTGCGGGCCGCGCGCTCGGCCACCGCGGCCAGCTTCAGGCGCGCGGCGCGCTCGTCCTGCTGCGCCTGGTTCAGGCCGCGCAGGTAGTCGCCGCCGCCTTCGACCATCTCCACCGGCACGGCCAGCGCGCGTTGCAGCGGCAGCAGCACGATGGCCAGGGCCTGGCGCAGCGGCGCCGCCACGTGCAGCCGCGCGTCGGCCACCATCAGGAACAGGGCCAGCGCGGAGAAGAAGACGAGCTTGGTCAGGGCCGATGGGCCCTGGCGGAAGAACGGCGGCGGGCTCCGATCCAGCGTGCCTAGCGGCATGGCGGCTGAGCCTACAGAGACGTCAGGAGGGCGTCTGCAGGCTTCACTCGGAGGTGAAGATGCTGCCCAGGCGCTCCATGCGTTCCAGCGCCATGCCGCAGCCGCGCACCACGCAGGTCAGCGGGTCTTCGGCCACCAGCACGGGCAGGCCGGTTTCTTCGGCCAGCAGGCGGTCCAGGTCGCGCAGCAGGGCGCCGCCGCCGGTGAGCATCATGCCGCGCTCGGCGATGTCGGCGCCCAGTTCGGGCGGCGTCTGCTCCAGCGCGTTCTTCACCGCGCTGACCATCTGGTTCAGCGGGTCGGTCAGCGCTTCGAGGATTTCGTTGCTGCTGATGGTGAAGCTGCGCGGCACGCCCTCGCTGAGGTTGCGGCCCTTGACTTCCATCTCCTTGACCTCGCTGCCGGGGAAGGCAGAGCCGATGGTCTTCTTGATGGCCTCGGCCGTGGGCTCGCCGATCAGCATGCCGTAGTTGCGGCGGATGTAGTTGATGATGGCTTCGTCGAACTTGTCGCCGCCCACGCGGATGCTGCCCTTGTAGACCATGCCGCCCAGGCTGATGACGCCCACTTCCGTGGTGCCGCCGCCAATGTCCACCACCATGGAGCCGGAGGCTTCCGACACCGGCAGCCCCGCGCCTATGGCCGCGGCCATGGGCTCTTCGATCAGGTACACGTCGGACGCACCCGCGCCCAGCGCGCTTTCGCGGATGGCGCGGCGTTCCACCTGGGTGGAGCCGCAGGGCACGCAGATGATGATGCGGGGACTGGGGCGCAAGACGGACCGCGGGTGGACCATCTTGATGAACTGCTTGAGCATCTGCTCGGTGACGGTGAAGTCGGCGATCACGCCGTCCTTCATGGGCCGGATGGCCTCGATGTTGCCGGGCACCTTGCCCAGCATGGCCTTGGCTTCCTTGCCGACGGCCTGGATGGTCTTCTTGCCTTGCGGGCCGCCTTCGTGGCGGATGGCGACGACCGAGGGCTCGTCCAGCACGATGCCTTTGCCACGCACGTAGATCAGCGTGTTGGCGGTGCCCAGGTCGATGGCGAGGTCGGTGGAGAAATAACGGCGCAGGGATGCGGCAAACATGGAGGAAATGCGGTGTGAGGGCGGTGGCGCGGCAGGCCGTGACAGGCGGTGCGGCAGCCGATGCTAGATGCCGTGGGGCCTTGTGCGCAAAGGCCTGCAAGTAACCGGAGATAATAACGTATCCAACCCTGCCGGCCCCCGTGCAGCGCTGGTTTTTCCAGCAGCCGAAGCGCTTTTGCAGGCTTGCGCAGACCCCGCCCACCGGCCCCCGCCAGGGCCTCTTTTTCCGGTCCCTTCACCCCATGGCATTGACTCCCCAGGATGTGAGCCGCATCGCGCACCTGGCGCGGCTGGAACTGTCTGCCGCCGAGCAGGCGCAGATGCTGGCGCAATTGAACGGCTTCTTCGGCATCGTCGAGCAGATGGGCGCCGTGGACACGCGCGGCGTGGAGCCGCTGTACACGCCGCTGTCGGCGGTGCAGGACGTGACGCTGCGCCTGCGCGACGACATGGTCACCGAGACGGTGGACCGCGCCGCCAATCAGCGCAGCGCGCCCGCGGTGGAAGACGGCCTGTTCCTCGTGCCCAAGGTGATCGAATGAGCGGCGGCCTGCATCATCAACAAGGCGTGGCCGGCCTGTCGCGCGCGCTGGCCGCGGGCCAGCTGTCCAGCGTGGAGCTGACGCGCGCCCTGCTGGCCCGCGTGGCCGCACACACCGAGCTGGGCGCCTTCCTGGCCGTGGACGAAGCCGGCGCGCTGGCTCAGGCCGCGGCAGCCGATGCCCGGCGTGCGGCGGGCCAGGCCACGGCGCTGACGGGCGTGCCCATCGCCCACAAGGACATTTTCGTGACAGGCCGCCTGCCGTCCACGGCGGGCTCCAAGATGCTGGCGGGCTACCAAAGCCCCTTCGACGCCACGGTGGTGGCGCGCTTGGCAGCCGCGGGCACCGTGACCCTGGGCAAGCTCAACTGCGACGAGTTCGCCATGGGCTCGGCCAACGAGAACTCGGCCTTCTTCCCGGCGAAGAACCCCTGGGATTTGAGCCGCGTGCCGGGCGGCTCTTCGGGCGGCAGCGCGGCCGCCGTGGCCGCGGGCCTGGTGCCGGCGGCCACCGGCACCGACACCGGCGGCTCCATCCGCCAGCCGGCCAGTTTCACCGGCATCACCGGCATCAAGCCCACCTACGGCGTGTGCAGCCGCTACGGCATGATCGCCTTCGCCAGCAGCCTGGACCAGGCCGGCCCCATGGCACGCAGCGCCGAAGACTGCGCGCTGCTGCTCTCCAGCATGAGCGGCTTTGACGAGCGCGACGCCACCAGCGCCCAGCGCCCGCCGCAGGACTTCCACGCGCAGATGCTGCAGCCGCGCGAAGGCGCCACGGCGGCACGGCCGCTGCAGGGCCTGCGCATCGGCCTGCCCAAGGAGTTCTTCCCCGCCGCGCTGGCGGCCGACGTGAACGGCGCCGTGCGCGCCGCGCTGGCCGAACTGGAAAAGCTGGGCGCCACGCTGGTGGACGTGAGCCTGCCGCGCACGGAGCTGTCCATTCCCGTCTACTACATCATCGCCCCGGCGGAGGCCAGCTCCAACCTGAGCCGCTTCGACGGCGTCAAGTTCGGCCACCGCGCCGCCCAGCATGGCGACTTGCTGGACATGTACAAGAAGACGCGCGCGGAAGGCTTCGGCCCCGAGGTGAAGCGCCGCATCATGATCGGCACCTACGTGCTGAGCCACGGCTACTACGACGCCTACTACCTGCAGGCGCAGAAGCTGCGCCGCATGATCGCCGACGACTTCCAGCGCTGCTTCACGCAGTGCGACCTGATCGCCGGCCCGGTGGCGCCGAGCGTGGCGTGGAAGATCGGCGCGCAGGGCGACGACCCGGTGGCCGCCTACCTGGCCGACATCTTCACGCTGCCGGCCAGCCTCGCCGGGCTGCCGGGCATGAGCGTACCGGCGGGCTTCGGCGAAGCGGGCATGCCCGTCGGCCTGCAGCTGATCGGCAACTACTTCCGGGAAGGCGCGCTGCTGCACGCGGCGCACGCCTTCCAGCAGGCCACCGACTGGCACGCGCGCGTGCCGGGCGGCTTCTGAACACCATGAGCAGCAGCCCTTCCCTCATCCGCGGCTACGAGGTCGTGATCGGCCTGGAGACGCACGCCCAGCTGTCGACGCAGTCGAAGATCTTCAGCGGCGCGAGCACGCGCTTCGGCGCCGCCCCGAACACGCAGGCCTGCCCGGTGGACCTGGCGCTGCCCGGCACGCTGCCGGTGCTGAATCGCGGCGCGGTCGAGCGGGCGATCCGCTTCGGCCTGGCGGTGGGCGCCACCATCGCCCCGCTGTCGATCTTCGCGCGCAAGAACTACTTCTACCCGGATCTGCCCAAGGGCTACCAGATCAGCCAGTACGAGATTCCGGTGGTGCAGGGCGGCGAGGTCGAGTTCTTCATCGGCGAGGCGCGCCACGTGGTGCACCTGACGCGCGCGCACCTGGAAGAAGACGCCGGCAAGTCCTTGCATGAGGACTATCACGGGCTGAGCGGCATCGACCTGAACCGCGCCGGCACGCCGCTGCTGGAGATCGTCACCGAGCCCGACATGCGCAGTTCGGCGCAGGCCGCCGCCTACGCGCGCGCGCTGCACGTGCTGGTGACCTGGCTCGACATCTGCGACGGCAACATGCAGGAAGGCTCGTTCCGCTGCGACGCCAACGTGTCGGTGCGCAAGCCCGGCGCGCCCTTCGGCACGCGGCGCGAGATCAAGAACCTGAACAGCTTCAAGTTCCTGCAGCAGGCGATCGACTTCGAGGTGCAGTGGCAGATCGACCTGATCGAGGACGGCGGCAAGGTGGAGCAGGCCACCGTGCTGTTCGATCCCGACACGGGCGAGACCCGCGCGATGCGCACCAAGGAAGACGCGCACGACTACCGCTACTTCCCCGACCCCGACCTGCCGCCGCTGGTGATCGCGCCCGAGTGGGTCGCGCGCGTGAAGGGAGAAATGCCCGAGCTGCCGCGCGCGATGGGCGAGCGCCTGCAGCGCGACTACGGCCTGCCCGCCTACGACGCGGCGATGATGACGCAGGGCAAGGCGATGGGCGCGTTCTTCGAGGCCGCGGCGAAGGCCTGCGGCCAGCCCAAGCTGGTGGCCAACTGGCTGATGGGCGAGGTGTCGCGGCGGCTGAACGCGCAAGACCTCGCGATCGAGGCCAGCCCGGTGAGCGCGGCGCAGCTGGCCGCGCTGATCGCGCGCATCGCCGACGGCACGATCTCCAACAACGGCGCGCGCCAGGTGTTCGACGCGCTGTGGAGCGGCGAAGGTTCGGACGTCGATGCCGTGATCGAGGCCAGGGGCCTGAAGCAGATGTCCGACAGCGGCGAGCTGGAGCGCATCGTCGACGAGGTGCTGGCCGCCAACCCGAAGTCGGTGGAGGAATACCGCGCCGGCAAGGACAAGGCCTTCAACGCGCTGGTCGGTCAGGCGATGAAGGCCACGAAAGGCAAGGCCAACCCGGCCCAGGTCAACGGGCTGCTGAAGAAGCGGCTGGGCTGACCGCCAGCGGCCCGAGCGAGCCGGGCTGCGCGCCGCCCCACAGGCGGCGCAGGCGTTCCAGCTCATCGTCGTAGTTGCGGTTGATGCGCACGATCTCGGCCTTCTGGTTGGCCACCAGGTCGCGCTGCGCTTCGCTGGCGGCGTCGTTGGCGTCGATCGCCTGCTTGAGCTTCACCGGCAGCGACTTGCCGACGTAGAACTCGGTCTCGTCGATCAGCGGCTTGCGCTCCTTCTCGAGCGCGAGCAGGCGCGACTCGGAGGTCTTCAGGCTGTTGCGCGCCACGTCGAGCGCGGCCTCGCGCGCCTTGTCGTGCGCCTTCTGGTTCGGGAAACGCGCCAGCAGGTTGCGGTCGCGCCGGATCGCCTCGCGCTGCTGGGCGCGCGCCAGCGCTTCGTCCTGCTGCTTCGCCTCGAGCGCGGCGCGCTCGTCGGCGGTCGGCACCGGCGCGCGCACCTCGCGCACCGAGCCGTCGGAGTTCAGCACGCGCTGCTCGCGCGCGTTGCATTCGGCGATCGGCCGGTCCGAGGTGATGCGCTTGCCGTTGATCTCGCAGCTGTAGATCGGGCCCGTGCGCTTTTCCTGCGCGCCCGCGGTGAACGGCGCGAACAGCGCCGCGCCCGTCAGGGACGCCAGCAGCAGCGGGCGAAGGGCAATGGGCACGTCGTCAGACTCCGTAGCGTTCGCGGTAGGCGGCGACGGCGCCGAGGTGGGCGCGCAGCCCGGCGTCGGCGCTCGCGTCCAAGTATTGCAGCAAGTCGGCGAGCGTGGCGACGGCCGCCACCGGCATGGCCAGCCGTTGCTGGACATACTGCACGGCCGACCAGGGTGCGTCGGCGCCGTTTTCGGTCGCCTTCTCCTGGCGGTCGAGCGCGATCGCCACGCCGCACGGCGTCGCGCCCGCCGCCTGGATCATCGAGATGGATTCACGCACCGAGGTTCCCGCCGAGATCACGTCGTCGACGATGAGAACGCGGCCGGCCAGCTTCGCGCCGACCAGCGTGCCGCCCTCGCCGTGATCCTTGGCCTCCTTGCGGTTGTAGGCGAAGGGCACGTTGCGGCCCAGCCGCGCCAGCTCGATGGCCACGGCGGCGGCCAGCGTGATGCCCTTGTAGGCCGGGCCGAACAGCATGTCGAACGCCAGGCCCGAGGCGAGCAGGCGGCGTGCATAGAATTCCGCCAGCCGGCCGAGCTTGGCGCCGTCGTCGAACAGCCCGGCGTTGAAGAAGTAGGGCGACAGCCGGCCCGCCTTGGTCTTGAACTCGCCGAAGCGCAGCACGCCGGCGTCGACCGCAAACCTCACGAAGTCCTGGGCCAGGGGATCGGTGGCGGGGCTCGTCGTCATCGGAGAATCTCTCGTGTTCCGTCTCGTCACGCTCAACCTGAACGGCATCCGCTCGGCGGCGACCAAGGGCTTCCAGGCCTGGGCCGAAGGCGTGGCGGCCGATTGTATGGGGGTGCAGGAAGTCAAGGCGCAGGCCGCCGACGTGGCCGGACGCTTCGAGGTGGTGGCCGGCATGAAGGGGCACTTCCACTTCGCCGACAAGAAGGGCTACGCCGGCGTCGGCCTGTACACGCGCCAGGAACCGAGCGCGGTGATCACCGGCATCGGCAACGCCGAATTCGACGCCGAGGGTCGCTACGTGGAGGCGCGCTTCGACACGCCCACGCGCAAGCTCTCGATCATCAGCTGCTACTTCCCCAGCGGCAGCAGCGGCGAGGAGCGCCAGCAGGCCAAGTACCGCTTCCTCGCGCTGATGGCGCCACACCTGGTCGAGCTGAAGGCGCAGCGCGAGTTCATCCTGGTGGGCGACGTCAACATCGCCCACAAGGAGATCGACCTGAAGAACTGGCGCAGCAACCGGAAGAACAGCGGCTTCCTGCCCGAGGAGCGCGCCTGGATGACCGCGCTGCTCGACACCATCGGCCTGGTCGACGTGTTCCGCACCCTCAACCCGCACCCCGAGCAGTACACGTGGTGGAGCAACCGCGGCCAGGCCTGGGCGAAGAACGTCGGCTGGCGGCTCGACTACCACCTCGCCACGCCGGCGCTGGCCACGCTGGCGCGGCACGAGCACATCTACCTGGAACAGCGCTTCTCCGACCACGCGCCGCTGGTGATCGACTACGACTTCACGCTCTGAAGCCGGCACCGTGGCGGTGCCTGGCGCGCGCCCCCTGTCGGGCGTCAGGCACCAGCAAGGACCGTGGCTGGGATAATTTGGGGCATTGTCCACCTCCAGCCGCCCGCCTGACCTCATGAAGCACGCCTCCAGCCACGACTTCCTGGCCCACGTGGCCCAACGCAACCCCGGCCAGCCGGAATACCTGCAGGCCGTGACGGAAGTCATCGAGAGCCTGTGGCCCTACATCACGGCGCACCCGAAATACGCCGAGCTGGGCCTGCTCGACCGCCTGGTCGAGCCCGAGCGGGTGATCCTGTTCCGCGTCTCCTGGGTCGACGACCACGGCCACGTGCAGGTCAACCGCGGCTACCGCATCCAGCACAGCCTGGCGATCGGGCCGTACAAGGGCGGCCTGCGCTTCCACCCGTCCGTCAACCTGTCGATCCTGAAATTCCTCGCCTTCGAGCAGACCTTCAAGAACGCGCTGACCACGCTGCCGATGGGCGGCGGCAAGGGCGGCTCCGACTTCGACCCCAAGGGCCGCAGCGCCGGCGAGGTGATGCGCTTCTGCCAGGCCTTCGTGACCGAGCTGTTCCGCCACGTCGGCGCCGACACCGACGTGCCGGCCGGCGACATCGGCGTGGGCGGCCGCGAGGTCGGCTTCATGGCCGGCATGATGAAGAAGCTCAGCAACCGCGCCGACTGCGTCTTCACCGGCAAGGGCCTGGCCTACGGCGGCTCGCTGATCCGCCCCGAGGCCACCGGCTACGGCACCGTCTACTTCGCCGAGGAGATGCTCAAGCGCAAGGGCCTGTCGTTCGAGGGCCTGCGCGTCAGCGTCTCGGGCTCGGGCAACGTGGCGCAGTACGCGGTGGAAAAGGCGATGGCGCTGGGCGCCAGGGTGGTCAGCGTGTCGGATTCGAGCGGCACGGTGATCGACTCGCAGGGCTTCACGCCCGAGAAGCTGGCCGAACTGATGGAGGTGAAGAACCACCTCTACGGCCGCGTCGACGACTACGCCAAGCGCGTCAAGGGCGTCGAGTTCCTCGCCGGCGCGCGGCCCTGGCAGCTGCCGGTGGACGTGGCGCTGCCCTGCGCGACGCAGAACGAGCTCGACGAGAACGACGCGAAGACGCTGATCGCCAACGGCGTGAAGTGCGTCGCCGAGGGCGCCAACATGCCCTCGACGCTGGGCGCGGTGAAGGTGTTCGAGGCGAGCGACGTGCTCTACGCGCCGGGCAAGGCGAGCAACGCCGGCGGCGTGGCGACCTCGGGCCTGGAGATGAGCCAGAACGCGATGCGCCTGTCCTGGGGCCGCGACGAGGTCGACGCGCGCCTGCACGGCATCATGAGCAGCATCCACGAGGCCTGCCTGCAGCACGGCCGGCGCGCCGACGGCCGCATCAGCTACGTGGACGGCGCCAACGTCGCCGGCTTCGTCAAGGTGGCCGACGCGATGCTGGCGCAGGGCGTGGTCTGACGGCGCTCAGGGCAAGGCGCCGAGCACGCGCAGCAGCCACTGGTTGAGCGCGCCGACCTCGTCGGGGCACACCGAGTGCCCCATCGGGTACTCGTGCCATTCGACCTCGTGGCCGAGCGCGATCAGCGCGTCGCGCGAGGCGATGCCGCGCGCGGGCGCGACGATCTCGTCCTCGCTGCCGTGGGCGAGGAAGATCGGCACCTCGCGGTTCGCTTCGCTGCGCTCGGCCGCGGTGCGCGCCGCCAGCGGCAGGTAGCCCGACATGCCGGCGAGGCCGGCCAGGCGCTCGGGGTAGCGCAGCCCGGCCAGCAGCGTCATCGCGCAGCCCTGCGAGAAGCCGGCCAGCACGATGCGGTTCGCGGCAATGCCGCGTGCGCGTTCGCGGTCAATGAGCGCGGCGACGGCGCGCGCCGACTCGCGCAGGCCGGCTTCGTCTTCCTGGCGTTGCAGATCGCTGCCGAGGATGTCGTACCAGGCGCGCATGCGGTAGCCGCCGTTGACCGTCACCGGCCGCACCGGCGCGTGCGGGAAGACGAAGCGCACCGCGCCCACCGCCGAGAGGTCCAGCGCCTGCGCCACCGGCACGAAGTCGCTGCCGTCGGCGCCCAGGCCGTGCAGCACGATCACGCAGGCCGACGGGTTCTCGCCGGTCGCGCCTTCCAGGGTTTCCAGCTCGGGGGTGGTGTCGTTCATGGCAGCATTCTCGTCCCGCACGACAAGACACGAGGAGACGAACATGATCAAGGTGAGCGTGATGTACCCGCACCAGCCCGGCGCGCGCTTCGACCACGACTACTACCGCGACAAGCACATGCCGATGGTCAAGGCGCGCCTCGGCGCAGCCTGCCTCTTCTACACGGTGGACAAGGGCCTGACCGGCGGCGCGCCCGGGCAGCCGCCGGCCTACGTCGGCATGTGCCACCTCTACGCCGACTCGGTGGAGGGCTTCCAGGCCGCCTTCGCACCGCACGCGAAGGAGATCCTGGCCGACATCCCGAACTACACCGACCTCGCGCCGGTGATGCAGGTCAGCGAGGTGGTGGTCGGGCAGCCCTGAGGGCGCGGCTTCACTTCAGCGCGGCGGCCTCGGCGGCGCAGTCCTTCACCAACACCGCGGCGCCTGCCGCGCGGCGCGCGGCCAGTTCCCGCTTCGCCGCCTGCATCTGCGCCGTGAAGACCGGATCGGCATGCAGCCGCGCGACCGTCGCGGCGCCCATCACGCGGCCCTGCTCGACGTCGCTCTGCCAGTGCGCGCCGCAGATCACGCGGCTCTGGCCGAAGGCGTAGCCGCGCGCCAGCACGGCGTCGGCGCGCTCGGGCGCCAGCTCGGCCAGCAGCAGCGCCCAGGCCCAGCCGAGCGCCGCGTGGCCGGAGGGGTAGGAGCCGTCCTTGGCCAGACGCGCCTCGTCCTGCGGCGTGCAGCTCGCCGACTGCAGCGCCACGAACGGCCGGGTGCGGTTGTAGCGGTCCTTGGCGCGGTAGGTCGACAGGCCGGCGTCGGTGAGCGTGCGCCGCAGCAGCATCGTCAGGTGCGGCATGTCTGCCGCGGCGATGTCCGTTCCCAGCGCGCAGGCATAGACAGCGGCCGCCGGCGGGAACTTCAGCTCGGCATCCTGCGCCGCCAGCGCCCAGCGCGCTCCGCCTTGCAGCGCGCGCGTCTGGCGGAACGCGGCCTCGTCGGCGGCCGCGGCCGCCGAGCCCGCCGCCGGCGGGGCCGGCAGCAGCGCCAGGCTGTCGGGCAGCGCTTCGCGCGCGAGGTAGCCCTTGAGCAGGCCGGAGCCGGGGCGGATCTCGCCGACGACATCGGGCGCGGTGGGCGGCGCGGGGGTGGGGGTGGCGCAGGCGGCGAGCAGCAAGGCCAGTGCGGCCAGCGCGGGCAAGGACTTTTTCATCGTCGTCTCCTCGGGGTTCATGTCGTGCCGGCCAGCATAGGGCACGCGCGCCGGCCCCGACAGCGCACGCTCGTCCGGCGCGAACGCCGCGTAGTCGTCGGCGCCGCCGGAGGCCGGATTCGGCCGCCAGCGCATCGGCAGCATGTCGTACACCGGCGCCAGGCGGAAGCGCCCGCGGGCCAGGTTCTCCAGTTCGACGAACAGCCCGAGATTGCCCGGGTGCATGTCGGCGTTGCCGATCAGGCGCCCGAAGCCGAGCAGCGCGCCGACCTGTTGCGCTTCGAGCGGCTGCAGCCGCCCCTGGCGCGCGAGCGCCTCGGCGGTGGCATGCAAGTGGCTGTAGGAATCAGCGACGAAGGCGTCGTGCGCCTCGCCGATGGAAACCACGTGGCGCCGGCCGGCAGCGCCGACGCGGTCGAAGCGTTCGCTGACCAGGTAGCTGCGCTGCGCCGACTCGACGATGCGCGCCTTCCAGGAAGGTCAGCGCGCCGATCGGCGTGCTGCGCCCGTCCTCGCCGATCCAGTGCAGCGGCTGCTGCCCCGCCAGCCCGCGAATCAACCTCGGCAGGCCGTAGCGCGTGGCGCGGGCGCGCCGCAGCGTGATGACGCGGCTGGACAGTCCGGCCAGCAGCCGCGACACCGTGGCCTGGCTCTTGCCGGTGGCAGCCTGCAGCTCCGGAGATGAGGCGATTCCGCGGGCGCTCAGATAGCCCAGAATCACCTCGTGTTAGCGCTCCAGCATCGCGTGCTTTCTGCCATGAGCTTCCGCCACCGCACCCTCCCCGTCACCGCCTTCCAGCAGAACTGCTCGCTCGTGTGGGACGACGCCACGAAGCAGGCCGCCGTGATCGACCCCGGCGGCGACATCGAGGTGCTGCTCGGTGCGGTGAAGGAGCTCGGCCTGACGCTCGAGCAGATCTGGCTCACGCACGCCCACATCGACCACGCCGGCGCCACCGGCACGCTCGCGCGCACGCTCGGGCTGCCGGTGATCGGCCCGCACGAGGCCGACCAGTTCTGGATAGCCGCGCTGCCGCAGCAAAGCCGCATGTTCGGCTTCCCCGAGGCCGAGCCGTTCACGCCGACGCGCTGGCTGCACGACGGCGACACGGTGCGCATCGGCGGCTGCGAGCTGCAGGTGCGCCACTGCCCCGGCCACACGCCGGGCCATGTGGTGTTCTACGAACCGAGCACGCAGCACGCCTTCGTCGGCGACGTGCTGTTCGCCGGCGGCATCGGCCGCACCGACTTCCCGCAGGGCGATTTCGATACGCTGGTGCGTTCGATCACGACGCGGCTGTGGCCGCTCGGCGATGCGGTGCGCTTCACGCCCGGCCACGGGCCGCAGAGCACGTTCGGGCAGGAGCGGCGCAGCAATCCGTTCGTCGGCGGCACCTGAGCCGCCTCATCAGTTCGGGGGATGCGGCGCGCGTGCCGGTGCGCCAGCATGCGTGCGAGCCGGTGTTGCCGGCTGCCTCAGCCTCAGGAGAACCTCATGCGCGCACGCTTCCTCACCCTGGCCTTCGCCCCCGCCCTCGCCGCGGCGCAATCCGCGCCGCCCTCGGAGTTCCCGCCCACCGCCCAGTCCGTCGCGCCCGCCGCGCTGCAGGCCGCCGTCGCCGGCAAGGTGCTGCGCGCCAAGCCGGCGCAGGGGCCGGCCTGGCGGCTCGAATTCAAGGACGACGGCTACGCCTTTCTCAACACCACGACGGGCTCGAGCGACACCGGCCGCTGGTCGGTGGAGGGCACGCAGCTGTGCGTGCAGTGGCAGCGCGCCAACGGCGGCTGCAGCGAAGCCCGCCTGCAGGACGCCACGGTGTGGATACGCCGCACCAGCAATGGCGAGGTGATCGCGCTGGTGCCGCAGTGAGGAGGAATCGGCTCAGGCCTTCTTCGGCGGCTCGAAGCGCTGCGCCGGCTTGGGCGCGCGCTGGTACAGCGGCAGCACCTTGGGCAGGTTCTTCTGGATGTCCTGGATGCGCGAGGGGCCCGAAGGGTGCGTGCTCATGAATTCCGGCGGGGCGCCCTTGGAGGCCTGCGCCATCTTCTGCCACAGCGTCACGCCGGCGTGCGGGTCGTAGCCGGCGCGCGCGGCCAGCTCGAGGCCGACCAGGTCGGCCTCGGCCTCGTCCTCGCGGCTGAACTTCAGCGTCAGCAGCTGGCCGCCGAGGTCGGCCGCCAGCCGGCCGGTGTTGCCCAGGCCGAACAGCGCGGCGCCGATCTCGATCGCGCCGCGCGTCGCGGCGGTCTTGCCCATGCGCTCGCGCGCGTGCTCGCGCAGCGCGTGCGCCGCCTCGTGGCCCATGATCATCGCCACCTCGTCGTCGTTCAACTGCAGCTGCTGCAGGATGCCGTAGTAGAAGGCGATCTTGCCGCCGGGCATGCAGAAGGCGTTCAGCTCCTTGCTGCCGATCAGGCTGACCTCCCACTTCCAGCTGCGCGCGCGCGAGTTCCACTCGTAGGTGAAGGGGATGATGCGCTGCGCGATGGCGCGCAGGCGGATCAGCTGCGGGTTGTCGTCGGGCGCCAGCGCGCTCTTCGAGGCGGCCTCCTGGCGCAGCTGCAGGTACTGCGTGGCGGCGGCCTGCTCGATCTGGTCGGCCGACACCAGCTTCGAGAAGCTCGAGCGCTTGCCCACGTCCACGCCCTCGCGCGCCAGCGCGGGCAGCGCAGCGGCGGCGAGCAGGCCGCCGGTGAACAAGCGCCGCGCGTGCAGCGCGCAGCGGCAGCCACGCGCGTGCGCCAGCGCGGGCAGGGTCAGCTCGGCATCGGTGCGGAAGCGGTTTTTGTTCATGGCGCGCAATCTACGGCATTCCCGATCGATCCCGGTCAAGGGGTCTTGGGCCCGGCTTCCAGCGCGCGCAGCGGCGCGCGCAGCCACCACAGCATCCACAACGCCGGCAGCGCGGCCAGCGTCGAGATCAGGAAGAAGCTCGGCCAGCCGATCGCCTCGGCCAGCACGCCGGCCAGCGGACCTACCCACACGCGCCCCACCGACGCGAAGGCCGACAGCAGCGCGAACTGCGTGGCGGTGAAGCGCTGGTTGCACAGGCTCATCAGGAAGGCGACGAACGCCGCCGTGCCCATGCCACCGGAGAGGTTCTCGAAGGCGATCACCATCAGGAGCCCGCCGTCCACCGGCGTGGCGGCGGCGAGCTTGACGAAGCCCCAGTCGAACGCCGGGATCACGATGCCGGGCAGCACGCCCTTGCCGTTCACCGCCAGCCACCAGAAGCCGAGGTTGCTGGCCATCTGCAGCACGCCGAAGGCGAGCAGCGCGCGCCACAGCCCGAGCTTGAGCATCAGCGCGCCGCCGACGAGCGCGCCGGCGATCGTCAGCCACAGCCCGATCACCTTGTTGACCACGCCGACCTCGGCCGGCGCGAAGGCCATGCTCTTGAGCAGGAAGGGCGTCATCAGCGAGCCGGCGAAGGCGTCGCCGAGCTTGTAGAGCACGATGAAGGCGAGGAAGGCCGCCGCGCCGGGCTGCGCGAAGTAGTTCGCGAGGCCCGACAGCAGCGTCTCGAAGCGCGCGCGGCGCGCCGCGAAGGCGGCCAGCGGCAGCGTGATCGCGATGCCGGCCAGCAGCGCGAGCAGGTCGGCCCAGCGCGGCGCGCCGGGCAGCAGCGCGCGCAGCAGCGGCGCGACGACGCGGTCGGTGAGCAGCACGCCGGCCGCCACCGCGACGACGAGCGCGAAGAAGCCGATCAGGTCATGCCGTGCATCGGTGTGCGGCCGCGCGGCGTGCGCCAGGCGCGGCAGCAGCAGCGCGGACACCACGGCGGCAGCGACCATCACGCCGGCCATGAAGCGATAGACCTCGGGCCAGCTCCAGCCGCCGCCCTGGGTCGGGTCGGTCCAGATCAGCGCGAGGCCGCCGGAGACGATCATCGCGAGGCGATAGCCGAGCACGTTCAGCGACGAGCCCAGGCCGCGCTCGGCCACCGGCAGCAGGTCGGTGCGGTAGGCGTCGATCACCACGTCCTGCGACGCCGAGACGAAGGCCACCGCCACCGCCAGCAGCGCGAAGGCGCGCGTGGCGTCGGTGGGCGAGGTGGCGGCCATCGCCAGCAGCGTGCCGGCCAGCGCGAGCTGCGTGATCACCAGCCAGCCGCGGCGCCGGCCCAGCCAGGGCAGCTCGAAGCGGTCCATCAGCGGCGCCCACAGGAACTTGAAGGTGTAGGGCAGGCCGACCAGGCTGAGGAAGCCGATGGTCGCCACGTCCAGCCCCGCCATGCTCAGCCAAGCCTGCATCGCCTGGCCGGTGAGGGCCAGCGGCAGGCCGCTGGCGAAGCCGAGCAGGGTGACGACGAGGAGGCGGTGCCAGGCGGCGAGGCGCTGCGCGAGCGGGCGGGAAGGAGGCGACACGGGGGCCAATTATCCCGGCCCGCCCTGCTGCCGCTCGATCGCCTCCGCCAGCGCGAGCAGCTTGTCGCGCGGCAGCTCGCCGACGATGGCGTAGCCGCAGGCCGGGCGGCCGGGGCTGGCGCCTTCGACCCAGTAGAACAGGCCCGTGGCGCCCTGCTGCTCGTAGCGGAACGCGGCGGGCGTGCCGTCTTCGGGCTTGCGCAGGTAGACGGTCACGCGCAGCGGCGCGGCGCCGGGTGCGGCTTCGCCGACCGCCTGGTACATCAGCTGCGCGCTCGGCCCCTTGGCATCGGGCAGCAGGCGGCCGCCGACCAGCTCGAAGCCCTGCGCGCGCAGGTCGAACAGCTTCACCGGCATCTCGAGCCGGCGCGTCAGCCAGCGCGCGAGGTGCTCCTCCTGCGCCTTCACTTCCACCGGGTGGCGCACTTCGGGCACGTAGACGCGGTGCGCCACGGCGGCGCGCTGCACCCAGCCCTGGCCGTTCGCCTGCGCCGCTTGCACGGCGCGTGCACCGGCGCGCTCGGCGCTGCGCCACATCAGCCCGGCGCCCACCACGCCGCCGAGCGCGAAGATCGCGAGGCCCGCCGCCCAGCGCTGCCAGCCGGCGAAGGCGGCGGGACGGCGCCGCCACACGGCTTGTTCGAGCCGCGCCGGCACCGGCTCTTGCAGCACCGCATCGAGGCGCGCGCGCAGCGCTTCGGCGTCGGCGGCCCACAGGCGCACGCGCGCGGCGTCGTCGGGATGTTCGTGCAGCCAGGCTTCGACGCGCGCGCGCGCCTCGCCGTCGAGCTGGTCGTCCAGCCAGGCGCTGAGTTGCGAGTCGGTGATGGCGTTCGGGGCGTTCATGGTTCGGAGATTCGAGAGGCTTTCACACCACGCGGCGCAATCCGCGCGAAGCGGGCGGCGTGCGGCCGTCGAGCAATTCGCGCAGCGCCGTGCGCGCGCGCGAGATGCGCGACATCACCGTGCCGATCGGGATGCCCAGCACCTCGGCGCATTCGGCGTAGCTGAGCTGTTCGAGCGTGACGAGCAGCAGCGGCTGGCGCTGCTCGACGGGCAATCGCGCCAGCGCGGCCAGCAGGTCGATGCGCAGGCCGATGTCGTTGCCGACCGCCGGCAGCGCATCGACCACCTCGTCGCCGCCGGCCCAACCGACGCGCCGCTCGCGCCGGCGCTCGTCCATGAAGGCGTTGTGCGCGATCGCCAGCGTCCACACCAGGATGTCGCGGCGCTGGTCGAACTGGTGCCAGTGCGCGAGCGCGCGCTCCAGCGTGGTCTGCACCAGGTCGTCGGCGGCGCCAGCATCGAACAGCAGCGAGCGCGCGTAGCGCCGCAGCCGCGGGATGGTGCCCAGCAGCTGCTGGCGGAAGGCGGGGGGAGCGGCGTTCACACGAGGCCTACGGCAGGCTGGGGCGGATTATTCCCCGCGCTATTCCCCGCGCTATTCCCCGCACGCACGGCGGCTCGCCGCGCTGCGCGAGAATCCGCGGCATGCAGGCGCGTTCGCCCTCCTTCTCCTCGCTCGAATTCCGCGCCGCGCTGGGCATGTTCGCCACCGGCGTGACGATCGTCACCGCGCGCGGCGCCGACGGCGCGCCGGTCGGCCTGACGGCCAACTCGTTCAACTCGGTGTCGCTGACGCCTCCGCTGGTGCTGTGGAGCCTGTCGCGCCGCGCCGGCTCGATGCCGGCCTTCCACGCCGGCTCTCACTACGCGATCAACATCCTCGCGGCCGACCAGCACGCGCTGGCCGAGCGCTTCGCGGCCAAGCAGATCGACCGCTTCGCCGGCGTCGTCTGGCACGAGGGCACGGCCGGCGCGCCGCTGATCGAAGGCGCGGCGGCGGTGTTCGAATGCTTCAACCGCAGCCGCTACGACGAGGGCGACCACGTGATCTTCGTCGGCGAGGTCGAGCGCTGCACGCACCGCGCCGGCGCGCAGCCGCTGATCTTTCACGGCGGGCGCTACTACACCGAGCTACCTCTGTGATGGTGATGGCGCCCCCGGCCGCGGCGTACCGCGGCCACCCCCCGAGGGGGTCGCCGGCTGCTTGGGAGCGGCCCGGCGCTAGCCGGCGGCCGCCCGCCGCGCCGCGAAGCCGGCGAACCATTCCACGCTGTCGGCATTGGCCATCGCGTCGAGCTTGAACACCTGCTCGGGCGGCGTGCCCATCAGCAGCTTCTTGACCGGCAGCTCCATCTTCTTGCCCGACAGCGTGCGCGGGATCGCGCTGACCTGGAAGATTTCGTTGGGCACGTGGCGCGCCGACAGCGCCTGCTTGATCGCCTGCTTGAGCCGCCCGGCCAGCGCCTCGTCGAGCACCGCGCCCTCGCGCAGCACCACGAAGAGGGGCATGTAGCTCTCGCGGCCCAGGTATTCGAGGTCGACCACCAGGCTGTCGAGCACCTCGGGCTGCGCGTCCACCGCGCGGTACAGCTCGGCCGTGCCCATGCGGATGCCGTGGCGGTTGATGGTGGCGTCGCTGCGGCCGTAGACGATCGCGCCGCCGCGCGGCGTGATGCGCAGCCAGTCGCCATGCCTCCAGACGCCCGGGTACATGTCGAAGTAGCTGTCGAGATAGCGCTTGTTGCCCGCGTCGTTCCAGAAGCGCAGCGGCATCGACGGCATCGGCTGCACGCACACCAGCTCGCCGACTTCGTCGACCAGTTCGCGGCCGCGCCCGCTCGCATCGGGTTCGCTCCAGGCCTGCACCGCGGCGCCCAGGCAGCGGCATTGCATCTCGCCTTCGACCACCGGCAGCGTGGGCAGGCCGGCGAGGAAGGCGCCGGCGAAGTCGGTGCCGCCGCAGATCGGCGTGAGCCAGATGCGCTGGCCGTCCATCTGCGGCAAATGCGCCCAGATCCAGTGGTAGGCGTCGCTGGCCAGCGGCGAGCCGGTGGAGCCGATCGCGCGCAGCTTCGACAAGTCGGCCACCTGCATCGGTGCGATGCCGGCCTTCATGCAGCTCGCGTAGTAGGCCGCGCCGGCGCCGAAGAAGGTCGCGCCGGCGTCGGCGGCGAAGCGCCACAGCGTGCCCAGGTCGGGCGTGCCGGGGTTGCCGTCGTAGATGCACACCGTCACGCCGCCGAGCAGCGCGCCGGGCTGGGTGTTCCACATGATCCAGCCGGTCGAGCTGTACCAGTGGTAGCGGTCGCCGGTCTCGACGCTGGCGCCGAGGTTGTTGTGCAGCGTGCCCATCTTCAGCGACTCCAGCACGATGCCGCCGTGGCCGTGCACGATGGGCTTGGGCAGGCCGGTGGTGCCGCTGGAATAGACCACCCACAGCGGGTGGTCGAAGGGCAGCCACTCGGGTTCGAAGGGCACGTCGTTCGCAGTCAGCGCGGCGAAGTCGTGCAGCGTGCGCCCCGGCGCCGCGAGCGCGGACGCATCCGCTCCTTCATCGCGGTAGCGCAGCAGCACGGCGTGCTGCACGCTCGGCAGTTCGGCCAGCAATTGGCGCAGCACCGGCAGGCGGTCGTGCTCCGCGCCGCCGTAGACGTAGCCGTCGACGCCGATCAGCACCTTGGGCTCGATCTGGCGGAAGCGGTCCAGCACCGCCAGCGGCCCCATGTCGGGCGAACACACCGACCAGATCGCGCCCAGGCTCGCGGTGGCGAGAAAGGCGACGATCGCATGCGGCGTGTTGGGCAGGAAGGCGCAGACGCGGTCGCCGCGCTGCACGCCCATGCCGCGCAATGCGGCGGCGAGCGAGGCCACCTGGCGGCGCAGCTCGGGCCACGAGATTTGCTGCAGCTCGCCGCGCGCGCGCATCCGCTCGTTCTGGAACACGAGCGCCGGGTGGCCGGCCGCGTGCGCCGCGTCGGCATGGCGGAACACCTGCTGCGCGTAGTTCAGCTGCGCGCCCTCGAACCAGCGCGCGCCGGGCATCGCCGCATCGGCGAGCACGCGCGCACAAGGCGTCGGCGACTCGATCGCGAAATAGTCCCAGACCGCGCCCCAGAAGGCTTCCAGCTCGGTGACCGACCAGCGCCACAACCTGTCGTAGCCCTCGACGGTGGTCGCATCGAATTGCAGGCCGCGGTTTTCGGCCAGCCAGCGAGTGAATCTGAGAATCTGAGGCTCGGGAAGCGTGCTCATGCGTTGGTCTCCAGGTCGACCCCGGTGTAGACCCAGGTGTCGCGTGCGAACGGGTGGCGCCAGAAGCCGCGCACGCGCGGCTGCAGCAGGTCGTTGAGGATGGTGTGCACATGCGCCTTGTACGGCATGTGCGCGGCCAGCAGGTTCTTGCCCTCGCGCATCAGCGCGTCGCGCTCGGCGCCGTCGCTCAGCACGCTCTGGCGCTCGTAGAGGCGGTCGAAGGCCGGCAGCGCGAAGCGCGCGTCGTTCGATTCGTTGCCGTTCGGCCCGTAGGCGATGCCGAGGAAGAAGCCGCCGTCGGGCGACTGCGCCACCCAGGTGTAGCCCCACATCATCAGCGTGGCGGCGCGGCTGCGCTTGAGCAGGTCGGGCCAGGTGGCGACGTCGAACGCCATGCGCAGGCCCACGCGCGCCATCTGCTTGCGCCACAGCTCGTTACCGCGCCGCGAGAGCTGGCTGCTGGTCGACGACAGGCGCAGCACCAGCGGCGAGCCGTCGGGCTGCTCGCGCCAGCCGTCGCCGTCGCGGTCGACGTAGCCGTACAGGTCGAGCAGCGCCATCGCGCGCGCCGGGTCGTGCGTGCTCATCTCGCTGCGGTAGGCGGCGTCGTAGCCGGAGGTGAAGGGCGGCACGGTCGATTGCGCCGGGATGCCCTGGCCGTGGCGCAGCGCGCGCAGTTCCTCTTCGCTGTCGTAGGCCAGCGCGACGGCGCGGCGCAGCGCCACCTTCTCGGGCGCGTAGCCGCCCACCAGCGGGTGCAGCATGTTGAAGTAGGTCATCACCATGTCGGGCTGCGGCACGCGCTGCAGGCGCACGCCGCGCCGGGCGAGGTGCGGCGCGAGCGTGCCGCCGGGCACGGCCACCGGCGTGAAGTCGACCGGCAGCTCGAGCTGGTCGAGCGAGCCGTCCAGAAACGCCAGCCAGCGCGGCTGCGATTCTTCGATCACGCTGATCTCGACCCGATCGGCCAGCGGCAGGCGCCGCCCTGCGAGTTGCGCGGCGATGGCCTGTGCCTGCACATCGCCTTCGGCCGGCGCGCCCTCGAAGAAACGCTCGCGGTAGCGCGGGTTGCGAACCAGCTCGATGCGCGAGCCGCGCCGCCACGCGCCGAGCATGTACGCGCCGGTGCCCACCGGGTGCGCGGCGATGTCGGCGCCGTAGGCCTCGACCACCTCGCGCGCGACCGCGCCGGCCAGCCCGGTCTGCGCGAAGAGAAACGCCAGGCGCGGCGCCGGCCGCGCCAGCCGCACGCGGAAGCGGTAGCGGTCCAGCGCGCGGATGCCTTCGACCTCGGCGTCGTAGTCGAAGGGCGTCCTGTTCCTGATCGCGCGCTCGCGCAGTTCGCTCAGGCCCAGCAGCCCGGCGTTCTGCCACAGGTAGAGCAGCTCGCTGTTGTTGCGCGGGTCGTAGTAGCGCTTGACGGCGTAGACGTAGTCGGCCGCCACCAGTTCGCGCGGCTTGTCCTTGAACACCGGGTCGTCGGCGAAGAAGATGCCCGGCCGGATGCGGAAGGTGAAGCTGCGGAAGTCGTCGGCCACCTCGGGCAGGGCGGTCGCGGTGAGCGGCACCATCGTCACCGGCCGCGCGAGGTGGTCGTAGGTCAGCGGCGATTCGAAGATGCAGGCGGTGACGCGGTTCGAGTTCTCGTCGCCGACGGCCACCGGGTCGAAGCCGGTCTCGGCGACGCGGAACGCCACGCGCAGCGTGTTGTCGCGCACCGGCGCGCCCGCCGCGAGGCGCGGCAGCGCCAGCGACAGCGACAGCGCCGAAGCCCCGAGCCAGGCACGCCGCTTCATCGCCGCTGCTGCTGGGCCGGGGCTATGTCGATGTACTGCCAGAACTGGTTGCCGTACAGCGGCCGGCGGTAGCCGTCCACCCAGGGCTGCGTCAGGTCGGTCAGCACGCGGTGCACCTTGTATTTCATCGGCATGAGCGCGGTGACGATGGCCTGCGATTCGCGCAGCAGCGCGAGCCGCTCGGGCCCGTCGGGCAGGCTGTCCATCTGGCGGTAGATCGCATCGAAGCGCGCGTCGCGAAAGCGCGGCAGGTTCTGCCCGCCGGCGGCCGGGCCGTAGAGGATGCCCAGCCCGTCCTGCACGTCCGGATTCGCGGCCGAGTAGCCGAGCTGCCAGATCATCAGCTGGCCGGCCTTGGCGCGCTTGAGCTGCTCGGGCCACTGCGCCTTGTCGATCACCAGGCGCAGGCCGACCGCGTCCATGTTGCGCTTCCACAGCTCGTCGTAGGGGCGCGAGCTTTCGTCGGGCGTGGAGGCGTAGCGCAGCTCCAGCGGCGTGCCGTCGGGGCGCTCGCGCCAGCCGTCGCCGTCGCGGTCGACGTAGCCGTACAGGTCGAGCAGCGCCTTGGCGCGCGCCGGGTCGTAGTCGCTGTTCTCGCTCTTGTAGGCCGGGTCGTAGCCCCAGGTGCCGGGCGCCACGATGCTCTGCGCGGGAATGGCCTGCCCGCGCCACACGCTGACGATCTCGCGCGCGGTGTCGGTGGCCAGGCTGATGGCGCGGCGCAGCGCCACCTTCTCGGGCGTGACGCCGCCGACCAGCGCATCCTCCATGTTGAAGAAGTACAGCGTGCGGTCGGGGTTCAGCACGCGGTGCAGCGCCATGCCGCGCCGGGCCAGGTTGGGCGCGAGCTTGCCGTTCGGCGCCGCCATGTTGACGAAGTCGCCCGGCACCGGCAGCAGGTCGAACTGCTCGTTGAGGAAGGCCAGCCAGCGCGGCTGCTGCACCTCGATGATGCTGATCTCGACGCGGTCGATCATCGGCAGCCGGCGGCCCTTGAAGCGCGCCAGGATGGCCTGGCCCTCGGCGTCGTCGGCGGCCGGCTGCGCGTCGTAGTGCAGCTCGCGGAAGTTCGGGTTGCGCTCCAGCACGATGCGTGAGCTGCGCCGCCATTCGGCCAGGCGGAACGGCCCGGTGCCCACCGGGTGCTCCATCGTGTGGCCGGCGTAGGCCTCGATCACCTCGCGCGCCACCGCGCCGAACAGGTCGCCGGCGGCCAGCGTGTAGATGAAGCGCGGGCGCGGCGCCTTGAGCTTGAACTGGATCGTGTGGCGGTCGATCGCGCGCAGGCCTTCGACTTCGCGGTCGTAGTCGAAGCGTCCGCTCTTCAGCGCCTGCGCGCGCAATTCGTCGAGCCCGAGCATGCCCTGCTCGGCCAGGCCCGAGTACACCGGGCTCTTGGTCTCGGGGTCGAAGAAGCGCTTGTACGAGTAGACGAAGTCCTGCGCCACCAGCTCGCGCTTCGCGCCCTTGAAGGCCGGGTCGTCGGCGAAGTGGATGCCGGGGCGGATGCGGACGGTCCAGGTGCGGAAGTCGTCCGAATGCTGCGGCATGCCGTCGGCGACGTTGGGCCGCACGAGGAAGGGCCGCGCCAGCGCATCGAAGTGGTACAGCCCGTCGAAGACGTGCGCGGTGACGGTGCGCGAGTACAGATCGCTGATGCGCGCCGGGTCGAAGCCGGTCTCGGCGGCGGGGAAGGCGTAGCGGAACACCTTCTGCGCCTGCGCCGAGGCGAACACCGGCAGCGCGCACAGCAGCGCGAGTGCGAAGACTCGAAGCGCCCTCTTCACTTCGCCTCTTCCTTCGCGCGCAGCGCCGGGTCGACGTCGAGGTACTTGTAGAACTCGCGCACGAACGGGTTGCGCCGAAACCCGATCACCCACGGGTGCATCAGATCGGTGGCGATGCGGTGGCTGCTGAGCTTGTAGGGCACATACGCCACCATCAGCTTGCTGGCCTCCTCGATGGTGCGCAAGCGCTCGGGCCCGTCGGGCAGCACGGCCTGCCGGCGGTACAGCGCGTCGAAGGCCGGCAGCGCGAAGCGCGCGTGGTTCGCGCCGCCCTTGTTCGGCCCGTAGGCCAGCGCGAGGAAGGTGTCGGCGTCGGGCGTGGTGGCGGCCCAGGCGGCGCCCCAGATCATCAGCTTGCCGGCACGCGAGGCCTTCAGGTTCTCGGGCCACTTGGCGACCTTGAAAACCATCTTCAGCCCGACCGCCTTCATGTTCTTCTGCCACAGCTCGGCGAGCTGGCGGCTCGCCTGGTCGGGCTGCGTGGCGTACTCCAGCACCAGCGCGGAGCCGTCGGGCAGATCGCGCCAGCCGTCGCCGTCGCGGTCGACATAGCCGTACAGGTCGAGCAGCGCCCGCGCGCGCGCCGGGTCGTACTCGCTCATCGTCGTCTTCAGCGCCGGGTTGTAGCCGAAGGTCAGCGGCGCCACCGCGGTCTGCGCGGGAATCGCCTGCGCCTTGCGCACCAGCAGGATCTCCTGCTCGCTGTCGTAGGCCAGCGCGATGGCGCGGCGCAGCGCCACCTTCTCGGGCGTGTAGCCGCCCACCACCGGGTTGTCCTGGTTGAACATCGCGGCCAGCGTGATGTCCACCAGCGGCGCGCGGTCCATCGTGATGCCGCGCCTGGCGAGGTTCGGCGCCAGCTTGTCGTTCGGGATCACGACCGGCGCGAACTCGTTGGGCAGCCGCTCCATCAGGTCGCTCTGCGCGTTGAGGAACGACAGCCAGCGCGGCTGCGACTCCTCGATGATCGCGATCTCGACGCGGTCGAGCATCGGCATGCGCCGGCCCTTCAACTGCGCGGCGATCGCCTGCGAGCGCGCATCGTCGGCGGGCGCTTCCTCGTCGTAGAACTGCTCGCGAAAGCCGGGGTTGCGCTCCAGCACGATCAGCGAGCTGCGCCGCCACTGCGCAAGGCGGAACGGCCCGGTGCCCACCGGGTGCTCCATGATCTTGTCGCCATAGGCCTCGACCACTTCGCGCGCCAGCGCGCCGAAGTTGCCCGCGTCGGTCATCACCTCCTGGTGGAAGCGCGGCGAGGGTTCGGCCAGCTTCACCTGGACGGTGTAGCGATCGAGCGCGCGCAGGCCCTCGACCTCGCGCTCGTAGGGAAAGGGCGTCTTGTTCTTCAGCACCTCGCGGCGCAGCTCCGACAGGCCGAGGATCTTGGCCGCCTCCAGGCGATACAGGTTCGGGCTGTTCCAGCGCGGGTCGTAGTGGCGCTTGAGGCTGTAGACGTAGTCCTCGGCGACCAGCTCGCGCTTCCTGCCCTTGAACGCCGGGTCGTCGGCGAAGTAGATGCCCGGGCGGATGCGGAAGGTGAAGCTGCGGAAGTCCTCGCTGATGCCCGGCATCTCGGCGGCGGTGCCGGGTTTCATCTTGAACGGCCGCGCCAGGAAGTCGAACACCAGCGGCGTCTCGAAGATGCCGGCCACCACGGTGCGCGAGTACAGATCGGAGATCTGCGCCGGATCGAAACCGGTCTCGGCGATCGGGAAGGCGTAGCGCAGCACACGCGGAGCGTCGTCCGCCACGGCGGCATTCGCGAGCACGAGCATCAAGGCTGCGGCGAAGCTGCGCACGGACATCACGGGAATTCTCGGGGTCGCATGCGCGCCGAGTCTATCGGCGGATGGCCCTAGACTCGCGGGCCATGGCCGCCTACCTGATCCGACGCCTGTGGCAGATGATCCCGACGCTCGCCGGCGTCGTGCTGCTGGTGTTCTTTCTCTTCAAGGCCTTCGGCGGCGATCCGGCCGAGATCCTCGGCGGGCTGTCGGCTTCGCCCGAGCAGGTCGACGCGATCCGCCAGCAGCTCGGGCTCAACGAGCCGTGGTGGGTGCAGCTGGGCATCTTCCTGAAGCAGATCGCCACGTTCGACTGGGGGCGCAGCTGGGCCACCAATGAGTCGGTGGCGAACCTGTTCGCCACGCGCTTGCCCGCCACGCTGACGGTGATGGTGCCCATCCTGATCCTCGACACGCTGCTGGCGATTCCGATCGCACTGCTGGTGGCCTACCTGCGCGGCTCGCTGACCGACCGCACGATCATGGTGGCGACGACGATCGCGCTGTCGATCTCCTTCCTCGTCTACGTGATCGTCGGCCAGTACGTGTTCGCCTTCCAGCTCGGCTGGTTCCCGGTCCAGGGCTGGACCGACAGCGTGGCGACCAACCTGCTGGTCTACACGCCGCTGCCGGTGCTGCTGGCGGTGATGGTGGGCATCGCGCCGCAGACGCGCCTGTACCGCAGCTTCTTCCTCGACGAGATCGGCCAGGACTACGTGCGCACCGCGCGCGCCAAGGGCCTGGCCGAGCCGCGCATCCTGCTGACGCACGTGATGCGCAACGCGCTGATCCCCATCCTCACCAACGTGGCGGTGTCGCTGCCGGGCATCTTCGTCGGCTCGTTCCTGATCGAGGTGTTCTTCTCCATCCCCGGCCTGGGCCGCGAGGTGCTGCTGGCGGTGAACCGCAGCGACTATCCGGTGATCCAGGCGGTGACGATCTACCTCGCGGTGATCACGATGGTGGTGAACCTCGCCACCGACGTGCTCTACAAGCTGGTCGACCCGCGGGTGGTTCTCAAATGAGCGCGGGTATTCCTGCTCCGTTCGGGCTGAGCTTGGCTAAGCCCGCGCGCTCGGAAGGCGTGTGGGCCGCCGCGTGGCGGCGCTTCAAGGGCGACCGCGTCGGCATGGTGTCGCTCGCCGTCGTGGCGGCCTTCGTGCTGCTGATGCTGGCCGCTGCGCTGGGCCTGGTGGCCGGCGACTGGCAGCGCGAGATCGGCGTGCCCAACGCGCCGCCCACCTTCCTGGGCCCGGCGCACAAGGAAGCCGCCAGCGCGATCCCCGTGCCCAGCGGCCCGAACGTCGACATCTCGGCGTTCGACCCGCTGGCGCCGCGTTATGCCGAATGGGCCGAGCTGGCGAAGAAGTACCAGACCGCCGACGTGGTCAAGCGCGACACGCTGCCCTTCGGCGGCGACCGCCTCGGCCGCGACGTGCTCGCCAAGGCGATCAAGGGCGCGCAGATCTCGGTGTTCGTCGGCGTCGCGGCGGCCATCGTCGCCACGCTGATCGGCACCGTGCTGGGCGCACTGGCGGGCTTCTTCGGCGGCCGCGTCGGCGACTTCCTCGAGTGGCTCTACAACGTCTTCACCTCGATCCCCGGCATCCTCTTGATCTTCGCCTTCGCGGCGGTGGCCGGGCGCGGCGTGCAGTCGGTGGTGCTGATCCTCGGGCTGACCGGCTGGACGGGCATCTACCGCCTGGTGCGCGCCGAATTCCTCAAGCACTCGGTGCGCGAGTACGTGCGCGCCGCCGAGGCGATCGGCGCGAGCGCGGCCTCGCGCATCTTCCGCCACATCCTGCCCAACGTCAGCCACGTGATCCTGGTGCAGCTGTCCATCCTCGTGGTCGGCTTCATCAAGGCGGAGGTGATCCTGTCGTACCTGGGCCTGGGCGTCAGCGTCGACCAGGTCAGCTGGGGCACGATGCTGGCGGAAGCGCAAAGCGAGCTGATCCTCGGCCACTGGTGGCAGCTCGCCGCGGCGACGGCCTTCATGGCGGTGTTCGTCACCGCCTTCTCGCTGATGACCGATGCGCTGCGCGACGCGCTCGATCCGAAGCTGCGAGGGGCCGAATGAGCCCGGCGCACGGCCGCCCGAAGCCGGGCGAAGTCCCCTCGGGGGACCGGTGGCCGTACCCGGCCGACGAGGGGCCGACATGACTTTGCTGACCATCCAGGATCTGCGCGTGCGCTTCCGCCTCGGGCGCGGCCACGACGTCGGCTACACCGAGGCGGTGGGGCGCGGTGACGTTGGCGTGAGCTTCGACGTGCCGGAGAACAGCACCGTCGCGCTGGTGGGCGAATCGGGCTCGGGCAAGAGCGTGACCGCGATGTCCATCCTCAACCTGCTGCCCGACAACGCCGAGCGGCGCGGCACGATCCGCTTCCAGGGCCGCGAGCTGCTGGCTGCGGCGCCGGCCGAGCTGCGCGCGCTGCGCGGCCGCGACATCGCCTGCGTGTTCCAGGACCCGATGAGTTCGCTGAACCCGGTGTTCACGATCGGCCACCAGCTGATCGAGCCGATGCAGCAGCACCTCGGCATGAGCCGGCGGCAGGCGCTTGAGAAGGCCGAGGCGCTGCTCGTCGAGGTCGGCCTGCCCGAGCCGAAGCGGCGCCTGGCCGCGCATCCGCACGAACTCTCCGGCGGCCAGCAGCAGCGCGTGATGATCGCGATGGCGCTCTCGTGCGAGCCGAAGCTGCTGATCGCCGACGAGCCGACCACCGCGCTGGACGTGACCATCCAGCGCCAGATCCTCGAACTGCTGCGCCGGCTGAAGGACAAGCACCGCATGAGCATGCTGTTCATCAGCCACGACCTCGGGCTGGTCGGCGAGATCGCCGACCGCGTCGTCGTGATGCGCCGGGGCACGGTGCGCGAGCAGGGCGCGGTGGCCGACATCTTCGCCGCGCCGCGCGATGCCTACACGAAGGCGCTGCTCGCCTGCCGGCCGACGCTGGAGCAGCGCGGCGCGCGGCTGCGCGTGATCGACGACCATCTCGCCGGCCGCGAGGCCGGCGCCGGCGCGTCCGGCGCGAAGCGCCCCGACGCACCGGTGGTGCTGGAGGCCCGCGGCGTCACCAAGAGCTTCTGGCTGCGCCAGGGCGTGTTCGGGCGGCGCGAGTTCCGCGCCGTCAAGGGCGCGAGCTTCACGCTGCGGCGCGGCCACACGCTGGGCATCGTCGGCGAATCGGGCTCGGGCAAGACCACGCTGGGCCTGGCGCTGCTGCGCCTGCACGAGCCGGCCGGCGGGCCGGTGGGCGGGCAGGCGGTGTTCGACGGGCGCGACCTGTTCGCGCTGTCGCGCGAGCAGATGCTGCCGATGCGCCGCCGCATCCAGGTGGTGTTCCAGAACCCCTATGCCTCGCTGAACCCGCGCTTCACGGTGGCGCAGACGCTGGCCGAGCCGATGGCCATCCACGGCATTGGCGCCAGCGACGCCGAACGCGCCCAGCGCGCCCGTGCGCTGCTGGCCAAGGTGGGCCTGGACGACAGCGCGCTGAACCGCTACCCGCACGAGTTCTCCGGCGGCCAGCGCCAGCGCATCGCGATCGCGCGCTGCCTGACGCGGGAGCCCGAGGTGCTGGTGCTCGACGAGGCGGTCAGCGCGCTCGACGTCTCGGTGCAGGCGCAGGTGCTCAACCTCCTGAAGGATCTGCAGGACGAGCTGGGCCTCGCCTACATCTTCATCAGCCACGACCTCGCGGTGGTGCGCTTCATGGCCGACGAGGTGCTGGTGATGAAGGACGGCGAGGTGGTCGAGCAGGCCGGCGTCGAGCAGATCCTCAGCGCGCCGCGCGAGGAATACACGAAGCGGCTGCTCGGCGCGGTGCCGCGAGGCTACGTTCCCGCCGCGGCCTGACCGGCTTGGTCGCCCTTGTATCGAAGCACTTACATTTCAGCCCGTTTTTGCTGGCGTCCTTGCGGCGCGGCAGTCGGCGCAGGTCTCGATTCGTGATTTAACGCACGGCATTCCGGCCGCGCCGGGATGGCACGGACGATGCGTTGGCGAGTGCACACGCCCCGGCCCGCGACACCCCGATGCGAGCCAGGCGAACGAGACACACACCGGACGTCGTTGACACCATGCCGCAAGCCCGCTCGCCTTTCGCTCCCGCCACCCGCCGGCTGCGCCCGGCCGGCCCGCACTGCCACGGCGGCGCGTCGTCGCTGCTGCGGCTGTCGAACGCGGCGGCGCCGCGCCTGCCCAAGGCGCCCGCGCTGGCCGACTGGGTGGAGCGCGCCGCCGGCGTGCTCGGGCTGACGCGCGAGGGCCCGGCCTTCGCGGCCAGCGAGTTCCGTTGAGCCAGGGGTGAACGCCATGCTGCCGATCATCGCCCTGACCCCCACGCCGCGGCTGGCCGCGGCGCAGCCGGCGCGGCCCGCCGCGGTGCGCCCGGTGCCGGCCTCGCGCCAGACGCAGGTTCTGAAGTCGGGCCGCGAGCCGGCCCAGCTGTCGCTGTTTCCGCGCCCGAGCGGCGCGCGCTGAATGGTTTCGAGTGAGAGGTTGAAGTAGGGAAGGTTTTTCGCGGACTGACACCTGTCCACCAAGGGAAGCGGGCGACTCCGGGGAGGTTGAGAGCGAGCCTCGGAAACAAACGTCCCGCTTCCCTCATTTTTTTGGGTGGCATCCCTCCCGGGTTCGACCTCTGCCGGCGCGCCGGCACATCGCACGACACTGCAGGCTTCTCCGTTCGAGACCCTGCAAGGATCACCGTCATGCGCCGCTTGCTGCTCGTTGCCTTCGCCTCCCTCGCCCTCGCCCCGCTGACCACGCTCGCGCAGAGCGCCTGGCCGAACAAGCCGGTGCGCATCGTCGTGCCCTTCGCGCCGGCCGGCACCACCGACATCCTGGCCCGTGCGCTCGCCCCCGAGCTGAGCCGCGCCTTCGGCCAGCCCTTCGTGATCGAGAACAAGCCCGGCGCGGGCGGCAACCTCGGCGCCGACCTCGTCGCCAAGTCGACCGACGGCCACACGCTGCTGATGGGCACGGTGGGCACGCACGCGATCAACCCGGCGCTGTACGCGAAGATGCCCTACGACCACGTGAAGGACTTCGTGCCCGTCACGCTGGTGGCCGGCGTGCCCAACGTGCTGGTGATGAACCCGGCCAAAGCCGAGGCGCTGGGCATCCGCGGCGTGCCCGACCTGATCCGCGTCGCCAAGGCCAGCCCGGGCAAGCTGAACATGGCCAGCAGCGGCAACGGCACCTCGATCCACCTCGCCGGCGAGCTGTTCAAGAGCATGACCGGCACCTACATGGTCCACTTCCCGTACCGCGGCTCGGGGCCGGCGCTGCTCGACCTGATCGGTGGCAACATGGACCTGATGTTCGACAACCTGCCCTCGGCGATGCCGCACATCAAGTCGGGCAAGCTCAAGGCGCTGGCGGTCACCAGCGCGCAGCGCAGCGCCGCGCTGCCCGAGCTGCCCACGGTGGCCGAGGCCGGGCCGCTGCCGGGCTTCGAGGCGAGTTCGTGGTTCGGCCTGCTGGCGCCGGCCGGCACGCCGGCCGAGGTGGTCAACCGGCTGCAGCAGGAAACCGCCAGGGCGCTGGCCACGCCGGCGCTGAAGGAGCGGCTGCAGGCGCAGGGCGCGATCCCCAGCGGCATCAGCCCGGCGGATTTCGCGAAGCTGATCGGCGCCGAGACGAAGAAGTGGGCCGCGGTCGTGAAGGCGTCGGGCGCCCAGGTCGACTGAATGCGCGGACGGTGGCGGGCCTATCGGCGTGAGGCGCTGCGCGACGATCTCGTCGCCGCGTTCATCGTCGCGGTCCTGCTGATTCCGCAGAGCCTGGCCTACGCGCTGCTCGCCGGCCTGCCCCCGCAGGCGGGCCTGTACGCCAGCCTGCTGCCGATGGCGGCGTACGCCGCGCTCGGCTCATCGAGCGTCAACTCGGTCGGGCCGGTGGCGGTGGTGGCGCTGCTCACCGCGCACGCGATCGAGCCGGTGGTGGCCAGCGGCACGCCCGCCACCGCCGCGGCACTGGTCCTCGCGGCCGAAGCCGGCCTGCTGCTCGGCGCCGCGGCGCTGTTCCGGCTCGACGCGCTGGCCGCGCTGCTGTCCACGCCGGTGCTGCATGGTTTCTCCACCGGGGCGGCGCTGGCGATCACGCTGTCGCAGCTGCCGGCGCTGCTGGGCAGCCCGGCCAAGGGCTTCACCGCGCCGGCGCTGGCCGGCTCGTGGTGGGCCAGCGGCGTGCCGGGCCACGCCCTCACCGCCGCCTTCGGGCTGCTCGCGCTGGCCCTGCTGTGGTGGGCGCGGCGCTTCGCGCGGCCGCTGCTGTCACGCTGGCTGCCCGCCCACCACGCATCGTTGCTGGCGCGCTGCGCGCCGCTGGCGGTGGTCGGACTGTCGATCGCGCTGGCCTGGGCGCTGGCCGCGGACACACGCGGCGTGGCGCTGGTCGGCACGCTGCCGGCGTTCGCGCTGCCGCTGGCGCTGCCGCCGCTCGATGCGGCGCTGTGGTGGCGGCTGCTGCCCAGCGCGGTGCCGCTCGCGCTGGTGACCTTCGTCAGCAGCCTGGCCGTCTCCGAGGGCCTGGGGCTGCGCCGCCGCGAGCAGGTCGACGCGCGCCGCGAGCTGACCGGCCTGGCCGCCGCCGACCTGGTGGCCGCGTGCTCGGCCGGCATGCCGGTCGGCGGCAGCTTCTCGCGCGGCGCCCTGAACGCCGAGGCCGGGGCGCGCACGCGCGCCGCCGGCGCCTGGGCCGCGCTGCTGATGGCGCTGGCGATGCTGCTGCTGACCGCGCCGCTGGCCTGGCTGCCGCGCGCGGTGCTGGCGGCCAGCATCGTCATCGCGGTGCTGGGCGTGGTCGAGTGGCGCGCCTTCGCGGAGGCCTGGCGTTATTCACCGCCGGAGTTCGGGGTGATGGCGGGCGTTTGCGCGCTCACGCTGTTCGTCGGCTCCGAGGCGGCGCTGGCCGCCGGCGTCGCACTGTCGGTCGGGCTGCTGCTGCAGCGCAGCGCCAACCCGCACGTGGCGCGCATCGGGCGCGTCGGCGACAGCGAGCACTACCGCAACGTCGACCGCCACGCCGTGCACTGCACGCCCGGCGTGCTGGCGCTGCGCATCGACGAGAGCCTGCTGTTCACCAATGCGCGCCGGCTGGTGGGCGTGGTCGACGCCCAGCTCGCCGCCGTGCCCGGCACGCAGCGCGTGGTGCTGCTGATGTCGCCCGTCAACGCGATCGACTTCAGCGCGCTGGAGGCGCTGCGCGCGCTGCACGACCTGCTGGCCGGGCGCGGCATCCGGCTCGATCTCACCGAGGTGAAGGGCCCGGTGCTCGACCGGCTGCGCGCGGGCGGCTGGCAGCACTGGTTCCGCGGCCGCGTGTTCCTCAGCCACCACCAGGGCATGCGCGACGAGGGCGGGCAGGGCGGCTAGGGCGGCGCGCTCACGCGCGCTCGTGCGCCACCGCGTTCTCGATCTGCTCCTGCACGCGGCGCGCGCCGCGGATCACCAGCGTCGCGTCCAGCTCGGCCTGCGGCGCCACCTTGGCGGCGACGACGTCGAGCGTCGCCGGGTCGCGCATCATCGCGTCGGCGATCGCCGAGATCGCGCAGATCGCGCGGCGCTGCACCTGCATCGGCAGCTGCAGCGTGGCGTTGACCATCACGTGGAAACGCACGCTGTGCACCGCCGCGGCGGCCAGCCCCCAGGTCTCGCACAGCGCGGCGCCGAGCGCGTCGTGGCTGACGCCGAATTCGTCGTGCTCGAGCAGCAGCAGGTCTTCGTCGTTCTCGGCGGCGCGCAGCAGCGGCTTGTAGCGCGCCGGCGCGTGGCGGAACAGCACCGCCTTGCCGCATTCCTCGAACAGCCCGGCCGAGTGCGCCGCCCACGGGTCGACGCCGATCGCCTGGCCGATGCGCCCCATCAGCAGGCCGCGCACGCCGGCGCGCTCCCACAGCGGCTCCAACTCGGGCGCGGGCGGGAAGACGGCCTTCAGCCCCATCTCGAAGGTCACCGCCGCGACCTCGCGCGTGCCCAGGTAGGTGATCGCCTGCTGCACGCTCTGCACGCGCCCGGCCAGGCCGTACAGCGAGGAGTTGACGGCCTTGAGCACGGCGGCGGCGAGCGCCATGTCGGCGGTGATCAGCGCGCTGACGGCGGCGAGGTTGACCTCGTCGTCGGCCAGCAGCAGCGACAGCTTCACCAGCGATTCCGGCTGGGCCGGGATGTCGATGTCGAGGGAGCGCAGTTTCGGGTCGACGGGCATGGCCCGGATGCTAGGCGGCGCGGCGCGCGGCGATGCGCCGAACAAGGCGGCGAAGGCGGCGCTGTTCAGCGCCCTTCAACGCCCTTCACCGCCCGAAGGCATCCCAGCCGGTCTTGGCGATCAGCGCCGCCACGATGAGGAGGAAGGCCACGCGCACGAAGCCGGCGCCATGGCGCAGCGCGAGGCGCGTGCCGATCAGGCTGCCGGCCACGTTGGCCAGCGCCAGCACGGCGGCGATGTGCCACCACACGTGGCCCTTCCAGCCGAGCAGCAGCAGCGCGGCGGCATTGGTGGCGGTGTTGAGCAGCTTGGCGCTCGCCGAGGCGTGCAGGAAATCGAAGCCGAGCACGCGCACGAACAGGAAGACGAGGAAGCTGCCGGTGCCCGGGCCGAAGAAGCCGTCGTAAAAACCGACCGCCGCGCCGATCGCGCAGGCGGCCAGCACCTGCGCGCTGCCGGCCAGGCGCGGCGCATGCTCGCGGCCCAGATCCTTGCGCGCCAGCGTGTAGGCCAGCACGCCGATCAGCACCAGCGGCAGCGCCTTGCGCAGGCCCTCGGGGCTGGCGAGCGTCAGCGCCCAGGCGCCGGCGAAGCTGCCGGCGAAAGCGGCCAGCGCGGCCGGCAGCAGCGCGCTCCAGGCGAGCTGCACGCGGCGCGCGAACTGGGCGCTCGCCCAGGCCGTGCCCCAGATGCCCGCGCCCTTGTTGGTGCCCAGCAGCGTGGCCGGTGCGGCGCCGGGGTACATGCCGAACAGCGCCGGCACCAGGATCAGCCCGCCGCCGCCGACGATGGCGTCGACGCAGCCGGCGAACAGCGACGCCGCTGCGACGAGGGCCAGTTCGGTCATGGCGGGGTGGAAGTCAAAAGGGCGCCGGGGATGGCCCCGGCGCCCTTCGATTTTGCATCGGCCGACTCGAGCGGCCTGCTGTTGTGCGTCTCCTCAGTCCCCCGCCCAGTCGGGCACCCGAGGGTGCCGCCGCGCAGTGGGCGAACTGTAGGAGAGCGGCCTCGCGCGCCGCAGCGGGACTTACCCTAGCCAATCGAGCAGCAGCGCGTTCACTTCGGCGGGCTTTTCCATCGTCAGCATGTGGCCGCAATCCGCGATCCATTCGAGCCGCGCGTGGGCGATTGCCGCGGCGATCTCGCGCGAACATTCGGGCGGCGTGACCGCGTCGCCGTCGCCGCAGATCACCAGTGTCGGGCAGGCGATGGCCGGCAGCGCGGCGCGCGCGTCGGCGCTGTCCACGATCGCGCGGTTCTGCCGGATCAGCTGCGCGAAGCCGGCGCGCGCCACCATCGCGCGGTAGCGCTGGAGCAGCGGCTCGTCGTCCCAGGCGCTGCGGTGGAACACGAACCAGACGTTGGCGTCGAGCAGCGCATCGCCGCGGCCGGCTTCGAACTCGACCACCGCCTGGCTGCGCAGCGCGCGCATCTCGTCGCTGTCGGCGCGCGCGGTGCTGCCCAGGAGCGCGAGGCCGCGCACACGCTGCGGCGCGCGGCGCGCCGCTTCGAGCGCGATGCGCCCGCCCATCGAGGCGCCGACCAGCAGCAGCTCGCCGGGGTGTTCGGCGAGCAGCAGCTCGGCCATCGCGGCGATGCTCTCGGCACGGGTGTGAACGTTCGCAACATGCGGCCGGTGGTGCGGCGCGAGCGCGGCGATCTGCTCGCGCCACAGCTCGGCATCGCAGGCCATGCCGGGCAGCAGCACGAGGGTGGCGTCGGGTGCAAAAGGCATGGCGCAAGTGTGCCGTGGCGCAGCAACCGGTTACCAAAGCGCGCTCAGCCGCACTGCGCCGCAGGACGAAAACCGGCTCACCACCGTGAAGGAGTTGCCAATGCACGCTGCCGCCTGCCAAGCCTACCGATCGGCGTCCTGGGACGCCGCGATCGCCAGCCGCGCCGCGAAGGCCGCGAACAGCGAGGCCACCGGACGGCGCCGCTGCCACGGCGGCGACAGCGACGACAAGGGCGACGCCAGCGTCGAGCGCAGTGCACGCGCCGAGCGCCGCCATCCGCTGGTGGCGGCGATGACCGAAGCGCTGCGCAGCCTGATGCCGGCCGACGGCGCGGCGTCGGACACCGACGGCACCGAGCTGCGGGACCGCGCGCAGGCCTTCGCGCACGAGCTGGTGAATGCGCTGCGCGACTCGGGCGGCGGCCGCCCCCGCAGCCACGGTTACGGCGATGGCCACCTGGCGCAGCGGCTCGAGCGCCTGGCCGGCCAGCTCGAGAAGCCGGCGCCGGCCGCGCAGACGAGCGCCGCGACATCGCTCAGCGCCAGCCTGACTACCACCTCGCTGAACGTCAGCATCGCCGCCGACGGCACGGCCAGCGCCTCGCTGTCGGTCACGTCGATCGAACTCGATGTTGCCAAGCAGACGAGCCAGAGCACCGAGGCGGCCGAGAGCGAATCCCCGCTGCTGGCCGCCTTCCGCCGCCTGATGAAGGCCTTGCAGCCCGGCAGCACCGGCACGGCCGACGGCACGCAACTCGGCGCCTTCCTGCGCCAGCTCGCCGGCGCGCTGCGCGGCGACCACGGCGCCTCCGACACTTCCGACGCCGCCGCCAGCGGCAGCCTCGTCAGCCTCGCAGCCTGAAGGCCACGCCGGCGGCGGCGCCGGCGCGATCCAGCCAGCGCGCCGCCTCGGCCGGCGCCAGCGGGCGCGCATACAGGTAGCCCTGCATCACGCTGCAGCCGGCGGCGCGCAGCGCCTCCGATTGCGCGGCGGTCTCCACGCCTTCGGCGATCACGTCGAGGTCCAGCGTCGCGGCCAGGTCGCAGATCGCCTTGACCACCGCGGTGGCGTCGGGTGCGGGCAGCGGCTCGACCAGGCTGCGGTCGATCTTCACGGTGCGCAGCGGCAGGCTGCGCAGCATGTTCAGCGACGAGAAGCCGGTGCCGAAGTCGTCCAGCGCGACCTCGATGCCGTGCGCGCGCAGCCGCGCGATGCGCCCGCGCGCCTGTTCCATGTGCGTCACCGCGACGCTCTCGGTGATCTCCAGCGACAGCAACGCGGCCGGCACGGCGTGGCGCGCCAGCAGCGCCAGCACCTCGTCGACGAAGCCGGGGTCGAGCAATTGCAGCGGCGACACGTTCACCGCCACCGGCACCGCGTGGCCGTAGTCGGCGCGCCAGCGCGCCAGCTGCGCGCAGGCGCGTTCGAGGATCAGCGCGCCGAGCGCGCGGACCATGCCGGTGCGCTCGGAGGCCGGCACGAATTCGAGCGGCGACATGCGCCCGCTGACCGGATGGTCCCAGCGCACCAGCGCCTCGAAGCCCACCAGCACCGGCGGCCGCGCCGCGCTGCGCACCTCGACCTTGGGCTGGTAGACGAGGCTGAACTGCTCGTCGCGCAGCCCGGCGCGCAGCGCCTGCTCGGCCAGCAGCGTGACGCCCGAGCCGCGCTCGAAGCGTTCCTCCGCGAACTGCAGCGAGGTGCCGGGCACGCTCTTGGCCTCGTGCATCGCGGCGTTGGCGGCGCGCAGCAGCGCCTCGGCGCCGCGCCCGTGCGCCGGGTGCAGCGCGACGCCCATCGAGACGTCGAGGAAGAACTCCTGCCCCGGCAGCGCGAGCGGATGGCCGAGCAGCTCGCGCACGCGCAGCGCCAGCGCGTGCGCGGCGCGCTCGGCGTCGTCGGCCGGCGCGAGCAGCGCAAATTCGTCCTCGCCCAGCCGCATGGTCTCGGCCTCGCCGCGCAGCGCCTGCGCGAGTCGCTCGGCCAGCGCGCGCAGCACCGCGTCGCCGAGCGAGGGGCCGTGCGCCTCGTTGAAGAGCTTGAAGCGGTCGACGTCCAGCAGCAGCAGCGCGAAGCCGGCGTCGGCCGCGCACAGCTCGCGCAGCCGCGCCAGCAGCGCGCTGCGGTTCGGCAACCCGGTCAGCTCGTCGTGCGTGGCCTGGTGCAGCAGCGCGGTGGTGGCGTCGTGCTGCGCGGTCTCGTCGGTGACGATCACCTGCTCGGCGCTCTCGCCGTCCCAGTCGATGCGCCAGGCCGAGAAGCGCAGCCGGATCGGCGTGCCGTCGAAGCGGAAGCGCTGGCCCGTCCAGTCCTCGCGCTCCGACTCGCCGGCGACCAGGCGGCGATGGCGCGCCCGGCCTTCGGCGCGCTCGGCCTCGGGCATGGTGTCGTCGCGCCAGCTGGTGCGCACCTGGTCGAGCGAGGCCAGGCCGTAGATGCGCAGCAGCGCCGGGTTGGCGTAGAGCATCTGCTCGCCGCGGATCACCGCCACGCCCTGGTGCGAATGCTCGGTGAGGCGCTCGAAGCGCTCGCGCGCGATCTGCGAGGCCTGCGCCGAGCGCCGCCCGGCGGCGTGCAGCAGCGCCAGCGCGACGCCCAGGCGCAGCAGCATCGCCAGCACCAGCTGGCGCTCGGTGGCGGCCGGGCCGAGCACGAACACCTGCAGCGCATTGAGCGCGAGCAGCACCAGCAGCACGCCGGAGAGCAGCTCGGCGCTGCCGCGCCGCCACAGCCAGGCGAGCGCCGCCACGCCGAGCACGACATTGAGCAGCGCCGGCACCACCAGCGCGCCGGGCACGCCCAGCGGCAGCAGCACCAGCGCGCCGGCCAGCAGGACGGCCAGGCCGATGCGCTGCTCGCGCCGCGACAGCGGCCGCTCGGCGAGGTAGGCCACGCCCATCAGCACCAGCCCGGCCGAGAGCATCGCCACCAGCAGCAGCACGCCGAGCGCCAGCCGGTCCAGCGGCGGCTGGCTGGCCAGCATCAGCGCATAGGCCGGCGAGAGCAGCGCGTGCAGCAGGAAGGCCAGGCCGACCATACGCAGGAAGGCCTGCTCGTGGTCGCGCCGCCAGGCCAGCAGCAGCGCCGCGCCGCAGCCCAGGCAGACGGCGGTGTTGGCGATGTACAGCGGCTCGACGGTCACGCCCGCTCCCCGGCGGCCGATTGCGCCCATTGCGCGGCGCGCTCGGCGATCATCAGCGTCGGCGAGTTGGTGTTGCCGCTGGTGATGGTGGGCATCACGCTGGCGTCGGCCACGCGCAGGCCGGCCACGCCGTGCACGCGCAGGCGCGCATCGACCACCGCGCCGGGGTCGGAGGCCGGCCCCATCTTCGCCGTGCCGACCGGGTGGAAGATCGTCGTGCCGATGTCGCCGGCCAGGCGCGCCAGCTCCTCGTCGCTCTGAAACTCGATGCCGGGCTTGTATTCGCGCGGCCGGTATTTTTTGAGCGCCGGCATCGCGACGATGCGGCGCGTCAGGCGCAGCGACTCGGCGGCGATCAGGCGGTCTTCATCGGTCGACAGGTAGTTCGGCGCGATGCTCGGCGCGTCGGCGCAGTCGGCGCTGCGGATGCGCACCGCGCCGCGGCTCGTCGGGTTGAGGTTGCACACGCTCGCGGTGAAGGCCGGGAAGGCGTGCAGCGGCTGGCCGAAGGCGTCGAGCGAGAGCGGCTGCACGTGGTATTCGAGGTTGGCGTGCGGCTGCGAGGGGTCGCTCTTCGTGAACGCGCCGAGCTGCGAGGGCGCCATGCTCATCGGCCCGCTGCGCTTGAAGAGGTACTCCATGCCGATGCGCGCCTTGCCCCACCAGGAGCCGGCCAGCACGTTGAGCGTGCCCACGCCGTCGACCTGGAACACCGCGCGGATCTGCAGGTGGTCCTGCAGGTTGCCGCCCACGCCCGCCAGCTCGTGCTCGACCGCGATGCCGTGCTCGCGCAGCAGCGCCGCCGGCCCGATGCCGGAGAGCTGCAGGATCTGCGGCGTGCCGATCGCGCCGCTGGCGAGGATCACCTCGCCGCCGGGGTTCAGCCGCGCCTCCACGGGCTCGCCGCCGCCGTGCGGCCGCACCTCGATGCCCGCGGCGCGCAAGGCGCCGCCGTCGCCGCGTTCGAGCAGCAGGCGGCGCACCTGCGCGCCGGTCCACACCTGCAGGTTGTCGCGCTCCTGCACCGGGCGCAGGAAGCCCTTGGTGGCGTTCCAGCGCACGCCGTTGCGCTGGTTGACCTCGAAGTAGCCCACGCCCTCGTTGTCGCCGCGGTTGAAGTCGTCGCAGGCCGGGATGCCGGCCTGCTGCGCGGCCTGAGCGAAGGCGTCGAGCACGTCCCAACGCAGGCGCTGCTTCTCGACGCGCCACTCGCCGCCGGCGCGCGCGCCGCTCGGATCGAAGCCGGGCGCGGCGTGGAATTCGTCGGCGCCCTTGTGGAAGTCCTCGTGCTTCAGGAAGTAGGGCAGGCACTCGGCCCAGCTCCAGCCCGGGTTGCCGAGCGCGCCCCAGTGGTCGTAGTCGCGCGCCTGGCCGCGCATGTAGATCATGCCGTTGATGCTGGAGCAGCCGCCCAGCACCTTGCCGCGCGGATAGCGCAGCGAGCGGCCGTTCAGCCCCGGGTCGGGATCGGTGGCGTAGAGCCAGTCGGTGCGCGGGTTGCCGATGCAGTAGAGGTAGCCCACCGGGATGTGGATCCAGTGGTAGTCGTCGTTGCCGCCGGCTTCCACCAGCAGCACGCGCCGGGTCTTGTCCGCGCTCAGGCGGTTGGCCAGCAGGCAGCCGGCCGTGCCGGCGCCGCAGATGATGAAGTCGTATCGGCTCTCTCCCATGCCCGGATTCTCAGCGCATTGCCGAGGCCAGCACGGGGAAGAGTTTCACCAATCCGTCGCTCATCACCTCGACCGCCAGCGCGGCCAGGATCAGGCCCATCAGCCGCGTCATCACGTTGATGCCGGTGCTGCCGAGCACGCGCGCGATGCGCCCCGACAGGCTGAACGCCGCCCACACCGCCAGGCCGATCACCACGCCGTAGCCGACCAGCACGCCGAGCTGCCACCAGTGGCGCGTCTTGTCGGCGTAGATGACCATCGTCGAGATCGTCGCCGGGCCGGTCAGCAGCGGGATGGTCAGCGGCACCACCGCGATGCTGGCGCCGGCATCGACCTTGCTGTCGCCTTCGGTCACGTCTTCCTTGCGGCCCTCGGCCGGCTGGGCGTTGAGCATCTGCAGCGAGGAGATCAGCAGCAGCATGCCGCCGCCGACCTGGAACGAGGCCAGCGAGATGCCGAAGAACTCGATGATGCGGATGCCCGCCAGCGCGCTGACCGCGATGACGCAGAACGCACTGAAAGCGGACACGCGGATGGTGCGCGCGCGCTGCTGCGCACTGAACCCCTGCGTGAAATGGATGAAGAAAGGGATAACCCCTATCGGATTGACGATGGCCAGCAGCGCGATCAGCGGTTTGAGTAGGTCCATGAAGCCTCGATGCTAGGCGCGCCGGGCGCCGGCGCGCGCCACGGCGCGTGCATCCGCAGTCAGCCCGAAAACAACACTTTCTCGCTTGACACGCTGCGCAGTTTTGCGCAGTTCACTTATATTCCTCAGCCTGTGCATGGACGCGGCGCCTTCGCTTGAATGGTTCACGATGGGTAGAAGCTCCAGTTCTGCAGGATTTTGAAAGGCGCTCTCCCATGGGCAACAAACTCTACGTCGGCAACCTCGCCTATTCGATCCGCGACGAGGATCTCCAGCAATCGTTCTCCCAGTTCGGCACGGTCACGTCCGCCAAGGTCATGATGGACCGCGACACCGGCCGCTCGAAGGGCTTCGGCTTCGTCGAGATGGGCTCGGACGCCGAGGCGCAATCGGCCATCAACGGCATGAACGGCCAGCCGCTGGCCGGCCGCGCGGTGGTGGTCAACGAAGCCCGTCCGCGCGAAGAGCGTCCGGGCGGCTTCGGCGGCGGCGGTAGCCGCGGCGGCTTCGGCGGTGGTGGCGGCGGCTACGGCGGCGGCGGTGGTGGCTACGGTGGTGGTGGCGGTGGCCGCTCCGGCGGTGGCGGCTACGGTGGTGGCGGCGGCGGCCGCTCCGGTGGTGGCGGCGGCTACGGCGGCGGTGGCGGTGGCCGCTCCGGTGGTGGCGGCGGCTACGGCAGCGGCGGCGGTGGCCGCGGCGGTTACTGAGCCGAGGCAGGTTCCAAGAAAAGGGCGGATGCGCAGGCATCCGCCCTTTTTCATTCACGGCCCGAATTCGATCGAGACTTTGGCGAAGACTTCGCGCTCGCGTTCGCGCGGCAGGCCGGGCGCGGGCCGGTCGAGCTGCCGGCTCCAGCCCAGGCTGGCGCTGCGGCCGACGCCGAAGCGGCGCAGCAGCACCAGGCTCGCGACCTCGCCGCGCGCGTCCTCGGGCGGCAGCGCCTCGCCGCTGCCGAAGCGCCGGCTGCGCGTGCCCTGCCAGATCGCGCGCAGCGAATCGCGCGCGTCGGCGTGCAGCACTGCCAGCCATTGCAGCGCGGTGTCGGCGCGCGCGCGCCGGCCGTCGGGCGCGGCGATGCGCGTGTGCTCGGCGCGCTGCTCCGACTCCAGCCACCAGGGGCCCAGCGGCGCGCGCAGGTTCAGCTCGGCGAGCAGCTGCGCGCCGCGGCCGACGCGGTCGGCGTCGACGTCCAGGCGTCGTCCGAACAGGCCCTCGACGTTCAGCCTGGTCAGCCACGGCGCCGGGCTGACGGTGTAGCCGGCGGCGACGCCGTGGGTCGAGCGCAGCGGCGTGTCGCGCCGCGCGCGCTCGGCGTCGAACTGCCATTGCGCCCACACCTCGGTGTTGCGCGCCGCGGCGAACCACAGCCCCGGGTGCAGCTGGCGCAGCACGGTCTGGCCGGCCGGCTGCGCGCCGTCGGCCAGCGTGCCGCGGTGCTGCACCAACAGGTAGGTCTCCAGCTCGTGCGCGCGCCAGACCTCGCCCCAGCGGCGCGCGACCTCGGTCTGCAGCACGCGCACGCCAGCTTGCTCGAGGAAGCCGTTGTCGTTGCGAAAGCGCGGGCTGATCTCGGCGGCCAGCGCGGTGAGGTGCCAGCCGGGCGTGCGCATCAGCCAGTTGGCCTGCAGGTGGTGGCCGTCCTCGCCCGGGGCGCTCGCGCCGTCGCGGCTGCGCGAGGCCATCGCGCGCGCGCTCAGGCGCTGCTCGGTGCTCGGCCGCCATTCGAGGTCGGCGCCGGCGACGCGGTTGCTCGCGCCGCCGGCTTCCTCCTCGCGCGTGGTCAGCAGCGCGCCGACGCTGAGCGGCCCGCCGTGCCAGCGCCCGCGCAGCAGCGTGGCCTGCGAGCGGCGCTGCTGCGGCAGCCACTCGATGCCGTACGGCCCGGGGCGGCGCAGCAGGCCGCCGCCGTCGTCGCGCAGCGACAGCGCGGTGGCGTCGCCGTCCGCGCCGCGCCAGGTGGCGCGCAGGCCCCAGGCGGGGTCGGTGACGGTGCGCGAGTAGAAGGCCGCCTCGGGCAGCGCGATCACGTCGGTGCTTTCGAGGAAGAACGGCCGCTTCTCGGGCAGCGCCTGGGCGAAGCGGGTGTTGACGGCGAGCTGCGGCACGTCGAGCTCGACCTGCGAGAAGTCGGGGTTCAGCGTGGCGTCGAACACCCAGTCGGCGCGCGGCCGCCACTTGATCTCGGCGCCCAGCGCGGCGCGCGATTCGCCGCCGCGCCCGCCGGCGCCGTCGTCGCGCCGCGTCGAGCGCAGCGTCAGCTCGGGGCGGATCGACAGCAGCGCGTGCGCACGCGCCTGCTCGGCGATGTCGGTCACGCCGCCGATCTCCTGCAGCTCGGCGATGAAGCTGATCGCATCCTTGTTCAGCGGCGCGCTGACCAGCAGCACGCTGTCGTCGCGCGGGATGCTGCGCGTGGCCATCAGGCGCCATGGCGCGCCGCCCTCGTGCGGGTAGCGCAGGCTCAGCAGCGGCAGGCGCAGCTCGACGCTGTAGCCGTCCTCGAGGCGCTGCACCGCGGCATCGAGTTCGAAGTCGGGCGCGAAGTCCTCCTCTTCCTCGCGGCCGACGATGAACGTGCCGTCGGCCACCACGCCGGCGGCGCTGACGCGCACGAACTGCGCCGAGCGGCGTGAGCCGCTCGGGTCGATCAGGGGTCGTCTCAGAAAACGGAAAATAAAGCACGCTAAGGCGTCGCCGCCCCTGCCAGGCTTGCCCCGCCCTGTAGTGACGCGATCAACGGGCAGGAAACATTCCCCTTTCGTGCATGGCAGGCGCACACGAGTTCAGACAGCACGGTTTCCATGCGCGCCAAGTCGGCCATCTTCTCGCGCACGTCCTTGAGCTTGTGCTC
>JAKOZT010000062.1 GCA_029779845.1 Pseudomonadota bacterium | reverse complement strand
GCGATGCCCAGGGCTTTCATCTCCTCGGGCGTGAGCGTACCGGCCGCGCCCTTGGGGGCGGGCTGGCCGCCGGGGGCGCCGGAGAACAGCTTGATGCCGACGAACACCAGCAGCAGCGCCATCGGGATCAGCAGCCACTTGAGCAGCGGATTACTCTTCATCGCGCGCTCCTCCGGTCGAGCCGGCCGCGGCGGCCGGCGGCAGGTTCACGCTGGCGTCGATCGGGCTCAGCGCCGGCAGCAGCGACTCGGCCAGGCCGTGGCCGCGCGTGACCAGATAGAGCACCGTGGTGTCGGACGGAGTGCCGGCCGGACCCAGGTTCGGATGCTGGAAGGTCGCCGCCACGAAGTTCCCCTGCAGGGCGCGCGGGTCGAGGTCGAGCCAACGCGCGGCGGTGTTGGTGAGTCGCACGGCCGTCACCCACTGGTCTTCCAGGCGCCACGCGGCCAGTGCCCGCGCCTGCACCGGCAGCGTCGGCAGCAAGGTGTCCAGCGCGAGGCCGCGGCGCAGGTTTGCGCGCCCGATGCCGGCGACCGGCTCGACGGTGCGCAGCGGCGCGTACAAGTTCTGCGCGGCATGGCGCGTCAGCACGACCGATACCGGCGTTTCGCGCCGGGGAACGGATTTGTCTGCGGGCGCATCGGCCTGCTCGTCCGCGCCACTTGCTGCACCGCCGCCGTAGCGCTTCGCGGGGGCCTCCGCTTCCACGATGCGCACCGGCTCCAGCGGCGCCTGGCCGTCCTTCGCCGGCTCGGCGGCGATGTCGAGCAGGATCAGCGCGCCGGATTCCACGTCCTGCAGTTGCAGCCGCGTGGGCGGAATCGGCTCGCTCGCCCGCAGGTAGATCGCGCCGCCCGCACTCTGCACGCGCAGATGGTCGCCGACGCTGGCCGGTACGCCGACGCGCACATTGCGGTCGATGAAGACCACGCGCTCCTGGCCGACCACCAGCGGCACCGGCAGGGGCAGCCGCTCCCAGCGCAGGATTTCCACGGCCTGGCTGGCCGGCACGACACCGAGGATCAGCAGGACGCCGGCCAGGGCCGACAAGGCAACGGGCTTCAGGGGGAGTCTCCCTGCAGGTGGCCGGGGGCGTTGGCGGGCACGCCGGCCTGGGTCGGCGTCGGCGGCGGTTCGATGCGCTGGGGTGCGCTGGCGTAGCAGTCCAGCGCCAGGCCGAAGGGGTTGCGCTCGGGGTCGATGTCCAGCCGGACGACCTTGATGGGGTAGCGCACCAGGGCGCGCTTGACCTGCTCGGAGCCGTAGTATTCGTCCGCGCTCACGTCGAGCGTGACGATCCAGTCGCGGTCGGAGACCACCTTGACGCGCGTGGCCGGATCATCGCCGTAGCCGCGGCCGGGAATCTCGTAGATGCCGCGCACGCGCTGAC
>JAKOZT010000054.1 GCA_029779845.1 Pseudomonadota bacterium | reverse complement strand
CGCTACGCTCGGACAAGGGGCCGCAAGTCAGACGTACGAAGCGCGCTGCGCGCGCCCAGCCCGAGCCTGCGCTGCTCGGCGCCGCACACATCCCCACCCGCGTCCCCACCACCTGCCGCGCCGAGTGGCATCGGATTCGTGTGATGAAGTGCAGCGCCGAAGCGCCATCGGCGGCGGCGGCGGCCACAATGATCGTGGCATGCGCAGACAGGCACCGACGCGCGCAGTCCGCCGCACCCCGTTCTCCGCAGTCAACCGACGTCCCGGCGAAGGTGCGGGCATCGGGTCGGGCCCTGGGGGGGGCGTGTGCGCAGCCGAGGCGCGCAGGGTGGCTGGCCGGCGCGCGCAGCGCGCTTCGTACCTCAAACTTGCGGCGAGCTGTCCGAGCGCAGCGCCCGCAGGGCGCGAAGCGAGTTTCGCCGCACGGCCAGTCACCCGAGCACCGAGGGCACCCCCTGCGCAGCAGGGGGCCAGCACCCGCTCCCCCAGGGCCCGACCCGATGCCCGCACCTTCGCCCGCACGTCACCAGCGGCTCAAAGCAACCGCGCCACCCCCGCCGCGATCAGCGACAGCAGGATCGTCGACGCCAGCGGAATCGCCCAGTCCCGCCCGAACAGCCGGAAGTGGAAGTCGCCCGGCAGGCGACCGATGCCGAAGCGCCGCAGCCAGGGCATCAGGCCCGAGAACAGCGCGAGCGCCAGTGCGGTCGTGAGCAGCCACTTCAGCATGCGGCACTCATCCGGCGGTCGGTGCGCCGGCCGACAGCACCGCGCGCCGGTCGGCGCTGCGGAAGCCCAGCGCGTCGTCGGGCACGCCGCGCCCGAAGGCGATCGCCTTGAACAGCTCGCCCATCTCGGCGTCCGAGATCAGCGTGTGCACGGCGCGCGTGGCGCGCACGTAGGCGGCCGAGCCGGGTGCGCCGCTGCGCTGCACCTCGTCGAGCAGCCCCAGGTCGAGCAGCAGCCGCGCCTGCGTGGTGTAGCCGAGCAGGTCGAGCCCGCCCCCGCGCGCCGACTCGGCGATGGCCGTGAAGTCGACGTGCACGGTCAGGTCCTGGAGGCCGGGCCACAGGAACGGATCGGTGTGCGCGCGGTGCCGGTAGTGACACATCAGCGTGCCCCGGTGGCGCTGCGGGTGATAGAACTCGTGGCGCGGAAAGCCGTAGTCGAGCAGCAGCACGGCACCGCACACGAGGCGGTCGGCGAGCTGCCGGATCCAGGCTTCGGCCTGCTCGCCAAGCTCGCCGATGTAGGCGTGCGCCTGGGCGGGGCCGTCCCACGCCTGCGCCAGCCGCGCACGCACGCGCTGTGCGAACCCGGCCTCGGCCGGCCGCTCGGCCCAGCACAGGCGTGGCGCATCCTCGGAGTCGCCCGCGTCGGGGTCGCCCGCGTCGGAGGCCCCTGCAGACGCCACCGCCACGCCGCACTCGACCACGTCGCTGCCCGCCAGCCCGAACACGCGCGCCGGCATCGC
>JAKOZT010000047.1 GCA_029779845.1 Pseudomonadota bacterium | reverse complement strand
CCCGACCTCGGCTGAAGCCTCATGCATCGGCGGCAACATCGCCATGAACGCCGGCGGCAAGAAAGCCGTGCTCTGGGGAACGGCGCTCGACAATCTGGCCTGGTGGCGGATGGTCGATGCCAGCGGGCACGTGCTGGAAGTGACCCGCCAGCAGCACAACTTCGGCAAGATCCACGAACAGGAGGTCGCGCGTTTCGAGCTCAGGCGCTTCCGCAAGGACGGCAGGACGCTCTACGGCACGCCGGAGATAATGGAAATTCCGGGGCGACGCTTCCGCAAGGCGGGGCTTGGCAAGGACGTCACCGACAAGTTCCTGGCCGGCCTGCCCGGCGTGCAGAAGGAAGGCACCGACGGCCTGATCGTCGCCGCCCGCTGGGTGCTGCATCAGATGCCGCAGCACACGCGCACCGTCTGCCTCGAATTCTTTGGGCAGGTCCGCGAAGCGGTGCCGGCGATCGTCGAGATCACCGACTACTTCAAACCCGGTGGCGCCGGCCGGACCGCGGGCGTTCTGCTCGCCGGCCTGGAACATCTCGACGAGCGTTACCTGCGCGCCGTCGGTTACGCCACCAAGGCCAAGCGCAAGGCGGAAACCGCCGGACGACCGAAGATGGTGCTGATCGGCGACCTCGTCGGCGACGACGAGGCGGCGGTGATGCGCGCCGCCTCCGAGGTGGTGCGCCTGTGCAACCTGCGCAGCGCCGAGGGCTTCATCGCCATCGACGCCGAGACGCGCAAAAAATTCTGGCTCGACCGCTCGCGTACCGCCGCCATCTCGCGCCACACCAACGCCTTCAAGCTCAACGAGGACGTGGTCATCCCGCTGCCGCGCATGGGCGAGTATTGCGACGGCATCGAGCGCATCAACATCGAACTCTCGATCCGCAACAAGCTGGCGCTGTGCGACGCGCTGACCGCCTTCCTGCGTGGCGAGCTGCCGCTGCATCGCGGCGACGCCGAGCTCGACAAGGAACTGCTGATCGGCGAACGCCGCCCGGCGGCGCTGGA
>JAKOZT010000035.1 GCA_029779845.1 Pseudomonadota bacterium | reverse complement strand
CACTCCGCTCATGTCCCCCGGCTCGGGCTGCGCCCGAGCCTCCTCCTTTACTTCGCTGCGTGGGCCACCCCACGGCCGTGCCCCCACCACCAACGAAGGCGTGCGGCGATCCGCAGTGCACGCCGGTGCCGGCTTGGCCCGGTGGGGTGCCCTGCGCAGCGAAGTAAAGGAGGAGGTCACGGCCGCAGGCCGTGGCCGGGGGACATGAGCGGAGCAGAGCACCCCGCCGGGCCAAGCTCTCCCCACCGTTCGCAAGAAAGGCCATGCTCATCACACCCGCCCCATCGCAAACCCCTTCGCGATGTAGTTGCGCACGAACCAGATCACGATCGCGCCCGGCACGATGGTCAGCACGCCGGCGGCGGCGAGCACGCCCCAGTCCATGCCGGAGGCGCTGACCGTGCGCGTCATCGTCGCGACGATCGGCTTGGCGTTGACGCTGGTGAGCGTGCGTGCCATCAGCAGCTCGACCCAGCTGAACATGAAGCAGAAGAACGCCGCCACGCCGACGCCGGCCTTGATCAGCGGGATGAAGATGGTCAGGAAGAAGCGCGGGAAGGAATAACCGTCGATGTACGCGGTCTCGTCGATCTCGCGCGGCACGCCGCTCATGAAGCCTTCCAGGATCCACACCGCCAGCGGCACGTTGAAGACGAGGTGAGCCAGCGCCACCGCGATGTGCGTGTCCATCAGCCCGAGCGTGGTGTAGAGCTGGAAGAAGGGCAGCAGGAACACCGCCGGCGGCGTCATGCGGTTGGTCAGCAGCCAGAAGAAGACATGCTTGTCGCCGAGGAAGCTGTAGCGGCTGAACGCATACGCGGCCGGCAGCGCCACCAGCAGCGAGACGACCGTGTTGATCGCCACGTAGATCATCGAGTTGATGTAGCCCGAGTACCAGGAGGCGTCGGTGAAGATCACCTTGTAGTTGTCCCAGGTGAAGGCGGCCGGCCACAGCGAGAAGCTGCCGAGGATCTCCTCGTTGGTCTTGAAGCTCATGTTGACCATCCAGTACACCGGCAGGATGGCGAACAGGAGGTAGAGGATCAGGAACACGACCCTCTTCTGGAAGCGGCTCTCATGCATGGGCCTGCTCCTTGTCGGCCGTGCCCACGCGCTGCATCCAGTTGTAGAGCACGAAGCACAGCAGCAGGATGATCAGGAAGTAGATCAGCGAGAAGGCCGCCGCCGGGCCGAGATCGAACTGGCCAACTGCCTTCTGCGTCAGGTACTGGCTCAGGAAGGTCGTTGCGTTGCCCGGCCCGCCGCCGGTCAGCACGAAGGGCTCGGTGTAGATCATGAAGCTGTCCATGAAGCGCAGCAGCACCGCGATCATCAGCACGCCGCGCAGCTTGGGCAGCTGGATGAAGCGGAACACCGCGAGCTTGGAGGCGCCGTCGATGCGCGCCGCCTGGTAGTAGGCGTCGGGAATCGCGCGCAGCCCGGCGTAGCACAGCAGCGCCACCAGCGGCGTCCAGTGCCACACGTCCATCACCAGCACGGTGAGCCAGGCGTCGGTGGCGTTGCCGGTGTAGCTGTAGTCGATGCCCAGCTTCGCCAGCGCCGCGCCGAGCAGGCCGATGTCGGTGCGGCCGTAGATCTGCCAGATCGTGCCCACCACGTTCCAGGGGATCAGCAGCGAGATCGCGACGATCACCAGCACCGCCGAGGCCTTCCAGCCCTTGGCCGGCATGGCCAGCGCCAGCGCGATGCCGAGCGGAATCTCGACCGCCAGCACCGCGAGCGAGAAGCCGATCTGGCGCAGCAGCGCGCCTTGCAGGTCGTCGTCGCGCATCACCGCCTTGAACCACTCGGTGCCGACGAAGACGCGCCGCTCGGGGTCGATGATGTCCTGCACCGAGTAGTTCACCACCGTCATCAGCGGCAGGATGGCCGAGAAGGCGACGCAGATGACGACCGGCAGGATCAGCAGCCAGGCCTTTTGATTCACCGGCTTGATGTTCATGCCACCAGCTCCTCGTCGGCGCCGTACCAGCAGGCGTGCGTGCCGGCGAGCGCGAGCCAGACGGCCTCGCCGACCTGCGGCAGTGTCTGTTCACCGCTGAGCCGCGCGCGCACCATGCTGCCGTCGGCGAGCGCGGCGCTCAGCAGCCAGTAGGTGCCGATGTCCTGCACCTGCGTCACCGTGGCGGCCACCGCGCCGCTCGCGTGCGGCGCGGCCAGCGTCACGTACTCGGGCCGCACGCCCAGCGTCGCCGCGCCTGCAGGTGCGCCGCTCAGCACGGAGGCCGGCAGGAAGTTCATGCCCGGCGAGCCGATGAAGTGGCCGACGAAGGTGTGGCGCGGCCGCTCGAACAATTCGCTGGCGGTGCCCACCTGCACCGCGCGGCCGCGGGTCATCACCACCACCTGGTCGGCGAAGGTCAGCGCCTCCACCTGGTCGTGCGTCACGTAGACCAGCGTCAGCTTCAGCTCGTGATGGATCTGCTTGAGCTTGCGGCGCAGCTGCCACTTCAGGTGCGGGTCGATCACCGTCAGCGGCTCGTCGAACAGCACCGCCGACACGTCCTCGCGCACCAGCCCGCGGCCCAGCGAGATCTTCTGCTTGGCATCGGCCGCGAGACCGGCGGCGCGGCGATCGAGCTGGCCCGAGAGTTCCAGCATCTCGGCGATGCGGCCGACACGCTGCTTGATCCGCTCTGGCGCAACGCCGCGGTTGCGCAAGGGGAAGGCGAGGTTCTCGGCGACCGTCATCGTGTCGTAGATCACCGGGAACTGGAACACCTGGGCGATGTTGCGCTGCTGCGGTGACAGCCGCGTCACGTCGCGCTCGCCGAACTTCACCGTGCCTTGCGAGGGCACCACCAGCCCCGAGATGATGTTGAGCATGGTGGTCTTGCCGCAGCCCGAGGGGCCGAGCAGCGCGTAGGCGCCGCCGTCGGCGAAGCTCATCTTCAAGGGCAGCAGCGCGTAGTCTTCGTCCTTCTGAGGGTTCGGGCGGTAGCTGTGCGCCAGGTCGAGGTCGATGCGGGCCATGTCAGTGTTCTCCCCATCCGTTCGCCCTGAGCAGGGGACTGAGCTTGGCGAAGGCCCCGTGTCGAAGGGTCGGCGAGGTTCGCGAGTGGGCTTCGACAAAGCCTGTCCTGAGCTTGTCGAAGGGCTCGGCCCGAACGGGGAGGAGTTCGATTGCGCGATTCATTTCAGCTCCCCGGCGCAACCAGCAGGTCGCCGTTGGCATCGAACACGTACACCTGCGCCGGGTTCAGATAGAGCGTCACGGAAGCGCCGAGCTGGAACTGGTGCACGCCGGTCAGTTGCGCCACCACCTCGCCCACCGGCGTGGCGGCGTGCACGAAGGTGTCGGAGCCGGAGATCTCGGCCAGCTCCACCGTGCCGGGCAGCGCCACGTCGCCCTCGCGTTGCCTCACGCGCAAGGCGCTGGCGCGCACGCCGATCGTCAGGCTGCTGCTCGCGGTGGTGGGCAAGGGCACCGAGAGGTTGAAACCGGCGGCCAGCGTCACGCCGATCGAGGCGGCGCTGGCCGGCAGCAGATTCATCGGCGGATCGCTGAACGCACGCGCGACGCGGATCGACTTCGGGCGCCGGAACACCTCGGCGGTCGGCCCGTATTGCAGCAGCTCGCCGGCATCCATCACCGCGGTGTAGCCGCCCAGCAGCAGCGCCTCGGTGGGCTCGGTGGTGGCGTAGACCACGGTCGATTCGCCCGCGGCGAAGAGCTGCGTCAGTTCCTCGCGCAGTTCCTCGCGCAGCTTGTAGTCGAGGTTGACCAGCGGCTCGTCGAGCAGCATCAGCGGCGCCTTCTTCGCCAGCGCGCGCGCCAGCGCCACGCGCTGCTGCTGGCCGCCGGAGAGCTCGGCCGGCAGGCGGGCCAGGAAGGGCTCGATGTGCAGCCTGGCGGCGAGTTCCTGCACGCGCTGCGCGATGTTCTTCTCGTCGCGCAGCTTCAGCGGCGAGGCGATGTTGTCGGCCACCGTCATCGACGGGTAGTTGATGAACTGCTGATAGACCATCGCGACGTTGCGCTCGCGCACCGGCATGCCGGTGACGGCCTTGCCATCGGCGATCACGCGGCCGGCGTGCGGCGCGTCGAGCCCGGCCATCACGCGCATCAGCGTGGTCTTGCCGGCCTGCGTGGCGCCGAGCAGCACCGTCACGGCGCGCGGCGCGAGCGTCAGGTCGAGCGGGTAGAGCCAGGTCTGCGCGCCGGCTCGCTGCTCGATGCGTTCGAGCGTCAGTTCCATGAGGTCTCCGTTGCGGGGGCCGCGCGCTCGCGCCACTGCACGCGGCACCAGGCGTCCACCGCCGCGCGCTGGTGTTCGTCGTAGTGCAGGCCGAGCTTGCTGCGCCGCCACAGCACGTCGTCGGCGCTGCGCGCCCATTCTTCGTCGTGCAGGAAGTTCAGTTCGCTCTCGTACAAGCCCGGCGCCACCTCCGCGCCGCGCGGGTGCTTGAGCAGTTCGACGGCGCGCGAACCGTAGGCGCGCGCGAGGCGTCGCACCAGCGGCGTGCTCAGCTCGGGGTGCGCGAGGGCGAGCGCCTGCACGAAGCGGCTGAAGTCGGTGTCGGGGCGCTGCGGCGCGCCGATCGTCGCGCCGAGGTCGCCGCCGGGCAGGAAGGCGCCTTCGGTCCAGGCGCCGCGCGCGATGCGCAGCGGCGCGGCCAGCAGGTCGGCGGCTTCTTCGGCGAGCTTGCGGAAGGTGGTGATCTTGCCGCCCCACACGTTGAGCAGCGGCGCCTGCGCGCTGTCGAGTTCGAGTGCGTAGTCGCGTGTCACCGCGGCCGGGTCGCCCGAGTCGTCGTCGAGCAGCGGGCGCACGCCGGAGTAGGTCCACACCACGTCGTCCGGCTGCACGGGCCTGGCGAAATAGCGGCTCGCCTGCTCGCACAGGTAGGCGATTTCGTCCTGGTCGATGTGCGCCGCGCCGATCGCGCCGCGGTGCTCCACGTCGGTGGTGCCGATCAGCGTGAACTCGCCCTCGTAGGGGATCGCGAAGATGATGCGCTTGTCGGGGTTCTGGAAGATGTAGGCGTTGTCGTGCTCGAACATCCTCGGCACGACGATGTGGCTGCCCTTGACCAGCCGCAGCGCCTTGGCGCGCGGCGCGTGGGCGTGCTCGGCGAGGAACTGCGCCGCCCACGGCCCGGCGGCGTTGACCAGCGCGCGTGCCGTCACCGCGCGGCGCGTGCCGTCGCCGGATTGCAGCGTGGCCTGCCATTCGCTCGCGCCGCGCCGCGCGTCGACGCAGGCGGTGCGCGTCAGCACCGTCGCGCCGTGCGCCTTCGCATCGAGCGCGTTGAGCACCACCAGCCGCGCATCGTCGACCCAGCCGTCCGAATAGACGAAGCCCTTGCGGAAGCGCGGCTTCAGCGGCGCGCCGGCCGGGTGCGAGCGCAGGTCCACCGTGGTCGAGCCGGGCAGCACCTCGCGGCGCGCGAGGTGGTCGTAGAGGAACAAGCCGGCGCGGATCATCCACACCGGCCGCATGCCGGGGTCGTGCGGCATCACGAAGCGCAGCGGCCACATGATGTGCGGCGCGCTCTTGAGCAGCACCTCGCGCTCGGCCAGCGCCTTGCGCACCAGCGCGAACTCGTAGTACTCCAGATAGCGCAGCCCGCCGTGGATCAGCTTGGTCGACGACGACGAGGTGTGCGAAGCGAGGTCGTCCTTCTCCGCGACCACCACGCTCAAGCCGCGCCCGGCCAGATCGCGTGCGATGCCGGCGCCGTTGATGCCGCCGCCGACGACGAGCACGTCGCAGGCCAGCGGGGCGGAGGAAGGGGCGGTCATGTTCGTTTTGCGTTCGTCTGCTTTCGCTTTTTTGCGAAACGCTGCGTTTTAGCCCTTACGATGGACGAATGCAAGCGGGTTAGCACCATGTCCGTTCGCCCGCCGCACAGCGCTACCCTCGCCGCCATGACACCGAATCCGCGCCAGTCGGACCTGCTCGACGCCGTGCGCGAACGCGGCGTGATGACGGTGGAGGCGCTGGCCGAGCAGTTCGGCGTGACGCTGCAGACGGTGCGCCGCGACGTCAAGCTGCTGTCCGACGAGGGCCTGCTCGCGCGCTTCCACGGCGGCGTGCGCGTGCCGGCCTCCACCACCGAGAACATCGCCTACCGACAGCGCCAGAAGCTCAACGAAGGCGCCAAGCAGCGCATCGCGCGCGCGGTCGCGAAGGCGGTGCCGGAGAACTGTTCGCTGATCATCAACATCGGCACCACCACCGAGGCGATCGCGCGCGAGCTGCTGCGCCACAAGGGCCTGCGCGTGATCACCAACAACCTGAACGTGGCGGCGATCCTGTCCGACAACCCCGACTGCGAGGTGATCGTCGCCGGCGGCGTGGTGCGCGGGCGCGACCGCGGCATCGTCGGCGAGGCGACGGTCGACTTCATCGCGCAGTTCAAGGTCGACATCGCGCTGATCGGCATCTCGGCGATCGAGGCCGACGGCACGCTGCGCGACTTCGACTACCGCGAGGTGAAGGTGGCCAAGGCCATCATCGGCCACGCGCGCGAGGTGTGGCTGGCGGCCGACCACAGCAAGTTCAACCGCCCCGCGATGGTGGAACTCGCGCGGCTCGACCAGATCGACGCGATCTACACCGACGCCGCGCCGCCCGCGCCCTTCCCCGCGCTGCTGGCCGAGGCCGGCGTGGCGCTCAACATCGCCCCATGAGCAAGCCGTTCATCCTCGCCCTCGACCAGGGCACCTCCAGTTCGCGCAGCATCGTGTTCGACGCGCAAGGCCGCATCGTCGCGATGGCGCAGCGCGAGTTCCGCCAGATCTATCCGCAGCCCGGCTGGGTGGAGCACGACCCCAAGGAGATCTGGGCCACGCAGCTCACCACCGCGCAGGAGGCGCTGGCGCAGGCGAAGCTGAAGGCGGCCGACATCGCCTCGATCGGCATCACCAACCAGCGCGAGACCACCGTGGTGTGGAATCGCCGCACGGGCGAGCCGGTCTACAACGCCATCGTCTGGCAGGACCGGCGCGCCGAGCCCACCTGCGCCGCGCTGCGCGCGCAGGGGCTGGAAGCGACCTTCAGGCGCAAGACCGGGCTGATCGTCGACGCCTACTTCTCCGGCACCAAGCTGAAGTGGATCCTCGACAACGTGGCGGGCGCGCGCGCGGCGGCGCAGGCCGGCGAACTCGCCTTCGGCACCGTCGACAGCTGGCTGATGTGGCAGCTGACCGGCGGCGCGGTGCACGCCACCGACGTCAGCAACGCCTCGCGCACGCTGATGCTCGACGTGCACAGGAACGCCTGGGACGACGAGCTGCTGCAGATCCTGGCCGTGCCGCGCGAGGTGCTGCCCGAAGTGCGGCCCTCGTCGCACGTCTACGGCCACACGCGCGCCGATCTGCTCGGCGCGTCCTTGCCCATCGGCGGCGTGGCCGGCGACCAGCAAAGCGCCCTCTTCGGCCAGGCCTGCTTCAAGGCCGGACTCGCGAAGAACACCTACGGCACCGGCTGCTTCATGCTGATGCACACCGGCGCGCAGTTCCAGACCTCGGCCAACGGCCTGATCACCACCAGCGCCGCGCAGCCCACCGCCACGCCCGAGTTCGCCTTCGAAGGCAGCGTCTTCATCGGCGGCGCGGTGGTGCAGTGGCTGCGCGACGGGCTGCAGGCGATCAAGGCCAGCGGCGAGGTGCAGCAGCTCGCGCAGAGCGTGCCCGATTCGGGCGGCGTGATGTTCGTGCCGGCCTTCACCGGCCTGGGCGCGCCGTACTGGAAGGCCGAAGCGCGCGGCGCCATCGTCGGGCTGACGCGCGGCAGCACGGTGGCGCACATCGCGCGCGCCGCGCTGGAGAGCATCGCGTTCCAGAGCGCCGCGCTGCTGCAGGCGATGAGCCGCGACGCGCTCGCCAACGGCGGCGCGCCGGTGGCCGAACTGCGCGTCGACGGCGGCGCCTGCGTCAACGACCTGCTGATGCAGTTCCAGGCCGACCTGCTCGGCATTCCCGTCGTGCGGCCGCAGGTGATCGAGACCACCGCGCTGGGCGCGGCCTACCTCGCCGGGCTGTCCTGCGGCGTGTGGCGCAGCCTCGACGAACTCTCGGCCCAGTGGCAGGCCGAGCGGCGCTTCCTGCCGACGCTCTCGCGCGAGCGCGCGCAGGAAGCGATGCAGCGCTGGGACTACGCGGTGGCGCAGGCGACGCTGGACGCGCGCCACCTCGTCGCCAGCGAGATGGCCGAGCGCGACAGCGCCACCGACGCCTGAGCGTCAGCGCGCCGCCTGCACGGTGCCGGCGTCCAGCGCGCGCAGCCCGGCGGCGCGGATCTGCTCCAGCTGCGCCGGCGTGGCGGCGCGCAGCGTGCCTTCGTCGGCGCCGATCACGCCCAGGCGCAGCGCCTCGCGCGCTTCGGCCGTGACCTGGGCGCGGCCCAGCATCGAGGCCGCCTTGGGCGCGGCGGAGGCTTCGCCGAGGAACGTCCCGGCGGCCGGCGCGGCCTTCGCCGCGGCCATCACTTCGGCGCGCGTCAGCGACGACGCGGGCTTCATCCACTGCGGCGCGGGAAAGTCCTGCGTGCCTTCCTGCGCGAAGGCGGCACCGGCGAAGGACAGCACGAGGGCGGTGGCGATCAGGGTCTTGGCTTGCATGGCGAACTCCTTGAAGCGGGTTGGGTTTCAGTCGCTGCCGGCGCTGGGCGCGTCGGCATGGAAGGAACTCTAGAAACCGCAGCGCGCGCTTTGCGCACAGCCGGATGACAAATTCGTAATCCGGCGCGGCGCGCGGAAGTGCGAACATCCGCGCCATGAGATTGCTCGTCGTCGAAGATGAACCCCGGCTGGCCGACTACCTGCACAAGGGCCTGTCGGAGAACGGCTACGTGGTCGACGTGGCGCGCGACGGCATCCAGGGCCGGCTGCTCGCCTGCGAAGGCCAGTACGACCTGGTGCTGCTCGACCTGATGCTGCCCGGCATCGACGGCTTCGGCGTGCTCGCGGCGATGCGCGAGCGCGGCCGCACGCCGGTGCTGATGCTGACTGCGCGCGACAAGGTCGAAGACCGCGTGCGCGGCCTGCAGGACGGCGCCGACGACTACCTCGTCAAGCCCTTCGCCTTCTCCGAGCTGCTGGCGCGCGTCGGCGCGCTGCTGCGCCGCGGCGGCAGCGGCACGGCGGCGCTGACCACGCAGCTGCGCCTGGCCGACCTCGAGCTCGACCTCGCCAGCCGCAAGGCGCAGCGCGCCGGCACGCGGCTGGACCTCACCGCCAAGGAGTTCACGCTGCTGACGCTGCTGCTGCGCCGGCGCGGCCAGGTGCTCAGCCGCACCACGCTGGCCGAGCAGGTGTGGGACATGAACTTCGACTCCGACACCAACGTCGTCGAGGTCGCGGTGCGGCGGCTGCGCGCCAAGCTCGACGATCCGTTCGCGAACAAGCTGCTGCACACGGTGCGCGGCATGGGCTACGCGCTGGAAGACCGGGGCGCATCGTGAACGGCGTGTGCAGCCACTCGATCAGCCGGCGCCTGGCGCGCAAGCTGGCGCTGGTCGCGATGCTGGTGCTGGCGCTTCTGTTCGCCGGCGCCTGGGCGTCGGTGAAGATGCTGATCAAGGAGAAGAACCAGGAAGAAGCGCAGTTCCGCAGCGGCGTGATCGCGCAGATCCTCGCCTTCGAGCTGAAGAGCGGCGGCGAGCAGGCCTGCCTGGCGCGCGTGCGCGCCGACGCGCCGATGCGCGCCAGCGCGCGGCTCGAGCTGTGGCGCGCCGACGGCAGCGTGTTCTACGCCGATGCGCGCAGCGGCGCGCACGCGATGTCGGACCACACCCACGCGGTCGATTTCGAGATCGCCGCGCCGGATCTGCCCGGCGGCGTGCTCAAGGCGCGCTACACGATGGATTTCACGCGCGACGCGGCCTTCGGCCGCCAGTGGGCGATCGTGTTCGTCGTCATCACGCTGCTGGCCGGCACGCTGGTCTGGGCCGGCACCACCTGGCACGTGCGCCGCGCGCTGCAGCCGCTGCGCGAGCTGGCCGCGCAGACGCGCGCGATCTCGCCGCGCCGGCTCGACCAGCGCCTGCACCTGGAAGATCCGGCCGAGGAACTGCTGCCGTGGATCACTCAGTTCAACGAGCTGATGGCGCGGCTGGAGCAGGCCGTGGCGCAGCTCGAGGCCTTCAACGCCGACGTGGCGCACGAGCTGCGCACGCCGCTGGCGGCGCTGATCGGCCATGCCGAGGTGGCGCTGTCGCGCGAGCGCCCGGCCGCCGAGCTGCGCGACACGCTGACCAGCAGCCTGGAGGAGGCGCAGCGCCTCGCCGCGATGGTCAACGACATGCTGTTCCTCTCGCAGGCCGACCGCGGCGCCGGCGCGCGGCGCGGCGCGCGCACGGGCCTGGCGGCACTGGCCGCGCAGGTGGTGGAGTTCCACGAGGCGATCGCCGAGGAGGCCGGGCTCGCGGTGCGCATCGAGGGCGACGCCGAGGCGGCGGTCGACGAGCCGCTGGTCAAGCGCGCGATCTCCAACCTGCTGTCCAACGCGATCCGCTACGCGCCGCGCGGCTCGACGCTGCGGCTGCGCATCGCGGGCGAGCCCGACGCGCAGGTTCGCATCGAGGTGCAGAACGACGGCGAGACGATCGCGCCGCAGCACCTGCCGCGATTGTTCGACCGCTTCTTCCGCGCCGACGCGGCGCGCGGCGACGGCCAGTCGCACCACGGCCTGGGGCTGGCGATCGTCGCGGCGATCGCGCGCATGCATGCCGGCCGGCCGCTGGCGGAATCGGCCGGCGGGCGCACGCGCGTCGGCTTCACGCTGGCCGCGCAGGGCTGAGGGAGGCAGGGCATGCAGCCGTCCGACGAATTCACGCTCGACCCCGACGACTGGCAGGGCGCCCGCGCCCTCGCGCACCGCGCGGTGGACGAGGCGATAGACCACCTCGCCGGTGTGCGCGAGCGGCCGGTGTGGCGCGAGCCGCCGGCGGCGCTGCACGGCTTCTTCGATGCGCCCTTGCCGCAACAAGGCGCGGCGCTCGAACAGGTGTACCGCGAGTTCAGCGACAAGGTGCGCCCCTACCCGATGGGCAACGTGCATCCGCGCTTCTGGGCCTGGTTCATGGGCGCGGGCAGCTTCACCGGTGCGCTGGCCGACTTCCTCGCCGCGGTGGACGGCAGCAACCTCGGCGGCGGCCACACCGCGCCGGCGCTGGTCGACCGCCAGGTGGTGCGCTGGCTGCGCGAGATGGTCGGCCTGCCCGACAGCGCGAGCGGCACGCTGACCAACGGCGGCTCGGCCGCCAACCTCGTCGCGCTGACGGTGGCGCGCAACGCCAAGGCGGCCGAGGCCGGCGTCGACCTGCGCGCGGCCGGCGTCGCGGCGCTGCCCCGGCCCTTGCGCTTCTATGCCTCGGACCAGGCGCACAGCTGCCACCAGAAGGCGCTCGAAGTGCTGGGCCTGGGCCACGCGGCGCTGCAGCTCGTGCCCTGCGACGGCGCGCAGCGCATGGCCCTCGACGCGCTGCAGGCCGCCGTCGCGCGCGATCGCGCCGCGGGAGCGCAGCCGGCCGCGGTGATCGCCTCGGCCGGCACCGTCAACACCGGCGCGGTCGACGACCTGCAGGCGGTCGGCGCGCTGTGCCGCCGCGAGGGCCTGTGGTTCCACGTCGACGGCTGCATCGGCGCGCTGCTGCGCATCGCGCCCGCGCACCGCCACCTCGTCGCCGGCATCGAAGCGGCCGACTCGGTGGCGCTCGACCCGCACAAGTGGCTGCACGCGCCCTTCGACGTCGGCTGCGCGCTGGTGCGCGACGCGCAGGCGCACCACGCCAGCTTCGCGCTGCACCCGGCCTACCTGGAACAGCACGCGCGCGGCGTGGCCGGCGCGGCCTACCTGTCCGACTACGGCATCGAGCTGAGCCGCAGCTTCCGCGCGCTGAAGGTGTGGATGACCTTGAAGGAGCACGGTGTCGAAGCCTTCGGCCGCCTCATCGACCAGAACATCGCGCAGGCGCGCCATCTGGCCGCGCGCATCGAAGCCGAGCCGGCGCTGGAGCTGATGGCGCCGGTGGCCACCAACATCGTCTGCTTCCGCCACCGCGTGGCCGGCGGCGACGAGGTGGCGCACCGCGCCTTCAACACCGAGATCCTGCTGCGCGTGCAGGAGTCCGGCCTCGCGGTGCCCAGCGACACCACGCTCGCCGGCCGGCATGCGCTGCGCGTGGCGATCGCCAACCACCGCACGCGCCGCGCCGATCTCGATCTGCTGGTCGATGCGGTGCTGCGGATCGGGCGCGAGCTGGGCTGAGCTACTTCTTCGCGGCGGCCGCCGCGCCGACCGTCTGTGCCAGCAGCAGGTGCTGGTCGGGCGAGAGCCCCATCGCGTCGGCCAGCGCGCGGTGGTCGAACCAGGCGCGGATCACGGTGGACAAGCCCAGCGAGGCGCAGCACAGGTAGACGTTCTGCGCCATCGCGCCGGCGGCGGTGAAGGCATAGGGCGTGCGCTGCGCCGCCGGCACCAGCTTCATGCGCGCATGGTCGGCCACGTAGATCAGGTCCAGCGCCGCGTCGTCGACGAAATCCTGGTAGCCGGTGACGCGGCGCAGGTCGGTCGCCGTCACGCGCTGCAGGGCATGCCCGGCCGGGTCGTAGCGGTGCAGGCCGCGCGCCGTGGCGACGTAGACATCGACCTCCTGCGCGTTCAGCGCGCTCGGCGTGGTGCGCCCGCCGAGCTCGGGCCGGTTGATGCCGGCGGCAGCCCACAGCAGGTCGGCGGTCTGCTGCGGCGACAGCATCTCGCTGGCGAATTCGCGCTGCGACTGGCGCCGCTTCAGCGCCTCGAACAGCGGCATGCCGCCGTTCTCGTGCGGCGGCGGCAGAACCAGGGTCTCGGCGTCGTCCACCAGCGCGGGCTTGGGTTTCAGCTGGCCCATCAGGCCGAGGGCGAGCTTGGTCAGGGTGTTCATCGTGGGTCTCCCGAAGGCGGCTGCGGCCACGGCCGCTGCGCGGGCCGCAACTGCTCCCACAGCCGCACCACCTGCAGCACGCCGAGGTCGTCGTGGCGATGCCCGCTGATCTGCAGGCCGATCGGCAGGCCGCTGCTGGTGTAGCCGCAATTGACGCTCGCCGAGGGCTGCTCGCTCATGTTGAAGGGCAGCGTGAAGGCGATGTGCTCGAAGGGCTGCGCCGGGTCGTTGGTCGGCGAGGCCCATTCGGCGGCGTAGGCCGGCACCGGCGAGGTCGGGCTGATCAGCACGTCGAAGCCCGCGCAGGCGGCCACCGCCGCTTCGCGCATCGCGCCCATCTGGCTGTAGCCGCGGAAGACTTCTTCGCCGGTCAGCGCCGCGCCGCCGCGCGCCCACTCGAGGATGTAGGGCAGCACCTTGGCGCGCCGCGCCTCGGGCAGCGAAGAAATCTCCATCCAGCTGCGGCAGCGCCAGAAGGCATCCATGCCGGCGATCATCGCGCGTGTCATGAAGGGCGGCACCGGCTCGACGATCGCGCCGGCCGCTTCGAAGCGCTGGGCCGCCGCTTCCACCGCCGCGCGCGTCTCGGGCTCGACGGCCAGGCCCCAGCCGGCGTCGAGCTGCAGGCCGATGCGCAGGCCCCTGGCATCGCGGTCCAGTCGTTCCCATTCGATGTCCTGCCACGGCAGGCTCATCGTGTCGCGCGCGTCGGGGCGGCTGAGCACGCGCATCAGCAGCGCGGCGTCGGCCACCGTGCGCGTCATCGGCCCGGCGACGCGGCCGGCATACGGCGGGTCGATCGGGATGCGCCCCAGGCTGGGCTTGAGCGCGACGATGCCGCACCACGCCGCCGGCAGGCGCACCGAGCCGCCGATGTCGGTGCCGACGTGCAGCGGGCCGTAGCCGGCTGCCGCGGCTGCTGCGGCCCCTGCGCTGCTGCCGCCGGGGTTCTTCGTCAGGTCCCAGGGGTTGCGCGTCAGCGGGTGGAAGCTCGACAGCCCCGACGACAACATGCCGTAGTCCGGCATCGTGGTCTTGCCGAGGATCACCGCGCCGGCCTCGCGCAGCCGCGCGGCCGGTGGCGCATCCATCGCGGCCGGCACCAGCTCGGTGGCGGCGGTGCCCAGCGGCACCGGCACGCCGTGCGTGGCGATGTTTTCCTTGATCGTCACCGGCACGCCGTCGAGCGCGCCCTGCGGCTCGCCCTTCAGCCAGCGTGCCTGCGAGGCCTCGGCCTGCGCCAATGCGCCTTCGGCATCGAGCGCATAGGTGGCGCGCAGGTGCGGCTCCCAACGCTCGATGCGGCGCAGCACGTCGCGCACCACCTCCACCGGCGCCAGCGAACCGGCGCGATACGCGGCCACCAGTTCCACCGCGCTCAGCGCATGCAGGCCATCACTCATAGCTTCATCTCCAGCCGCAGCGTCGCGTTCAGGTCGGTGCGCCCGGTCGTCTCTATCGTCTGCCACTGCGAGCCTTGCAGCACGCTCGCGCTGCTGACGCTGGCGATGGGCGCGAGGTTCGACAGCGCCAGCCGCAGCCGCGTGTCGCTGGCGATGTGCCACAGCACGTAGGCATCGAGCACGCGGCGCGAGCCCAGCTCCTGGCTCTGCAACTCGGTCAGCTGGGTGCGGTAGCCGGGCGTCACGCCGAAGTTGCCGCCGATGCTGAAGCCGCTGCCCGGGAAGCGGTAGTCGGCGCCGAGGTTGCCGGTGGCGCGCGGCTGCTGGTCGATGCGGTTGTCGGGGCCGGGCACCGAAGCGACGCGCGAGCGGTACAGGCTCAGGTTCATGCGCACATCCAGCGGCGGCAGCTCGGCGCGCCATTCGCTCAGGCGGAACTTGGCGTCGAACTCGATGCCTTGCGTGGTCGCACGGCCGAGATTGCGCGGCCGCGACACCCAGCGCGGCTCGTCGGCCCAGGCCACGTCTTCGAGCACGGTGACGTTGCGGATCAGGTCGCGGATGCGGCGATGGAACAGGTTCACCGACAGCACGCCGCCGTGGGCGAGGTAGCGCTCCAGCGCGAGGTCGATGCCGTGCGACTGCTCGGGCTTCAGCCCGGGGTTGCCGGCGCGGTCGGGCGACGAGGCGACGTTGCCGCCCGGCACCGGGTAGAGCGTGTTCAGCCAGGGCAGCGCGCTGAGGTTGCGCAGCGTGGGCGCGCGGTAGCTCTGCGTCAGCGACAGGCGCAGCTGGTCGCGCTTGGGCGCGTCGAAGCGCCACACCAGGTGCGCCAGCGGCGAGAGCACGGTGCTGCGGTTGTCGACCGGCGCCGCGTCGGTGTCACTCTGCGAGCGGATCGTCTCGACGCGCAGCCCGGCGTAGGCCGACCAGTCGCGCGCCGGATCCCATTCGTCCTGCAGATAGGCCGCCTGGCGCAGCGTGCGCGCGCTCAGTTCGGTGCCGCCCACGCCTTCCTGCTGCACGTTGTCGATGAAGGTGGCGCCGAGTTCGCGCCGCCGCGCGCCTTCCAGCTCGACGCCGCCGACCAGGTTGTGGCCGCTGCCCAGGCTGTGCATCAGCTTGTTCGTCAGCCACCACGAGTCGTCGCGGATGCGCGTGCCGCTGCGCGAAGCCAGCACCGGGCTGGCGTCGGCGGCAAGCTGCTGCTGCGTCCAGGTGCCGTCGAAGGTGAACCGGCCCGCGCCGCCGCGCAGCTCGATGCGCGTGTCGGGGCCGATGCGCCGGCTCAGCTGCGCGCTCAGGCGGGCGATGTCCGACGTGGTGTCGCCGTCGCCGCTGCGGCTCGCGTAAGGCGTGGCCGGCGCGGCGCCGATCGCGGCCAGGGTCGCGTGGCTGGCGCTGTGCGATTCGCTGCGCGCGACGAAGGGCTGCAGCGAGAACTGCTCGCCCGGCCCGAGCCGCCATTGCACGCGCGACGAGAGGTTGACGCGGCGGCGCTGCGAGTCGCCGGTTTCGTCCTCGGCCTGGTCGCGCAGCAGCGCGCCGCTGTCGCGGTCGACGAAGGTGGTGCGCGTGGCGGTGTCGGTGCGCTCGTGGTTCTCGCTCGCGTTGAGCGTCAGGTTGAAGCTGCCGGCTTCGCCGAACACGCCGTCGCGCGCCAGCGAGAGCTGCGGCGAGAGCCGCCCGCGCTCCAGCGTCAGCGCCGGCCGGAAGTCGGTGCTGCGGCGGCGCAGCGGCTCGCGCAGGATGATGTTGATCGTGCCGGCGATCGCCTGCGTGCCGGTCTCGGCGGTGGGCGCGCGCAGCAGCTCGATGCGCTCGACCATGTCGGGCGAGATCTGCTCGATCGTGAAGCCCGGCGGCGGGCGTTCGCCGTCGATCAGGATCTGCGTGTAGCCGCTGCCCATGCCGCGCATGCGCAGGTCGCCGCCGCGCCCGGGCCGGCCGCCCTGCGTGACGCCGGGCAGGCGGCGGATCACGTCGCCCAGCGTGCTGTCGCCGTACTGCTCGATCTCCTCGCGGCCGATCACGATCTTGGCCGCGCTGGCGTTGCGGCGCATCTCGGTGGGCGTCTCGCGCCGGCCTTCGACGGTGACGGCTTCCAGCGTGGTGCCCGGCGCGGAGGCGTTCGCGGCCGGCGCGGCGGGCTGTGCATGGGCCGGCGCCGCCAGCGCCGTCATCACCGCGAGGGCGGGAAGCGCGGGCCTCACCAGCTCAGCGCCGCGAGGTCGTTGGCGAAGATCGGCGAGCTGCTCCACAAGCCCTTCAGCGGCTTGCGCGCCACCGCGAACTGCGGCAGCTGGAACAGCCAGGCGTTCACCTGGTCTTCGGCGAGGCGCCGCTGGATGTCGCCGACGACTTTCAGCCGCGCCTTGGCATCGGTGCTGGCGTTGTACTTCGCCAGCAGCTCGCGGAAGGCCTTGCTGTCGTAGCCCCAGTAGTAGGCCGGGTCGGCGTAGCGGTCGAAGTCCAGCGGCTCGACGTGGCTGATGATGGTCAGGTCGTAGCTGCCCTTGAAGGCGCCCGAGAGCCACTGCGCCCACTCGACGTTCTCGATCTTCGCGACGATGCCCACCTTGGCCAGCTGCGCCGCGACGATCTCGCCGCCCTTGCGCGCGTACTGCGGCGGCGGCAGCGTCAGCGTCACGTTCAGCGGCAGCGCGACGCCGGCTTCCCTGAGCAGGCGCTTCGCCTTCTCGGGGTCGTGCGGGCTCATGCCGGTGAGGTCGACGTAGCCGGCGTCGCTGGGCACGAGGTGGCTGCCGATGGGCGCGCCGTAGCCTTCCATCGCACCGTCGATGACCGCCTTGCGGTCGATCGCGGCGGCGATCGCGCGGCGTACGCGCACATCGTCGAAAGGCTTGCGCCTGTTGTTGATCGCGACGAGGGTCTTGCCCTCGGTGCCGCCGGTGGCCACCGTGAAGCGCTTGTCGCTCTGGAACTGCGCCAGGTTCTGCGGCGCGCCGAAGCGCGGCATGCCGTCGATGTCGCCGGCCAGCAGCGCGGCCACCTGCGCGGCCGGGTCGCTGATGAAGCGGAAGGTGACCTTCTTCATCTTCACCGCCGCCGCGTTGCGGTAGTCGGGGTTCTTCACGAGGGTGATGGAGCTGCCCTTCTTCCAGTCCTCGAACCGGAAGGGACCGGTGCCGATCGGCTTGCTCGCGACGGTCGCCGCGCTCTTGGGGTCGAGGATCGCCGCGGTCGCTTCGCCCATGCGGAACAGGAAGTTGCCGTCGGCCTGGCTCAGCACCAGGATCACCGTGTGCGCATCGGGCGTCTCGATGCGGCTGATGTTGTCGAACACCGACTTCTTGGCCTTGTTGGTCGAGCCTTCGGCTTTCGCGCGCTCGAAGCTGAACTTCACGTCGCCGGCGTCGAGCGCTTCGCCGTCGTGGAACTTCACGCCGCGGCGCAGGCGGAAGGTGTAGACCTTGCCGTCCGGGTCGACGCTCCAGCTCTCGGCCAGCAGAGGGCTGACCGAACCGTCCATGGAGATCTTCGTCAGGCCCTCCAGCACGCCGAGGTGAACGACCTCGGCGATCGAGGTCGCCGAGGCCATCGTCGGGTCGAGGCCGGGCGCGGGTTCGAGCGTCATGCCGAGCACGACGCTGTCCTTGCGGGCTTGCGCGGCGGCGCTCGCGGCCAGCGCGGCGAGCAGTGCGGCGGCGAGCAGGCGGGGCAGACGTTTCATCGAGGCTCCTGGGAAGGTGTGAACAAGCCCGTTCGCCCTGAGCTTGTCGAAGGGCGCCCGAGGAGCGCGACGGGGCTTCGACAGGCTCAGCCCGAACGGGAGCTGTCGGACGCCGCCGCCACTGTAGCGGAGGCGGGGGCGGTTTCGCCCTCGTGCGCGGCGATCAGCGAGCGCGTGCAGGGGTGCTGCGGATCGGCGAACACGGTGGTCGTCTCGCCGCGTTCGACGACGCGGCCGTGCTGCATCACCAGCACCTCGTCGCAGACGTGGTCGACCACCGCGAGATCGTGGCTGATCAGCAGGTAGGTCACGCCGTAGCGCCGCTGCAGCTCGACCAGCAGGTTGAGCACCTGGGCCTGCACCGAGACGTCGAGCGCGCTGACCGGCTCGTCGGCGACGATGAGCCTGGGCCGCGTCACCAGCGCGCGCGCGATCGCGATGCGCTGGCGCTGGCCGCCGGAGAACTCGTGCGGGTACTTCGCCGCGTCGCTCGCGCGCAGGCCCACCGCTTCGAGCATCTCGGCCACCGCGCGCTCGCGCTGCGCGCCGCTGCCTTGCCACAGCGGCTCGGCGACGATGCGGGCGACGCGCTGGCGCGGGTCCAGCGAGCCGTAGGGGTCCTGGAACACCATCTGGAAATCGCGCCGCGCTTCGCGCAGCTCGGATTCGCCCAGCGCGTTCAGATCGCGCCCCATGAACTCGACGCGGCCGCTGCTCGGCGCCTCCAGCGCCATCGCGATGCGCGCCAGCGTCGACTTGCCCGAGCCCGATTCGCCCACCACGCCGAGGCTGCGGCCGGCGTGCAGTTCGAGGCTGACGGATTGCAGCGCGGCTACGTGCGGCGCGGCGGCGAACAGGCGCTCGCGCGGCAGCGTGTAGCGGCGCGAGACCTGGTGCAGCGCGAGCAGCGGCGCTGTCGTCATCGTTTCTCCGGCCAGCCCTGCGCGCCGGTCAGCGGCACGAAGCGCACGCCCATCAGTTCCTCGCGCCCGGTGTGCTGCTCGCTGCGGCGCGTCAGCCGCACCAGCCACTGCGCGCCGTCGCGCTCGCCGATCGGCATCACCAGGCGGCCGCCGGGCGCGAGCTGTTCCATCAAGGCGGGCGGCACCTGCGGTCCCGCGGCGGTGACGACGATGGCGTCGTAGGGTGCGGCGGCCGGCCAGCCGAGCGTGCCGTCGGCGTGGTGCACCTGCACGTTGGCGATGCCCAGCGCCGCGAGCGCGGCGCGTGCGCCTTCGGCCAGCACGGCGTGGTGCTCGACCGTGTGCACCTCCTTCGCCAGCCGGCCCAGCACCGCGGCGGCGTAGCCCGAGCCGCTGCCGATCTCGAGCACGCGCTCATCGCCGCGCAGCTGCAAGGCCTCGCTCATGAACGCGACGATGTAGGGCTGCGAGATGGTCTGGCCGGCGGCGATGGGCAGCGGGTGGTCGTCGTACGCTTCGCTCTCCCAGCCGCGCTGCACGAAGCGCTCGCGCGGCACGGCGCGCATCGCGGCCAGCACGCGCGCATCGTGCATGCCGCGCGCTTCGATCTGCGAGCGAACCATCTCGTGGCGGCGGCGTGCGAATGCGGCTTCGTCGCTCATGGCAAGGCCTCCCCGGTGCGGATGCAGCGTGCATGGTGTGCCGGGCCGACCGTCACCGGTGGCGGCGGCGCTTGCCGGCATGCGGCGATCGCCAAGGCGCAGCGCTCGGCGAAGGCGCAGCCCGTGCCGATGTCGGCCAGCGCCGGCACGCGGCCGGGAATCGTCGGCAGCAGCGCGCCGCGCCCCGCGCCCAGCCGCGGCCGCGCCGCATACAGCCCGCGCGTGTAGGGATGGGCGCGGCGCGCGAACAGCGCGGCGGCAGGGCCGTCTTCCACCACCGTGCCGGCGTACATCACCATCACGCGCTGCACGTGGCGCGCCATCACGCCGAGGTCGTGGCTGATCAAGAGCAGTCCCATGCCGCTGCCGCGCACCAGCTCGTCGATCAGCATCAGCACCTCGTGCTGCAGGCTCGCGTCGAGTGCGGTGGTCGGCTCGTCGGCGATCAGCAGCTCGGGGCCGCAGGCCAGCGCCATCGCGATCATCACGCGCTGGCGCTGCCCGCCGCTGAGCTGATGCGGATGCGCGTCGAGGCGCTGCGCGGCGTTCGGCAGCTGTACGCATTCGAGCAGGCGCAGCGCCTCGGCGCGCGCGGCGCGGCGATCCAGGCCGCGATGCAGCCGCAAGGGTTCGGCCACTTGATGGCCGATGGTGTGCAGCGGGTTCAGCGCCGTCATCGGCTCCTGGAACACCATCGCGACGCGGTCGCCGCGCAGGCGAGCCATGGTGTCGTCGGCGAGGCCCACCAGCTCCTGCCCGAGCAGCCGGATGCTGCCTTGCACCTGCGCGCCTTCCGGCAGCAGCCCCATGATCGCCAGCGCGGTGAGCGACTTGCCGCAGCCGCTTTCGCCGATCAGCCCGAGCTTCTCGCCGCGCGCCATCACAAACGACACGCCGCGCAGCGCCGCCACCGGGCCGTGCGCCGTGGGCAGCAGCACGCGCAGATCCTGCACTTCGAGCAGCGGCGTGTTCATCGCGATCTCGCCAGCTTCGGGTCGAGCAGATCGCGCAGCCCGTCGCCCATCAGGTTCAGCCCCAGCACCGACAGCACGATCGCCAGCCCCGGCCACACCGCCAGCAGCGGTGCCTGGTACATCATCGACTGGCCTTCGCTCAACATGCGCCCCCAGCTCGGCAGCGGCGGCTGCGCGCCCAGGCCGAGATAGGACAGGCTCGCCTCGGCGAGGATGGCGATCGCGAAGCGGATCGTCGCCTGCACGATCAGCACCGAGGCGATGTTGGGCAGCACGTGCTCCAGCGTGGTGCGCAGCCGCCCCTTGCCGCAGGCGCGCGCGGCCAGCACGAACTCGCGCGACCACACCGTGTTGGCCGAGGCGCGCGTGATGCGCGCGAACTCGGGGATGTTGAACAGGCCGATCGCGACGATCGCGGTGACGAGGCCGGGACCGTAGATCGCGCCGAGCATGATCGCGGTCAGCAGCGCGGGAAACGCCAAGCCGAAATCGGCCAGCCGCATCACCGCTTCTTCCACCCAGCCGCGCCGCGCCGCGGCGAGCAGCCCGAGCGCCACGCCGCCGGCGATGCCGATGCCCACCGCGATCAGCCCGACGGCGATCGAGGCGCGCGCGCCGACGATCAGCTGCGAGGCGATGTCGCGCCCCAGGCTGTCGGTGCCCAGCCAGTGTGCGGCCGAGGGCGGCTGCAGCTTGTTCGGAACGTCGATCTCGGCGGCCGGGTACGGCGTCCAGACGAAGGACAGCAGCGCCAGCGCCAGCAGCAGCGCCACCAGCACGCCGCCGGCGACGAAGCTCTTGTGCTTCAGGGCACGGCTCGGGAAATTCATCGCCCGGCGAGCTTCAATCGCGGGTCGATCACCGCGTACAGCACGTCGACCACGAAGTTGATCGTCACCACCGCCGCGGCGATCAGCATCACCAGCGCCTGCACCAGCGGCAGGTCGCGGTTGCCGATCGCCTGGAAGACCAGCCGGCCGAGGCCGGGCAGCGAGAACACGTTCTCGATCACCACCGTGCCGGTGATGAGGTTGGCGAACTGCAGGCCCATCACCGTCAGCACCGGCACCATCGCGTTGCGCAGCACGTGGCCCCACAGCACGGCGCGGCGCGTCAGGCCCTTGGCGCGCGCGGTGCGCACGAAGTCCTCGCGCAGCACGTCGAGCACCGCCGAGCGCGTGAAGCGTGCCAGGATCGCCGCCTGCACCACCGCGAGAGCCACCGCCGGCAGCACCAGCGAGCGCAGGCCCTCCCACAGCCCGCCGCCTTCGTCCTCGTGCCAGCCGGCGAAGCCGCCGGAGGGGAACCACGGCAGCGTCACCGCGAACAGCATCGCCAGCAGGATGCCGGACCAGAAGCTCGGCAGCGCGATGCCGAGCTGGCTCGCCGCCATCACCGCGAGATCGCCGGCGCGGTTGTGGCGCGACGCGGCGTAGACGCCCGCGGCGAGCGCGAGCACCACCGTCAGCGCCATCGCCAGCAGCGCCAGCGGCACGGTGACCACGAGGCGCTCGGCGATCAGCTCGGCGATGGGCGCGTCGTAGGCGTGGCTGGTGCCGAGGTCGAAGGTGGCCAGGCCGCGCAGCCAGTCGGCGTAGCGCACCAGCGCGGGCCGGTCGAGGCCGAGCTGGTGTTCGAGCGCGGCCACCGCCTCGGGCGTGGCGCTCTCGCCGAGCATCACCTGCGCCACGTTGCCGGGCAGCAGGCCCAGCACCGCGAACACCAGCGCCGAGGCCACGGCCAGCGTCAGCACGAAGCTCGCGAAGCGCTTGAGCAGGAAGAGGGCGATGGCGGTTCCCCGCGGGTGGTCGTCTGCCTATGATGGCCGAAAACACCTTGGAGACCGGCGATGGCCGAGCGCGTTCCGTTCGTCACTCACCAGACCTTCATCGGCGGCCGCTGGCGCGATGCGGCCTCGGGGCAGCGCCTGCCGCTGCTGAATCCTTCCGACGGCAGCGCGCTCGCCGAGATCGCGCGCGGCAGCGCCGACGAAGTGGACGCCGCGGTGCGCGCCGCGCAGGCCGCGCGCGACGGCGAGTGGGGCCGCCTGACGGCCGCCGAACGCGGCCGGGCGCTGATGGCGATGGGCCGCAAGGTGCTGGAGCGGGCGGACGAACTGGCGCGGCTCGAAGCGCTGGACGTCGGCAAGCCGCTCAGGCAGGGCCGCGCCGATGCGCTCGCGCTGGCGCGCTACCTGGAGTTCTACGGCGGCGCGGCCGACAAGATCGGCGGCGAGACGATTCCCTATCTGAACGGCTACACCGCGCTGACCTGGCGCGAGCCGCACGGCGTGACCGGCCACGTGGTGCCCTGGAACTACCCGATGCAGATCATCGGCCGCAGCGTCGGCGCGGCGCTGGCGATGGGCAACGCCTGCGTGCTCAAGCCGGCCGAGGAAGCCTGCCTGACGGCGCTGGCGATAGGCCGCATCGCCGACGACTGCGGCCTGCCCGCCGGCGCGCTGAACATCGTGCCCGGCCTGGGCGAGGAGGCCGGCGCGGCGCTGAGCGCGCACCCCGGCGTGCAGCATCTGTCGTTCACCGGCTCGGTGGCCACCGGGCGGCTGGTGCAGGCCGCCGCGGCGCGCAACACCGTGCCGGTGACGCTGGAACTCGGCGGCAAGAGCCCGCAGATCGTCTTTGCCGATGCCGACCTCGACGCCGCGCTGCCGTACCTCGTCAACGCCGGCATCCAGAACGCCGGCCAGACCTGCTCGGCCGGCTCGCGCATCCTGGTCGAGCGCAGCCGCTTCGACGAGGTGGTGCAGCGCCTCGCGCAGCGCGTGCGCGCGCTGAAGGCCGGCCCGGCGCTGGCCGACCTCGACCTCGGGCCGCTGATCTCGCAGCGCCAGCACGGCATCGTCTCGCGCTACCTGGATCTGGCGCGCGACGGCGGCCTCGCGATCGCCGCGCAGGGCGAGATCGTCGCCGATGCGCCGGCCGGCGGCTTCTACGCGCGGCCGACGCTGCTGGCCGGCGTCACGCCCGACCATGCGCTCGCGCAGGAGGAGATCTTCGGCCCGGTGCAGGTGGCGATCGCCTTCGACGACGAAGCCGACGCGATCCGCATCGCCAACGGCACGCCCTACGGCCTAGTGGCCGGCGTGTGGACGCGCGACGGCTCGCGCGCGCTGCGCATGGCGCGCGCGCTGCGCTGCGGGCAGGTGTTCGTCAACAACTACGGCGCCGGCGGCGGCGTCGAGCTGCCCTTCGGCGGCGTCGGCGCCTCGGGGCACGGGCGCGAGAAGGGCTTCGAGGCGCTGTATGGCTTCTCGGCGCTGAAGACCGTCGCGATCCTGCACGGCTGATTCGAGGGGGACGGTGTCCCTAGCGTGAAGGTGGGGACGGCGTTGCGGCCCGCTCGCGCCGGATCGAAGATCGCCTCTCGTTTTCGAGAGGAGGCCGGCATGGATTCACTCAAGACTCCGCGCGCGAGGCTCTGCCTCGGCATCGGCGCCGCCGCGCTGGCGGCCTGCGGCGGCGAGGCGCTGCTGCTGGCGGTGGTGACGCCGCTCGCCGGCCAGTGGCTCGACCAGACGGCGGGCAGCAACGCCACCGTCACCTTCGTCGGCCTGAACCCCGCGCAGTATCTGTACGAATCGAAGCTCACCGCGAACGGGCTGCTGCTCAATCCGGGCGGCGCCTGCGCCGGCGCCGTCGATGCCGACGGCAACCTGCCGCTCAGCGGCACGCTCGACAACGGCCGGCTGCGCATGACGGTCACGCAAACCGGGCAGCTGTGCGTGGACGGCCGCTTCACCGATCTGCGCCGGCTCGAAGCGTCGCTGGGCGGCGCCTCGGCCACGCGCGCGTTCATCAACGACCGCATCGACGTACGCCTCACCGAAGGCATCTGGGTCAACGAGGCCAACACGCTGCGCTTGAAGTTCGACAACAACGTCGGCGGCTCGGCCAACGATTCGATCGACAACAACTCGACCACGCTGGCGGGCGGATGCGACGTTTCGCCCGGCATCACGCCGGTGCGCGTGGTCGGTACGCTGGCCGGCTTCGGCGTCGACGGCATCAAGAACCCGACCATCGCCGCGCTGACCGTCGAAGGCCAGGCCACCGTGCGCTTCACGCAGGTGGTGTTCGAAGACGGCGCGACGCTGTCGCTGCGCACGGCGGCCGGGCAGAGCGTGACGCTTTCGCGCACCAAGGAAGCGGTGGCGACGAGCTGCCCCTGAGCGCCGCGCTCAGGGCGCGGCCGGCGCGAAGATCGCGCGTTGCAGCCTCAGCGCTCGCGGCGGCTCGCCGGCGACGAGCGCCAGTTCGTCCTGCCCTTGCAGCGCCTGCCACAGCTCGGCCAGCGTGCGCGAGGCCGGCAGCCCGGCCCATTGGTGGATCGCTTCGCCGGCGCGCAAGCCGGCGCGCTCGGCCGGGCCGCCCGGCAGCACCTGCTGCACGCGCAGCGCCTCGCCGTTGCGCTCGGGCACGAGGCCGAAGCCGCCCGGTGTCGCGAAGCGGCCGGGCTCGACGCACAGCCGCTCGCGCGCCAGGTCGAAGCGCCAGCGCGCGCCATCCATCAAGGCGGTGCCGGCCAGGCCGCGCGCCGCGTCGCCGAGCGCGCGCTGCAATGCCGGCGCGGCGACGCGCAGCACCGGCACGTCGCTGCGCCGCTGCGCGCCGAGCGCGACGTCGCGCTGCACCGTCAGGCGCTGATCGCCGGGCAGCGCGATGCCGGGTGTGGCCGCATCCGCCGCCTCGGCCTCGATGCGGATCAGCCCGGCCGGGTTGCCGCTGTCGAGCACGTAGCGCTCCGGCCTGCCGGACAGCGAGAGCGTCACCACCGGCAGCGTGCGAAAGCGCGTCAGCGCAACGCCGTCGAGACCGTCCGGGCAGTGCGCCGCGTCGTCCAGGCCGAAGCGCGCCGTCCACGCGCGCAAGTCGATCTCGGCCGGCGCCTGCGCCAGCCAGGGCACGCCGAGCACGCCGTCGACGCCCTCGGCGGCCGCGCCCAGCACCCGCGCCAGTTCGATCACCAGCGCGTGCTGCCCGCTGCGTTCCAGCGCGCCGACTTTCAGCGCCGGCAGCTCGACCTCGCCGCCTTGGACCACGCCGAGCGGCGTGTCGGCGCGCACCGAACCGCTGGACGCCAGGCCGAGCCGCTGCGCCAGCGCCGGCGCGACGAGGTTGCGGCTCGCGCCGCTGTCGAGCAGCCAGCGGCCGGTGTGCCCGCCGACGCTCGCCTCCAGCGCGATCCAGCCGCCCAGCTCGCCGAGCGCGATGCGCTGCAGCGGCACCGCGCCCGAGTCGGCGCACGCCGCTGCCGCGACCGACAGCAGCGCGGCGGCGAGCAGGCGGCGCATCATGGCTCCAGCGTCTGCACGAAGTCGGTGCTGCGCTCCACCAATTCGGCCAGCACCGGCTCGAGCGCCGCGACGCGCTCGGCGCGGCGCGCCTCGGCCGCCGCCAGCGCCGCCGCATCGTGGCGCAGCAGCGGCTCCCAGGCGTTGATCGACTCGATCACGTCGTTCAGCGCGAAGGCCGCGCCCTGGAACACCTCGTCGACGACGAAGTCGCGCAGCCGCTTGAAGCCGCGCTGTGCCGAGGCGCCGAAGCGCCGCCGCAGCTCCTCGTCCATGCCCGCCAGACGCGGCGCGAGATCGACGGCCAGTTCGTTGTAGCTGTCTTTCACCTGCACCAGATGCGCCAGCGCGTCGGGCTGCACCAGCGTGGCCAGCGGCCAGGCCAGCGCGGCCTTCACCGCGAACAGGCGCACGCGGTAGTCGACCAGCAGCGCTTCGAGCGCGTCGACGAAGCGGCGCGCCTGGTCGCCGCGCGGCTCGGCCAGGTCGAGCCAGTCGCTCGCCCAGTGGAACAGCGTGCGCTCGATCTCGGCGCGCGCCGCGGCGGCGCCGGCCTCGCTGCGGTCGGCGGCGCTGATGAACAGGCGCGTGGCGAGGCGGCGGAAGGTCTCGCTGCCCGACTCGGCCAGCACGATGCCGGGCTCGAGCATCACCGGCAGCACGAAGACGCGGTCCTTCTTCGCCTCGTGCGCCAGCGCCCAGGCCAGCTCCTTGTTGACGTAGGGCTTGCCCATCGCGACGCGGCTGACGAGGCTGAGGAAGACGTGGCTGTCCTCGATCGCCTCGACGATGGTCGGGTCCAGGTCCTGGCCGCCGAGCAGTTCGCGCACGTCGACCCAGGGTTTCACGAAGGGCAGCAGGCGCGACAGCTCCAGCGCCACCGGCTTGTCTTCCCAGGCATGGCTGACGAACACCCGCATCGCACCACTCTAGGCAGCGCCGCGCCACCCGGCAAGCACCACGCCGCCGCCCGAAAACGCAGCCCGCCGTAAAATGAATTTGCAAATGAGACTGGTTCCTATTTAGAATGAGTTCATGGTGACCCCGACGCCCCTGCCCGCCCATCCGCCCGCCGCCGCGCCGCTTCCGGCGGCGGTGGCGACGCCGCCGCTGCGCTGGAACAGTGCCCAGCTGCTCGGCGCCGGCCACGAAGCGCTGGTCGAGCACCGCGGCGAGTGCTACCGCCTGCGGCTGACCGCCCTGGGCAAGCTGATCCTCACCAAGTAACCCTGTCGCTGCGTGGCCCCGGGCCGCGCTTTTGCACCAGCCAGCCGCGAGCCAGCCCGTGCGTCTTTGTCGAGGAATCGACGGCCATGACACACCTGCTGCATCCGGCGGGGCAGGCTTGCTGCCCGCATGAACTGATCCGCCCCACGGCCGAGCCGCGCGGCACGCGCCGCCGCCGCCTGTGGGACCTGCCCGCGCACGCGCACTGCCCGGTGGTGGGCGTGTGCCTGAGCCTGGCCACGCTGCGCCGCGTCGCCGACAAGGCGCTCGGCGGCGAGGTGCTGGCCGGCGACTACGAGCTGCACAGCGGCGCGGTGCAGGAGTGCTCGCGGCGCGGCACGCTGGCCGAAGCCCTGCAGCGCGAGCTGGACCGCCGCCACGCCATCGCCCTGCAGCGCAGCAACGCCGCCAAGGATGTGGAGGCGCTGCGCCGCTGGTGGGCCGAGGGCCTGCGCGGCGACGACCTCGCCGGCGCGCTGTGGGCTACGCTGACGCACCCGCGCTGCGACGAGGCCTTCGAGGAAGAGGTGCTGCACGACGTGCACATGCGCCAGCACCAGCTCGGCGAGGGCCAGGGCGAGGAGCGCCGCCGCCTGGCCGCGCTGCGCGCGCAGTGCGAATCGCTGCAGGCCGAGCTGGCGCAGCTGCAGGAGCGCCATGCGCGCGCTGTGGCCGAGCAGGCGCGCAAGATCGAGCAGTTGCAGGCCGAGGCGGTGACGCGCCGCGCCGAGATGATCGGCCGCGACACCGTGGTCGCCTCGCTGTGGGACGAGCTGCGCGCGCTGAAGGAGGCCGCGCCCGACCTGAAGCCGCGCCACGAACTGGCGCGCGAGCTGGAGACGCAGCTCGAACGCTCGCGCTCGCTGGAGCGCGCTCTCTCGCGCGCCGAGCTGGCCGCGCAGGCGCAGCAGCGCCGCGCCGACGAGGCCGTGGCCGCGCTTGCGCGCGCCAGCGCCGAGGCGGCCAACGGCGCCGGCAGCGAGCCGGCCGGGCTGAGCGCCGAGCTGGCCGCGCAGGCGGTGCTGTGCGTCGGCGGCCGCCCGGCCAGCGTGCCGGCGTATCGACGCATCGTCGAGCACCACGGCGGCCGCTTCCTGCACCACGACGGCGGCGAGCACGACGCGCCCGCGCTGCTCGACGGCACGCTGGCCAGCGCCGACCTGGTGATCTGCCAGACCGGCTGCATCAGCCACGACGCCTACTGGCGCGTCAAGGAGCACTGCAAGCGCACCGGCAAGCCCTGCGTGTTCGTCGACAAGCCCAGCCGCGCCGGCGTGGTGCGCGCGCTGCGCCAGCTGGCGGCGGCCGAGGCGGACGGCACCTCGCCCTGACCGGCCTCACCGCCCCGAGTCTTGCGGCGTCCCTCGCGGGCGCCTTCGTTCGATCGCGTTCCCTTCCGATTCATTCGACAACAACTTCCGGAGAACAAAAATGTCCAGACGCCGCGGCGCCCGCCGTCCCGCCCTCACCCCGCTCAGCCTCGCGCTGGCCGCCGCCTGCGGCGCCGCGCAGGCGCAGCAGCCGCCGGCCGCCGAGCCGGTGCTGCCCAAGGTGACGGTGTCGTCCACCCGCATCGAGGCGCCGGAGGACGAGGTGCCGGCCACCGTCACCTCCAAAACGGCGCAGGAGATCGAACGCGCCCAGGCGCGCGACCTGAAGACGCTGCTCGACAGCGAGCCCGGCATCTCGGTGCGGCTGCAGCCCTCGCGCATGTCGGCGGTGTTCGGCGCCACCGGGCGCGGCGGCAACGAGGGCATCAACGTGCGCGGCCTGGAAGGCAACCAGATCCTGCTGCAGGTCGACGGCGTGCGCCTGCCGATGTTCTACGAGAGCGGCCCCTTCGTCGCCGGCCGCGGCGACTACATCGACGTCGAGGCCTTCAAGCGCGTCGAGCTGCTGCGCGGGCCCTCGTCGGCCTCGTACGGCTCCGACGGCCTGGCCGGCGCGGTGAGCTTCCTCACCAAGGACCCGGCCGACCTGCTGACGCTCGGCAAGAACTGGCAGGGCGCCGTCAAGCTCGGCTACGCCTCGGCCGACAAGTCGTGGGTGGCGGTGCCGACGTTCGCGGTGCGCGAAGGGGCATGGGAGGCGATGCTGCTGGCGAGCGTCCGCCGCGGCCACGAGATCGACAACCGCGGCAGCCGCGACACCGGCAACTGGCAGTCCACCGTGCCGAACCCGCAGGACCGCAGCAGCGACTACGTGCTCGGCAAGGCGATCTACAAGCTCGACGCGAGCAACCAGTTCAAGCTGACGCTGGAGCATCTCGACCGCACGACCACCACCGACCCGATCCGCACCGTGGTCGGCATGCCCTTCGTCAACGCCAACGTGATCGACGCCAAGGCGCGCGAGGACGTCACGCGCACGATGGGCAAGCTCGACTGGAACTACGCGGACAACGCCAACCCCTGGGTGCAGCGCTTCTCGGCCTGGGTGTACGGCCAGAACGCCGACAACGACCAGTTCGGCCAGGAGCGCTACAACAGCCCGCCGGCGGCGTGGGCACGGCGCACGCGCGACACCAACTACGGCGAGCGCACGCTCGGAGCGGGCCTCCAGGGCGAGACCCACCTCGGCAGCGCGGTCTCGCACCGCCTGCTGTGGGGCGCCGACTATTCGGATGCGCGCATCACCTCGCTGAAGGAGGGCGCGCACTACGACGCCGCCGGCAACCTGATCACCAGCGGCAGCGCGAGCGCCTCCACCTCGCTGCCCAACCAGAGCTTCCCGGATTCCGACTACCGGCTGCTCGGCGCCTTCGTGCAGGACGAGATCGCGCTGGGCCGCTGGCGCATCACGCCGGCGCTGCGCGTCGACCGCTTCGAGATCGAGCCGGACACCGGCAATCCGCTGTACACGCGCAACAACAGCGTCGCGCCGTCCAGCCTGTCGGGCACGGCGGTGTCGCCGCGCATCGGCGTGGTGTGGCAGGCGCTGCCGCTGCTGCAGCCGTATGCGCAGCTGGCGCGCGGCTTCCGCTCGCCGACGCCGTGGCAGATCAACGGCGGCGTCAGCAACACCACCGCCAACCCGCCGTACCGCAGCATCGGCAACCCCGACCTCAAGCCCGAGCACAGCACCTCGTTCGAACTCGGCCTGCGCGGCCGCGAGGACAAGCTGCGCTGGGGCGTCGCGCTGTTCAAGTCGCGCTACCGCGACTTCATCGTCTCCAACATCGACGTGACCGACGCGACGACGGTGCCGCTGGATCCCGGCATGGCGGCCAACACGCGCACCTTCCAGTCGATCAACGCGGCGCGCGCCGAGATCAGCGGCTACGAACTGATGGCCGAATACGGCTTCGCGCCGGAGTGGAGCGCCGAGGCGCGCTACGCGCACGCCAAGGGCGACCAGTGGGCGGCGGACGGCACCAAGAGCGCGCTGCCGACCATCGAGCCCGACAAGGCCAGCTTCGCGCTGCGCTACGAGCGCAAGGGCGCCTTCGGCGGCGAGCTGCTGTTCACCGCGCAGAAGAGCCAGCGCCGGCCCTATGCTGCGAACCTCTACATCCCGAAGGGCTACATCACGGCCGATCTTTCGGGCTGGTGGGACATCACCAAACAATGGCAGCTCAACCTGGCGATCGGCAACATCGGCGACGTGAAGTACGTCAACTGGGCCGACATCCGCGGCGCCGCGTCGACCACGACGCTGGCCGACGCCTACACGCAGCCGGGCCGCAACGCCTCGATCAGCGCTCGATACCAGTTCTGATGGCGACCCTGCTGCGCTTCTGGCTGGTGGCGCTGCTGCTGTGCCTCTTCGGCACGGCGCGCGCCGAAGGCGTGCTGGTGATCACCACCAGCCCGTCGCCGCCGGGGCGCTTCGTCGCGCTGGAGCAGGCGGCGCGCGCGCAGGGGCTGCCCCTGCGCGCGCGCTTCGTCGAGAAGATCCCGGCCGACGAACTGAATGCCTCGCTGTGGCAGGGCGCCGACCTGGTGCTGATCGACGCGCCGCGCCAGCACATCGAGGACTATGTGCGCGAGAAGCTGGGCGCCGCGCTGCCGGCGCTGGAGCGCGTGCCGCACGTGTGGCTGCCCACCGCCGCGTCCAGGCCGGGCGGCGGCGTCGATGCGGCATTCGCGCAGCGCCTGCACGGCTACTTCGTGCAGGGCGGCGCGCGCAACAGCGAATGGCTGCTGCGCGCGCTCGCCGCGCGGCGCGATGCGCTGTCGTGGCGCGCGCTGCCCGAGCCGCAGGTGTTCCCCGCGTCGGCGATCTACCACCCGAAGCTCGCGCAACTGGTCGCGGCCACGCCGCGCGAGTACTTCGCGGCGCGCGGCGTCGACCCCGCGCGGCGTCCGCCGACGGTGGCGATCGCCTTCCACCAGGGCAGCATCGCGTCGGGCCAGACCGGCGTGCTCGACGACCTGATCGCGCGCATCGAGGCCGGCGGCGCGCTCGCGCTGCCGTTCTACAGCCCGGTGATGGCGGCGGACGCGGTGCGCAGCATGACGACGCTGGACGGCGCACCGGTCGCCGATGCGATCATCAACACGCAGATCACGCTGAACCCCGACGGACGGCGCAAGGAGTTCGAAGCGCTGGGCGTGCCGGTCATCCAGGCGATGGCGTGGCGGCGCGGCAGCGCCGAACAATGGGCGGCCGACCCGCACGGCATCCCGCTGATCGACGTGCCCTTCTACCTGGCGCAAGCCGAGTACACCGGCATCACCGACATCCAGGTGGCGATGGCCACGCACCCCGGCGACGAGCAGCTCGCGCCTATCGAGGCGCAGGCCGCCGCGGTGGCGGGCAAGGCGCTGAACCTGGTGAAGCTGCAACGCAAGCCCGAAGCCGACAAGCGCGTCGCGGTCTTCTTCTGGAACTACCCGGCCGGCGAGAAGAACCTCTCGGCGAGTTTCATGAACCTGCCGCGCAGCCTCGCGGGCACGCTGACGGCGCTGCAAGGCGCCGGCTACCGCACCGAAGCCCTCGAAGAAAAGCCGCTCACAGAGAAGCTGCAGCGCCTGCTCGCCCCCGGCTACCGCCCGCCCGAAGACCGCGAGGTGCTGCGCGCGCTGCTGCGCGACGGCCTGGCCGACAAGCTGCCGCTGAGCGCCTACCGCCAATGGCTGCGCACGCTGCCCGCGCCGGTGCAGGCCTCGCTGCTGCAGCGCTGGGGCGAGCCCGAGCGCTCGGCGATGGTGCTGGGCGACCCCGCCGAGCCCTACTTCGTGATCCCGCGCCTGCAGCTCGGCCACGTGACGCTGCTGCCGCAGCCGGGCCGGGACGAACGCGGCAGCGACCGCGAGAAGGCGCTCTACCACTCGATGAGCGCGGTGCCCACGCACTACTACATGGCCGTCTACCTGTGGGCGCGCCAGCAGTTCGGCGCGGACGCCCTCGTGCACTTCGGCACCCACGGCACGCAGGAGTGGCTGCCCGGCAAGGAGCGCGGCCTGTCGGTGTTCGACTGGCCGATGCTGGCGGTGGGCGACGTGCCGGTGCTGTATCCGTACATCGTCGACAACATCGGCGAATCGACGCAGGCCAAGCGGCGCGGCCGCGCGGTGATCGTCAGCCACCAGACGCCGCCGCTGACACCGGCCGGCCTGCACGACCGGCTGACCAAGATCCACGACCTGCTGCACCAGTGGCTGGCGCAGGACGTCGGCGGCGTGAAGGAACAGCTGCGCGCCGAGTTCCTGGACGGCGTGAAGCGCGAGCGCATCCACCTCGACATGGGCTGGAGCGACGAGCGCATCGCACGCGAGTTCGACACCTTCGTCGCCGCGGTGCACGACCACCTGCACGAGCTGGCGCTGACCGCGCAGCCGATCGGCCTGCACACCTTCGGCCAGGGCGCGGACCCGAAGTGGCGCATCGCCCAGGTGCTGACGATGCTGGGCAAGGAGTTCTGGGAAGGCGTGGCCGACCCCGGCAACCCGCTGGAAGAGAACGACGAGCTGATGGTGGCCGACTACACGAAGCTCGCCGAGACCAAGCCCTACCGCCTGCTCGCGGCCTACCTGAAAGACGGCAGCGAGCCGCCGCACATGACGGCCGCCGCGCGCGAGCGACTGCCGCAGGCGCGCCAGTGGTACGACGATCTGGGCGCGGCCAACGAGATGCGCGCGCTGCTGGCCGGGCTGGACGGCCGCTACATCGCCACCAGCTACGGCGGCGACCCGATCAAGAACCCCGATGCGCTGCCCACCGGGCGCAACATGGTCGGCTTCGACCCGAGCCGCGTGCCGACGAAAGCCGCGTGGGAAGCCGGCAAGCTCGCGCTCGACCAGCTGCTCGCCGCGCACCGCGCCAAGACTGGGCGCGCGCCTTCGAAGCTCACCTTCACGCTGTGGTCGGTGGAGACCATGCGCCACTTCGGCCTGCTCGAAGCGCAGGCGCTGTGGGCAATGGGCGTCGAGCCGGTGTGGGAGCCGGGCGGGCGTGTCGGCGGCGTCAAGCTGATCCCGCGCGAGCAGCTCGGCCGGCCGCGCGTCGACGTGGTGCTGTCGGCCACGGGTCTGTACCGCGACCACTTCCCCAACGTGATGAAGCAGCTCGCCGAAGCGGCGCGGCTGGCTTCCGAAGCGCGCGGCGAGGCCGACAACCCGGTGGCCGCGAACGCGCAGCGCATCGCGCGCCAGCTCGCAGCCAGCGGCGTGCCCGAGGCGCAGGCGCAGGCGGCCGGCGCGACGCGCATCTTCTCCAGCGAATCGGGCCGCTACGGCACCGGGCTGGACGACGCGGCGCTGGCCACCGACACCTGGAAGACGCAGGCCGAAGGCGACCGCAAGCTCGCCGAGCTGTACCTCTCGCGCATGCAGTACGCCTACGGGCCGGACGAATCGACCTGGGGGCAGGCCGGCGCGAAAGGAGCTGGCAAGCTCAACCTCTACGCCGAGCACCTGCGCGGCACCGAAGCGGCGGTGCTGGCGCGCACCAGCAACCTGTACGGCATGCTGACCACCGACGACCCGTTCCAGTACCTCGGCGGCATCGGCCTGGCGGTGCGGCACCTCGACGGGAAGGCGCCCGAGCTGTACGTCAGCAACCTGCGCGCGAATGGGCCAGGGGGCGGCGGCAAGGTCGAAGGCGCGGCGAGCTTCCTCGCCAAGGAGCTGGCGACGCGCAACTTCCACCCCGGCCACATCCAGGGCCTGATGGCCGAGGGCTACAGCGGCACGCTGCAGGTGCTCGACGGCATCAACAACTTCGCCGGCTGGCAGAGCGTGGCGCGCGAGGTGGTGCGCGGCGACCAGTGGCAGGAGTTCATGGACGTCTACGTGCGCGACAAGCACAAGCTCGGCCTGAAGCAATGGTTCGAAGCCAACAACCCGCACGCGCTGGCGCAGAGCATCGAGCGCATGCTCGAAGCGGCGCGCCTGAAGCAGTGGGACGCCGACCCGACGAGCGTGGCCGAGCTGAAGGCGCGCTACAACGAGCTGGCGCAGCGCTTTCAAGTGCGCAGCGAGAACGCCGCGTTCCGCGAATTTGTCGCGCCGGCTGAAGTGGGGTATGGGCTGGCCGCGCCGGCTGCTGCACCGGTTGCCGCCGTGGCGCCGCCGGCGCCGGCCGAAGCCACGCTGCCCGATCTCGCCCCGCCGCCCCCGCCGCCGCCGGTGCAGGGCATCAAGCTCGAACGTGTGGCCGAGGCGCTCGCGCCTTCGCTCGACCTGCTCGGCGCGCTCGCCGCGCTGCTGCTGCTCGCGCTGGCCACGGCCGGCGGCGCGTGGCGCGGTGCGCGCGCCGACCGCATCGCGATCTGAACCTCTTCTTCCTCAAGGCACCCATGTCCTCCGTCCTCGAAACCACCATGTACACCGTGGCGCAGCTGTTCTTGCTGCCCACGCTGCTGCTGATCGCCACGCTGTTCCTCTACGCCTTCTGGGTGCTCGGCGAGTTCGCGATGCTGGCGCTGCGCCGCCGCTCCGGCGCCGGCCGGCCGCTGGTGGCTGCGCACCGCGCCGCCGGCCCGGCGGGGCTGAGCGATGACGAGCTCGACCTGAAGGCGCACAAGCTGATGGAAGGCCCGCGCATCGCCAGCCGCGTGACGCCGCTGCTGGGCCTGGTGGCGACGATGATCCCGATGGGGCCGGCGCTGAAAGGCCTGTCCGACGGCAACCTCGCGCAGGTGTCGAGCAACCTGACGGTGGCGTTTTCGGCCGTGATCCTCGCGCTGATCGCCGCGGCGATCACGTTCTGGGTAGCCAACGTGCGGCGGCGCTGGCTGGCCGAGGAGATGCTGGAGATCGCGCGCAGTCGTTCGCAAGGAGCGGCGTGATGGCACTGCGGCTCTTGCACGAACCCGAGACCGACGACCCGATCCTGTCGGTGGTCAACCTGATCGACATCTTCCTCGTCATCATCGCGGCGCTCTTGATCACCGTCGCGCAGAACCCGCTGCTGAGCCCCTTCGCGCAGCGCGACGTGACGGTGATCACCGACCCCGGCAAGCCGAACATGGAGATCGTCGTCAAGAAGGGCGAGAAGATCGAGCGCTACAAATCGAGCGGCGCGATCGGCTCGGGCGACGGCGAGAAGGCCGGCGTGGCCTACCGGATGAAGGACGGCTCGATCGTCTACGTGCCGGAGAGCGGCGCGAACTGAGCTTGCCTATCATGGCGCGCGCGCTCGGCGTTCCATGAAGGGGCATGCGATGAGACTGCAGGGCAAGGCCGCCGTCGTCACCGGCGGCGGATCGGGCTTCGGCGAAGGCATCGTCCGCAAGTTCGTCGCCGAGGGCGCGCGCGTGATCGTCGCCGATCGCGATGCCGCCAACGCACAGCGCGTGGCGCAGGCCACCGGCTCCATCGCGCTGGCGGTCGACGTGGCGCGCGCCGAGGACGCGAAGCGCATGGTCGAGGCGGCCTTCGAGCATTTCGGCGCGCTCGACATCCTGGTCAACAACGCCGGCGTCGGGCACTTGCCGCAGCCGCTCGAAAGCCTGCCCGAAGACGAGTTCGACCGCATCGTCGCGGTCAACATGAAGGCGATCTACCTGGCCGCGCGCGAGGCGGTGCCGCGCATGAAGGCGGCCGGCGGCGGCGTGATCCTGAACATGGCGAGCACCGCCGGCGTGAGCCCGCGGCCGAAGCTGGCCTGGTACAACGCCAGCAAGGGCTGGGTGATCACCGCGACGCGCGCGATGGCGGTCGAGCTGGCGAGCGCCGGCATCCGCGTCGTCGCGCTCAACCCGGTGGCCGGCGAGACGCCGCTGCTGGCCACCTTCATGGGCGGCGACACGCCCGAGACACGCGCGAAGTTCCTCGCCACCATCCCGCTCGGCCGCTTCTCGCGCCCCGACGATCTGGGCAACGCCGCCTGCTTCCTGTGCAGCGACGAGGCCTCGATGATCACCGGCGTCGCGCTGGAAGTGGACGGCGGGCGCTGCATCTAGCGCGCGCCCGCCACGCGGCCCGTCAGCGCGGGCCGTACAGCGGCAGCGCCGCGCCCAGCTCGTAGGCGCCCGCATCCGGCGCGCTGCCGCTGAAACCGTCGTTGATGCCCGGGAGGGCGACGCCGGCGTCGACCGCCGCGCCGCCCGCGGCCGGCCGCAGGTCGGGCACGGCGTAGCGCGTCATCGCCGCGGACGGGAAGGCCGGCGCCACGGCGAAGGCGCCGAGCCCCACCTCCACGGCGGCCTTCTCGCCGGTCGCCGATCGCAGCTGCGCAAGGCTCGAAAACGAAGTGCTGCCCAGTCGTCCGCCGAAGCTGCCGGTGTTCGAGCCCAGAGCGTCGTAGTTCATGTCGGCGCTGCTGGTGTCGAGCGTGGAAATGTCGATCACGCGACCGCTGCCGTTGGTGTAGCCGCCGTAGGTGCCGCCGGGCCCGCCGATGAGCAGGTTGTTGCGGCTGTACAGCGCGACGATCGGCACGCCGGCATACAGGCCCAGCGCGTCGCCGGACTTCACCACCGTGTTGTGCAGCAGCACGTCGCCGTGGCTCTCGCGGTAGAGCTTGAAGGCCACGTGGGCGACGTTGTAGAGCACGTTGCGCACGAAATAGGTCGGCCCGCCCAGACCCGGCTGCGACGACAGCCCCACGAACACGTTCGTGATGCGGTTGCGCATGATGCGGCAGTTGTGGCGGCAGAAGTCGGCCTCCACGCCATCGTCGGCCGCCACCTCGATGTCGTTGTTCAGCACGTCGATGCTGTACTGGTCGACCGCCTCGCTGCCTTCGAGGAAGGAGATGCCGTCGCGGAAGCCGACCACGCGGTTGTTCTGGATCACGTGGCCCGGCCCGGTGACGAGGATGCCTTCGCCGAGGTTGTTGCCGTTGACGCCCAGCGAGCTGTCGGCCCACGCGGTGGTGCCGGTGACGACGTTGTCGGCAATGTAGGCGTTCTCGGCGCGCAGGTAGGTGACGATGCCGTCGCCACCCAACGACGCCGAGGCATTGACGGCGCAGCGCGTGATCGCGACGTTGTTGGAGCCGTTGAAGCGGATGCGGCCGTTGACCGTGAGGCCGTCGAGCTGCACGTGGTTGCGGTTGAAGAGGCCGACCTCGCCGTTGATCACGACCGAGCCGCGCGTCGCGGCGCGGATCACGATCGGCTTGCCTTCGCTGCCGTCGCGCGCGACGGTGAAGCCCGAGTAGCTGCCGGCGGCCAGCTCGATGACGTCGCCGGGCTGCGCGGCGTTCATCACCGCGGCCAGCGTCGACGCGCTGGCGGGGCGCACCGTGGCGCCGGCCATCGGCGCGGGCACGGCGCGTGTGCGTGCGGTCGCCAGGCGCTGTTCGGATCCGCCATCGGGATCGGTCAGCGTGAGCTCGAGTTCGTAGGTCGTGGCCGGGCTCAGGCCGAACACGCTGCCCGAGTGGCGCGTGGTCCACGAGAAATCGGCGGCGGAGCCGGCGGCCGTGCGCCGCAGCGGCATGCCCGCCGACCATGTTGCGCTGCCTTGCGCACGGTAACGAACCGACACCTGGGCATTGGCGTTGGCGTCGCCGCTGAAGGCCCATTCGACCGTCAGGTTTTCGAGCGTCGGGTTGGGCAGGGACAGCGCACCGGCCACCGACGCATTGGCGCCGCCGGGCGCGGGCGAAGGCGCGGGGGAAGGCGCAGGTGTGGGCGTGGGTGCAGGTGTGGGTGCGGGTGCAGACGGTGCAGGCACCGGTTCGGGCGCGGGCACCGGTGCCGGCGTCTCGGCGCCGATGCCGCTGGTGTCGCCCGATCCGCCACCACCGCAGGCGGCCATCAGCGTGGCGACGAGCGCAAACGCTGCGGCGCGTGCGAGCTTCGGAGAGGAAAGGTCGTGCATGAATCGATACTGCTAGGCTGAGCCGGAGCGCAGTGTGATCAGCGCAGCGACGTGTGGGTAAGCAAAGGTTCGACAACGCAGCGCCTGCTCGGCGCGACAATGCGCACTCGCACCAACCACGAACCCGCACGTGAAGACCTACGACATCGAAATCCAGCGCCTCACCTCGGCGCGCCACGACAAGGGCGTGATCGTGCTCGGCAGCGAGCTGCTGGTGCAGCCGCGCGCGCCGCGCGACGAGGGTGCGGGCGGCGGCAGTGCGATCCGCCTGCCGGTGGAGCATGCGCGCACGCTGGCCATCCTGCTCAAGCAGCAGCTCGCCGAGCTCGACAAGCTGCAGCCGCGCAGCCGGCGTTCGGGGCGCTGCTGATGAAGACGCTGACGATCGACTTCGTCTCCGACGTGGTCTGCCCGTGGTGCGCGATCGGTCTTTCTTCGCTGGAGATCGCGCTGAAGAAGCTCGAAGGCGAGGTGGCCGTCGAGCTGCACTTCCGCCCCTTCGAGCTGCACCCCGACATGGGGCCGGAAGGCGCCGAGGTCGTGCCCTACCTGGCGAAGAAATACGGCATGAGCGCCGCGCAGGTCGAGCACAACCAGCGTCTGATCGCCGAGCGCGGCGCGGCGGTGGGCTTCGAGTTCCGCATGGACAGGCGCGGCCGCACCTACAACACCTTCGACGCGCACCGCCTGCTGCACTGGGTCGGCGAGGAAGGCGCGGCGCAGCAGCGCGCCTTGAAGCATGCGCTGCTCGCGGCCCACTTCACCGAGGGCGAGAACCCCGGCGCGCGCGAGGTGCTGCTGCGCTGCGCCGAACGCGCCGGGCTGGATGCGGCGCGTGCTGCGCAGGTGATCGACGGCGGCGAGTTCGCCGACGCGGTGCGCGAGGAAGAAGAACGCTGGCGCGAGGCCGGCATCAGCTCGGTACCCTCGGTGATCGTCAACCAGCGCTGGTTGATCCAGGGCGGCCAGCCGAGCGAGATCTTCGAGCAGTCGCTGCGCGAGATCGCGGCGCAGGTCGACGCGAGCTAACGCCTCAGGCGAGCGCCTCGTCCAGCACCTCGACCCAGTGCCGCACCGGCGTGGCGGTGCCGCTGCCCAGGTGCTGGATGCAGCCGATGTTGGCCGAGACGATCACCTCGGGCTTCAGCGGTTCGAGGTTGGCGAGCTTGCGGTCGCGCAGCTGGTGCGACAGCTCGGGCTGCAGCACCGAGTAGGTGCCCGCCGAGCCGCAGCACAGGTGCGATTCGCTGCACGCGGTGCCGACCTCGAAGCCCAGAGCGGCCATGTGCGTCTCGACGCCGCCGCGCAGCTTCTGCGCGTGCTGCAGCGTGCAGGGCGGGTGGTAGGCGAGCTTCCTCGGGCCGCGCGCGCGCAGGCGCGGCTTCAGGCGCGGCACGAGGTCGGGCAGCAGCTCGCTCAGATCCTTGGTGAGTTCGCTGATGCGCTGCGCGCGCTCGGCATACGCCGGGTCGTGCGCCAGCGCGTGGGCGTAGTCCTTCACCTGCGCGCCGCAGCCGGAGGCGTTCATCACGATCGCCTCGACCTTGCCGGCGCTGACCAGCGGCCACCACGCATCGACGTTGCGGCGCATGTCCGCGAGGCCGGCTTCGATGTCGTTCAGGTGCGTGTGGATCGCGCCGCAGCAGCCGGCTTCGTCGGCCACCAGCGTCTGGATGCCGGCGGCGTCGAGCACACGCGCGGTGGCGCTGTTGATGTTGGGCATCATCGAAGGCTGCACGCAGCCCATCAGCATCAGCACCTTGCGCTCGTGCTCGCGCGTCGGCCAGCGGTGCGCGCTGGCCGGCTGGCGCGTCGGCACCTTCTCCTGCAGCAGCGCGGGCAGCAGCGGGCGCACCAGCTGGCCGAGCTTCATCGCCGGCGCGAAGAGCGGCGAGGTCAGGCCCTCCTTGAGAAGCCAGCGCTTGACGCGCTCGCTGCGCGGGCGCTCGACGCGGTCTTCCACCACCTTGCGGCCGATCTCGACCAGGTGCCCGTACTGCACGCCCGAGGGGCAGGTGCTCTCGCAGTTGCGGCAGGTCAGGCAGCGGTCGAGGTGCAGCTGCGTCGCGCGCGTGACCGGCTTGCCTTCCAGCACCTGCTTGATCAGGTAGATGCGGCCGCGCGGGCCGTCGAGCTCGTCGCCGAGCAGCTGGTAGGTCGGGCAGGTGGCGGTGCAGAAGCCGCAGTGCACGCACTTGCGCAGGATGGCCTCGGCCTCGGCGCCTTCGCGGGTGCCCTGGAACTCGGGTGCGAGCGTGGTCTGCATGAGCGTGTCTCGGGTCGTCTCGTCGTCGTCAGAACAGCCGCGCCAGCAGCGGCATCAGCAGCGCGGCCAGCACCACCTGCACGCCCAGCGCGAGGCCGGCGTAGGCGCCCGCGTCGGGGTGCACCTGCAGCGCGCGCGCCGCGCCGATGCCGTGCGCTGCGGTGCCGAGCGCAAAGCCTCTGACCTCGGGCTCGGCGATGCGCAGCGCGTCGAACAGGTACTTGGCGCTGAGCGCGCCGGCCAGCCCGGTGAGCACCGCGAAGGCCGCCGCCAGCGCCGGGATGCCGCCGAGCTGCTCGGCGATGCCCATCGCCACCGGCGCGGTCACCGACTTGGGCGCCAGCGAGCGCAGCACCGCGTCGGGCAGGCCGAGCGCCCAGCCCAGACCCACCGCGGTGGCCGCCGCTGCGAGGCCGCCGGCGCTGGCCGCGACCAGCACCGCGCGGGCGCGCGAGCGCAGCTCGGCGCGGCGCTGCCACAGCGGCCAGGCCAGTGCCACCACCGCCGGGCCGAGCAGGAAGTGGATGAACTGCGCGCCGGAAAAATAGGTCGGGTAGGGCGTGCCGCTGGCAGCGAGCAGCAGGGCGAGGGTCAGCACCGTCCACAGCACCGGATTGGCCCAGGGCGCGAAATCGAGCCGCGCGTAGAGCGACTGTGCGAGCACGTAGACGACCAGCGTCGCGGTCAGGCCGAACAGCGGCGTGGCCGAGAGATAGACCCACAGCTCGACGAAGCTCTGCATCGCCCTTCAGCCCTCGGCGCGTTGGCGCAGCAGCGCGCGCAGCACCAGCGCCGTCACCGCCATGCCCACCCAGGTGGAGACCACGATCACCAGCAGCATGCGCGCGCCGTACTGCGTCAGCAGCCCGGCATGCGTCATCACGCCCACGCCCACCGGCACGAACAGCAGCGACAGGTGCGCGAGCAGCACGCCGGCCGCCGCTTCCACGTCGCGCTGCACGGGCGCCCAGCGCAGCGCGAACAGCATCAGCAGCAGGCCGAGCACCGGCCCGGGCAGCGGCGCGCCGGCCAGCCGCACCAGCGCTTCGCCGGCGGACTGGGCGAGCAGCAGCCAGGCCAGGCCGCGCAGCGCTTCCATCGTCAAAGATCCGGGTAGAGGCGGCCGGGGTTGAAGAGGCCGGCCGGGTCGAAGGATTGCTTCAGCTCGCGGTGGATGCGTTGCAGCGGCGCACTCAGCGGTGCGAACACACCGCCGCTCTTGTCGCCGCGGAACAGCGTGGCGTGACCACCCGCGCGCGCCGCCGCCTCGCGCACCAGCGAAGCCGGCGCGGCCGAGCACAGCCAGCGCTGCGCGCCGCCCCATTCCGTCAGCTGCTCGCCGGGCAGGCCCAGCGGCGGCGTGGTCGAAGGCAGCGAGAGCCGCCACAGCCGCGCGCCGCCTTGCACCGCCGCTTCGGCTTTGGTGAAGAACTCGTCGTCGTGGTGGCGCACGCCGTCCCAGAACGGCGTGGCATGGGTCGGCTCGATCAGCTCGCCGCCCAGCGTGGCGATGGCCGCGTTCACCGCCGCCAGCGCGCCGCGCAGGCGCAGCAGCAGCGTGCCGTCCCACCAGGCGCTGGCGTTGATCGGCAGCGGCCGGCCGCCCCATTCGTTGAGGCGTCGGATCGCCGTGGCCTCGTCCATCGCGAAGCGCAGCGTTGCGGTGGCGGGTGCGACCGGCAGCACCTTCAGCGAGACTTCGAGGATCACCCCCAGCGTGCCCAGCGAGCCGGCCAGCAGGCGCGAGACGTCGTAGCCGGCCACGTTCTTCATCACCTGGCCGCCGAAGCTCAGCACCCCGGCGCGGCCGTTGAGGAGGGTCGCGCCGAGCACGAAGTCGCGCACCGCGCCCGAGGCCGCGCGCGCCGGGCCGGACAGCCCGGCCGCGACCATGCCGCCGACCGTGCTGCCGGGGCCGAAATGCGGCGGCTCGAAGGGCAGGCACTGGCCCTTCTCGGCGAGCGTGGCTTCCAGTTCGGCCAGCGGCGTACCGCAGCGCGCGGTGACGACCAGCTCGGTCGGCTCGTAGCTGGAGATGCCTTGCAGCGCGCGCGTGTCGAGCAGCTCGCCCTGCGGCGCCTCGCCGTAGAAGCGCTTGGTGCCGCCGCCCTGGATGCACAGCGGCGTGCAGGCGGTCTGCGCGCTCTTCACGCGCTCGACCAGCGTCTGCAATGCGGGGTCGTCGTGGCTCATCGCGTCAGAACCGTTCGAGTTCGGGAAACGGCAGCAGCCCGCGCTTGACGTGCATCTTTCCGTACTCCGCGCAGCGGTGCTTGCTCGGGATCACCTTGCCGGGGTTGAGCAGCTCGTTCGCATCGAAGGCGCGCTTGAGCGCCGCCATCTGCTCCAGCTCGCCGGGCGAGAACTGCACGCACATCGACGCCAGCTTCTCGATGCCCACGCCGTGCTCGCCGGTGACGGTGCCGCCCAGGCGCACACTGGTCTCGAGGATGTCGGCGCCGAACAGCTCGCAGCGGTGCAGCTGGTCGGGGTCGTTGGCGTCGAACAGGATCAGCGGGTGCAGGTTGCCGTCGCCGGCATGGAAGACGTTGGCGCAGCGCAGCCCGTACTTCTTCTCCATCTGCTGGATCGCGAGCAGGATGTCGGCCAGGCGCTTGCGCGGAATGGTCGAGTCCATGCACATGTAGTCGGGGCTGATGCGGCCCGAGGCGGGAAAGGCGTTCTTGCGCCCGCTCCAGAAGCGCAGCCGCTGCGCCTCGTCCTCGCTGACCGAGATCGCCGTCGCGCCGCAGCGCTGCAGCACCTCGACCATGCGGCCGATTTCTTCCTCCACTTCCTCCGGCGTGCCGTCGCTCTCGCACAGCAGGATGGCCTCGGCGCTCAGGTCGTAGCCGGCGTGCACGAAGTCTTCCACCGCGGCCGTCATCGGCTTGTCCATCATCTCCAGCCCGGCCGGGATGATGCCGGCGGCGATCACGCTGGCCACCGCGTCGCCGGCCTTGCGCATGTCGTCGAAGCTGGCCATGATGCAGCGCGCCAGCAGCGGCTTGGGCACCAGCTTCACCGTGACCTCGGTGATCACCGCCAGCATGCCCTCGCTGCCCACCATCACGCCCATCAGGTCGAGGCCGGCGGCATCGAGCGCCTCCGAGCCGAACTCGACCGCCTCGCCCTCCACCGTGTAGCCGCGCACGCGCAGCACGTTGTGGACCGTCAGGCCGTACTTCAGGCAGTGCACGCCGCCGGAGTTCTCGGCCACGTTGCCGCCGATCGTGCAGGCGATCTGGCTCGACGGGTCGGGCGCGTAGTACAGGCCGTGCGGCGCGGCCGCCTCGCTGATCGCCAGGTTGCGCACGCCGCATTGCACGCGCGCCGTGCGCGAGAGCGGGTCGAGCGCGAGGATCCTGTTGAACTTCGCCAGGCTCAGCGTCACGCCCAGCGCGTGCGGCAGTGCGCCGCCGGAGAGCCCGGTGCCGGCGCCGCGCGCCACCACCGGCGCGCCCAGGCGGCGGCATTCGCGCAGCACGGCGGCGACCTGCTCTTCCGTCTCGGGCAGCGCCACCGCGAGCGGCTGCTGGCGGTAGGCGGTCAGGCCGTCGCACTCGTAGGGCGTGGTGTCCTCGGCGTGCCACAGCAGCGCATGCGCGGGCAGCACCGCGCCGAGCGCGGCCACCACCTCGGCGCGGCGCGCGGCGCGGGTCTCCATCACCGCACCACCATCAGCGTGAATGGCCAGACGTAGGCCTGCAGCGTCACGTAGATGCCCACCAGGCAGGCCAGCGCGATCGAATGGAAGAATACATAGCGCAGGATATCGCCTTCATGGTTGAACCAGCGCGTCGCGGTGGAGGCCACCACGATCGACTGCGCGTCGATCATCTTGCCCATCACGCCGCCCGAGCTGTTGGCCGCGCCCATCAGGTTGGGCGACAGGCCCAGCTGCTCGGCCGCCACCTTCTGCATGCCGCCGAACAGCACGTTCGAGGCGGTGTCCGAACCGGTCAGCGCCACGCCCAGCCAGCCCATCAGCGTGCCGAAGAAGGGGTACAGCACGCCGGTGTTGGCGAACGCCAGGCCGAGCGTGGTGTCGGTGCCCGAGTAGCGCGTCAGCGTGCCCAGCGCGAGCATCAGCACGATGGTCAGCAGCGAGTAGCGCACCAGCCAGACGGTGCGGAAGAACTGCGTGACCAGCTGCACCGGGTTGTACTTCATCACCAGCCCGCCGACGATGGCCGACAGCAGGATGCCCGTGCCGGTCGCCGACAGCAGGTTGAGCGTGTAGACCGCCGCCTCCTTGTGCGGCGCCTTCACCACCGGCGGCATCTTCTCGATCAGGTTGTGCAGCCCGGCGATCGGGAAGGCCGGCGCGAAGATGCCGTTGAACCAGGCCTTCACCGGCGGCAGGCCCCAGACGAAGACGAACACGGTCAGGATCGCCCAGGGCGTCCAGGCGCGGATCACGTCGGCGCGCGGGTGCACGGTGGGCGGCGGGGCGACGTGGCCTTCGCCGCCGTCCTTCTCGTGGCCCTTGAGCGACACCGAGGTCCAGATCGTCCTGGGTTGCCAGACCTTCAGGAAGGCCACCAGCGCGATCATCGAGACCACCGCGGCGATCACGTCCACCAGCTCGGGCCCGATGTAGTTCGAGACGAGGAACTGCGAGACCGCGAAGCTCGCGCCGGTGACCAGGATCGCGGGCCAGATCTCCCACATCGCCTTGCGGCCGGCGAAGGCCCAGATCAGCCAGAACGGCACCAGCAGGCTGAAGAAGGGCAGCTGGCGGCCGATCATCGCCGACAAGGCCATCAGGTCGTAGCCGTGCACCTTGGCCAGCGTGATCACCGGCGTGCCCAGCGCGCCGTAGGCCACCGGCGCGGTGTTGGCGATCAGGCTCAGGCCCGAGGCCGCCAGCGGCGAGAAGCCCAGGCCGATCAGGATCGCGGCCGTCACCGCCACCGGCGTGCCGAAGCCGGCCGCGCCCTCGAAGAAGGCGCCGAAGGCGAAGGCGATCAGCAGCAGCTGCAGGCGGCGGTCCTGCGTGATGCCGGCGATCGAATCCTGCAGCACCTTGAAGCTGCCGTTCTGCTCGGTCAGCTGGTGCAGGAAGATGATGTTCAACACGATCCAGCCGATCGGCAGCAGCCCGGTCAGGCCGCCGAGCAGCGCGGCGTTGCCGGCCATGCCGGCGGGCATGCCGTAGGCGAAGATCGCGATGGCCAGCGCCGCCAGCAGGCCGAGCGCCGCCGCGATGTGCGCCTTGATGTGGAAGAACCCGAGCGCGGCGAGCATCACCACCACGGGCACGGCGCTGAGCGCCGTGGAGATGAACATGTTGCCGAACGGGTCGTAGACCTGCTGCCAGATCATGGCTTGTCTCCTGGATTTGAAGTCGTGCACGGGCGCGCAGCCGACGGCGCCCGAATCTGGGGTGCGACTGTAGGGGCGCGGCCAAATCCGTTGCGTGAAGATTCTTCAGCAGGAGCGTGAGCGTATTTCAGCCCGTCAGGCCAGCGCAAGCCTGAGCCAATCGACGAAAGCCGCGCACTCCCAGCGCTCCAGCGTGCCCGGTTTCCAGCACAGGAAGTGGTGGTTGGGCGAGGCCACCTGGCGCGGCGACAGGCGCACCAGGCGCCCGTTGGCGAGCCAGTCGCGGCCCAGCTTCAGGCGCATCAGCGCGACGCCGAAGCCGGCCGCGGCGGCGTCGAGCACCAGCCCGACGTCGTTGAACTGGGCGCCCTCGCGCGGCTCGGGCAGCGCGATCGCGCAGGCGCGGAACCAGGTGTTCCACGACTCCAGCGGGCTGCGGATCAGGCGCGCGCGCGTCACCTGCTCGAGCGTGTCGAAGCCCTCGAAGGGGCCGGCCTCGTTGAGGTAGTCGGGGCTGCACACCGGCACCACCTCGTCGCTGAGGATGCGCTGCTGCTCGACGCCGGCATACGGGCCGGTGCCGTAGCGCACTTCGAGGTCGGCCTCCTCGGCCTTCACGTCGAGCAGCGGGATCGCCACCTGCAGGATCAGCTCGACATCCGGATAGGCGTGGCGGAACAGCGCGAGGCGCGGCAGCAGGATCTGGCGCGAGAAGGTGGGCGTGACCGCCAGCCGCAGCTTGGCGCTGCGCGGCGCCGGCGCGCTGCCGGGCAGCTGCTGCAGCGCCTGCAGGCCCTGGCGCACCTGCGCGAGGTAGACCGCGCCGTCGGCCGAGAGCGTGAAGTCGCCGCGCGCGAACAGGCGCACGCCGAGCTGCGATTCGAGCTGGCGCATGCGGTGGCTGACGGCGCTGGGCGTGACGTTCAGCTCGTCGGCCGCGAGCGTGACGCTGCGCAGCCGCGCCAGCGCCTCGAAGCTGAGCAGGCAGTGGATCGGCGGGATGCGCGGCGGCGGCATGTCAACGTCTGAAGACCGTCAGCACGCCGGTGTAGCCGTAGACGTGGTGGCGCGCGATCTCGCCGCCGGCGAAGAAGCCGACCAGCGGCACGTCGCCGAGCGCGCGCCGCACGATCTGCAGCTCGGCCGAGGGCGCGCCGAAGTGCGGGCCGCCGCGCCCCGAGCAGCTGACGTAGACCGCGCCGGCGATGCCCGACTCGACCGGCTCGCTCGCGCCGCGCCCGGGCGGCAGCGTGGCCGGCAGCGCCAGCTCGTCGGGCGCCAGCTCCTCGCGGATCTCGGCGCAGATGCGCACCAGGTCGCGCCGCGCCGCCTCGGTGTGGCGCTGGCAGAAGGCGAGCGCCAGGCCCTCGGGCGCGTTCTCGCCGATCGCGATGCCGCGCCGCGCCGGGTCGAGCCCGACCAGGTGGCGCACGCGCGTGTCGGGGCCGAAGGCGCCGCGCGCGGCGCTGGCGCTGCCGTCGGCCGATTCGTCGGGGTCGGACAGGCCGACCAGCGTCTGGCGGATCTGCGGCAGCGCCTCGCGCGGCTCGCGGCCGGCCAGGCCGAGGTCGGCGAGCAGGCAGTCGAGCGCCGGCTCGTCGTCGAGCTTCGTGATCACGTTGCCGGCCGATTCGCTGATGCGCCGCGCGCGCCCGACCGGCTGGCAGCCCTGCGTGACGCGCGACACCAGCGCGACGCGCTCGGAGAAGGCCACGCCCGACAGGCCGCCTTGCAGCACCGCGTCGGCGATGTGCAGCGTGCGGTTGCGCGCCGCCGCCAGGCCGCCGAACAGGTAGCCGGTGGTGGTGCGCTCGGCCATGTCGGCCACCAGCTCGGCCAGTTCTCCGGCGGCCGGGTCGGCGTGCACCTGGGCGGTGTGGGCGGCGAAACGGCCCAGCGGCCGCGCGCCGGAGAAGACGCGGAAGTCGGCGGCCGGCAGCTCGGCCATCATCAGCGACAGCGCCGGCTCGTCGAAGTACTCGACGCCGCCGGCCGCCACGCCCACGCCCACCGCGCCGACCCAGGCCACGCCCGGCCAGTGGCGCTGCAGCTCGGCCAGCAATGCCTCGGCCGCGGCGGCGTAGTGGTCGCTGAGGTAGAGCCAGCCGAGCGTCGGCTCGCTGCGCTCGCGCCCGCCCTGGCCGCGCCGCTGCGCCTCGAGCTGCGCCTGCGCCAGCGCCAGCGCGAAGCGCCAGTCGGGGTGCGTGGCGTGGGCCTGCAGGAAACGCTTCAAGGCGCGCCCTTCTTCTTCGAGATCGACTTGCGGGTCGCGTTGCGGGTGGCGGTGCGCGCCGCCGCGCCGGCCGTGCGCGCCACCGCGCCGGGCACCGCGGCGGCCTTCTTGAGCGTCTGGCCGGCGGCGTCGAAGCTCTGCTTGACCATCGTGCCGGCGAGGTTCTTCGCCGCGTCGGTGGCGCTGTCCTTCATCGCGCCGGCGGCCAGCTCGGTGAACTGCTTGGTCAGCGCGCCCCACCACTGCATCGGGTCGACCGCCTGCGCGGCGGCGGCGGCGCCGTTGCCGGCGATCTTCTTCGCGGCCGGCTTCTTCTTCGCCGGCGCGGCCTTCTTCGGCTCCTCCTCGGCCGCCTTCGCCGCCGGCGGCGGCGGGCGCAGCGTCATCGCCTCGCGCAGGTCGTCCATCTGCACGTTCATCGTCTTGAGCGTCGACAGCGTCATGCGCTGCACCTCCAGCGCCTGGATGGTCGCGCCGAGCATGCGCGCGTTCTGCTCCAGCCAGAACTGCACGGTGCGCAGCTCCTCGATGCGCTTTTCGAGTTCCTCGGGGTTGAGCGTCGGCGCGACCCACTGGCCGATGTTGGGCAGCGCCGAGCCGGCGTTCTTGACCAGGCCCTGCAGGAAATCGAAGCCGGGAACGAGCTTGGCGAAGGCGGTGGCGTCGGCCATGAGAAGGTCTCCTCGGTGGTTGTTCTGGGCAGGGACGATTGTGCGCGCGGCGCGGCTCAGCGCGACAGCGCGCGCAGGTTCTCGGCGATCTCCTCCGGCACGAAGGGGTCGCTCGCGCCGGCGGCGGCCAGCTCGGCCTCCAGCGCGCGCAGCAGCGCCAGGGCCTCGTCGTGGCGGCCGAGCGCGCGCAGCTCGCGCGCCACCGCCCAGCGCGCCTCGCGCACCCGCGTTGTCGGGGCGCCGTCGCGCTCGCGCGCCGCCAGCGCGGCGCGGAACTGCGCCAAGGCTTCCTCGTGGCGGCCGGCGTCGTGCAGCACCCAGCCGAGGTTGTTCAGCAGCGAGCCTTCCCAGCGCCGCGCCTGCGCGTCCCGCGCGGCGCGGAAGCGTTGCTCGCTGGCGGCGGGGTCGTCGAAATCCCACAAGGCCTGGATGTCGGGCATGGGCGCCTCCAGCACGATGCGCTCGACACGGTAGCCGCGCTGCGCCATCAGCGCCGGCAGGCCGCGCGGGCCGATCAGGTGCAGGCTGCCGACGGCGGCGAACACCTCGCGCCCGCCGCCGTGCAGCGCATCGAGGCGCGCCGCCATCGCCGGGTGGCGCGCGTCGAGCAGGCGGCGCAGCGCCGCCGCCTCGGCCGGCGTGTTGCGGCACTCGCACCATTGGTCGTGGCGTTCGAGCAGCGCGTGGTCGCCGTTCGCCCAGGCGCGCGCCGTCAGGCCCAGCAGCGCCTGCGCGCGGCCGCTGTCCAGCTCGTCGAGAGCGCCCTTCACCAGCTCGGCCCGTTCGGCGCGCGAGCCGGCGCCGAGCGCGCGCAGCTGGTCTTCGGCGCTTTCGAGCGCGAGCACCGGCTTGCCCTCGCGGCGCGCCAGCGCGGCCAGCGCCGCGTCGATGCCGTAGCCGGGCTCCAGGCCGAGGCGGCGCCCGGCCAGCATGGACAGCGCCGCCACCTGGAACTCGGGCTTGAGCGGCGCGATCGCCGCCGCCGGCGCGCACTCCAGCCGCGCGCGCCGCTCGATGCGCTGGCGCAGCTCGCCGGCCAGCGCCTCGCCCGGCCGCGCCGCGGTGCCGGCGGCCAGGCGCTTCTGCGTCTCGGCGTCGAGCAGGTCGAGTTCGAGCGCCAGCGTGTCGCTGCGCGCGAAGGCCTCGCGCACGCGCGGGCCGGGGAACAGCCATTCGAGCCGCGCCAGGTGCACGGTGCCGTACAGCCAGGAGCTGCGGCCGTCCTTCTCGATGCGCCACAGGAAGCCGCGGTCGCGCGCCTCGCGCTGCGCCTGCGCGAGCGCTTCGGCGGAGGGCGGCGCGGGCGGGGGCGGGCAGTCGTCCTGCGCGGCGGCGAGCAGCGGCGCGCACAGCAGCACGGCGGCGAGGGTGCGGCGAACGAAGCGGCGCAGCGGCATGCGCGCAGCTTAGCGGGCAGCCGCCTCGATGCGCAGCACGCCGTCGACCTGCTGCCAGCGCAGCCGGCCGAGCACGTCCATGCCCAGCAGCGGCCGCTCGGACAGCCCGGCGAGCGCCAGCACCGGCAGCCGCTGCGCGCGCACGCCGCCGCGCAGCTCGATGTCGGCGCGCACCAGCTCGCCGGTCACCACGCCGCCGGCGGTGCTCGACTGCACGCTGCCGATGGCCTGCAGCCGCAGCTCGCGCGCCAGCGCGGCGGGAATGGCCGTGCCGGTGGCGCCGGTGTCGACCAGGAAGTCGACCGCGCGGCCTTCGACGAAGCCGGGCCAGTGGTAGTGGCCGTCGGGACCGCGGCGGATCTCGATCACGTCGGCGCCGGCGACGCTGAAGCGCATCTGCGCGGCGCGGTGCTGCCACCACTGCACGGCGAGGAACAGCGCGAGGCCGATCAGCAGCCAGATGGTCGTGAGCTTGAAGCTGCGGGACAGGTCGGAGTGCATGCCGCTACGATGCCACGGCCATGAAAGCCCTGTTCCACCTCGCCTACCACGTCAGCGACCTGGCCGCCGCGCGGCGCTTCTACGGCGGCGTGCTCGGCTGCCGCGAAGGCCGCAGCACCGACACCTGGGTCGACTTCGACTTCTTCGGCCACCAGCTCTCGCTGCACCTCGGCGAGCCGTTCAAGACCACGAACACCGGCCGCGTCGGCGACCATCTCGTGCCGATGCCGCACCTCGGGCTGGTGCTGCAGCGCGCCGACTGGCAGGCGCTGGCCGACCGGCTGCGCTCGGCCGGCGTCGAGTTCGTGCTGGAGCCGCAGCTGCGCTTCGCGGGCCAGCCGGGCGAGCAGTGGACGATGTTCTTCCGCGACCCCTCGGGCAACCCGATCGAGGTGAAGGGCTTCGAGTCGCTGGAGACGGTCTACGACGCCTGAAGCGGCGCCACCTTCTGCTCGATCGCCCCGAACAGGCTCGCGCCGTCGGCGCCCTTCATCTCGATGCGGATGGTGTCGCCGTAGCGCATGAACTCGGTCTTGGGCGCGCCCGATTCGATCGTCTCGATCGCGCGCTTCTCGGCGATGCAGCTGTAGCCGCGCGACCAGTCCTTGTTGCTCACCGTGCCGCTGCCGACGATGCTGCCGGCGCGCACGTTGCGCGTCTTGCAGATGTGCGCGATCAGCTGGCCGAAGTGGAAGGTCATCTCCGCGCCGGCGTCGGTGAGGCCGACGCGCTTGCCGTTCCACACCGATTCGAGGTTCAGGTGCACGCGCCCGCCCTGCCAGGCGGCGCCGAGTTCGTCGGTCGTGCAGGCCACCGGGCTGAACGCGGTGGCCGGCTTGCTCTGGAAGAAGCCGAAGCCCTTGGCGAGTTCGGCGGGGATCAGGTTGCGCAAGGAGACGTCGTTGGCCAGCATCACGAGGCGGATGCCTTCCAGCGCCGCCTCGGGCGTGCTGCCCATGCCCACGTCGCCGGTGATCACCGCGATCTCGGCCTCGAAGTCGATGCCGAAGTCCTCGCTGGCGCAGACGATGTCGTCGGTCGGGCCGAGGAAGTCGTCGCTGCCGCCCTGGTACATCAGCGGGTCGGTGTAGAAGCTCTCGGGCACCTCGGCCTTGCGCGCCGCGCGCACCAGCTCCACATGGTTGATGTAGGCCGAGCCATCGGCCCACTGGTAGGCGCGCGGCAGCGGCGCCATGCACCGGCGCGGCTCGAAGGCGAAGGCGTGGCGCGCCTTGCCGTGGTTGAGCGTCTGGTACAGGTCTTCGAGCTGGGGGCTGAGGAAGTTCCAGTCGTCGAGCACCTGCTGCAAGCGCGTGGCGATGCCGCTGGCATAGTGCGCGGTCGAGAGATCGCGCGAGACGACGACGAGCTGGCCGTCGCGCGAGCCGTCCTGGTAGGTGGCGAGTTTCATGCGGTGTGCAGCAACACGGTGGATGGAAGAGGGGATTGTCGATGCTCGCGGCCGGGCCTGAATCGCGGCGTGTGCGCGCGCTCGCCGCGCTGGCGGCGCTGACGCTGGCGGCGCACCTGCTGCTGCTCGGCGACGCGGACTTCTCGCTGCCGCGGCACGAAGCGGCGAGTGCGCCGGCGCTGCAGGTGCGCACGCTGGCGGCGCCGGCGGCCGCGGTGGTGGAGCCGCCGCCGCCGGCGCCCTCCCCGGCCGATGTCCCCGTGCCGGCGCGCCGCCCGCCGCCCCAGCCGCGGCGCGAGGCTGCCGTGCCGGTGGCCGCCGCGCCGCCGCTGTCCGACCCCGCCGACGAGCCCGCGCCGCCCTCCGAGCCGGTGCTCGACGCGGCGCCGCTGACGCAGGGTGTGCCCGGGCCCGAGCCGTCAGCCTCGGCGGCGGCCGACGACCCCGAAGCCGCCCCGCCGCCGCTCTACGCCGCGCAGCTGCCCGGGCCGCTGACGCTGCGCTACGAACTGCGCCGTGGCGCGATGAGCGGCAGCGGCGAGCTGCTGTGGCGCCCCGAGGCGGCGCGCTACACGCTGCGCCTCGAAGGCGCGGTGATGGGCCTGAACGTGCTGACGCAGGAGAGCAGCGGCACGCTCGACGCGCACGGCCTCGCCCCCGAGCGCTTCACCGACCGGCGCGCGCGCCGACCGACGGTGGCCGCCAACTTCGAGCGCGAAGCCGGGCGCATCCGCTTCTCGGGCCCCTCGCACGAAGTGCCCTGGCACGCCGGCGTGCAGGACCGGCTGAGCTGGATGATCCAGCTCGCCGCCGTCGCGCAGGCCGACCCGCGGCTGCTGGCCCCCGGCGAGCGCATCGTGATGCAGGTGATCGGTGCGCGCGGCGATGCCTCCACCTGGGTCTTCCTCAGCCTCGGCCCCGAGACGCTGGCGCTGGCCGGCCAGAGCGTGGCCACCGTGCGCCTGCTGCGCGAGCCGCGCCGCGAGCACGACACCCGCGTCGAGGTCTGGCTGGACCCGGCGCGCGGCCACCTGCCGGTGCGCGCGACGATGGGCAGCCGCGACGACGACCGGCTCGAGCTGCGCCTGCGCGAGCGAATCCCCTGATCCCCTGAGCGCGGCAGGGCCGGCGTCGTCGCGGGCCTTGAAGTTCGCGTTGAAGGACTCAACTGCCGTTGCAGGAGAGTCCCTTCATGCAGATGCTCTACAACTCCGACAGCTTCGCCGTCGTCTCCTTCGACGTTCCGCCCGAAGAAGGCGAAGGCCCGCTGACGCGCGGCGGCTACGAAATCGTCGACAAGTTCGCGCGCAAGGAGATCTTCATCCAGGGCGCGCTGGCCGAGAGCTTCAAGCAGGGCGTGCAGGCCTTGATCGAAGCCGGCCCGGCCACCGAAGACGAGATGGACGCCTTCATCGAGCGCTTCGCGGTGCTGTCGCAGCAGCCGCTGGTGCTGCATTGATGCGCTGATTCCCACGCTTCCCGCAGTGCCCCCATCGCCCGTGTCGACAAGCGGTCGACGCGCGGCCGGCTTCTGCGTTATGGTCCCCGTGCGCCGAAGTGGCGCCACCCAGGAGGTGCGCGATGGGGAAGCTGGGCCGCAGCGCTGGTGAAGGCCGCGCGGTGCTCTCGCCGGGGCTCAACGAGGCCCCGGTGCTGGACCGCATGTGCTCGCACTTCGTGCTCGCGCTGACGCTGGCGCAGGCCGGCCGCTTCAACCCGCGGCGCGACTGGAACAGCCTGCTCGCGCTGACCGGCCGGCACCTCGTGTGGCCGGCCGCGGTGCTGCGCCGCGTGCGCGACTTCCTCGACAACCGCTGCCGCGCCAACGAGCAGTGGCGCGGCCACGAGGCCTTGTCCGACGCGCAGTTCATCGAGCGCCACGGCGCCTGGCGCGGCCCCTACGAAGAAGGCACGCTCTTCTTCTACCTCGACGAATACGTCAAGGACGCGCCGAAAGACCTGCTGCTCGTGCTCGGCGCCACCGCCGAGTGGCTGGAGCGCAGCCTGAAGAAAGAATCGACGCTGGTCGAGAAGAACATCGACGCGCTCGCCGGGCTGCTGCAGCTCAACGCCGCCGAGCGCGCGCTGCTGCTGTACGGAACCCTTGCGCGCTATCAGCGCGACCTGCGCGGCCTGCTGGTCGAGTTCAAGGTCAGCAACGCGCGCGAGGCCTATGCGGCGATCGCGCGCGTGGCCGGCGTCGACGAGGGCGACGTCGCCGAGGCGCTGCGCGCCGGCTCGCGGCTGGAGCGCATCGGCATGGTCGAGAACCTGATCTCCGAGCACAACATCACCGACCTCGCCGACCTGATGAAGGTCAGCGAGCAGCTGCCGCCGGTGCTGATGCGCGAGTACAAGGGCCCGGCCGACCTGATGGCGGTGTTCACGCGCCCGGCCGCGCCCAGCGAGCTGACGCCGGCCGACTTCCACTACGTGGCCGACGACTGCCGCATGATGAGCGCGCTGCTCAAGAGCGCGGTGGCGCGCCGCGAGCCGGGCGTCAACATCCTGCTCTACGGCCCGCCCGGCACCGGCAAGACCGAACTCGCCAAGGTGGCCGCGCAGGCCGCCGGGCTGGAGCTGTACGAAGTCGAATACGCCGATCGCGACGGCAACTCGCTCTCGGGCCGCGACCGCTACCGCTCCCTGCAGATCAGCCAGGTGTTCCTCAAGGGCAGCGAGCGCGTCGCGCTGCTGTTCGACGAGGTGGAAGACGTGTTCCCGCCGATCTCCACCGACGCCGCGCAGCTGATGGCGCGCATCGACAGCGGCGACGGCGCGCCCACCGGCAGCGTCAGCGGCAAGGCCTGGGTGAATCAGATCCTGGAGAGCAACCCGGTGCCGGTGATCTGGGTGACCAACCGCATCGAGCAGATCGACCTCGCGTTCCGCCGCCGCTTCCAGTACCACCTCGAGCTGAAGAGCCCGCCGCCCGGCGCGCGCGAGGCGCTGGTGGCCAAGGCGCTCGAAGGCGTGGCGGTGGCCGAGGGCTTCGCCGCGCGGCTGGCCGAGCGCAAGGGGCTGACGCCGGCGCAGATCCGCACCGCGGTGAAGTTCGCGCGGCTGGCGGGCGAGGGCGGGGCCGATGCGACGGAAGCGCTGATCGAGCGCCAGCTGCTCAACGCCGACAAGGCCCTCGGCCAGGGCGCGGGCGAACGCGGCGCACGGCGCGTGGTGACGCAGTACGACCTCTCGCTGGTCCACACCGAATCGCGCTTCGAGATCCCGAAGATCGTCGAGGCGCTGCGCCGCAAGGGCTTCGGCACGCTGTGCTTCTACGGCCCGCCGGGCACCGGCAAGACCGCGCTGGCCGAGCACATCGCCGCCGAGCTGCGCCGCCCGCTGATGATCCGCCAGGCCAGCGACCTGGTCAGCAAGTTCGTCGGCGAGACCGAGCAGAACATGGCCAAGATGTTCGAGGAAGCCGAGGCCGAGCAGGCCGTGCTGCTGCTCGACGAGGCCGACAGCTTCCTGCGCAGCCGGCGCCTGGCCGAGCGCAACTACGAGGTCAGCGAGGTCAACGAGATGCTGCAAGGCATGGAGCGCTACGCCGGCGTCTTCATCTGCACCACCAACCTGTTCGGCGAACTCGACGAAGCCGCGCTGCGGCGCTTCACCTTCAAGATCCAGTTCAAGCCGCTGACGCCCGAGCAGCGCGAGCGCATGTTCGTCGCCGAGGCGCTGGCGGGCGACGCGGCCGGCTTGACCGACGAACAACGCAAGCGATTGCGCGCGCTCGAACTGCTGGCGCCGGGCGACTTCGCGGCGGTGAAGCGGCAGATCGACGTGCTCGGCGAAGCCTTCGAGGCCGACGAGTTCCTCTCGCAGCTGGAAGCCGAGCACCGCGTCAAGCCCGAGGTGCGGCAGCGGCGCGGGATCGGGTTCGTGCAGTAAGACCGCGGGGCCGGACCTGCGTCGCCGGGGAGCGTGACGCTCCGCACACCGCTGCGCGCGCCACCCTCCAGCGCGCCGCGATTTCGCCGATAAGGTCGACTGGATCACCCTGGACTCGCCTTGGACTCGCACGACACCGCCTTCCTCGCCTGGCACTTCGAGCCTGTGCTGTCGGTGGCCGCGGCCCTGCTCGCCGCGCTGGCCTGCTACGTTGCGCTCGACCTGAGCCACCGCCTGGCCGGCGAGCGGCTGCGCGCCTCCGCGCCCTGGCTCGCCGGCGCGGCGCTGGTGCTCGGCACCGGGCTGTGGAGCGTGCACTTCCTCGCCCTGGCGGGCCGGCCGCTGAACCTGCCGGTCGGCTACGGCGGCGCGCTGACGCTGGCCGGCTGGACGCTCGGCGTGCTCTTCAGCGCGTTCGCGCTGCACGGCGCCTTCGCCGGCGGCACGCGGCCGGGCCGGCGCGTGGCCGCGGCGCTGGCGCTGGCGGCCGCGGTGGTGGCCGGCCCCGCGCTGTACGTTTCCGACATGCGCCTCGCGCCGGCGCCGCAATGGCAGCCGCTGTTGCCGGCGCTGGCGGCGCTCGGCGTCTTCGTGCTGTGCCTGGCCTGCGGCGCGCTGCTGGCCGGCGCGCGCGGCGCCGATTGGCGCTGGCGCGCCGCGGCGGCCGGGCTGGGCGGCGCCGGCCTGGCGGCGGCGCAGCACGCGGTGGTGCTGGCCGCGCAGGTGCCCGAAGGCGCCGTCTCGCTGCACGAACACGGCTGGCTGGCCGACACCACGCTCGCGCTCCTGGCCGGCGTCGCGACGCCGGCGCTGTGCGTCACGCTGCTGGCGCTGTCGATCATGGAGTCGCGCATGCGCCGCGCGCTGCGCGCGGCGATCGAGCGCATCGAGGAATCGAGCCGCACCGATGCGCTGACGCGCCTTCCCAATCGCCGCTCGTTCGAAGCGCGCCTCAATGCCGCCGCGCGCCACGCCGCGCAGTCGCCGTCGGCGATGGCGGTGCTGTTCGTCGGGCTCGATCAGTTCAAGCCGGTCAACGATTCCTTCGGCCGCCGCATCGGCGACCTGCTGCTGCAGGCGGTGGCGCAGCGCCTGCGCGTCGCGGCCGGGCCGCGCGCGCTGCTGGCGCGCGTCGGCGGCGACGAGTTCGTGCTGCTGCTCGGCCCCGAGGCCGGCCGCAGCGAATCGGCCGCGATGGCGCAGAAGCTGCTCGAGGCGCTGGCCGAGCCCTTCGAGATCGAGAAGCGCACGCTCTCGCTGGGCGCTTCGATCGGCGTGGTGCTCTACCCGCGCGACGGCTCCTTGACCACCGCGATGGCCAACGCCGAGGCCGCCTCGCACTACGCCAAGCGCAACGGCGGCTCGACCTTCGCGTTCTTCGAGCCGCGCATGCTCGGCGATGCGCGCGAGCAGGTCGAACTGCTGCGCGACCTGCGCCACGCGGTGGCGAAGAACCAGCTCGAGCTCGTCTACCAGCCCAAGGTGCACGCGCCCACCGGCGAGATCATGGGCGTGGAGGCGCTGCTGCGCTGGCACCATCCGCAGCGCGGCATGGTCAGCCCGGCGGCGTTCATTCCGCTGGCCGAGCGCCACGGCCTGATCGTCACGCTCGGCCAGTGGGTGATCGAGGAGGCCTGCCGCCAGGCGCGCGTGTGGCGCGACCAGGGCCTGCGCATGCGCGTGGCGATCAACCTCTCGGTGCACCAGCTGCGCCAGCCCGACCTGGCCGGGCGCATCGCCGCGGCGCTCAAGCGCCACCAGATCAACCCCAACCTGCTGACCTGCGAGATCACCGAGTCCGCCGCGATGGAAGACGCCGAGGGCACGCGCGCGATCTTCGAGAAGCTCGCCGCGGTGGGCGTGCATTTGTCGATCGACGACTTCGGCACCGGCTTCTGCAACTTCGCGATGCTGCGCAAGATGCCGGCCGAGGAGCTGAAGATCGACCGCAGCTTCGTGCTCGACCTCGAGGCCAGCGCCGACGCGCGCGCGGTGGTCGACGCGGTGGTCAAGCTCGGCCAGGCGCTGGGCCGCAAGGTGGTGGCCGAGGGCGTCGAGACCGAGGGCCAGGCGCAGGTGCTGCGCGCGCTCGGCTGCGACGTGCTGCAAGGCTACCTGTATGCCAAGCCGATGTCGGCCAAGGCGCTGGCGCTGTGGGCGATGAACGACGTCGGCCCGCGTGCGATCGAGTTCAGCGCGTCCCTCTTCCAGGAGACCCAGCCGGTGCCGGTGCACTGAGCGCCGTTCGTAGAATCGCGGCATGAAGCCGCCTGTGTACACCCGCGCCGCCGCGCTGCCCGAGATGCTCTCGCGGCGCATCGTCATCCTCGACGGCGCGATGGGCACGATGATCCAGCGCTGCAAGCTCGCCGAGGCCGACTACCGCGGCGAGCGCTTCGCCGATCACCCGAAGGACCTGAAGGGCAACAACGAGCTGCTGCAGTTCACGCGGCCCGACGTGATCGCCGAGATCCATCGCCAGTACCTCGCCGCCGGCGCCGACCTGATCGAGACCAACACCTTCGGCGCAACAAGCATCGCGCAGGACGACTACGGCCTCGGCCCTCTCGCGCGCGAGATGAACGTCGCCGCGGCCCGGCTCGCGCGCGCGGCCTGCGACGAGTTCTCGACGCCCGACAAGCCGCGCTACGTGGCCGGCGCGCTCGGGCCCACGCCGCGCACCGCCAGCATCAGCCCCGACGTGAACGACCCGGCGGCGCGCAACGTCAGCTTCGACGAACTGCGCGCGGCCTACCGCGAGCAGGCCGAGGGCCTGCTCGAAGGCGGCGCCGATCTGTTCCTGGTCGAGACCATCTTCGACACGCTCAACGCCAAGGCGGCGATCTTCGCGCTCGACGAACTGATGGAAGACACCGGCGAGCGCCTGCCGGTGATCGTCTCGGGCACGGTCACCGATGCCTCCGGGCGCATCCTCTCCGGCCAGACCGTCACCGCGTTCTGGCACAGCGTGCGCCACGCACGGCCGATCGCGGTGGGCCTGAACTGCGCGCTCGGCGCGACGCTGATGCGTCCCTACATCGAGGAGCTGGCGCGCGTGGCGGGCGACACCTTCATCAGCTGCTACCCGAACGCCGGCCTGCCCAACCCGATGAGCGAAACCGGCTTCGACGAGACGCCCGAGATCACCGGCGCGCTGCTCGAGGAGTTCGCGGCCTCGGGCTTCCTGAACATCGCCGGCGGCTGCTGCGGCACCACGCCCGAGCACATCGCCGAGATCGCGCAGCGCGTGTCGCGCTACCAGCCGCGCTGCTGCGGCGCGAGCCTGTTCGGCAATCTGGCCGCGGCCTGAGCTGGTCAGGTCATCTGCAGCAGCCGCTGCAGGTTCAGCCGCACCTTCACCTCGTGCGGCGCCACGCCGCCGGTCACCGCATGTGCCGGCGTGTGCGTGTAGCGCAGCGCGGGCGAGGCCAGCACCGCGCCGGCCGGATTGACGATGCAGGCCACGGTGGGCGAGTTGGCGCGCCGGCCGCGGCGCAGCACCACGGCGGTCTCGCCATCGGCCAGCCTGACCAGCGAGCCGGGCGGGTACAGGCCCACCGCCTTGATGATCGCCGAGCCGGCCTCGTCGGGCTTCTGGTGTTCGTCGAGGTAGGCGGCCTTGGCGGCGGCGGTGGCCGACAGCGCCTGGCGGCCGCGGCGCGGGCTCAGCCGCGCGGCGAACACGTCGGCGCGGCGGATCAGGCGGGCAACGCGCAGCGCCGGCTCCATGCCGGCCAGCGGGCCGGGCGGCGCGTCGTGGTGGTGCTGCACGGCGGCTAGCCACACCGCATCGCCGACGCCCGCGGCGCGCAGCGCGGCAACGGCGCGCGCCGGGTGCGAATCGATTTCGGCGCGCTGCGCGGCGCTGAGCGGGCTGCTCTGCTGCGCGAGCTGGTTCTGCAAGGCCGTCATCGCCACGTTCATCGTCAGCGCCGCGCAGCGCAGCGACTGGCGCTGCGCCGGCGTGATGCCGGCCACGTGGCGCGAGGCCAGCTCGGCCACCACCGCCACCAGCAGCGCATGGCTGGCGCTGTAGTCGCGGTACTCCTGCGTGGCGGCGTGCACCAGCAGCAGCAGCGCATCGTCGGGGTCGCTGTTGATCTGGTCGAAGAGGGTCTTCTGCAGCTGCATCAGCCGCGCGGCGAACTCGGGTTGCGCGGCGTCGCGCAGCAGCGCGGCCAGGCGCACCTGCAGGTTCGACCAGTCGGTGGGCGCGTCGTCCAGCCGCCGCCGGCCGGCCGCCGAGGGCACCAGCAGGTCGCTCGCGTCGGGGCGCGCCTGCGCGATGCGGCCGAGCAGCTCGTCGTTGCGCACCAGCTCGTGCACCTTGCCGGCGATCGCGCGGCGCAGCGCCTCGCCGTCCTGGTCGTCGACGTAGAGGTCGCGCGTCGAGAGCTGCTGCAACTGCTCCGAATCGACCAGCGTGCCCTTGGGCACCAGCAGGCAGCCGGATTTGTCGCGCAGCGCGAACAGGGTCGGGAAGCCGGCGCGCAGAACGTCCGGCGGGAGCGGTTGGTACGGCATGGAAGTCGAAAGCGTGCCGTGAATTTCGGCAATGTGGCCCGCGCCTTGAGCCGGACCCGCGCGGCCGCCGCGGAATCGGCTTGGCCGGGCCGCTGGCGGCGCCCCCTCGGGGGGAGCGCCGCAGGCGCTACGGCGGGGTCGATTTTTCCCCGACGAAGATGTGCAGCCGGCCATCGGCGGCCAGGCCGCGGCCGCGCGCGTCCGGGCCCGACACCGCCATGCGGCGCGCCGGCACGCCGCGCATCACCATCCAGTCGCGCGCGCTGGCGGCGCGGTCGACCGCCAGGCTCTGGCCGCCGCGCTTGTCGGCCGGGCCGACGATCTGCACCTCGGCGCGCGGCAGGCCGCGCAGCGACGCGGCGATCTGGTCGAGCCAGGCGCCGGCGGCGGGTGTCACCGCGCTGCGCCCGGCGGCGAACGCCGCTTCGCCGGGCAGCGCGATCCACAGGCGCTGGTCGCTGGTCTGCGACACCTCGGCGCCGCCGCCGAGCGAGCCGCGCAGCCGCGTGCCGGCCGATTCGATCTGGGAAGACCAGGCCCAGGCGCCCGCGGGCGCGGCCGGCAGCGGCGCGGCGCTGACCGGCGGCGGCAGCGGCGGCGCGGTGGTCTTGGGCAGCGAGCACCCGCCCAGCAGCAGGAGCAGGGCCACGCCCGGGAGGCGGGAGGGGTTTGCCATGCCCCATCCTACAATTTGCGCCCCGCTGGAGCCTTCGCGATGACCCCGTCCCCTTCCGTCCCACCGATGAAGCTCTCCGGCCTGGAGCCGGTGGAGATCGGCGCGGGCACGCTGTTCGTCAACATCGGCGAGCGCACCAACGTCACCGGCTCCAAGGCCTTCGCGCGCATGATCCTCGCGGGCCAGTTCGAAGAGGCGCTGTCGGTGGCGCGCCAGCAGGTGGAAAACGGCGCGCAGGTCATCGACATCAACATGGACGAGGCCATGCTCGACAGCAAGGCCGCGATGGTGCGCTTCCTCAACCTGATCGCCGGCGAGCCCGAGATCGCGCGCGTGCCCATCATGGTCGACAGCTCCAAGTGGGAGGTGATCGAGGCCGGGCTGCAGTGCATCCAGGGCAAGGGCATCGTCAACTCGATCTCGCTGAAGGAAGGCGTGGCCAACTTCAAGCACCAGGCCACGCTGGTGCGCCGCTACGGCGCGGCCGCGGTGGTGATGGCCTTCGACGAAACCGGCCAGGCCGACACCTACCAGCGCAAGACCGAGATCTGCGCGCGCGCCTACCGCATCCTCGTCGACGAGGTCGGCTTCGCGCCCGAGGACATCATCTTCGACCCCAACATCTTCGCGATCGCCACCGGCATCGAGGAGCACGACAACTACGCCGTCGACTTCATCGAGGCGACGCGCTGGATCAAGCAGAACCTGCCGGGCGCCAAGGTGTCGGGCGGCGTCAGCAACGTCAGCTTCAGCTTCCGCGGCAACGACCCGGTGCGCGAGGCGATCCACACCGTGTTCCTCTACCACGCGATCCAGGCGGGCATGGACATGGGCATCGTCAACGCCGGGATGATCGGCGTCTACGACGACCTCGATGCCGAGCTGCGCGAGCGCGTCGAAGACGTGGTGCTGAACCGCCGCAAGGACGCCGGCGAGCGGCTGGTGGAAATCGCCGAGCGCGCCAAGGGCGCGGCGCGCGACGACTCGGCGCGCCTGGCCTGGCGCGCCGGCACGCTGGACGAACGCCTGAGCCACGCGCTGGTGCACGGCATCACCGAGTTCATCGTCGAGGACACCGAGGCCGCGTGGCAGCAGATCCAGGCCGCCGGCGGGCGCCCGCTGCACGTGATCGAAGGCCCGCTGATGGCCGGCATGAACGTGGTCGGCGACCTGTTCGGCCAGGGCAAGATGTTCCTGCCGCAGGTGGTGAAGTCGGCGCGCGTGATGAAGCAGGCGGTGGCCCACCTGCTGCCCTACATCGAGGCCGAGAAAAGGCGACAAGCCGATGCCGGCGGCGACGTGAAGGCCAAGGGCAAGATCGTCATCGCCACCGTCAAGGGCGACGTGCACGACATCGGCAAGAACATCGTCACCGTCGTGCTCCAGTGCAACAACTTCGAGGTGGTGAACATGGGCGTGATGGTGCCGTGCCAGGACATCCTGGCGCGCGCCAAGGTCGAGGGCGCCGACATCATCGGCCTGTCGGGCCTGATCACGCCCAGCCTGGAGGAGATGCAGCACGTCGCCGCCGAGATGCAGCGCGACGAGTTCTTCCGCATCAAGAAGATTCCGCTCTTGATCGGCGGCGCGACCACCAGCCGCGTGCACACCGCGGTGAAGATCTCGCCGCACTACGACGGCCCGGTGGTCTACGTGCCCGACGCGAGCCGCTCGGTGGGTGTGTGCTCGGAGCTGCTGTCCGACGGCAAGGCGGCCGCCTTCATCGCGGAGCTGAAGTCCGACTACGAGCGTGTGCGCGCGCAGCATGCCGGCCGCAAGGCGACGCCGCTGGTGACGCTCGCGCAGGCGCGCGCCAACAAGACGCCGATCGACTGGAGCGCCTACACGCCGCCCAGGCCGAAGTTCACCGGCCGGCGCCTCCTGCGCAACCAGGATCTGGCCGAGATCGCGCAGGCGATCGACTGGGGCCCGTTCTTCCAGACCTGGGACCTGGCCGGGCCTTACCCCGCCATCCTCACCGACGACATCGTCGGCGAGTCGGCGCGGCGTGTGCTCTCCGACGGCCAGCGCATGCTGCGCCGCCTGATCGAAGGCCGCTGGCTGACGGCCAACGGCGTGATCGGCCTGTACCCGGCGAACACCGTCAACGACGACGACATCCAGATCTACGCCGACGAATCGCGCGAGCGCGTGCTGATGACCTGGCGCGGCCTGCGCACGCAGAGCGAACGCCCGGTGGTCGACGGCGTGATGCGGCCGAACCGCTGCCTGGCCGACTTCGTGGCGCCGCGCGACAGCGGCAAGATCGACTACGTGGGCCTGTTCGCCGTCACCGCCGGCATCGGCGTGGAGAAGAAGGAAAAGCAGTTCCTCGACGACCACGACGACTACAGCGCGATCATGCTCAAGGCGCTGGCCGACCGGCTTGCCGAAGCCTTCGCCGAGCGGCTGCACCAGCGCGTGCGCACCGAGTTCTGGGGCTACGCCCCCGACGAGCGGCTGGACAACCACGAGCTGATCGCCGAGCGCTACCGCGGCATCCGGCCGGCGCCCGGCTACCCGGCCTGCCCCGACCACAGCGTCAAGCGCGAGATGTTCCGCGTGCTGCAGTGCGAGGACATCGGCATGGGCCTGACCGAAAGCCTGGCGATGACCCCGGCGGCCAGCGTCAGCGGCTTCTACCTCGCGCATCCCGACGCGGTGTACTTCAACGTCGGCAAGGTCGGCGAAGACCAGCTCGCCGACTGGGCGGCGCGCAGCGCGCTCGATGTGGATGTGGTGAAGCGGTCGCTCGCGTCGCTGCTGTAGCCCCCGCGGTTGCATTCGCTCACCACGCGCCGCCACAGCCGCGCGGCCAGAGTGCATCGGCGTGTAAAGAGCTTGCGCATCCGCCGCGTTTTGGCGACAGGCGCCGTCACGCGGCGCGAAGAATTCTCCCGATGCTCAGGGAGAACAACATGACGACGATGGGGAACCGGGCCCGCGCGCTGGTCGCCGCGGCGGCGCTGCTGGCGCTGGCCGCCTGCGGCGGCTCCAAGGAGGACGAGGCGCCGGGCGGCCTGCCGGCCTCGCGCGCCGAGGCGGCGCGTTTCCTCACGCAGGCGAGCTTCGGCCCGACCGCGGCCGAGATCGACCGCGTGATGGCACTCGGCTACCGCGCCTGGATCGACGACCAGCTGGCGCGCCCGGCCAGCTCGAACCGCGCTTTCTGGGACGCGCAGGACGCCGAGGTGAAGGCCGCCGACCCGACCAACACCAGCGCGACGATCGGCGCCGACGGCGTCTACAACGCCTTCTGGCGCCACGCGCTGACCGGCGAAGACCAGCTGCGCCAGCGCCTCGCATTCGCGCTGTCGCAGATCTTCGTGATCTCGCTGGCCGACGGCAACGTCGGCAACCAGCCGCGCGCGGTGGCGCACTACCTCGACATGCTGGGCGAGAAGGGCACGCTCACCTACCGCGAGCTGCTCGAAGCGGTGTCGCTGCACCCGATGATGGGCACCTACCTCACCAGCATCCGCAACCGCAAGGCCGACACGCGCACCGGCCGCGTGCCCGACGAGAACTACGCGCGCGAGGTGATGCAGCTGTTCGCGATCGGCCTGGTCGAGCTGAACGACGACGGCTCGGTGAAGCAGGCCAACGGCGCCGCCAAGGAGACCTACGGCCCGGCCGACATCGCCGGCCTCGCGAAAGTCTTCACCGGCTGGAGCTGGGCCTGCGGCGATCTGTCCAACACCTGCTTCGGCAACGGCGCGCTCGGCGGCGTCAGCGACCCCGAGCGCTGGACCAAGCCGATGGTCGGCTACCCGCAGTACCACGCCACCGAGGAGAAGAGCTTTCTCGGCACCACGATCGCCGCGCAGGGCACGGCCGACCCGGCGGCGAGCCTGAAGGCCGGGCTGGACGCGCTGGCGGGCCACCCCAACGTCGGCCCCTTCATCGGCCGGCAGCTGATCCAGCGCCTGGTCACCAGCAACCCGAGCCCGGCCTACGTGGCGGCGGTGGCGGCGGCCTTCGCCAACAACGGCGCCGGCGTGCGCGGCGACATGAAGGCGGTGGTCAAAGCCGTGCTGCTGCACCCCGAGGCGCGCGCCACGTCGGATCGCAGCGGCAAGCTGCGCGAGCCGGTGCTGCGGCTGTCGGCGCTGCTGCGCGGCTTCGGCTACGCATCGGATTCGGGACGCTTCCGCGTCGGCAACACCGACAACGCCGGCAGCTCGCTGGGCCAGACGGCGATGCGCTCGCCCTCCGTCTTCAACTTCTACCGCCCCGGCTACGTGGCGCCGGGCACGCAGGCGGCCGCCGCCGGGCTGGTGGCGCCCGAGATGGCGCTGGCGCAGGAAACCACCGCGGCCGGCTACGTCAACTACATGCGCGACGGCATCTCGGGCGGCTTCGGCGCCAGCGGCACGGCCACGGTGAACGGCGCGCAGGTCGCGCGCCGCGACCTGCAGCCCAACTTCGCCGCCGAGATCGCGCTGGCCGACAAGCCCGCCGAGCTGGTGCAGCAGGTGGCCGACAAGCTGATGCCCGGCGACGGCATGCCCGAGGCGCTGAAGACCGAGATCGCCACGGCCGTCGGCGCGATCGCGATTCCCGCGCTCAACAGCAGCGGCAGCAACCAGACGCAGATCGACAACGCCAGGCGCACGCGCGTCAACGCCGCGGTGTTCCTGACGATGGTGTCGCCCGAATTCCAGGTGCAGAAATGAGCGGGGGGAAACATTCGATGAGCACCATGAACGCATCGCGCCGGCTGTTCCTGCGCCACGCCGGCGTGATGTCGGCGCTGGGTGCGGCGGGCGCCCCGCTGGCGCTCAACCTCTCGGCGATCGGCACCGCGGCGGCGCAGAGCGCCTCCGACTACAAGGCGATCGTCTGCATCTTCCTGTTCGGCGGCAACGACAGCATCAACATGGTGCTGCCGACGGATGCGACCTCGTTCGCCAACTACACCGCGCTGCGCAACCAGGCGCCCGATTCGATCGCGCTGCTCGCGCCGGGCACCGCGATCAACGGCGGCGCGGCCAACGGCTCGCCGGCGCGCCTGGGCGGCGTGCTGGCGATCGCGCCGACGCGCACGCAGGGCCGCAGCTTCGCGCTGCACCCGGCGATGGGCACGCTGCAGGCGATGTTCGACAGCGACAAGCGCCTGGCCATCCTGCCCAACGTCGGCCCGCTGATCCTGCCCACCGACAAGGCGCAGTACAACACCGCCTCGCATCCCAGGCCGGTGAGCCTGTTCTCGCACAACGACCAGCAGAACACCTGGCAGTCGTTCAAGCCCGAGGGCGCGACGCTGGGCTGGGGCGGGCGCATGGGCGACCTGCTCGCCTCGATGAACTCGCGCGCGGTGTTCACCTCGATCAGCGCGGGCGGCAACGCCGTCTGGCTGTCGGGCAACGAGGTGCGCCAGTACCAGGTCAGCAGCAGCGGCGCGATCCGCCTGGGCACCAACGCGAGCGGCCAGGTGTACGGCTCGCTGGCGGTGGGCCAGGCGATGGAGCGCATCGTGCAGACCACGCGAGGCGCTCACCTGCTGGAGGCCGACCTCTCGGCGGTGGCGGCGCGCTCGATGCAGGCCGAATCGCTGCTGCGCAACGCGCTCGCGCCGGCCGGCGACGCGCCCTTCGGCACCCCGCCGGGCAGCGGCAACTACAACGCCGCCAACGACCCCAAGCTGCGCTACCCGGACCCGAACAACACGGCGAACACGGTGGCCAACCCGCTCGCGCAGCAACTGCAGGTGGTGGCGCGCATCATCCAGGCCAGCGGCAGCGCCGACATCGGCGCCAGGCGCCAGGTGTTCTTCGTCAGCATGGGCGGCTTCGACACGCACGACGCGCAGAACACCAACCACGCGCAGCTGATGGCGCGCCTGGCGCATGCGCTGCGCTACTTCGACGACACGCTGGGCGCTTTGGGCCTGCGCAACCAGGTGACCACCTTCACCGCCAGCGACTTCGGCCGTACCTTCACCAGCAACGGCGACGGCACCGACCACGGCTGGGGCGCGCACCACTTCGTGGCCGGCGGCGCGGTGCGCGGCGGCGACCTGTATGGAACGTTCCCGGTGTACGGCACCAAGAACGCCAACAACAACAACTTCGACAGCAGCCCCGACCAGCTCGGCAACGGCGCGCTGCTGCCGACCACTTCCGTGGACCAGCTCGGCGCGACGCTGGGCAAGTGGTTCGGGCTCAGTGACAGTCAGTTGCTCGATGTCTTCCCGAACCTCCGAAACTTCACGACCCGCGACTTGGGGTTCATGAACCCTGCTTGAACAGATGAACACGACGACGAACCCACCCTCGCGCACCGTCTGGCTGATCGCCGGCATCCTGGCGGCCGCTTCGCTGGCCGCCGGCGCCGGCATGCTGGCGCGCAACGGCCTGCCCGCGCCGGCCGCGCAGACGGTGCCGGCCAAGGAAGCGGCGCTGCCCGCGGCCAGGCTCGCCGCGGCACCGCAACAAGCGGCGCCGGCCAGCGCCTGCCACGACTGCGGCGTGGTCGAGTCGGTGCAGGCCGTCACGCGCAAGGGCGAAGGCAGCGGCGTCGGCGCGGCCGCCGGCGGCGTGCTCGGCGCGGTGGTCGGCAACCAGGTGGGCAGGGGCAACGGCCGCAAGGCGATGACGGTGCTCGGCGCCATCGGCGGCGGCGTGGCCGGCCACGAGATCGAGAAGCGCTCGAAGAGCACCACGGTGCACGTGGTCAAGGTGCGCATGGACGACGGCTCGCTGCGCAGCGTCGAGCAGGCCGCCGCGGCGCGTGTCGGCGAGCGGGTGCTCGTCGAGGGCGGCAAGCTGCGCGCGCTGCCGGCTTCGCAGGGTTGAACGTCCTCAGCGTGTGACGAGCACGCGCCGGTACTGGATCGCCTCGGCCAGCGCGGCCAGCCGGATCGCCTCGCTGCCGGCCAGGTCGGCGATGCTGCGCGCCACGCGCAGCGTGCGGTGGTAGCCGCGCGCCGACCAGCCGAGGCGCTGCGCGGCGCTCTCCAGAAAGCTCGTGCCCCGAGCATCGAGCGCGGCGTGGCGCTCCAGCGCCTCGCCGGCCAGCGCGTGGTTGAGCACGCCCTGGCGCTGCAGGGCGCGCTCGCGCGCCGCCGCCACGCGCGCGGCGATCGCGGCACTGGTTTCGCCGTCGGGCGCCTTGCCCAGCGCGGCCAGCGGCACCGCGGGCACTTCCACCTGCAGGTCGATGCGGTCCAGCAGCGGGCCGCTCAGCCGGCTCTGGTAGCGCGCCGCTTCGTCGGGTGTGCAGCGGCAGGTTTGCAGCAGGCTGCCCAGGTGGCCGCACGGACACGGGTTCATCGCCGCGATCAGCTGGAAGCGCGCCGGGAAGTCGCTTTGCCGCGCGGCGCGCGAGATCGTCACGTGGCCGGTCTCCAGCGGTTCGCGCAGCGCTTCGAGCGCGCTGCGCGGGTACTCGGGCAGCTCGTCGAGGAACAGCACGCCGTGGTGCGCCAGCGAGATCTCGCCCGGCCGCGGCGGCGAGCCGCCGCCCACCAGCGCGGCCGCCGAGGCGCTGTGGTGCGGCGCGCGAAAGGGACGCTCGCCCCAGCGCGGCACGCCGGCGTGCGTGGTGAGACTGAGCAGCGCGGCGGCTTCGATCGCCTCGTCGTGCGTCAGCGGCGGCAGCAGCGAGGCGAAACGCCGCGCCAGCATCGACTTGCCGCTGCCCGGCGGGCCGATCATCAGCACGCCGTGGCCGCCGGCGGCGGCGATCTCCAGCGCGCGTTTGGCCCCGGCCTGGCCTTTCACGTCGCGCAGCTCGGGCCGGCGCGGCGGTGTTTCGTCGGCCAGCGGCTGCGCCGCCGGCAAGGGTTCGGCGGCATCGCCCGGCAGCAGGGCACGCACCACGTCGAGCAGATGCGCTGCTGCCAGCACGCGCACGCCGGCGACGCGCGCGGCCTGCGCGGCGCTGGCGGCCGGCAGCACCATCGTGCGTGCGTCGCCGGCCTGCGCCGCGGCCAGCGCCATCGCCAGCGCGCCGCGCACCGGGCGCAGCTCGCCGGCCAGCGAGAGCTCGCCGGCGAACTCGAAGGCGGCCAGCTTGTCCGCATCCAACTGCCCGCTGGCGGCGAGGATGCCGACGGCGATCGGCAGGTCGAAACGCCCCGACTCCTTGGGCAGATCCGCCGGCGCGAGATTCACCGTGATGCGCTTGTTGGCCGGCCAGGCCAGGCCGCTGGTCTGCAGCGCGGCGCGCACGCGCTCGCGCGCCTCCTTGACCTCGGTGTCGGCCAGGCCGACCAGCGTGACGCTGGGCAATCCATTGGCCAGGTGCACCTCGACGGTGACGGGCGGCGAGCGCAGCGCATCGAGCGCGCGGCTGTGGACGACGGCGAGCGACATGCGGTGCATTGTTCGAAGCCGCGCCGCGCGCGTCTGTCCCCCGCGCGGGCGCACGGCGGGGGCACCACGAAGGGGGTGCGCTACAGTCGCCGCCAAGCCTCCGCACCGCATGAACCTCACCCAGCTGCGCTACTTCGTCCGCGTTGCCGAGATGGGCAGCTTCAGCAAGGCCGCCATCGAGCTGGACGTGGCCCAGCCCGCGCTGAGCCGCCAGGTGCGCCTGCTCGAAACCGACCTGCGCGTGACGCTGCTGCAGCGCACCGGCCGCGGCGTGCTGCTCACCGAGGCGGGCAAGCGCCTCTACGACCACGCGGTGAGCATCCTGCAGCTGGTCGCGCACGCGCGCGAGGACATCAGCGCCAATCGCGGCGAGGCCACCGGCCGCATCGTCATCGGCCTGCCGCCCAGCATGGGCCGCATGCTGACGCTGCCGCTGGTCGACGCCTTCAAGCAGCACCTGCCGCGCGCGCGGCTGGCGATCGTCGAGGGCCTGTCGGCGCACATCGTCGAGTGGATCTCGACCGGGCGCGTCGACCTCGGGCTGATCCACAACCCGGATGCCAACCCGGCGATCGAGACGCTGCACGTGCTCGACGAGCCGCTGTGCCTGGTCAGCGCGGCAGGCAGGACACGCGGCGCGGCGCGCAAGGCGCCGGCGCCGCTGCCCTTCGCCGAGCTGGCGACGCTGCCGCTGGTGCTGCCCGAGCCCAGCCACGCGATCCGCAAGCTGCTCGAAACCCAGGCGGCGCTGGCCGGGCTGAAGCTGAACATCGCCTACGAGGTGTCGAGCGTCAGCGCGATCCTCGAGCTGGTGCGCAGCGGGCACGGCCACGCGGTGCTGGCGCCCAGCGCGATCGCGGTGTCGGGGCAGGCCGCCGCCTTTCGCATGCGGCCGCTGGCCGAGAGCGTGCTGCGCAGCACGCTGTGCATCGCGGTGTCGGCGCACAAGCCGGCCACGCCGCTGCTGGAGAAGGCCTCGCGGCTGCTGCGCGAGCTGGTGCTGGGCAGCGTGGCCCCGCTGGCCGTCCATAACAGGATGCGATAGCTGCTAGCGGGGTGATCGCTAGGGCCGCGCCGGGGCCGCGCCGCAGAATCCGGCATGGCTTCCGTCTCCCGCCTCAGCGGCATTTCCTCGATGGCCACGCGCGCGCTGCTGGGCGAGCTGGCGGCCGCCTACGCGCAGCGCAGCGGCGTCGAGGTGGCGATCGAATCGGTGGGCGGCGTCGATGCGGCCAGGCGCGTGGCGGAGGGCGAGGCCTTCGACGTGGTGATCCTCGCCTCCGACGCGATCGCCAGGCTCGCCGGCGCGGGCCACGTGCTGGCGGCCAGCGTGGTCGACCTGGTGCACTCCGGCGTGGCCGTCGCGGTCAAGGCCGGCGCGGCGCGGCCCGATCTGGCCAGCGAAGACTCGGTGAAAGCCGCCGTGCTCGCCGCGCCGAGCATCGGCTACTCGACCGGCCCGAGCGGCACGGCCTTGCTGAAGCTGTTCGAGCGCTGGGGTCTCTTGCCGCAGCTCGAAGGCCGGCTGGTGCAGGCGCGCGCCGGCGTGCCGGTGGGCTCGCTGGTCGCGAATGGCGAGGTGGCGCTCGGCTTCCAGCAGCGCTCGGAGCTGATCCACCTGCCAGGCATTGATCTCGTCGGCGACCTGCCTGCCGCGATCGCGATCGACACGGTCTTTTCCGCCGCCGTCTGCACGACCTCGGCGCAGCCCGAGGCGGCGCGTGCGCTGCTCGCGTATTTCGCTTCGGCCGAGACCGCGCAGGCCAAGCGCCGCCAGGGCATGGAACCGGCCTGAGCGACCCACGAATCCCCCAGGAGCATTCCGATGATCATCGACATCCACGGCCACTACACCACCGCGCCCAAGGCGCTGGAAGAGTGGCGCAACCGCCAGATCGCCGGCATCAAGGACCCGGCCGCCAGGCCGAAGGCGAGCGAGCTGAAGCTCAGCGACGACGAGATCCGCGAGACCATCGTCAGCAACCAGCTGGCGAAGATGAAGGAGCGCGGCAGCGACCTCACGGTGTTCAGCCCGCGCGCCAGCTTCATGGCGCACCACATCGGCGACTTCGAGGTGTCGAGCACCTGGGCGGCGATCTGCAACGAGCTCTGCTTCCGCGTCGCGCAGCTGTTCCCCGATCACTTCATCCCCGCGGCGATGCTGCCGCAGTCGCCCGGCGTCGACCCCAAGACCTGCATTCCCGAGCTGGTGAAGTGCGTCGAGCAGTACGGCAACGTCGCGATCAACCTGAACCCGGACCCGTCCGGCGGCCACTGGACCAGCCCGCCGCTGACCGACCGCCACTGGTACCCGATCTACGAGAAGATGGTCGAGTACGACATCCCGGCGATGATCCACGTCAGCACCAGTTGCAACGCGTGCTTCCACACCACTGGAGCACACTATCTGAATGCCGATACTACCGCCTTCATGCAATGCCTCGAAGGCAATCTGTTCAAGGACTTCCCAACGCTGAAGTTCCTCATTCCCCATGGTGGCGGTGCGGCACCCTACCACTGGGGGCGTTTCCGCGGGCTCGCCGACATGATGAAGAAGCCGTCACTGGACGAG
>JAKOZT010000026.1 GCA_029779845.1 Pseudomonadota bacterium | reverse complement strand
GCTCAACGCCGCCGTCGAAGCCGCGCGCGCCGGCGAGCAGGGCCGCGGCTTCGCCGTCGTCGCCGGCGAAGTCCGCACGCTGGCCCAGCGTTCCGCCGAGGCCGCGCGCGAGATCAAGGCGCTGATCGGCGCCTCCGTCGAGAAGGTCGACACCGGCTCCAAGCTCGTGGCCGACGCCGGCTCCACGATGGGCGAGATCGTCGCCTCCGTCCAGCGCGTCACCGACATCATCGGCGAGATCACCGCCGCCGCCTCCGAACAGTCCGACGGCATCGGCCAGGTCAACACCGCCGTCACCCAGCTCGACCAGATGACCCAGCAGAACGCCGCTCTGGTCGAGCAGTCCGCCGCCGCCGCCGAGTCGCTCAAGGACCAGGCTCAGCGGCTCAACCAGATCGTCGGCGCGTTCCGCGTCTCGGCGCTTGCGTAAAGCGCTTCAGTTCCCGGCCATCCAGCCGAAACCCGACTGAACCTCATCACCCGATTCGCAACCAGCGAGATCACATCATGGACATGATCACCGACGCCCAGCACGTGGCCCAGCACGAGGCGGCCCGCGCGGCAGCGCATGCCGGCGGGGAGTTCCTCACCTTCCGCCTCGGCGACGAGGAATACGGCATCGACATCCTGCGCGTGCAGGAGATCCGCTCCTACGAGCAGCCCACGCGCATCGCCAACGCGCCGGCCTTCATCAAGGGCGTGGTCAACCTGCGCGGCGTGATCGTGCCGATCGTCGACCTGCGCATGAAGCTCGGCTGCGCCAGCGCCGAGTACAACGCCTTCACCGTGGTGATCGTGCTCAACGTCAAGGGCCGCGTCGTCGGCGCGGTGGTCGACTCGGTCTCCGACGTACTGCAGCTCGGCTCGGCGGCGATCAAGCCGGCGCCCGAGATGTCCAGCGCGATCGACGCCGGCTACATCACCGGCATCGGCACGATCAAGAACGGCAGCGGCGACGACGCCGCCGAGCGCATGCTGATCCTGATGGACATCGAATCGCTGATGGCCTCGGCCGACATGGGCCTGATCGAGAACGCGATGGCCGCCTGAGGCGGCCCGCGCCCCCGCCCCGCCACCGAAACCGCCACGACATGAGCACGCACGCCCTGCCCCGCACCAGCTCCGCAAGCAACCTCGGCCGCAGCGCCGACCGCATCATGCTGGTGACGCTGGCCGCCTTCTCGGCCGCGGCGCTGGCGATCGGCCAGTACTACGGCTCGCTCGGCCTGGCGGCCGGCGTCTCGATCGCGCTGCTGGCGCTGGGCGCCTTCGTCCATGCGAGCGCGCCCGGCACGCTGGCCTCGCGGCTGGTGCTGGCGCTGGCGGTGTCGGCCTCGGTGGCGCTGCACATCCACCTCGGGCGCGGCACGCTGGAGTTCCACTTCGGCGTGTTCGTCACGCTGGCGCTGCTGCTGGTGTACCGCGACTGGCGCCCGATCATCGCCGCCGCGGCCTTCTTCGCGGTGCACCACGTCGCCTTCGACCGCCTGCAGGCCGCCGGCATGGGCGTGTACTGCACGCCCGAGCCGAACTTCCTGAAGATCGTGATGCACGCCGCCTACGTGGTGCTGCAGACCGCGCTGGAAGTCTGGATCGCGCTGCGCATGGCCGCACTCGCGAAGCAGGGCGACGAGCTGACCGCGCTGGTGCAGGCGATCGAAGCCGACGGCCAGATCTCGCTCGACCTGGCGAACGTGAAGGCCAGCACCGGCCGCGCCGTCGCCCTGCAGCACGCACTCGGCCGCGTGCAGCAGACGCTGCTGCAGGTGCGCTCGTCGGCCGGCAGCGTGCACGTGGCCAGCGACGAGATCGCCAGCGGCAACCAGAACCTTTCCACGCGCACCGAGCAGGCCGCCAGCAGCATCCAGGAGACCGCCTCGGCGATGGAGCAGCTGACCGCCACGGTGCGCAACAGCGCCGACTCGGCGCGCCAGGCCAACCAGCTCGCGGCCTCGGCCGCGGAGGTGGCGCAGCGCGGCGGCTCGGTGGTCTCGCAGGTGGTCTCGACGATGGACGAGATCAACGCGAGCTCCAAGAAGATCAGCGACATCATCGGCGTGATCGACGGCATCGCCTTCCAGACCAACATCCTGGCGCTGAACGCGGCGGTGGAAGCCGCGCGCGCCGGCGAACAGGGCCGCGGCTTCGCGGTGGTCGCCTCCGAGGTGCGCTCGCTGGCGCAACGCTCGGCCGAAGCGGCCAAGGAGATCAAGGGCCTGATCGGCGCCTCGGTCGAGCGCGTCGAAGCCGGCTCGCGGCTGGTGGCCGACGCCGGCGCGACGATGAACGAGATCGTCGGCTCGGTGAAGCGCGTCAGCGACGTGATCGGCGAGATCAGCAGCGCCTCCAGCGAACAGAGCGACGGCATCGGGCAGGTGGGCACCGCCGTGACCCAGCTCGACCAGATGACGCAGCAGAACGCCGCGCTGGTGGAGCAGTCCGCCGCCGCCGCCGAGAGCCTGCGCCAGCAGGCGCAGCGGCTCAACGAGGCGCTGGCGGGGTTCCGGCTGGCAGCGGCCTGACGCAGACCTCCGTTCGCCCCGAGCTTGCCCTTCGACACGGGCCTTCGACAAGCTCAGGCCCTGCTCAGGATGATCGGGTAGATGATCTCCGTTCGCGCTGAGCTTGTCGAAGCGTTCAGCTCGAACCTACCGCGTCACTCGGCGGCGCGCCGCAGCGTCTCGACGACCGGTCGGCGCAGCACTTCCCGCAGCCCCCACCAGCCCGCCGCCAGCGCCAGCAGCGCCCCCGCCACGCCGCCGGCCAGCGGCACCAGGGGCGACGGGTTCCAGGTGAACTCGAAGGCGTAGCGCGCCAGCGCCCAGCCCACCGCCACCGCGGCGAGAGACGCCAGCACGCCGGCCAGCGCGCCGACGCCCAGCAGTTCGGCGCGCTGCACCTGCGCGAGCAGCCGCGCGCCGGCGCCCATCGCGCGCATCACCGCGTACTCGCGCGCACGCGCCTCGCGCGTGGCCGTCACCGCGGCGAACAGCACCACCAGCCCGGCCGCCAGCGTGAAGCCGAACAGGAACTCGACCGCGCGGATCACCTGGTCGAGCACGCGCTGCACCTGCGCGATCGAGGCGGTCACGTCGACGTTGGTGATGTTCGGGAAGTCGCGGCTGAGCGCGTTGTCGAAGGCCGCGCCATCGGGCGGCGCGCGGAACGCGGCGATGTAGGTGGCCGGCAGGCCGTCGATCGCCGCGCTCGGGAAGATCACGAAGAAGTTGACCCGCATCGAGCCCCAGTCGACCTTGCGCAGGCTGGTGATGCGCCCTTGCGCCGGCATGCCGGCGACGTCGAAGCGCAGCGTGTCGCCGAGCTTCACGCCCAGCGTCTGCGCCAGGCCCTCCTCGACGCTCAGGCCGCCGGCTTCCTCGGGCGTCCAGCGCCCGCCGACGAGCTGGTTGTGCGGCGGCAGCGCGGCGGTGTGGCTGAGGTTGAACTCGCGGTCGACGAGGCGCTTCGCGCGCTCCTCGGCCATGTCCTCGGGGCGCACCGCCTGGCCGTTGATCGCCACCAGCCGGCCGCGGATCATCGGATACCAGTCGTAGCGCGCCACGCCGGCTTGCTTCAGCCGTGCCTGGAAGGCCTCGCCCTGCTCGGGCTGGATGTTGATGACGAAGCGGTTCGGCGCATCCGGCGGCGTGGCCTGGCGCCAGCTCGAGATCAGGTCGGTGCGCAGCAGCACCAGCAGCACCAGCGCGAGCAGGCCGACGGCCAGCGCCGACACCTGCAGCACCGCGAAGGCCGGGCGCGCGGCGATCTGGCGGGTGGCGAGCACCAGCCAGCGCGGCGCGCGCGACTCCGGCACCGCGCGGCGCAGCGCCTGCACCGCCGCCCACGACAGCAGCGCGAACATCGCCACCGCCGCCGCGAAACCGCCCACCGCGATCAGGCCGAGCTGCACGTCGCTGGACACCGCCATCAGCAGCGCGACGAAGCCGGCCGTGCCGGCCGCCAGCACCGCCAGCGAGGCCGGCTTGAGCGCGCCCACGTCGCGCCGGATCACGCGCAGCGGCGGCACGCGCGCGAGCTGCAGCACCGGCGGCAGCCCGAAGGCCAGCAGGAGCGTCATGCCCACGCCGACGCCGAAGGCCGCCGGCCATGCCCCCGCAGCCGGCAGCGCGCCTTGCACCAGCCCGGCGAGCAGCCAGACGAAGACGTAGTGCACCGCCCAGCCGAGCGCCACGCCGAGCGCGCTGGCGACCAGGCCGACGCCGAGGAATTCGAGCAGGTACAGCGCCGCGATGCGCCGCTGCGGCTGGCCGAGCACGCGCAGCATCGCGCAGTCGTCGAGATGGCGGCCGGCGAAGTCGCGCGCCGCGATGCCCACCGCCACCGCGGCCAGCAGCGCGGCCAGCAGCGCGACGAGGTTGAGGAATTTTTCGGCGCGGTCCAGCGTCTGGCGCATCTCGGGGCGGCCGCTGGCCACCGATTCGATGCGCAGGCCGCGCAGCTCGCGCTGCTTGATCTCGTCCTCGGCCCATTGCACGAAGGCGCGCACCGGCGCATCGCTCGCGCCCGGCGCGGCCACCGCGAGCCGGTAGGTGACGCGGCTGGCCGGCTGGATCAGCGCGGTGGCGGCGAGATCGGCCTGGTTCAGCAGCACGCGCGGCGCGAAGCCGAGGAAGCCGGCGCCGCGGTCGGGCTCGACGACGATGATCTTGGCGATGCGCAGGCTCGCGTCGCCCAGCAGCAGCGCGTCGCCGACCTTCAGGTTCAGCGAGGAGAGGATAGCGCCATCCACCCACACCGTGCCAGGCGCGGGCGCGGCGGCCAGCTCCTGCTCGGCGCCGCCGGGCACGTCGGCCAGGCGCAGCGTGCCGCGCAGCGGGTAGGCGGCGGAGACCGCCTTGGCGGTGATCAGCCGCGTGGCGCCGCCTTGTTCGTCGCCGGCGCGGCCCATCGTCGGGAAGGTGGCCGACAGCGCGCTCTTCAGCCCGAGCGCCGCGGCCTTGGCGGCGAATCCGGGCGGCGCGGGCTGGTCGCTGGCGACGATGGCGTCGCCGCCGAGCAGCTGGCGCGCATCGCGCGCCAGGCCGGCGTTGATGCGGTCGGCGAAGAAGGCCACCGCCGTCAGCGCGGCCACCGCCAGCATCACCGCGACGATCAGCAGGCGCAGCTCGCCGGCGCGGAAGTCGCGCGCCATCTGGCGCCAGGCCAGCGGGAAGAGCGGGGAAGACGGGTTCATGGCGGGCGACTGTGCCACGCCCGGCGCAGCCGCGCTGAACGCTGCGTGCAATCCGCCTGAGGCACCTCGGCATCGCGGCGGCGTCCAATCGCGTCATGGACACCCGACTGCCTTCGATCTTCCTCTCGCACGGCTCGCCGATGACGGCGCTGGAGCCGGGCGCGGCCGGCGCCTTCATGAAAGAACTCGGCCCGCGCATCGCCGCCGCTTTCGGCCGGCCCAAGGCCATCCTCGCCGTGTCGGCGCACACCGCGGCGCGCGCGCCGGTGCTGCTGGGCGCGGCGCGCCACGAAGCCGTCTACGACTTCGGCGGCTTCGACCCGCAGCTCTACACGCTGCGCTACGACGCGCCGGGTGCGCCGGCGCTGGCCGAGCGTGTCGCGCAGTTGATGGACGACGCCGGCCTGCCCGTGCACCTCAGCCCCGAAGGCGGGCTGGACCACGGCAACTGGACACCGCTGCGCTACATGGTTCCCGACGCGAACATTCCGGTGCTGCCGCTCGCCTTCGTGCCGACGCGGACGCCGGCGCAGCAGTTCGCGCTCGGCGAGGCGCTCGCCCCGCTCGCCGACGAAGGCGTGCTGGTGATGGGCAGCGGCAGCATCACGCACAACCTGCGCCGCGTGTTCGCCGGCGGCCTGCGCGGGCCGGTGGATGCGCCCGAAGCGCCCGAGAGCCGCGCCTTCCGCGACTGGATCGCCGATCGCAGCGCGGCGCGCGACTGGGAGGCGCTGTTCGCCTACCGCCAGCGAGCCCCACACGCCGTCGACATGCACCCGACCGACGAGCACCTGCTGCCCTGGTACGTGGCGGCCGGCGCCGGCGGGCGCGACAGCGCGCCGCTGCGGCTGCACCAGAGCGTCACCTACGGCTGCCTGGGCATGGACGCCTATGCGTTCGGGCCGAACGCGATGCGGCTGCTCGGCTAAGGCAGCATGCCGACCACGCCTTCGGCGAGCCAGTTCATCGCCGCGATCGACGCGTCGTCCATCGTCCCGCCGGCCTGGCGGACATGCCCGACGTTGTCGAGCAGTCGGCCGGAGAAGGGCTGGAGCGTGCCGGCGGCGATGGCGCGGCGCCTGGCTTCGAGCTGCGCGCGCACGTCCTTCGGAATGGACGCATCGAGCGCGCTGAGCCGCACCAGGCCGTCCTTCATGCCGGCCCACACCGGCTTCGCCTGCCAGCGGCCTTCGAGCACGTCGCGCGCCACCTTGGTGTAGTAGCCGCCCCAGTGGTGCGTCACCGCGGCCAGCTGCGCGTCGGGCGCGTAGGCCTTCATGTCGCTCTGGTAGGCGATCACGCGCACGCCCTTGTCCTTGAAGGCGGCCTGCGCCGCCTGCGGCACGGCGGGCGAGCCGCTGTGGTTGGTCAGCACGTCGGCGCCCTGGTGGATCAGCGTCTGCGCCGCTTCGCGCTCGCGCGCCGGGTCGAACCAGCTGTTCAGCCACAGCACGCGCAGCTGCGCCTTCGGGTTCGCCTCGCGCAGGCCGATCGCGAAGGCGTTGATGCCCTGCACCACCTCGGGCACCGGGAAGCCGGCCACGTAGCCGGCGATGCCCGTCCTGCTGGTCTTGCCGGCCAGCCAGCCGGCCAGGTAGCGCGCCTCGTAGTAGCGCGCGTTGTAGGTGTTCAGGTTGGCCGCGGTCTTGTAGCCGCCGGCATGTTCGAACTTCACCTGCGGGAACTCGGCCGCCACGCGCAGCGCCGGCTCGAGGTAGCCGAAGCTGGTGGCGAAGATCAGCTGGTGCCCCTGGCGCGCGAGGTCGCGCATCACGCGCTCGGAGTCGGCGCCTTCGGGGACCGCTTCCACCACCGTGGTCTGCACGCGCGCGCCGAGCGCGCGCTCCATCTCGCGCCGTCCCAGATCGTGCTGGTAGCTCCAGCCGGCCTCGCCGACCGGGCTGACGTAGACGAAGCCGACCTTCAGCGCAGCGGTCGTCGTCTGGGCGGGGGTGTGGAAGGGACTCAGCAACGCAGCGGCGAGCGCGGCCGCGCGGGCGAGGTTTTTGTACATGGTGTTCCTCTACATGGCTCCGGACGGAAAGCACGAAGCGGCAGGGAGCACTGCCGCTTCGCGGGGCCGATTGTCGGCGTAAACCTGCACTGGATCAGTTGCGAACGATTCTCATTTAATGGAGAATGGCCCGATTCCGCCCCGGAGCCGCCTCATGAACACCCCGCATCCGACGCCCCGCCGCCACCTCGACGAGGAGCACGAACTGCCGACGCTGGAGGCCGTGCTCGCCGGCACGCTGGCGCTGATGACCGGCTATGCCCAGGCCCTGCAGGCCGACCTGCACCCGCAGCAGCGCCTGGCGATGGGCGCCAAGATCGGCCGCAACCTGGAGTTGCTGGCTTCGCACGGCGCGGTGAGCGAGCCCTTCCAGCGCATCGCGCTGGGGCTGCAGGCGCGCTGGCAGCTGATGAGCAACTGCACCGCGCAATCGGCGCCTTGCGCCTGCGCGGCCACCGCGACGCTTCACTGATACGAGCCCTGTTCGCCCTGAGCCCTTCGACAAGCTCAGGACAGGCTTGTCGAAGGGCTCAGCCCAAACGGGATTTATACGGCGGCTTCCTCGAACGCCCGGTCGAGCGCGGCGATCCAGCGCGCCTTCGCGGCCGCGTCGGCGAAGCTCGCCTCGAAGCTGTTGCGCGCCAGCGCATAGGCCTCGCGCGCGCCGAGCTGCGGCAATGCGGCGAAGGTCTCGACGAAGTTGCGGTTGACGTAGCCGCCGAAGTAGGCCGGGTCGTCGGAGTTGATCGTCGCCTTCAGCCCGGCGGCCAGCAGCGCCGGCAGGTTGTGCTGCGCCATCGTGTCGAACACGCGCAGCTTGACGTTGGACAGCGGGCACACCGTCAGCGCCATGCCCTCGGCGGCGAGGCGCCGCACCAGCGCCGGGTCTTCCAGGCTGCGCACGCCGTGGTCGATGCGCTCGACGTGCAGAACGTCGAGCGCGCTCTTCACGTATTCGGGCGGCCCTTCCTCGCCGGCATGCGCGACGAGGTGCAGGCCCGCCGCGCGCGCCTTCGCGAACACGCGCGCGAACTTCTCCGGCGGGTGGCCGCGCTCGCTGCTGTCGAGCCCGACGCCGATGAAGTGGTGCTTGTGCGGCAGCGCCTCGTCCAGCGTGGCCATCGCCTCGTCTTCGCTGAGGTGGCGCAGGAAGCACAGGATCAGCTTCGCGCTCACGCCCAGCTCCTGGTGCGCGCGCCGGCAGGCGTGCTCCAGGCCCTGGATCACGGCGAGCAAGGGCACGCCGCGCGCAGTGTGGGTCTGCGGGTCGAAGAAGATCTCGGCATGCAGCACGTTGTCGGCGGCGGCGCGTTGCAGATACGCCCAGGCCATGTCGAAGAAGTCCTGCTCCTTCAGCAGCACGCTGGCGCCGGCGTAGTAGATGTCGAGGAAGCTCTGCAGGTCGGTGAAGGCATAAGCCGCGCGCAGCGCCTCCACGCTCGCATACGGCAGCGCGACGCCGTTGCGCTGCGCCAGCGCGAAGATCAGCTCGGGCTCGAGCGAGCCCTCGATGTGCAGGTGCAGCTCGGCCTTGGGCATCGCGGCGAGCAAGGCGGGCAGCCGCTCGCGCGGGATCCGGTCGAACGCGGTGAACGAACTCATGGCAGGACTCCGAAGGTGATGCCGCGCTCGCGCAGGAAGCGCCGGTACGCCGCCGAGCTGCGGTCGGCGGCGCAGTGCACCTCGCCGCTGCCGAGCGGCAGGCGTTTGGGCCGCTGCGATTCGAGCACCGGCTGGTCCTGCGTGAAGATGGTGTGCTGGAAGGCGCGGATCTCTTCGTCGCTGGAATCGTGGTCGGTCAGCGCCATGCGGAACCAGACGCGGCTCGTTTCTTCATCGACCGGGCAGACGAACAGCGCGATCTCGTCGCGGTAGCCGTCCTGCCGCTCGGGCAGCTTGGTCAGCACCGCGCTCCAGGGCGAGGTGAGTTCGTAGCGGTAGTCGACCCAGCTGCCTTCGCTGGACAGCCGGTTGCTCTGCGGCTGCCAGGCGCGGCAGCCGCTGGCGACGAAGCCGGTGGCGGTGGGCGCAATGCGGTAGTCGGCCAGTTGCGCATGCGCGCGGTCGCCCAGCCAGCCCTCGTGCACGAAGCCGAAGTGCGCCAGGTCGAGAAAGTTCTCGACGATGCGCGGCGCGCTCGCCGCCACGTCGTAGGGGCCGACGTTGAGCTTGCGCAGCTTCGCATCGTCTTCGGCGTCGAAGCGCGGCAGCGCCGCATCGGCTTGCAGCGCGAGCCAGAGCAGGCCGTGGGCTTCGCGCAATTCATGCGTCGCCAGGCCGTGCGAGGCCGGCGGCGCGAAGCCGGGCAGCGCGGGGATGTGCGTGCAGCGGCCCGCGCCGTCGAAGCGCCAGCCGTGGTACGGGCATTCGATCTGCCCCTCGCAGACGCGCCCCAGCGACAGCCGCGTGCCGCGGTGCGGGCAGCGGTCGGGCGCGGCGCGCGGCACGCCGGCCTCGTCGCGCCAGAGGACGACATCGTCGCCGAGCACGCGCACGGCCACCGGCGCATCGCCCAGCGCCGATGCATCGAGCACCGGGTGGGCGATGCGCCGCTCGAACATCACTTGTCCCCGGGCACCTTGCCTTCCACGCCCTTGACGTAGAACTTGATGCCGCCCAGGAACTTGTCGTCGGCCACGGCGTCCTTGGCCAGCACTTCCTTGCCGTCGGAGCCGACGATCGGGCCCTTCCAGATCGCGAAGCTGCCGTCCTTCAGGCCGGCCTTGACCTTCTCGACCTTGTCCTTCAACTCGGCGGGCACCTTGTCGGAGATCGACACGAGGTCGATCGCGCCTTCCTTGACGCCCCACCACGAGCCCTCGTTGCCCTTCCAGCTGCCTTCCAGCGCGTCGCGCGTGGCCTTGATGTAGTACGGGCCCCAGTTGATCACCGCCGAGGCGAGGTGCGCCTCGGGCGAGTAGGCGCTCATGTCGCTGTCCCAGCCGAAGGCGTACTTCTTGGCCTTGCCCGCCGTCTGCAGCACGGCCGACGAGTCGGTGTTCTGGAACAGCACGTCGGCGCCGCCGTTGATCAGCGACTGCGCGGCCTCGGTTTCCTTGGGCGGGTTGAACCATTCGTTGACCCACACCACCTTGGTCTTGATCTTCGGGTTCACGCTCTGCGCACCGAGCGTGAAGCTGTTGATGTTGCGGATCACCTCGGGGATGGGGATCGAGCCGACCACGCCCAGCGTGTTCGACTTGGTCATGCCGCCGGCGATCACGCCGGCCATGTAGGCGCCCTCGTAGGTGCGGCTGTCGTAGGTGCGCATGTTGTCGGCCTGCTTGTAGCCGGTGGCATGCTCGAACTTCACGTCCTTGCTGTCGGCGGCCACCTTGAGCATCGGCTCCATGTAGCCGAAGGTGGTGCCGAAGATCAGCTTGTTGCCCTGGCCCACCATGTCGCGGAACACGCGCTCGGCGTCGGCCGCCTCGGGCACCTTCTCGACGAAGCTGGTCGCGATCTTGTCGCCGAACTCCTTCTCCAGCGCCTTGCGGCCGTTGTCGTGCGCGAAGGTCCAGCCGCCGTCGCCCACCTGGCCGACGTAGGCAAAAGCGATCTTCAGCGGCTCGGGCTTGGCCGGTTCCGCCGGCGCGGCGGCGGCGGGTGCGGCGGCGGGCGCTTCTTCCTTCTTGCCGCAGCCCACCAGCGCGGCGGTGGCGGCAAGCGCGCTCCAGCCGGCGAGCTTGATCAGGGAACGCTTGGTGTCGGATGTCATGTCGTCTCCAGGTTGAGAGAGATGCGAGGGAGCGTGAAGCGGGGAATTATGCGGCGGTCACGAGCCGGGAAAGAACGGCTTGCCGATGGAGGCCGGCATGTTCACCTTGATGAAGTTCGCGTTGCGCGAGATCAGCACCAGCACCACGATGGTGGCCACGTAGGGCAGCATGGTGAGGAACTGGCTGGGGATCTGCACGCCTTCTCCTTGCAGGTGGAACTGCAGCATCGTCACGCCGCCGAACAGGTAGGCGCCGAGCAAGACACGTGCCGGTCGCCAGGTGGCGAACGTCGTGAGCGCCAGCGCGATCCAGCCCTTGCCGGCGATCATGCCTTCCACCCACAGCGGCGTGTAGACCACCGAGATGTAGGCGCCCGCGACGCCGCACAGCGCGCCGCCCACCATCACCGCGGCGAGGCGGATGCGCCGCACCGGGTAGCCCAGCGCGTGCGCCGATTCGGGCGACTCGCCCACGGCGCGCAGCACCAGCCCGGCGCGCGAGCGGTAGAGGAACCACGCGATGGCGATCGTCAGCAGCACCGCGAGGTAGACCATCGGGTGCTGGCGGAACATCGCCGGGCCGAAGAAGGGAACGTCGGCGAGGCCGGGGATCTCGAAGTGCGGCCGCTCGGAGAGCTTCTCCTGCGTGTACGCGATGCCCGCGAAAGCCGAGAAGCCGGCCCCGAACAGGCTCAGCGCGAGGCCGGTGGCGTACTGGTTGGTGTTGAGCCAGATGACGAGCACGCCGAACGCCGCGGCCAGCAGCGCGCCGGCCATCGCGCCGGCGCCGAAGGCGAGCCAGTCGTTGCCGGTGTGCACCGCGGTGGCATAGCCGGCGATGGCGGCCACCAGCATCATGCCCTCGGCGCCGAGGTTGACGATGCCGGCACGTTCGTTGATCAGCAGGCCGAGCGCCGCGATGGCCAGCACCGTGCCGGCGTTGAAGGTGGCGGCGAGCAGGAGTGCAAACGCTTCCATCTCAGGCCTCTTTGGTTTGTGTGGACACGGCGGCCTTGGGTGCCGGCACCTGCGCCGGCTTCCAGCGGATCCGATAGGCGATCAGCGTGTCGCAGGCCAGCAGCGTGAACAGCAGCAGGCCCTGGAACACGCCGGTGAGCGACTTGGGCAGCCCGAGGCGCGACTGCGCCAGCTCGCCGCCGATGTAGAACATGCTCATCAGGATGGCCGCGAAGATCGCGCCCACCGGATGCAGCCGCCCGACGAAGGCGACGATGATGGCCGCGAAGCCGTAACCCGCCGGCACGTGCGGCGTCAGCTGCGCGAGCGGCCCGGCCACTTCGAGCGCACCGGCGAGGCCCGCCATGCCGCCCGACAGCAGCAGCGCCATCCACAAGGCCCTGCGCGACGAGAAGCCGGCATAGCGCGCCGCCGCCGGCGCGAGCCCGCCCACCTGCAGCTGAAAGCCCGCGTAGGTGCGGAACAGCAGCACCCAGAACGCCGCCACCGAGGCCAGTGCGATCAGCACGCCGATGTTGACGCGGAAACCGTCGACCAGCCGCGGCACCTGCGTGCTCTTCAGGAAGGTGATGGTCTGCGGGAAGTTGTAGCCGGCCGGGTCCTTCCACGGCCCGTAGACGAGGTAGCCCAGCACCATGTCGGCGATGTAGACCATCATCAGGCTGACCAGGATCTCGCTGGCGTTGAAGCGGTCGCGCAGCAGCGCGACGATGCCGGCCCACACCATGCCGCCCGCCACGCCGGCGAGCAGCACCAGCACGACGAACCAGCGCCCGGTCTCCGGCCCGGCCTGCATCGCCATGCCGCCGGCGAAGATCGCACCGAGCACGAACTGCCCTTCGGCGCCGATGTTCCACACGTTGGAGCGGAAGCACACCGCCAGCCCGAGCGCGATCAGCAGCAGCGGCGTGGCCTTCATCGCCAGTTCGGACAGCGCATAGGCGCTCTTGACCGGCTCGACGAAGAAGACCTGCAGGCCGCGCAGCGGATCCTTGCCGAGCGCGAGGAACAGCAGCGTGCCGATCAGCACCGTGATCGCCAGCGCCAGCAAGGGCGAGGCGACGGACATGACCCTCGACGCCTCGGGGCGCGCTTCAAGCTTCAGCATGATCGGCCTCCTTCACGCCAGACTTGTTCCAGAGACCCGACATCCACTCGCCGATCATCTCGATCGTCGCCTTCGAGGTGTCCACGCTCGGCGACACGCGCCCCTGCGCGATCACCACCAGCCGGTCGCAGATCTCGAACAGTTCGTCCAGCTCCTCGCTGACCACCAGCAGCGCGCAGCCCTGGTCGCGCAGGCGCAGCAGCTCGCCGCGGATCTGCGCCGCCGCGCCGACGTCCACGCCCCAGGTCGGTTGCGAGACGATCAAGAGCTTCGGGTCGGCGTCGATCTCGCGGCCGACGATGAACTTCTGCAAATTGCCGCCCGACAGGCTCTTGGCCGCCGCCTCCGGCCCGCCGGCCTTGACCTTGTAGCGTTCGATGAGCCGCTCGGCCAGCGCCTTCACCTCGGCGGTGCGCACCCAGCCGGAGCGATTCACGGTGCCGGTGCGCGTCAGCAGCGTGTTCTGCGCGAGCGAGAGCGTCGGCACCGCGCCGCGGCCGAGGCGCTCCTCGGGCACGAAGTGCAGGCCTTCCTTGCGCCGCCGGCGCGGCGAGTCGTGCGCGATGTCCTGGCCGAAGAGCGTGATCGAGCCGCGCGGCGCGCGCAGGTCTTCGCCCGACAGCACCGCCATCAGCTCCTGCTGGCCGTTGCCCGACACGCCGGCGATGCCGACGATCTCGCCGGCGCGCACCTCGAAGCCGATGTGGTCCAGCGCGGTTGCGAACGGGTCGGCCTTGGGCACGCTCAGGCCCTTGACCGCCAGCACCGTGTCGCCCAGCGTCGCCTGGATGTGCTGCAGCTGCGGCGGCTCGGCGCCGATCATCAGGCGCGACAGGCTGGCATTGCTCTCGCGCGTCGGATCCACCTCGCCGGTGACCTTGCCGCCGCGCAGCACGGTGCAGTGGTGGCACAGCGCGCGGATCTCGTCGAGCTTGTGGCTGATGTAGAGGATGGAGCAGCCTTCGCTGGCGAGCTGGCGCAGCGTGACGAACAGCTTGTCGACCGCCTGCGGCGTCAGCACCGAGGTCGGCTCGTCGAGGATCAGCAGCCTGGGCTCGGTGAGCAGCGCGCGCACGATCTCGACGCGCTGGCGTTCGCCCACCGAGAGCGTGTGCACGGGGCGCTCGGGGTGCACGTCGAGGCCGTACTCCTTGGCCACCTTGAGCACGCGCGCGCTGACCTCGGCGAGCGTGAGGTTCTTGTCCAGGCCGAGCCAGACGTTCTCCGCCGCGGTCAGCGTGTCGAACAGGCTGAAGTGCTGGTAGACCATGCTGATGCCCAGCGCGCGCGCCTGCGCCGGCGAGGCGATCTGCACCGGCTGCCCGTTCCAGCGGATCTCGCCTTCGTCGGGCCGCACGGCGCCGTAGATCATCTTCATCATGGTCGACTTGCCCGCGCCGTTTTCGCCCAGCACGGCGTGGATCTCGCCGGGCTTGACGCGCAGGCGCGCGCGGTCGTTGGCCTTCACGGCCGGGTACTGCTTGCTGATGTCGATCAGCTCCAATCGCAGCGGGTTCTGCAGCATGGTCGTCTCCTGTCGTCGTTCAGCGGCCGTGTCTTCGCACGCCGTTCACGTAGGCGGCGGCGAGGCAACGCTCGTCGCCGAGCGTCATCCACGCGAACACCTTCTCATGCAAGCCGCGCGCCACCTCCATGCGGCGCGCGCCGACCGCTCCGGCGGCCCAGTCCCACACGCAGACATCGGCGATGCGGCCGGGCTCCAGCGAGCCGATCTCGTGATCCAGCGCGAGCGAGCGCGCCGCGCCGCGTGTCGCGGCGTGCAGCGCCTTCCAGGCGGTGAGCCGCTGGCCGGCCAGCGCCTGCACCTTGTAGGCATCGGCCATCGTGCGCAGCATCGACAGGCTGGTGCCGCCGCCCACGTCGCTGGCCAGCGTCACGGCCGCGCCGGCCGCCTCGGCGGCGCGCCAGTCGAACAGGCCGCTGCCGAGGAAGAGGTTCGACGACGGGCTGTGCGCGATCTGCGCGCCGGCCTCGCGCAGCACCGCGCGGTCGGCGTCGTCCAGCCAGATGCCGTGCGCCAGCACGCTGCGCGCATGCAGCAGGCCGGCGCGCGCGTAGACGTCGAGGTAGCTGCGCGCCTCGGGGAACAGCTCGTGCACCCAGCGCACCTCGTCGCGGTTCTCGGCCACGTGGGTCTGCATGTACAGCGTTGGATCCTCGGAGCACAGGCGCCCGGCCATCGCCAGCTGCTCGGGCGTGCTGGTCGGCGCGAAGCGCACCGTCACCGCGTAGGCGAGCCGATCGTGGCCGTGCCAGCGCGCGATCAGTTCGCGGCAATCGGCTTCCGCCTGCAGCACGTCGTCGCGCAGGCCGTCGGGCGCGTGGCGGTCCATCAGCACCTTGCCGGCGACGAGGCGCATGCCGCGCGCGGCGGCGGCTTCGAAGAGCGCGTTCGCCGCCACCTTGTGCACCGTCGGAAACACCACCGCCGCGGTGGTGCCGTGCGCCAGCAGCGCGTCGAGGAACAGCGCCGCCCCCTCGGCCGCCACCGCCGCATCGGCATAGCGCCGTTCGGCCGGGAAGGTGTAGGTGTCGAGCCAGTCGAGCAGCGCGCTGCCGTAGCTGCCGATCACGTCGAGCTGCGGGCTGTGCACGTGGGTGTCGATGAAGCCGGGCAGGATCAGCCGGCCGGCGTGCTCGTCGCGCGGCCAGTCGAGGCCGGGCGCTTCGCTTTGCACCGCGGCGATGCGGCCGTCCTCGACCAGCAGCCAGTGATCGGGGCGCCAGCGCACCGCGGCGGACTCCGTCTCGCCCCAGGCCGGCTCGGCCGTGAAGTCGAGCAGGTCGCCGTGGATCGCCACACGCTGCGTCATCGCGAGCGCTCCGGCAGCGCATGCGCCGCGAGGTTGCGCGCCACCTCGCGCACCTGCTCGCGCAGCCAGCGGTTCGCCGCCGAGGCATGCGTCAGCTCGTGCCACAGCTGGTAGTAGGCCAGCGGCGGGAAGGCGATCGGGCAGCGCACGATGCGCACCGGCAGCGTGTTCGCATAGCGCGAGCAGAACAGCCGCCCGGTCGTCAGCACCAGCAGGCTCTGCGCCACCATCAGCGGAATCAGGCTGAAGTGCGCGCTCTTGACCGCCACGCCGCGGCTCAGGCCGAGCGAGGCGAGGTGCTCGTCGATCACGCCCGGCGTGTGGCCATGCAGCGGCGTCGGCGCGACGTGGCGGCATTCGAGGTAGCGCTCGGCCGTCCAGGCGCGCGCGCTCATCCGGGCCGCCGGGTGGTCTTCGGCGACCAGGCAGACGATCTCGTCGGACATCAGCCGGCCCAGGTGCAGTTCGCCGGGCGGCTCGAGCCAGTTGCCGATCACCAGGTCGACCTGGCCCTGCGCCAGGCTGCGCCGGTAGTCGAAGGCGCCCGACAGCGGCAGCAGCTCGATGCCGGCGCGCGGCGCCTCGCGCTGCAGATGCGCCACCAGCTCGGGCAGGAACAGCGGATCGAGGTAGTCGCTGGCGGCGATGCGGAAGGTCAGCGCCGTCTCGGCCGGCTCGAAGCCGCGCGTGCGGCTGCGCGGGCTGAACAGGCGGTCGGCATCCTGCAGCAGCCGGCCGGCCGGCTCGAGCAGCTGCAGCGCGGTCTCGGTGGGCGTCATGCCGTTGCCGGCGCGCACCAGCAGCGGATCGCCGGTGAGCGCGCGCAGCCGCTTGAGCTGGGCGCTCACCGCGGGCTGCGTGCTGCGCAGGCGCATGGCGGCACGGGAGACGCTGCGTTCGGTGATCAAGGTCTGCAACACCCGGATGAGATGAAGCTCGATCTTGTCGAAATCGGCGCGCTGCGTCATATGAATGCAATGATAGGTGTCATCAGGCTTGCCGTATCCAGGAGACGCCGGATCGGCGTACCTTCGCGCCCATGAACGAGAGCCGACCCATCCGCTTCCACCACCGCGGCCGCATCGTCGAGGTGGCCGACGCCGCGCCCACGAAGAGCGTGCTCGACTGGCTGCGCGAGGACGCGCATTGCACCGGCACCAAGGAGGGCTGCAACGAAGGCGATTGCGGCGCCTGCACGGTGGTGATCGCATCGCTGGCCGGGCCGCACGATGCCGATGCGGTGCGCGGGCTGAAGCTGCAGACCGTCAACGCCTGCATCCAGTTCCTGCCGACGCTGGACGGCAAGGCGCTGTTCGGCGTCGAAGACCTGAAGGCGATCACGCCCGATCGCGCGCTGCACCCGGTGCAGCAGGCGATGGTGGAGTGCCACGGCTCGCAATGCGGCTTCTGCACGCCGGGCTTCGTGATGAGCCTGTGGGCCGGCTACGAAACCCATCGCGCGTGCGGCACCACGCCGTCGCGCCAGGCGCTGGCCGACGAGCTCTCCGGCAACCTGTGCCGCTGCACCGGCTACCGGCCCATCCTCGACGCGGGGCAGCGCATGTTCGAGCTGCCGGCGGTGACGCTGGACACCGCGCCGGTGGTCGCGGCGCTGCGTTCGATGGCAGAGGGCGAAGAGACCTTCGACTACCGCGGCCGCTTCTTCGCGCCGAAGACGCTGGAGGCGCTCGCCGCGCTGCGCGAGGCCAAGCCCGAGGCGCGCCTCGTCGCCGGCGCCACCGACGTCGGGCTGTGGGTCAACAAGCAGTTCCGCGATCTGGGCGAGGTGATCTACCTCGGCGGCGTGAAGGCGCTGCAAGCCGTCGAGGAGCGCGACGGCGTCTTGCGCATGGGCGCCGCGGCGTCGCTGGAAGACGCCTGGCGCGCGCTCGCCCGACGCTGGCCGGCGCTGACCGACGTGTGGCTGCGCTTTGCCTCGCCGCCGGTGCGCCACGCCGGCACGATGGGCGGCAACCTCGCCAACGGCTCGCCGATCGGCGACAGCGCGCCGATCCTGATGGCACTCGACGCGCAGATCGAACTGCGCCGCGCCCACCACATCCGCTGCATGCCGCTGCCCGACTTCTACGTCGACTACATGAAGAACCGGCTCGAGCCGGGCGAGTTCGTGCAGGCGATCGTCGTGCCGGCACTGGCGGCCGATCGACAGGTGCGCGGCTACAAGATCAGCAAGCGCTTCGACTGCGACATCTCGGCGGTCTGCGCGGGCTTCGGCATCGAACTCGACGGCGAGATCGTGCGCACGGTGCGCCTCGCTTTCGGCGGCATGGCCGGCGTGGTCAAGCGCGCCGCGCAGGCCGAGGCCGCGCTGCTCGGTCAGCCGTGGAACGAAGCGAGCGTGCGCGCCGCGCAGGCGGCGCTGGCGCGCGACTTCACGCCGCTGAGCGACATGCGCGCCAGCGCGGCGCATCGCGCGCAGGTGGCGGCCAACCTGCTGTTGCGCTTCTGGCTGGAGACGCGGCCGGTGAATCCTCTGCCCCCGAGCGCGACCAGCGTGTTCGCGGCGATGACGCACGAGGAGGCTTGAGATGACGCCTCACTCTTCCGTTCAGGCTGAGCTTGTCAAAGCCCCCGCGGGTCCTGAGCCTGTCGAAGGGGCTGAGCCCTTCGACAAGCTCAGGGCGAACGGGTCTCCCCCACCCGATCATCCTGAGCAGGGCCTGAGCCCTTCGACAAGCTCAGGACAGGCTCTGTCGAAGGCCCGTGTCGAAGGACAAGCTCAGGGCGGACGGTGGACCGGGGTCGGCATCGCGCGGGCGCACGAATCGGCGCACCTGCACGTGGCCGGCGAAGCCGCCTACATCGACGACCTGCCCGAACTCGCCGGCACGCTGCACTGCGCGCTGGGCCTCTCGCCGGTGGCGCACGGCACGCTGAAGGCGCTCGCGCTCGACGCACTGCGCGCGCTGCCCGGCGTGGTGGACATCGTCACCGCCGCCGACATTCCCGGCGTCAACGACTGGGGCTCGATCGTCAAGGACGATCCGATCCTGGCGGACAAGGAATTGAACTACCTCGGCCAGCCGGTGTTCGCGGTGATCGCGACGACGCGCGAGCTGGCACGGCGCGTGGCCGCGAAGGCGAAGGACACGATGCAGATCGAGCCGCTGCCGGCCGTGATCGCGCACCGCGAGGCGCATCAGAAGGGCCAGTACGTGCTGCCGCCCATGCACCTGCAACGCGGCCAGGCGCGCGCCGCGATCGACAATGCACCGCACAAGCTCAAAGGCAGCTTCGATGTCGGCGGCCAGGAGCAGTTCTACCTCGAAGGCCAGATCAGCTACGCCGTCCCGAAGGAAGACGGCGGCATGCTGGTGCACTGCTCCACCCAGCACCCGAGCGAGATGCAGCACCTGGTGGCGCATGCGCTGCACGTGCAGGCGCACCAGGTGCAGGTGGAGTGCCGGCGCATGGGCGGCGGCTTCGGCGGCAAGGAGTCGCAGTCGGCGCCCTTCGCCTGCATCGCGGCGGTGGCGGCGAGGAAGCTCAACCGCCCCGTCAAGCTGCGCCTGGACCGCGACGACGATTTCCTGATCACCGGGCGGCGCCACTGCTTCTGGTACGAGTACGAAGTCGGCTACGACGACGAAGGGCGCGTGCTCGGCGCCGAGATCACGATGGTCTCTCGTGCCGGCCACTCGGCCGATCTCTCCGGCCCGGTGATGACGCGCGCGCTGTGCCACTTCGACAACGCCTACTGGTTGCCCGACGTGTCGATGCACGGCTTCTGCGCCAAGACCAACACGCAGAGCAACACCGCGTTCCGCGGCTTCGGCGGGCCGCAGGGCGCGATCGCGATCGAGAACATCGTCGATTCGATCGCACGCGCCTTGGGCTGCGATCCGCTCGACGTGCGGCGCGCCAACTTCTACGGCCAGGGCCAGAGCACGCCTTACGGCCAGGCCGTCGACGACAACGTCATCCACGAACTCGTCGCCGAACTCGAAGCGAGCAGCGACTACCGCGCGCGCCGCGACGCCATCGCCGCCTTCAACGCAACCAGCCCGGTGCTCAAGCGCGGCCTCGCGCTGACGCCGGTGAAGTTCGGCATCTCGTTCAACGTCAAGCACTTCAACCAGGCCGGCGCGCTGGTGCACGTCTACAGCGACGGCTCCATCCTGGTGAACCACGGCGGCACCGAGATGGGCCAGGGCCTGAACACCAAGGTGGCGCAGGTGGTGGCGCACGAGCTGGGCGTGCCCTTCGAGAGCGTGCGCGTCACCGCCACCGACACGCAGAAGGTCGCCAACACCTCGGCGACGGCCGCGTCGACCGGCAGCGACCTGAACGGCAAGGCGGCGCAGGATGCGGCGAGGCAGATCCGCGAGCGGCTCGCCGCCTGCGCGGCCTCCCTGCACGGCGGCGAGGCCAGCCAGGTGCGTTTCGCCGCCGGCCAGGTCGAAGTCAACGGCCGCAGCCTGCCCTTCACCGAACTGGTGACGGCGGCTTACCACGAGCGCGTGCAACTCTGGTCCGACGGCTTCTACGCCACGCCCGGCCTGAGCTGGAACCGCGAGACGCTGCAGGGCCGGCCGTTCTACTACTTCGCCTACGGCGCGGCCGCGAGCGAGGTGATTGTGGACACGCTCACCGGCGAATGGAAGCTGCTGCGCGCCGACGTGCTGCACGACGTCGGCCGCTCGCTGAACCCGGCCATCGACATCGGCCAGGTCGAAGGCGCCTTCATCCAGGGCATGGGCTGGCTGACGATGGAAGAACTCGTGTGGCATCCCAAGACCGGCCTGCTGACGACCCACGCACCCAGCACCTACAAGATCCCGACCGCCAACGACTGCCCGGCCGACCTGCGCGTGCGCCTCTACGAGAACGCCAACGCCGAGGACAGCATCCACCGCAGCAAGGCGGTCGGCGAGCCGCCGCTGCTGCTGCCCTTCTCGGTGTTCTTCGCGATCCGCGATGCGGTGTCGTCGCTGGGCGGGCATCGCGTCGATCCGCCGCTGGATGCGCCGGCGACGGGCGAAGCCATCCTGCGCGCGATCGGTGCGGTGAGGGAAGCCGCATGAGCAACACGCTGCGCGACACCGCCATCGCCTGGCTCGCCCAGAGCACGCCCGCGGTGCTGGTCGAAGTCACCGAAGCGCTCGGCTCCGCGCCGCGCGAAGCCGGCACGCGCATGCTGGTGAGCGCCTCGCGCTGCGAGGGCACGATCGGCGGCGGGCATCTGGAGCTGAAGGCGATCGAGCGCGCACGCCGGATGCTCGACGACTCCGTTCGGGCGGAGCCTGTCGACGCCCCGCGCGTGCCACGCCCGGCCCTTCGACAGGCTCAGGGCGAACGGAGGAGCGGCGAACGGAGGAGCGGCGAACGGAGTTTCGCGCACTACCCGCTCGGCCCCGCGCTCGGCCAGTGCTGCGGCGGCGCGGTGACGCTGGCCTTCTCGGTGCTGGATGCGAAGACCCTCGCCGCCTGGCCGCTGGCCGCGCCGCGCTTTCACCTGCAGCTCTACGGCGCCGGCCACGTCGGCCGCGCGATCGTGCGCGCGCTGGCGCCGCTGAACGTGCGCGTGGACTGGATCGACGAGCGCGACGAAGAATTCCCGAGCGACGCCGAGATCCCCGCCCACACGCGCAAGATCGCGGTGGACGCCCCCGAAGCCGAGGTGAGCGTCGCCCCCAAAGGCGCGTTCTTCCTCGTGCTGACGCACCGCCACGACCTCGACCTGCGCATCGCGATCGAGATCCTGAAGCGCGATGACTTCGCCTTCTTCGGCCTGATCGGCTCGAAGACCAAGCGCGCGCGCTTCATCCACCGCTTCGAGGTGATGGGCCTCGCGCCCGAGGCGATCGCGCGCATGAACTGCCCGATCGGCGTGCCGGGCATCGCGGGCAAGGAGCCCGAGGTGATCGCCGCCTCGGTGGCGGCGCAGCTGCTCGCGGCGAGCAGCCGCTCCGACGAGGCGTCAGCTCAGACGCCGGCCAGCGCGCGCAGCGCCGCCAGATCCAGCACCTTGACGCTGTAGCCCGCCACCGAGATCAGCCCCTTGCGGCTGAGCTGGCGCAGCAGGCGCGACAGGGTTTCGGGCGTGATCGCGAGCTGCGAGGCGATGTCGCGCTTGCGCTCGTTGAGCGCCACCGTGATGCTGCCGTCGCTGGCGGCTTCGCCCGCGCAGCGCTGCAGCAGCCAGGCCGCGAAGCGGCCCTCGGCGTCCTTGTGCATCAGGTCGTGCGTGGCCAGCGTCAGCGACTGCACCTGCCGCGCCAGCGTCAGCACCAGGCGGCGCGCCAGCTCGGGGCAACGCTGCATCAGCGCCTGCACGTCGGCGCGCGGCAGCGTGACGAGCACCACGTCGGACACCGCCACCGCATCCTGCGCCGGCATGCCGCCCAGCCAGGCGCTGCCGGCGTCCAGCCAGCCGGGGCCTTGCACGCTGCGCTCGGGCTGGAAGCTGCCGTCGGCCGGCGCGCTGCCCAGCGCCGCGTCGCCGCGCGCGATCAGGCACAGGTCGCGAGCCGGCTCGCGGCTCGACATCAGCAGGCTGCCGGCGGGCAGCTCGCGCACCTGGGCCAGCTCCTGCAGTTCGGCGACGATGTCGCTTGCCAGCGATGGGCCGAACACTGATGCCCAGAACGCGGCACCGCCTGCCGCGAGCGCCGGGTCCGCGCCCGGCACGACACGACGCAGCCGCAGCGGACGCAGATTGCGCGCGCCGCCGCCGCCAAGGGTGGTCTGGGTGTCCAATCGCTTCCCCGGAATGAGCCTCGATAGGCCGAATGTGTCCTGCCCCTCCGGGCACCGTCTTGCGGTGGATCAAAGGGTCTCCGGGGACGCCCGAGCGCGAAGATCGGGATTGAGGCAACTCAGTCGGCCTGGGCCGCCACCTCGTGCTTCGCGAGGATCTCCAGCGCGCGCACCAGCGCCGAGTGGTCGCTGTCCGCCAGCCCGTGCGCCGCGCAGGCCTGCATCAGCTGCGCCGCGTTGGCCGTGCCCGGCAGGCTCACCCCCAGCGCCTTGGCGCCTTGCAGCGCGAGGTTCAGGTCCTTCTGGTGCAGCTGGATGCGAAAGCCGGGGCTGAAGGTCCGCTTGATCATGCGCTCGCCGTGCACTTCGAGGATGCGGCTGGCCGCGAAGCCGCCCATCAGCGCCTGCCTCACCTTGGCCGGGTCGGCCCCCGCCTTGCTCGCGAACACCAGCGCCTCGCCCACCGCCGCGATGTTCAGCGCGACGATGATCTGGTTGGCCACTTTCGTCGTCTGCCCGTCGCCGTTGCCGCCCACCAGCGTGATGTTCTTGCCC
>JAKOZT010000011.1 GCA_029779845.1 Pseudomonadota bacterium | reverse complement strand
TCGTCGCCGCCCTGCAGCCCCAGGCCCACGGGCAGGTCCGCATGGCCGCCGCCGCGCCCGCCGATGCTGTCCAGGCGCCGCTGCAGGTCGGCGAGCAGCCCTTCGGTCTGCTGGCGCGCGCTGGCCGCCTGCTCCTGGTCGCGGCGCAGGTTGGACCGCTCGGATTCGAGCGCCGAGTTGATGCGCTGGTCGATGGAGTTCTCGCGCTGGCGCAGCCGCTGGTTCTCTTCACGCTGCGACTTGTTGTCCGAGAGCGCGGTCTGAAGCTCGGTGCGCAACTGCTTCACTTGGGCAACGAGCGTCGCCACGGTGTCGCGCGGGGTGTCGCCTTCGATGCCCAGCGCCTTCATTTCCTCGGGCGTGAGCTGGGCGCCGTTGTCCGCCGCGGGTGGCGCCGTGCTGCCGCCACCCGAGAACAGCCGGATACCGACGAACAGCACCAGGATGGCGACAGGGATCATCAGCCACTTGAGCAGGCCGTTACTGCGCATGGCGGGCCTCCTCGACGTTCTCGTCGCCGTCCGGCTGCGGCAGATGCACGGCAGGGTCGAAGCGGTGAATCGCCGGCAGCAGCGACTGCGCGAGGCCGCGGCCGCGCGTGACCAGGTAGAGGACGGTCGTGTCCTCGGGCGTGCCGCGCGGACCCAGCGCCTCGTGCTGGAAGGTGGCGGTGAGGAAATCGCCTTGCAGCACGCGCGGGTCGAGCGCGACCCAGTCGGCGCCGGTGTTGGTGAGGCGCACGGCAGTCACCCATTGGTCTTCCAGGCGCCACGACGCGAGCGCGACCGCGCGCACCGGCAGCGTTGGCATCAGTGTGTCCAGGTCGAGGTCGCGGGGCAGGTTGGCCCGCATGACGCCCGGAAGCGGCTCGACGGTGCGCAGCGGTGCGTAGAGGTTCTGCGCGGCGAAGCGCGTCAGCACGACAGGGACCGGAGTTTCGCGCCGCGCGGTCCGCGCACCTGCCTGGCCCTGGGCGCGTGCCGGGGCCTCGGCACTGTCGGCTTGCTCGCCATAGCGTCCCGGTGCGCTGTCACCCTCGACGATGCGCACCGGCTCCAGCTCGGCTTCCCCGTCCTTGGGCAGTTCAGCTGCGATGTCCAGCAGGATCAGCGCGCCCGTGTCGGCGTCCTGCAGTTGCAACCGCGTGGGCTCGATCGGCTCGCTGGCGCGCAGGTACACCGCGCCGCCCGCACTCTGCACGCGCAGGCGTTCGCCCACGCCCGCGGGCACGCCCACGCGCACGTTCCGGTTGATGAACACGATGCGTTCCTGACCGACCTTCAGCGGCACTGCCAGTGGCATGCGTTCCCAACGCAGGATCTCCACCGCCTGGGCGACGGGTGCCGCGGCCACGGCCAGTAGCCCCAGCAGCGCGAGTACAGGATGCTTCATGGGGTGTTTCCTCCTTGAGGCGCTTGCGGAGAAAGGCCACTCGGCGCCGGGCGCGCCGG
>JAKOZT010000003.1 GCA_029779845.1 Pseudomonadota bacterium | reverse complement strand
TTAGAGCGACTAACAAAACCTTTCCAACGTCCGCAGACAGATGACGCAGCAAGCCAGTGACAGGAGCGCCAGATTGGTGTTGACGTGGCGCTCGAATCGCACACGCAGCTTGCCGAACGAGGAGAGCCATGCGTGAGTGCGCTCGACCACCCAACGATGCTTGCCCAGCCGATCGTTGCGCTCGACGCCACGTCGGGCGATTCTGTCTTTGATGCCACGCCGCCTGAGATGGTCGCGGCATCTCGCATAGTCGTAGCCCTTGTCAGCGTGCAGTTTGTCGGGCCAGCGCAGAGGTCTGCCGCGAACGCCAGCGATGGCCGGCATGGCATCGACCAACTGCTCGAAGACCACCGAGTCGTGCCGGTTTGCCCCGGTGACGCAGAACATCAGCGGGATGCCCTGCCTGTCGGTGACGAGGTGGCGTTTGCTGCCGAGCTTGCCGCGGTCCGTCGGGTTGGGGCCCGTGTGCGAGCCCCCCGGGGGCTGGGTACCGTCGACCCATCCACGCTGACTCGGCTCAGATCGAGTTGGCCTGCGCTGCGAAGCTGTGCCAGCAGCATCAGATGCAGGCGGTGCCATACGCCAGCGGCTTGCCAGTCGCGCAGGCGGCGCCAGCAGGTCATGCCGCTGCCGAAGCCCAGTTCCTGCGGCAGATCCTCCCAGGCAATGCCGGTGCGAAGGACGAAAAGAATGCCGTTGAGCGCCAACTCATCATCCAGCCGCGGGCGTCCGCCTTTACCCGATGGCTTGGCCTGCGGCAGCAACGGCTCAACCGTCTTCCACAGCTTCGCACTGACTTCTCTTCTTCTCGTCATGCATTGCCAAACGTAGCATCCCCTGTTGGCGATGACACAGTTTTGTTAGACGCTCTAAGGTGATCGAGCGCTATCGGCTTGACACCAATCGCCGAGCGGGGCTTCTGGGCGGTCACCGCGTGGTTGGCGGCGTGGTCCGCGCTCGCGTTCGGCCCGACGCCGCTGGAACCATTGCCGGCCGTAGCCGGCGTTCGAAATCGGGCGGTGCCACGTACTGCAGTACCGCCTTGCGCCCCGGCTGCAGCGCGATTGCCAGGCCGCGATCCGGGTAGAGCCAGGTCTGCAGGCCTTCGTCCCCGGCCTGGACCGCGGCAGGTGCGCCGAAGCGCTGCGTCACGTCGTCGGCGCTCAGCGACAGGGCCGGCACGAACGTGGCCCCCGCCAGGCGCACCGAGGCCGCCTCGCGCGCGCTGTCGGCCGACAGCGTGTAGCGGTGCGCGCCGGTGTCCATCACGTCGGACTTGGCGGCGCCATCGCGCCATCGCGCCAGCGCGTCGGACGGCGCGTCGAAGGCCAACACCAGCCGCCCGGCAACGAAACCGGCACTGAACGGGTCGACCAGCGCCTCCAGCGCCCCAGCCTCGCCGCGCCGCGCGACGATGGCCGGCTGCAGTGCCTCGCCCAGCCGGCCGTGCAAGCTGCCCAGCGTGTCGGTGCCCAGCTGGAGACCCATCACGCGACTGGTCCCGTCGGCGCCCACGTCGATGCGCCACGGCTCCTTCGCCGGCGCAGCCGGCGGGCCTGGGGGCGCGGCCAGCATGTGCCATGCCGTTGGCGCGAAGGCGGCCACCAGCGACAGAACGCCGGCGATCAGCGCCCAGGCGAACGGCGGCAAGCGGCGCCACAGCGGAAGCGAAGGTTTAGAAGCCGGCATGCCCCGCATTGTGACCGTCGGCTCAGGGCCTGCCGCTGCGATAGCTGGAAACGGCGTGCTGGGCAGGCGCCATGTTCCGTCTCACCTGCTCGTGGCAGCAGACCCGACGGCCGCGTCGCGAACACCTGGATGACCGCTGTGCTCGAGAGCCGTAGTCCGCCCAAAGAACCCGACTGACTCACATCAGTCTGTCGCCGCCAGCCGGATTCGGCAACGCGTGCATTGATCGGGGCCATGGCCCGAGAATGCGTGGCCCGGCTATACAGCCCCGATGACCGACCTGATTCGTTCCGATGACTGACATCCCTGAGATTCCCGAGACTGCTCCGGGCCTGGCGCCCAATGCGACGCCGGGCACGCCGACCGAGGTGGCGCCAGCTTCCCTCGCGGCGGCGTCACAACCCGGACTCGGCGTGGCCGACACCGCGCGCCTGCTGGCCATGCACTTCCCGGCGCTGTTCGGTGCGGGCGTGATCAAGCCGATCAAGCTTCGCATCCAGTCCGACATCCATCAACGGGCGCCAGGAGTCTTCACCAAGAAGGCACTTTCAATGTTCCTGCAGCGCTACACCACTGCGACCGCCTATCTGCGGGCCCTGGTGGCCGAGGGTGCGACACGCATCGATCTCGACGGCCAGCCGGTCGGCGAAATCGCCGCCGAACATCGCGATGCTGCAGGCTTGGAACTCGAACGGCGCCGTGCCATCGTCGAAGCAAAGAAACTCGCAGGTCGCGAGGCGGCCCGGGCTTCGCGTCATGAGGCCCGCCCGCTGCGGCCGCCCCGACCGCCAGTCCCTTCCCCACAGGCGGCGGTGTCGCAGCCCGCTGCGCAAGCGACCGGGGAGCGGCCTGCCACTCATGGCGCGCGCCCGGTGCAGCCCGGTTCTTCCGATCGCCCAGACCGCTCTCCACGGCAATCTCAGCCCAGCCAAGCGCCACGGCGCTCCCGACCGCCCCAACCTGGCATGCAACGAGGTCCCGGCCGGCCCGGCGATAGTGGCTCGGGTGCGCCGCCGCGCCCGCACAAGCGCCTGCCCGAGCGGAACCCTGCCCGCGCCCAGGAACAAGAGTCCGTGAACGCGCCGGCCTCGCCGCTGACTCCCGAGGCCGAAGCTCGCCACAAGCGTGCATTGCTGCTGCGCAGCTTCGAGCAGAGCCCACTGTCGAAGGCGAACTTTGGAGCCTTGAAGGGGCTTAGCGAGGCGGCCCTGGATGCGCTTCTGACCCTGGCGCGGCAGGAGCGCGGCTCACGGTGATGGCCCCAGCGCCGCAGGTATCGGCCCCATTCGCCGTCCAAACCTCTATCGAGCTGAACTCACGCGTCATGCCATCAAGCGGTCGCTGGTCGTGGCGACCGCGCAGCGCAACCAGATCAGGCTGAGACCTCCACCGCCGCCCATCAGGCTGCCCCGTTCGCCTTGCTCAGCGGCGAACGGGAAGTCCTGGTCGATCCGAGGCACTTCGGCGCGGGCGGTGGCCTGCATGGACGCCGGGTTCAGCCGGTCGTGCATTCAGCGACCGCTGAATACCGGCGCGCCGCGACCGGTGCCGCCCGCCAGGACTCCGCCGGCAGACACGGTTGCAGAACGCCACCGCGCCAAGGGCCCCTGTTGCGTCCGTTGCAATTTCCAAGCGATCCGCCCTCGGTTGTGCAGGTGGGGCGCATGGCATGCAAGCTGCTTTTGTTGGGGCAAGGAATCGAGGAGACCATGGGTGCGCTGAGCTGGTGGAACCCCCTGCGCAGGCAATCGCCACCCGTCGAGGTGGTGGTCGCTACCGAGGTGGACCTGCCCGGCATCGGGCAGACCCGCATTGCGCAGTCGGTGGACTGCCGCGGCGCCATGTGCCCCCGGCCTCAGTTGTTGACGATGAAGATGATGGGCAAGATGAACGAAGACGACGTGCTCGAAATCCGCTGCGACAGCGCACCGGCAGTAGAAGGATTCCCGGCGTTGGCAGCGTCGCTGCAGTGCACCCATCTGTGCACGCTGCGAGAGGCGCACGGCTGGCGCGTCTACCTGCGCAAGGGCGCATGAGCGCGCCGATGGTCAAGCGTGCGTCATCCGCCGGCGCCGAGCAGCAGCAGTCGCGAGGTCGTCTGCGCGCCCTCGTCCTTGCCGCCGCCGTGCTCGCCGCCTCGCTGGCAGCCTACGCCACGGACAGCCGCTTCTCCTACATCCTGGTCTACGTCGCCTTCGGCGTCGGCTACGGGCTCCTGCTGCAGTACGGCCGCTTCTGTATGGCGTCGGCGGTGCGCGACCTGTTCGCCGTGCGCGTGCCCCGCATGGCCGTCGGCATGATGATCGCCGTCGTGTTGTATGCCCTGGTCGCGGCGGGTGTCACGCTGAGCGGCTTCTCGACCTTCCACCCCAACGCGCTGGGCTGGCACGTGCTGATCGGTGCGGCGATCTTCGGCTTCGGCATCGTCTTCACCGGCGGCTGCGCCTCGGGTTCGCTGTACAAGGCGGGCGAAGGCAACCTGGGCTCGGTGCTGGTGATCGTGTCGATCTCGTTCACCCAGGCGCTGGTGGTCGGCGCGTCGGACGTCTTTTCGGGTTTGGCGCCGAGGCAGTGGGTGAGCTCGGCGCAGGCGAAGGACATGCCGGCCGAACTGTCGGTCACGCAGGGCTGGTTCGACCTCTTCACCGCGGGCTACGTGTGGGATCTGAAGGCCACCACCGCGGCCGCGCTGCTGGGCCTCGACGGCGCCAGCCTCGCGGGCGTGGCCGCGAACACGCTGCTCGTGGCGCTGCTGCCGTCGGCGCTGCTGCTGCTGATGCTGTATGCCGTGTACTACCGGGCCGGCCACATGCGGCGCGCCAAGATCGCCAACCCGGGCTTGCGCGACCATGCCGCGGGCCTGTGGGCGATGAGCACGGCCTCGCGCAACACCGCGCTCGCCGGAGCCGGGCTGGGCATCCTCGCCGGCGCGCACATGTGGGTCACCGGCGCGATTCGCCGCCACTACGGCGTCGACAACTTCGGCGAGCTGCTGTCGGCGATGAAGCTCGGGCAGGGACTGTCGCTGCAGGACACGGTCTTCGACCCCGGCTACTGGTACATCACCACGCAGGAAGCGCAGTGGGGCGGCTGGGTGCTCGAGCATCTGGGTCTGCCGTTGCGCGACAACATCTTCTTCGGCCTCGACAACGGGCTGCCGCCGCCGTGGCTGAACGCACCAGGCTACATGTCGATCGGCATCATCCTCGGCGCGGCCATGATGGCGCTGGCGCGGGGCGAGTTCAAGTGGAAGCTGCCCAACCTCGAAGCCGCGATGTTCGCCCTGGTCGGCGGCGCGCTGATGGGCATCGGCGCGCGCATCGCGATGGGTTGCAACATCGGCGCCTTCTTCGCCACCGTCACCAACGGCGACCCCAGCGGCTGGATCTTCCTTGCGGGCATGGCACTCGGCGCCTACGCCGGCGTCAAGGTCTTCGCGTGGTGGGTGGACTGGCAAGCCGCGCGCCACGGCGACGAGTTTTCTCTTTCCTGACGCTCCACTCCCGAAAGGACCCTCGGCCATGGCCGTCTCGTTCAACCAGGTCGCCGACCATCAATGGAAGCTCGACGTCTGCGGCTACGCCTGCCCGCACCCGCAGATGTACACCAAGAAGGCCTTGCAGAAGATGTCCAGCGGCGACACGCTGGAACTGGTGTTCGACAACCCGTCGTCGGGCGAGTCGATCCTCGCCATGTGCGAGTCCGACGGCAACGACATCGTCGACCGCGCCGAAGGCGACGGCCAGTACACGTGGATCATCCGCAAGAGCTGACGCAGATGCTGATGGGACTCGTGGTCACCGACCGCCGCGACGCCGCGCACGCGGCCGGCTTGCTGGCGCAGGCCGCCGCCCGCGGATGGGACGCGCGCTGCTTCCTCACCGACACCGGCGTGTGCCTGCTGGGCGACGACGCCTTCGTGGCCCAGGCGCGCGCACGGCCGCTGAGCGTGTCCGTGTGCAAGCACAGCCTGGACCACTTCATGCCCGCCTTCGACCTCGCTCCGCTCGCGGGCGTGGTCGTCGTGGGCGGGCAGTTCCAGGGCGCGAAGCTCGCGAATGCGGCGCAGTCGCTGCTGGTGCTGTAGGAGACGACATGCCGAAGAGGATCCTCATCGTGGCCGCCGCCAAACCCGTGGAGGCCTTGCGCGTCGCCGCCGGCCTGACACTGGCCGACGCCGAACTGCAGGTGATGTCGCTCGGCACGCTGCCCGAGGGCGATGCGGCTGCGGCGCAGATGGAAGCGCTCGAGTTCGCCGACATCGTGCCGCAGGCGCTGCAGCCGGCGGACGCCGCCAGCTGGTCCGCACTGGCCCGGGCCGTGATGGCCTCCGACATGGTGTACGTGCTGTGAGCGGCGCCAAGCGCGTGCTGTTGCTGGTGGACGCCGACGGCGCCGGGCCGGGCTCGCCGGCGGCGCTGCTGGAGCAGGCCCTGCGCGCCGAGGGCGCCGAGGTGCGATGCGCCGTGCTGGGTGCGCCCTACGGCGGCGTGCTCGACGCGCTGGCCGAGGGCTGGATGCCCGTGCGGCTGCCCGCCGCTGCCCCCGGAGCGCCCCCGAACTGAACGACCCCAGGTGCGAGGGCGGCGACGAGGACGAACGCCGGCCGACGCAGGATCCCAAGCCGTCCGAAGGAGACAAGACGATGACGCACCGCCTCGACAGGATTCCGTATGCGATCGGCGCTGTGGCGCTCGCATTGCTGCTGCATGCGTGTGGCGGCGGTGGCAGCGACCAAGACAGCATCGCCGCCCAGATCCGGGTCAACACGCCCGCCACGCTCGCGCAGACGTCGGCCGACGACTACGACGACAACGTCGACGGCGTCATCACCGGTCCCACGCTCAAGCGCTGGGTGGCCGATTGGACCAATGCGCGTCCGGCCGGCATCACCGGCAAGCTCGTCGTGCTGCAGGTGAGCGCCGGACCTGCGGGCGCCGAGTACGTCAAGCCCAATGCCAGTTCGGTGTTCACCTACCTCTCGCCCAGCAGCGAGTGGATACAGACGCGCAACAACGGCGTGATCGAGACCCAGAGCATGGTGCCCGATGGTGCGACGATGGACGCGTTGTTCAAGAAGTACAACATCGACCCGACGCGCGACATGATCGTCGTCTCGATGGGCACCGGCAGCACCACCAACGCAATGGGCCAGGGCCGCGTGTGGTACGCGCTGCGCTACTGGGGCGTGGAGCGCCAGCATCTGGCGATCCTCAACGGCGGCCACCAGTGGCTGCGCACCGGCCCGATGGCCGATGCCGACTTCCAGGCGACCGCGTCGGCGGCGCCGAACAGCGGCAGCTTCTCGGTCAAGAGCCTGCTGGTCGACAACACCCAGCTCCAGGCGACCGTTCAGGACCTGCTCGCCGTGTTGCCCCAAGGCGGCGACCAGTCGATGCGCGGCACGGGCGTCTTCCTCTGGGACGCTCGCAGCCTCGCGCAGTACAGCGCCGGCATGATGGTCGAGCGCGGCGAGGACACCGACCCCAACACCGCCGGCACGCAGTCCTGCACGAGCGCGTTCTGCACACCCACCGACACCGCCAACTACAAGTGGACATTCCAGAACGGCGGCTCCCGCCAGGGCCATCCCTGGGGTGCGATGCAGCTTCAATATACGAACATGCTGGATTCGACCAAGGGCTTCTCCTACAAGCCCAAGTCGGCGCTGGCGGCCTATCTGAGCGGCGATGTCGACACCAACGGCATGGGCTTCGTCGACGGCAGCTATGGACTGCTGGGCAGCGGCAACGCGTACCGGGAGGGCGACACGATCTACGTGTACTGCGAGACCACCTTCCGCGCGATGATCACCGGCATCACCAGCGCGGTGGTCCTGGGCAAGCCCACCCGGTTCTACGACGGCGCGATGGTCGAGTGGAACTCGCTTTCGCACATCACCGACTCGACCGGCAAGGCGATACTGCCGGCCAACTCGCCCTGGCGCACGGACCTGCGCTCCTACTTCCGCCCCGCGATGGCGACGGCCGACGTGGCGACGCGCACGATCACCAACGCCTATGCCACTTCAACGCGCGCCGTCATCAACGCCGACAAGGCCTACAAGACCGGCGAAATGCCCGATACCGGCGGTGGCGGCGGACTGCCTGCGAACCCCTGCGGCGGCTGAGCGCCTGGCGCGCGCCTGGCGCGCGCTTGCGGCCTCGACGCTGTTGCTCGCAGGGTGCGGCAAATCGCCGGCCCCCGTGGGTATCGACGAATTCCTGGCCCGCCACTGGTCTGATCCGATCGCGGCCCAGGGCGACGTTCCGGCGGGCCTGACGCCGGTCGAAGCCTCGCTCGACCCCGCGCGCTGCGGCGAGTGCCACAGCACGCAGTGGGCGCAATGGCAGACCAGCCTGCACCACCGCTCGATGGGTCCGGGCATCGGCTGGCAGCTGCAGCTGATGGACCAGGCTCAGGGCAATCGCTGCCTGCGCTGCCACGCGCCGCTGGCCGAACAGAAGGCGCTCGTCGCGATGGATCGCGGTTGGCCCGCGCGCCCGGCCGCTGCACCGCCGCCGCACGTGCCGCCCCAGCTGGCCGCCGATGGGCTCGTGTGTGCGGCATGCCATGTGCGTGGCCACCGCCGCTACGGTCCGCCGCCGCTGCCGGACCGTCCAGCCCGGCCGCCTGCGCACGGCAGCTTCGAGCCGCACGCGGCCTTCGGCGACAGCCGCTTTTGCGCCCACTGCCACCAATTCCCGGCGGACGGCCCGCGCGTCGCCGGCAAGCTCCACGAAGACACCTACGCGCAGTGGAAGTCCAGCGCGCATGCGCCCGAGCGCCCGTGCCAGTCCTGCCACATGCCCGCGCGCAGCCATACGTGGCGCGGCATCCACGACGCCGACATCACGCGGCAGGCGATCGACGTGCAGCTGACGCTCGAAAGTGCCGGGCCCGGCCGCCACCTCGCGGTGGCCCAGGTGCGCAACGTCGGCGCCGGCCACCACTTCCCGACCTATATGGTGGCGAAGGTCGAGCTGCACTTCGCGCGCGTGCGGACGGACGGCACGCGCGTCGCGCTGGGCATGCAGACCATCGGCTGGAGCGTGGACACCGCGCTGCGCGAGGAGCAGGCCGACACGCGCATTCCCGCCGGCCAGACGCGGCGATTCGAACAGCCCTTCGAGGCCGCACCGGGCGCGTGGCGGGTCGAGCTGACGATCGTCGTGCGGCCGGGCGAACACTACGAGCGCACGTTCCGCGAGAGCCTGGCGCACGCCGATCGCCTGCCGCCGGCCGCATTGCCGTCACTGCGCGAGGCGCTCGCGCGCATCAAGGCGGCGGAATACGAACTGCTGACGATGCACGTCATGCCGCGCATTGCAAATTGAAAGGTCGGCGCGGTCGCGACGTGATGATGCAACCCGCGCACCGGACCGCCGACCACTCGGCCCCGGGGCAGCGAGGCCGGATCGACGAATGGCACGTGTCCTGCTTCGAAGCCTGCGTCATGTCGTCGACCCTCCGTCCCCAGACCATGCTTGCGCGCCGGTGCTGCCTGCGCCGTGCAGGCGCCGGGCTCGTGGCGCTGCTGGGCGGCAGCGCGCTGCGGGCCGCGGAATCGCCATCGCCGCCGCGCCTGAAATTCCGCAGCCGGCGCGCGGCCTGCAGCTGCGACAGCGACATCGACGACGAGGCGATCGAACGTGCGGCCGCACAGCGCCAGACCGGCACGGCCGCCAAGGGCGAGAAGGCGGAATCCCCTGCGCCGGCCGGCTCGGCCGCAAGGGGCGGTACCGAACGCACAGCCGAACCCACCACGACGAGGAGACCCTGACGATGAATCGCGAGCCCATCCCCCGCACCCCGCGCGCCGCCGGGCGCCCCTCAGCCTGGCGTCGCCGGGTCTCCGTGCTCGGCATCGCTGTGCTCGGCCTGTCGCTGTGGCTGTTCGGCGCCGATCCGCGCGGCAGCGATCGACCGGCCTGGGGCGACGAGAGCGCGCAGGCGCCCGAGTCCTCGGCCCTGGCCTGGCTGCCGCTGGCACCGGCCAATGCCTGCGGGCTGGGCGCATCGAGCTGCTTCAAGTGCCACAACGGCAAGCGTGCCGGCGCGCCGACGGCCGACCCCGCGAAGGCACCCTGGCACGCGCAGCACGCCAAGGTCAACAACTCGTGCGTCGGCTGCCACGGCGGCAACCCGCGCGTGATGAAGGAGGACGTCGCGCACACCAAGATGGTCGCCAAGGCGCGCGACGAGTCGAGCGGCAACTGCGGCGCCTGCCACACGAGCGACCTCGCCAAGGTCAAGACCGCCTACCTGCAGGGGGCGAAGTGACATGAGCACGTTTGCATCCCGCACCCTGGGCCGCTTCGGCGCACTCGCATTCGCCGCTGCGGCGGCGTTGCCGGTTCACGCCGGCCCGACGATCGAGTTCGGCAATGGCAGCTCACTGAACATCACCTACTCGCTGCAAGGCTGGTGGGACATGCAGCGCCAGGACTTCAACGGCACGAGTTCAACCACGTCGGACTTCTACCTGCGCCGCAACCGACTCGCGTTCACCGGCCAATACAACGACACCGTGAGCTTCTACGCGCAGCTGGAAGCCGGCGGCGACGGCCGTGCCGGCGCCAGCGACCGGCCGATCTACTGGCGCGACGCCTACGTGTCGGTCGACTGGCTGGACGAGGTGCGCTTCATTGCCGGCCGCTTCAAGAACGCGTTCTCGCGCGAGAACCTCGAGGCCTGTCTCGAGCCGCTCACGCTCGACCGCGCCGAGGTGTTGTCGTACCCGCCGTTCGCGGGGACCCGCGACACGGGCGTCGCGGTCTGGGGCAACCTGCTCGACGCCCGCCTGCAGTACAAGCTGATGGCGGCCGACGGCCGCGAGTCCGACGTGGTGCCGCGCAAGAAGCCGCGCGTCACCGCGCGTGTCCACGTCAGCCTGTGGGATCCGGAGTTCAACTACGGGTATCAAGGCACCTATCTGGGCACGCAGAAGGTGCTGACGTTCGGCGCCGCGGTCGATCGCCAGGCCAGTGTGGCCTACGCGGACTATCTCTCGCGCTCGGACGTCAAGGACTACAAGGCCTGGACCGTCGATGCGTTCATGGAGCTGCCCACCGCGAGCGGCGTCTACACCGCATCGGCGGCGGTGTTCAAGTACGACACCGGCGGCGCGTTCGGCCAGTCACCCGATCCGCAGTTGCCGGCGAACTCCGACCTCAAGGGCCACTACGTGAAGGCCGGCTACATGCTGCCCGGCAAGCTGGGGCCGGGGCGGCTGCAATTGTTCTATCGCCACGAGCGGCTGGACTATGGCGTCAAGACCGGCCTCGCCGAGTACTACGACAACCGGTGGAACAGCCTGGGGGCCAACTACTACATCGACGGCCAGCGGCTGAAGGTGACGTTCGAATACGCGGACGTGAAGTACGATACCCCCCACCCTGTGATCCGGGCGCTCAGCGACTATCGCCGGGCCACCCTGGGTCTGCAATTGATCTTCTAGGCCAGGGCTCGCCGCGCGGGACGAGGTGCTTCGCGCGGATGCCCGAGGGAGACGCGAGCAATGAGCGGCGGCGAAGGGCAGCTTCCGCTGCGATCACGACCGGCCATCGGCCCGGCGAGCAGTGCGCTGCTGCCTCGGCTGCCGATTGCCATGGGCGTGGGCGCAGCGCTCCTGTATGCGGCACTGGGCCACCGCTGGCACGATGCGCCCGTCCCTCTGCTGCTGGGCACGGCGATGGCAGCGGCCCTGAGCTGGCTGCTCACGCGTCTGGCGGCCGAGATGGTGGCACTGCGCCGGCTGGAGCAGGGCATCCAGCATGCAGGCGAGGGGCTGCTCGAGCCGGTGTCGGGCGAGGGCCTGGGCTGGACGACGGTCGGCCGTCTGATCCCGGAGCACAACACCACCGTATCCACCCTGTCCCGCATGTTCCGCACGGTGGACGAGTGCCAGACCCGCTTCCTCGACGAGCGCAATCGCATCCGCACCATCCTCGAAAGCTCGCCCGGTGCGCTGCTGGGCCTGACCGACGAGCTCACGGTGGCGATCGCCAATCGGCGTGCCGAGGCGCTGCTGGGCGCCGAGCCCGGCCAGCTGATCGGCCGCGTGCTGTTCGACCTGCTGCGATTCGATGACCGCGGCCGCAACCTGATGCGCGACGCCTTCCTCTACAAGCGGGAGGTGCACGACCAGGAGCTGCAGATCACGGTGGCGGGCGCCAAGCGCTGGTTCGGCGTGAACCTCGCCTTCTACACCGATGACCAGGACGACCTCGGCGGCGTGATGATCCTTCAGGACGTGACGGAAAAACGCCAGCTGATGCACACGGTGGCGATGCGCGAGAAGCTGGTCGCGATGGGGGAGCTGGCCGCCGGCGTCGCGCACGAGCTGAACACGCCGCTGGGCAACATCCTGGGCTATGCCCAGCTGCTCAAGGGCGGCGTCGCGGGCGATGCCACGCTGGCCGGCTACGCCGACATCATCGCCACCCAGAGCCAGCGCGCCTCGCGCGTGGTGCAGGACCTGCTGGCCTACGCGCGCAAGGACACCTGCAGCGCCGAAACCTGCGACGTCAACACCGTCGTGCGCGAACTCGTCGACGCCTTCATTCACTGCCGGCTGCAGCGCTACGGCATCGACATGCGGCTCGAGCTCGACGCGGAGCCGGTGATGGCGGAAGGCAGTTGCGGCGAGATCGACATCGTCGTCACCAACGTGCTTGCGAACGCGATCCACGCGGTGACCGGCACGCCCGACCCGCGCATCGTCGTCACCACCTGGCGCGACGGCGCCAACGTCGCCATCGCGGTGGCCGACAACGGCCCGGGTGTCGCCGAGCCCGAACGCGGACGCCTCTTCGACCCGTTCTACACCACCAAGTCCGTGGGGCAGGGAACGGGCCTCGGCCTGTTCATCAGCCAGGCGATGGTCACGCGGCGCGGCGGCCTGATCGAGCTCGATGCGGTGCATGCGCCGGGCGCACGCTTCGTGATCCACCTGCCGGCGGTGCACACCGAACCGGCATGCGCCGCCGCATGAAGCCTGCCGAGTTGCCGCTGGAAGATCAGGCGCTCGCGGGCGGCCCGCTGCGCGTGCTGGTGGCCGAGGACGACCGCGACATGCGGGGCCTGATCGGCATCGTGCTGCGCGACCTCGAGCCCGCCGTCGATGTCGTGATGGTCGAGAGTGCCGTAGCAGCGATGGACGCGCTGGAGGAGCATCCGGTGGCGCTGCTCGTCACCGACCTGCGCATGCCGGGCGCGGACGGGCTGGAGCTGCTGCGCTTCGCGCGCAAGCGCCATCCACTGTGTCAGGTGCTGCTCGTGACCGGCTTCGCGACCGTGGACTCGGCGGTCGCGGCGCTCAAGGACGGCGCCTTCGACTACGTCCAGAAGCCCTTCGACACCGCCGTGCTGCGCGAGCGGGCCGCCGAAGCGCTGGCCTACCACCGCGCGCTCGCGGAGACGGTGCGCCTGCGACAGGCCACGCTGTCCGGCGGCGGCGCCGCGCCGCTGGTCGGCCGGTCGCGCGCGATGGAAAAGGTCGAGCGCTTGGTGGCCGCGGCCGCGGCGTACGACACCAGCGTCCTCGTCACCGGAGAAAGCGGCAGCGGCAAGGAGCTGGTGGTCCGCCGCATCCATGAACTCGGCGCGCGCCGCGACAAGGCCTTCGTGGCCATCAACTGCGCCGCCATCCCCGACACGCTGATCGAGAGCGAGCTCTTCGGCTACCGACGGGGCGCCTTCACCGGCGCCGAACGTCACAAGGCCGGCCTGTTCGAGGTCGCGCATGGCGGCACGCTGTTCCTCGACGAGATCAACAACGCGCCGATGGCTCTGCAGGCCAAGCTGCTGCGCGTGCTGCAAGACGGCCAGTTCTATCCCGCCGGCGCGACCGACCCCGTGCAGGTCGACGTGCGCGTGATTGCCGCCTGCAACGTGCCGCTGCCGCAGCTGGTGCAGGAGGAGCGATTCCGCCGCGACCTCTACTACCGTCTGTCGGTGATGGAGATCGACGTGCCGCCGCTGCGGGAGCGGCCGGACGACATCGCGCTGCTGGCGACCTTCTTCCTCGAACGCCATTCGCGCCGCCTCGGCAAGCCGGTGCTGGGGATCAGCCCGGGCGTGCTGGGCGCGCTGCTGCGCCACGACTGGCCGGGCAACGTGCGCGAGCTGGAGAACCTGGTGCAGCGCATGCTGATCCTGAGCACCGGCGATCGCATCGAGGTCGACGTGCTGCCGGCGCTGCTCGCGCGCTCCGAAGCCGAACCGGCGCACGCCATCGACTACCTGCCGCCGCAGAGCCTGGAGGAGATGGAGGCCTACGCGATCCGCAAGACGCTGCGCCGCACCAACGGCGACCGCAGCCTGACGGCCGAGATCCTGGGCATCGACAAGTCGACCCTGTGGCGCAAGCTCAAGCGCTACAACATCAAAGAGTGAATCCGAAACCCCGACAAGGAGACCCGACATGCGCCGCATCGACGACACCGCCTACCTGGGACGAACCAGCCGCCGCCGCCTGCTGCGTGCCGGCACCGGATCGCTGGCGATGATGGCGGCCGGCGGCCTGTTCGGCAGCCGCGTGGCGCTGGCGCGCACCCTCGACTCGCCGGCCGCCGTGCCGGTCGTCGACCGGCTGGCGGTGCGCGTGGTCACCGACTCGTACCACCATGCATTCGAGCCGTCACGCACGCTCGCCGGCGTGCAGGTGCAGCGCCTGGGTTTCGCGGTCGCGCCGCGTACGCCTCCGCAGCGCACGCTGCAGAACGAATGGGGCCTGGCGCTGCACCTGGAATCGCAGCGCGGCGCCGAGACGCGCCAAGTCCTGGTCGACTTCGCCTACACGTCGGAGACGCTGCTGAACAACCTGCTGCTGGCCGGCATCGACGTCTCCAAGCTCGACGCGCTGGCACTCAGCCACGGTCACTACGATCACTTCGGCGGCATGGTCGGTTTCCTGCGTGCCAACAAGGGCCGCCTCAAGGCCGGGCTGCCGTTCTACCTGGGCGGCGAGGAATGCTTCTGCACACGCGAGCTCAACGTGCAGGGCGATGCCGGCAGCTTCGGCGCGCTGGACCGGCAGGCCATCCAGGACGCCGGCCTCACGGTGACGTTCGCCGAGAAGGCATCGATCCTGGCCGACCATGGCTTCACCACCGGCTGGATTCCGGCCGACTCGTTCGAGCGCGTGCTGGCGCCCACGCGCATGAGCGTGGGCATGGACGGCGGCCTGGGCTGCGCCCCCGCCGCCATGCCGGAGGCCAAGCGCAATCTGGTCAAGGTGCCGGACGACTTCCAGCACGAACAAGCGACGGCCTACCACGTCAAGGGCCGCGGACTCGTCATCATGACCTCGTGCGGACATCGCGGCATCGTGAACTCGGTGCGGACGGCGATCAAGGTCTCCGGCGTCGACAAGGTGCACGCGATCCTCGGCGGCTTCCACCTGGCTCCGCATGCCCCGGACTACCAGCGCCAGACGCTGGCCGAACTGCAGACCTTCAATCCCGACGTGCTGATCCCGATGCATTGCTCGGGCGAAGCCTTCATCTCGATGGTGCAGCAGGCGATGCCGGAGCGCTTCATCCGCTCATCCACCGGCTCCCGCTTCATATTCTCTGCCTGAGCGGGGCTCGGGCGGTGCGCGATGCCCGAGGGGCGCAGCAAGGCCGCCGCAGTCGAGCATTGGCGCGGCTTCGCGGCGATCGTTCAAACCCCTCCGGCGTCAAGCCTCTGCCGGCGCCGGCAGCGCGAGCTGTCTCGCCACCGCCATGCACTGGCGGATGTGCTGCTCGCAGACGTACTTCAGCGCGCTGTAGGTCAGCATCGCCGACACCGCCTGGCCGGCGATGGGCACGAACTTGGCGGCCTGCTGCGTGGTCAGGCGCACGCCGACCAGACGCAGCATCGTCATCAGCACCTCGCGCGTGACGACGCGGCCGATCAGCATGCCGCCGCCGGCGGTGATGGCCTTGTAGACCACCACGCGCCGGTCCGGCGCGAGGCGTTCGACCTGCTCGGGCGTCAGCCCGAACTCGCGGTTGATCTCGGGAATCAGCTTGAGCAGCAGCGCCACGTCGGTCATCCAGTCGACGCCGGGCAGCGGCACCATCGCGACGCCGGCGCCGAACAAGGCGCGCTTGGTGACGAGGCGGCGGCAGCGCGCGGCGGCCGCTGCTATGCCCGCCGGCGTGTCGGGCACCACTTCCCATTCGGCCGTGCTGCGGCTCATCGCGGCGCGCCTCACCCGCCGGACGACGCGCCGGGGCCCTTGAGCTTGCCGACGACGAACAGCAGCACGACGGCGCCCACCACCGAGGCGATGAAGCCGGCGCCCTCGCCCATCTGGTACCAGCCGAGCGACTGGCCGACGAAGCCCGCGGCGAACGCGCCGGCGATGCCCAGCAGCGTCGTCAGGATGATGCCGAGCGACTGGGTGCCGGGCAGCACCGCCCGTGCCACCAGGCCGACCACGAATCCCAGCAGAATGGTCCAGAGCAAGCCCATGTCGATTCCTCCTTGTGGATGGGTCCGGCGCACTGTAGCCCAAGGGCCGCTTCAACGCTGCATCAGCTCCCAGGCCTTCTCCAGCCGCTTGACGCTGACCGGTTGCGGCGTGCGAAGTTCCTGCGCGAACAGGCTGATGCGCAACTCTTCGAGCAGCCAGCGGAATTCTTCGAGGCGTGCATCGGGCTGGCCCTTGCGCTCGGCCAACGCGCGGGTGAAGCGCTGCTCCAGCGGGCGCAGCTCGGCCAGGCGCTGCGCGTCGCGCGCGGGATCGGCACGCCATTTGTCCAGGCGCATCTGCACGCCCTTCAGATAACGCGGCAGATGCGCGAGCGCAGGCCAGGGCGTGGCGGTGACGAAGCGCCTGGTCACCAGCCGCGCGAGCTGCGCCGCGATGTCGTCGGCGGTTTCCTTCGCGGGCTTGCCGTCCTTGAGCTTGCGCTGGGCCGCGACCCATTCGGCCAGCACCGTGCCGGCGGCGCGCGCGACTTCGTTGGCGATCAGCGTCAGGCGGCCTCGCCCTTCGTCGACGCGCCTGGCGAACGAGGCCGCATCGGTGGGCAGCGGCTCGGCGAGGAAGGCGCGCTCCAGCGCCAGCTCGACGATCTGCTCGCGCAGCTCTTCGGCCGTGCCCAGCGGCATGTAGGCCACCGCCATCTTCTGCAGGTCGGGGATGTTCTTCTCGAGGTACTTCAGCGCGTCGCGGATCTGCAGGGCGACCAGGCGGCGCAGGCCGCCGCGATGTTTGGCCGCGGCGACCTCGGGTTCGTCGAAGACCTCGATCTCGACGTGATCGCGGCAATCGATCAGCGCCGGGAAGCCGACCAGCGACTGCCCGCCCTTGCGCAGTTCGAGCAGCTCGGGCAGTTCGCCGAAAGTCCAGGCGGTGTACTTCTCCGCCTCCTTGGCGGCGGGCGGCGGCGGCTCGGCCGCCGGCTTGCCGGCCGGCTGCTTGGGCGCGGGCGAGGCCGCCGGCGCCGCGCCGACCTTCAACGCCGCCAGCGCCTGGAAGGCCGAGCGCGCCTGCCCGCCCAGCTCGGCCTTCAGCGCGGCGAGGTTGCGCCCGTGGCCGAGCTGGCGGCCATGCTCGTCGACGACGCGGAAGTTCATCGAAAGGTGCGGGCTCAGCTGCTCGCGCTTGAAGTCGTTGCGCTGCACCGCGAGCTGGGTGCGCTCGCGCACGTGGCGCAGCAGCGCGTCGATCAGGTCGCCCTGCGCGAACCCGGTCTCGGCGACGAACTCCTCCGCATAGGCCGGCAGCGGCACCAGGCGCGAGCGCGGCCGCTGGTGCAGCGTCTTCGCCAGCGCCAGCACCTTGTCCTTCAGCATGCCGGGCACCAGCCACTCGCAGCGCTCTTCGCTGACCTGGTTGAGCACGTAGATCGGCACGGTCACGGTGATGCCGTCCTTGACATCGCCGGGCTCGTGCAGGTAGCTCGCCGCGCAGTCGATGCCGCCCAGGCGGATCGTCTTCGGAAAGGCCGCGGTGGTGATGCCGGCCGCCTCGTGGCGCATCAGCTCGTCGCGCGTCAGCATCAGCAGGCGCGGCTGGCGCTTGGCTTCCTCGCGATACCAGCGCTCCAGCGTCGCGCCGCTGACCACCTCGGGCGGGAGCTGCGCGTCGTAGAAGGCGTGGATCAGTTCGTCGTCGACCAGCACGTCCTGCCGGCGCGACTTGTGCTCCAGCTCCTGCACTTGCGCGATCAGCTTGTGGTTCGCGGCCAGGAACGGCAGGCGTGTCTCCCACTCGCCGTTGACGAGCGCCTCGCGGATGAAGATCTCGCGCGCCGCCTTCGGGTCGACGTTGCCGAAATTCACGCGCCGGTTGTTGTAGACGACGATGCCGTAGAGCGTGGCGCGCTCCAGCGCGACGACCTCGGCGGCCTTCTTCTCCCAGTGCGGTTCGAGCAGCTGCGTCTTGATCACGTGCGCGGCGATGCCGGGCAGCCAGGCCGGGTCGATCGCGGCGATGCCGCGGCCGAACAGGCGCGTGGTCTCGACCAGCTCGGCGGCGACGATCCAGCGCCCCGGCTTCTTCGACAGGTGCGTGCCCGGGTGGCGGTGGAAGCGGATGCCGCGCGCGCCCAGGTACCAGTCTTCGTCGTCGCTCTTGCAGCCGATGTTGCCGAGCAAGCCGGCCAGCAGCGAGAGGTGGATCTGCTCGTAGGTGGCCGGCGTGGCATTGAGCCGCCAGCCGTGCTCGGCGACCACGGTGTGCAGCTGCGCATGCAGGTCGCGCCACTCGCGCACGCGGCGCGGCGAGATGAAGTTCTCGCGCAGCAGCTGCTCCTGCTTGCGCAGGCTGAGCTTGTGCTCGCCCTTCTCTTTCGAATTCGCGCCCTTGCTGTCTTCCAGCCACTTCCACAGCTTCAGGTCGCCGCTGAACTCGGAGCGTTCGTCGTCGAACTTCTTGTGCGCGTTGTCGGCGGCCTGCTGCTGTTCGAGCGGGCGGTCGCGCACGTCCTGCAGACTGAACGCGGAGGCGATGACGAGAATTTCGGTCAGCGCATGGCGCTCGCGCGCCTCGATGATCATGCGGCCGACACGCGGGTCGAGCGGCAGCTTGGCGAGTTCACGCCCGATCGCGGTGAGCTGGTTCGTCTCGTCGACCGCGCCGAGTTCCGACAGCAGCTGGTAGCCGTCGGCGATCGCGCGCCGCGGCGGCGGTTCGAGGAAGGGGAAGTCCTCGACGTCGCCCAGCCCCAGCGACTTCATGCGCAGGATCACGCCGGCCAGCGACGAGCGCAGGATCTCCGGGTCGGTGAAGCGCGGCCGGCCGGCGTAGTCCTGGGCGTCGTAGAGGCGGATGCAGATGCCGTTGGCCACGCGCCCGCAGCGCCCGGCGCGCTGGTTCGCCGCCGCCTGGCTGACCGGCTCGATCAGCAGCTGCTCGACCTTGTTGCGGTAGCTGTAGCGCTTGACGCGCGCGGTGCCGGCGTCGATCACGTAGCGGATGCCGGGCACCGTCAGCGAGGTCTCGGCCACGTTGGTGGCCAGCACGATGCGCGGCGCGCCGTGCGGCTCGAAGACGCGGTCCTGTTCCTGCTGCGACAGGCGCGCGAAGAGGGGCAGGATCTCGACGCCGGGCGGGTGGTGCTTGCGCAGATGATCCGCCGCCTCGCGGATCTCGCGTTCGCCGGGCAGGAAGACCAGCACGTCGCCGGTGCCTTCGCGCCACAGCTCATCGACGGCCTCGCCGATCGCGTCGTTCAGATCGAACTCGCGCGATTCCTCGAAGGGCTTCCAGCGTTGTTCGACCGGGAACAAGCGTCCCGACACCTGGATCACCGGCGCCGGCCCGTGGCGCGACGCGAAGTGCTGCGCGAAACGATCGGCGTCGATCGTCGCCGAGGTGACGATGATCTTCAGGTCGGGCCGGCGCGGCAGGATCTGGCGCAGGTAGCCGAGCAGGAAGTCGATGTTCAGGCTGCGCTCGTGCGCCTCGTCGATGATCAGCGTGTCGTAGGCGCGCAGCAGCGGGTCGCTCTGCGTCTCGGCGAGCAGGATGCCGTCGGTCATCAGCTTGACCGAGGCGCCGCGCTGCAGGCGGTCCTGGAAGCGCACCTTGTAGCCGACCACCTCGCCGAGCGGCGAATTCAGCTCCTGCGCGATGCGCTTGGCCACGCTCGATGCCGCGATGCGCCGCGGCTGCGTGTGGCCGATCAAGCCCTTGCCGCCGGCGCCCAGCCCGCGGCCCAGCGAGAGCGCGATCTTCGGCAGCTGCGTGGTCTTGCCCGAGCCGGTCTCGCCGCAGACGATGACGACCTGGTGCTCGCGCACGGCGCGCGCGATCTCGTCGCGCCGCGCCGAGACGGGCAGCGATTCGGGGAAGCTGATCGCCGGGACGGCGTTGGCGGGAGGCGGTGGCACGGGGCGCGCATTATCCGCGCGCCCTGCGCCGAGCATCCGCACGCATCAACGCGGCGCGATCGCTGCGGCACAATCGCTGCCGCAGCCGCCCTCCCCGCGCCGATGAGCTTCGTCTTCCCCCACACCTTCGTGCCGTGGTTCCGCCATGTCGCGCCCTACATCCACGCCTACCGCGGCAAGACCTTCGTCGTCGCGATCGCCGGCGAGCTGATCGCCGCCGGCAAGCTGGCCCGCTTCGCGCAGGACGTCGCGATCCTGCACGCGATGGGCATCAAGCTGGTGCTGGTGCACGGCTTCCGGCCGCAGGTCAACGAGCAGCTGCGCGTCAAGGGCCATCCGGCGCGCTACAGCCACGGCATGCGCATCACCGACGCAGTGGCGCTCGACTGCGCGCAGGAGGCCGCCGGCCAGCTGCGCTTCGAGATCGAGGCGGCCTTCTCGCAGGGCCTGCCGAACACGCCGATGGCCAATGCGATCGTGCGCGTGGTGTCGGGCAACTTCCTGACCGCGCGCCCGGTGGGCATCGTCGACGGCGTCGACTTCATGCACAGCGGCGTGGTGCGCAAGGTCGACGCCGCCGCGGTGCGCCGTGCCATCGACACCGGCGCGCTGGTGCTGCTCTCGCCCTTCGGCTTCTCGCCCACCGGCGAGGCCTTCAACCTGTCGATGGAAGACGTGGCCACCAGCGCGGCCGTCGCGCTGCAGGCCGACAAGCTGCTGTTCCTGACCGAGATCGCCGGCATCCGCGAGAACGCCAACGACGCCGAGAGCCCGATCGACACCGAACTCGTCCTGGCCGAGGCCGAGCGGCTGCTGGCCGCGCTGCCCGCGCCCACGCAGCCCACCGACCCGGCCTTCTACCTGCGCCACTGCGTCAAGGCCTGCCGCGGCGGCGTGGAGCGCTCGCACATCCTGCCCTTCGCGGAAGACGGTGCGCTGCTGCTGGAGGTCTTCACGCACGACGGCATCGGCACGATGGTGGTCGACGAGAAGCTCGAGAGCCTGCGCGAAGCCACCGCCGACGACATCGGCGGCATCCTGCAGCTGATCGAGCCCTTCGAGAGCGACGGCACCCTCGTCAAGCGCAGCCGCACCGAGATCGAGCGCGACATCGGCCACTACACGGTGATCGAGCACGACGGCGTGATCTTCGGCTGCGCCGCGCTGTACGCCTATCCGGAGGCGCGCACCGGCGAGCTGGCCGCGCTGACGGTCTCGCCCAACGTGCAGGGCCAGGGCGACGGCGAGCGCATCCTGAAGCGCGTCGAGCAGCGCGCCAAGGCGATGGGGCTGGAAAGCATCTTCGTGCTGACCACGCGAACGATGCACTGGTTCATCAAGCGCGGCTTCGCCAGCGTCGACCCCGACTGGCTGCCCGAGGCGCGCAAGCGCAAGTACAACTGGGACCGGCGCTCGCAGGTGCTGGTCAAGAAACTGTGAGAGTCTGAAAGGAGTTCCGCCATGCCCCGCACCATCCAGTGCAGCTACCTGAAGAAACAGGCCGACGGCCTGGATTTCGCGCCCTACCCCGGCGAACTCGGCAAGCGCATCTACAACGAGGTCAGCAAGGAAGCCTGGGCGCTGTGGCTCAAGCACCAGACCATGCTGGTCAACGAAAACCGCCTGAACCTGGCCGACCAGCGCGCGCGCCAGTACCTGGCGCGCCAGATGGAGAAGTTCTTCTTCGGCGAAGGCGCCGAGCAACCGGCCGGCTACGTGCCGCCGTCGGCGTGAGCCGGGTGGGTTGCTGAGAACGATTCGCGTTCGAAGATAAGATCGCGGGCTTCCGCCACCAGGAGCCCGCATGAAGATCCTTTCCACCGCTCTCGCCGCTGTCGTCGCCCTGGCGGCCGCCTTGCCAGCCGCCGCGCAGGAGAAGGTGCTCAACCTCTATTCGGCGCGCCACTACCAGACCGACGAGGCGCTGTACGCCAACTTCACCAAGGCCACCGGCATCCGCATCAACCGCGTCGATGCCGACGACGCCGGCATCCTGGCGCGGCTGAAGAGCGAGGGCGCCGCCAGCCCGGCCGACGTGGTCCTGCTGGTCGACGCGGCGCGGCTGTGGAACGCCGAGAGCCAGGGCCTGTTCCAGCCCTTCAAGTCGGCCGTGCTCGAGCAGCGCATTCCCGCCACGCTGCGCGGCGCCGATGCCGGCCAGGGCTCGCAGTGGTTCGGCTTCTCGACGCGCGGGCGCGTGATCGTCTACAACAAGCTCAACGTCAGGAAGGACGACGTCGACACCTACGAGGAACTCGGCGACCCGAAGAACAAGGGCAAGGTCTGCACGCGCTCGGGCTCGCACCCGTACAACCTGTCGCTGTTCGGCGCGGTGATGCAGCATCTCGGCGAGCCCGCCACCGAAACCTGGCTCAAGGGCGTGGTGAACAACATGGCGCGCGCGCCCAAGGGCGGCGACACCGACCAGATCAAGGCGGTGGCCAGCGGCGAGTGCCAGATCGCGCTGACCAACAGCTATTACCTCGCGCGCCTGATGCGCTCCTCCCTGCCGGAAGACCGCGCGGTGGTCGAGAAAGTCGGCGTGGTGTTTCCCAACCAGGCCACCTGGGGCACGCACGTGAATATCGCCGGCGCGGCGATCGCGCGCCATTCGCCCAACCTCGACTCGGCACGGCAGTTTCTCGAATACCTGGCCGGCGATTCGGCGCAGGCCTATTTCGCCGACGGCAACAACGAATGGCCGGCGGTGCCCGGCGTGAAAACCGCCAACCCGGCGCTGGCCGCGCTCGGCAGCTTCAAGGCCGAAACCATTCCGGTGGCCGTGACCGGCGCGAACCAGGCCAAGGTCCAGCAGATGCTCGATCGCGTCGGCTACAAGTGAATCCGAGGGTTTGCCATTGATCCCCGGGGGAGGAATATTCCCCCGACCTGCCTAGAATTGCGGCGCCGCGACGCCGGGTTTGCGGGGAGTATTCGATGGCCACCCTCCAGGAATTGCTGCAGCAGAAGGAAGCGCTCGAGCGCGAGATCGAAGCGACCAAGAAGCGCGAGCGCGCCGACGCCATCGCCAAGGTGCGCTCCCTGATGGCCGAATACGGCCTGACGCTGGCCGATCTGGGCGGCCGCGCGGCGCCGGCCGCCAAGCCGGCCGGCGCCAAGGTGGCGCCCAAATACCGCGACGCCGCCAGCGGCGAAACCTGGAGCGGCCGCGGCCTGCAGCCCAACTGGCTGAAGGCCGCGCTGGCCGCCGGCCGCAGGCTCGACGAATTCAAGCTCTGAGCGCCGCGCCACCCGCGCTTCGTGCCATGTCGATGCTGCGCGCCCTGCGCCACGCGATGCCGCTGCCGCCCGGCGCCGGCGCCGCGTTCGGCTGGGCGGCGCTGCTGTTCCTGGCCTGCTGCGCCGGCGGCCTGCTCGGCCTGACCACGCTGCAGCTCGGCCGCAACGCCGCGCTGATCTGGCCGCCCGCCGGGCTGGCCTTCGCCGCGCTGCTGCGTCTGGGGCCGCGCCTGTGGCCGGTGGTGGCGCTGGCGCTGCTGCTGGTCGCGCTGTCGATCGACATGCCGTGGTGGACGGCCACGCTGGTGGCGCTCGGCAACGCCGCCGCGATGGCCTTCGTCGCCGTCGTGCTGCGCCACTTCGGCATGCACCCGGCGCTGGACCGGCGGCACGATCTGCGCCTGCTCGCGTTGGGCGCGTTCGGCGCGTCGGCGCTGACGGCCAGCAACAGCGCGCTGTGGCTGCTGCTCGGCGGCGCGCTGCCCTCGCACCTGGTGACGCGCGCCTGGGGGTTCGGACTGCTCGGCGACCTGATGGGCATCGTGGTCGTCGGCGTGCCGCTGCTGACGGTGTCGCGCCGCTCGCTCGCGGCGCTGCTCGCACCCGGCTGGCGCAGCGCCGCGCTGGCGGCCGGCGCGCTGCTGGCGGCCTGGACGGCGTTCCGCGGCGGCGTCCACTCCAGCGCGCCGCTGCTCTTCGTGCCCTACCTGCTGCTGGGCGGGCTGGCGCTGCGCAGCGGTCTGTTCAAGGCGTCGGCCACGGTGGCGCTGGTGGCGCTGATCGCGCTGAGCAGCACCGCCGCCGGGCTCGGGCCCTTCGCGCAGACCACGCCGGCCACCGGCCTCGCGATGCTGGCCGGCTACCTCGCCACGCTGGCGGCGATGCCGCTGCTGGTCACCGCGCTGACCGGCGAGCTGGGCGCCACCGAGCAGCGCTGGCAGCTCGCGCTGGCCGCCTCGCAGCTCGGCGTGGCCGACTGGAACCTGCGCCGCGCCGAGATCGAGTTCTCGCCGCGCTGGAACGCGCTGCTCGACGTGGGCGCGCCCGCCGCGCCGGTTAGCGCCGAGCAGTTCTGGTCGCGCGTGCACGACGACGACCGCGCCGCGCTGCAGGCCGCGCTCGCCTCGCTGCGCGACGCCGACGCCGAGGCGGCGCGCATCGAATGCCGGCTGCGCCGCGGCGACGGCACCTGGCACTGGTACGAGCTGAACGCGCTGGCCGCCGAGCGCGACTCGCATGGCGAGCCGCTGCGCCTGGTGGCCACACTGCGCGACGTGCACGGCGAGCGCGAGGCGCATGCGCGCGAGCGCGCCGCCGACGACCTGTACCGCCAGTTGCAGGAGCGCATGGCGCGCCAGGCGCACACCGACGAGGTGACACGGCTGCCGAATCGCGCGCGCCTGGCGGTGCTGCTGCAGGAGGCGCTCGACGCCAGCCGGCGCGAAGGCTCGCTGCTGACGGTGTGCCACCTCGACATCGACCACTTCAAGGCGCTCAACGAGCGCCACGGCCACGCCGCCGGCGACCGGCTGATGGCCGCGCTGGCTGCGCGCGTGCAGGCCTCGCTGCGCAGCTGGGCGGGCGGCGACGACGTCGCGGCGCGCATCGGCGGCGACGAGTTCGCGCTGCTGCTGCGCACCGCCACGCTGCGCGAGAGCCACCACGCGGTCGAGCGCGTGCTGCGCCAGATCGCGCAGCCCTGCGACATCGGCCTGGCCGAGGGCCCGGTCAGCGTGACGGCGAGCATCGGCGCGACCGTCTTCCCGCACGACCGCGCCGACGCCGACGCGCTGCTGCGCCACGCCGACCAGGCGATGTACGGCGCCAAGCAGGCCGGCCGCAACGGCTACCTGTTCTTCGACGCCGAGCAGGAGCGCCGCACCAAGGACCGCTTCGTCGCGCTGGGCCGCGTGCAGGAGGCGCTGGACGCCTCCGAGTTCGCGCTGCACTACCAGCCGCGCGTGGACATGCGGCGCGGCCGCGTGCGCGGCGCCGAGGCGCTGCTGCGCTGGCAGCACCCGGAGCACGGGCTGGTCGGGCCCTCGCAGTTCATGCCGCTGGTCGAGCACACCGGGCTGGGTGTCGCGCTCGGGCGCTGGGTGCTGGCGCAGGGCGTGGCGCAGCTCGCCGCCTGGCTGCGCGAGGGGCTCGCCATCACGCTGAACGTCAACGTCTCGGCGCGCCACCTGCAGGAGCCCGCCTTCGTCGACGAGCTGGCCGCGCTGCTCGCGCCGCACGGCCGCGAGGTCGCCGGGCACCTGGTGCTGGAAGTGCTGGAGACCGCCGCGCTGGCCGACATCGACTACACCTGCGAGCTGATGCAGCGCTGCCGCGAGCTGGGCGTGCGCTTCGCGCTCGACGACTTCGGCACCGGCTATTCCACCTTCACCTACCTGAAGCGGCTGCCGGTCGACCAGATCAAGATCGACCAGTCCTTCGTGCGCCAGATGCTCGACGACCGCCAGGACCAGGCGATCGTCGAAGGCGTGGTCGCGCTGGCGCACGCCTTCGGCTGCGAGGTGGTGGCCGAGGGCGTCGAGACGCCGGCGCAGGCGGCACGGCTGGTCGAGCTGGGCTGCGACGCCGGCCAGGGCAACGGCATCGCCGCGGCGATGCCGCCGCAGCGGCTGCCCGACTGGGCGCGCGCGTTCACCGGCATCGCCGGCATGCCCGGCGAGCCGACCGCGTAGACTTTCGCGGGTGATCCCGCCCGGCTTCATCCAGGAACTGCTCTCGCGCACCGACATCGTCGACGTGGTCGGCCGCCACGTGCAGCTCAAGAAGGCCGGCATCAACCACAAGGGGCTGTGCCCCTTCCACGGCGAGAAGTCGCCCAGCTTCATCGTCAGCCCCTCGCGCCAGACCTACCACTGCTTCGGCTGCGGCGCGCACGGCAACGCGGTCGGCTTCCTGATGGAGCACGCCGGCCTGGCCTTCCCCGACGCGGTGCGCGAGCTGGCCCAGCAGGTCGGCCTGACGGTGCCCGAGGACGACAGCTCGCCGGCCGAGCGCGAGCGCGCCGCGGCGCTCAAGCAGCGCCAGGCGACGCTGACCGACGTGCTGGCCAAGGCCGGCGAGCACTACCGCAAGGAACTGCGCGCCAGCCCGCGCGCGATCGACTACCTGAAGCGGCGCGGCCTGAGCGGCGAGATCGCGGCGCGCTTCGGCCTGGGCTACGCGCCCGACGGCTGGCGCAGCCTGGCCAGCGCCTTCGCTCGCTACGACGATCCCTTGCTGGAAGAAAGCGGACTGGTGATCGCCAAGCCGGCCGAGGATGGCAACGAGGCCGACACCAAACGCTACGACCGCTTCCGCGACCGCGTGATGTTCCCGATCCGCTCGGTGCAGGGTGAGGTGATCGGCTTCGGCGGGCGAGTCATCGACCAGGGTGAGCCCAAGTACCTGAACTCGCCCGAGACGCCGGTGTTCAGCAAGGGCCGCGAGCTGTACGGCCTGTACGAAGGGCGCGCGGCGATCCGCCAGCGCGGCTACGTGCTGGTGGTCGAGGGCTACATGGACGTGGTCGCGCTGGCGCAAAGCGGCTTCGGCAACGCGGTGGCCACGCTCGGCACCGCCTGCACCGCCGAGCATGTGCAGAAGCTGTTCCGCTTCACCGACTCGGTGGTGTTCAGCTTCGACGGCGACGCCGCCGGCCGCCGCGCCGCCGGCCGCGCGCTGGAGGCGAGCCTGCCGCACGCGGGCGACACGCGCACCGTGCGCTTCCTGTTCCTGCCCGCCGAGCACGACCCCGACTCCTACGTGCGCGAGTTCGGCGCCGAGGCCTTCGAGCAATGCGTCGCGCAGGCGCTGCCGCTGTCGCGCCAGCTGGTCGAGGCGGCCAAGGCGGATGTCGACACCGCCACCGCCGAGGGCCGCGCGCGCTTCGTCGTGCAGGCGCGGCCGCTCTGGAACGCCTTGCCCGAGGGCATGCTCAAGCGCCAGCTGCTCGGCCAGATCGCCTCGGTGGCGGCGCTGCCGGTGGAAGAACTCGCCGCCGCCTGGCAGACGCAGGCGCAAGGCCCGGCGGGGCCGGCGCAGCGCCCCGCGCCGCGCCGCGCGCCGACGCCGCGCCGCGCCATGCCGCGCCAGCCGGAAGACCGCGCGCTGTGGGCGCTGCTGCTCGAAAGCGGCTGGTGGGGCCAGCTCTCCGCCGAAGACCACGAGAGCCTGTGCGCGCTGGAAGGCTGGCACGGCGAGGCCTTCCGCCTGATCGACCGGCTCGCCGCCGACGAGGGCAACCTGCCCTGGGCGGCGCTGCGCGAGCGGCTGGCGGCCGAAGACTGGGCGGCGCAGGCGCTGCGCCTCGTGGACGGCGAGGATCCGGCCATCGAGCCCTCGCTGGAGGATTTGCGCGCCTCGATCGTGCAACTGCGCCGCGCCGCAGGGCAGCAGGAGATCATGCGCATCCTCGGCCGACGCTGAAAAATCGGCAACCAGTTTGTATAATCCACCGTTTGTACGCGCGGCAAGAGTGACAGCAGCACCTCCGGGCCCCGGCCACCCTGCGACACAGGGTCAGGTTCAACCTCCAGGCCACCCATTTCCCGCAAGGACTGCACCCTCCGGACTGATCACCCCAGCTTGCCCGCCCGATGCCGCCCGAACGGGCGCGCCGGCCGCATGGCCCCCTACCATCCGAGGAATCGCATGACCGCGAAGAAGAGCGCCGCTCCCGCCAAGGCCGTGAAGGCCGCCGCCAAGACTGCCAAGGCCGAAGTCGAGGACAAGAAGAAGACTGCCTCTGCCAAGGCCGCGCCGGCCAAGCCGGCGGCCAAGGCCGTGAAGGCGGAAGCTGCGCCCAAGGGCAAGCCCGGCCGCAAGCCCAAGGACGACAAGGCCAAGAAGGGGGAGCAGGCCGAGGAAGACTTCTCCGACATCGACGCCGAGCTGGAAGGCGAACCCGAGGTCGAGGCCGCCGACGACGTCGCCAAGGCCGAGAAGGCCAAGCCGCTGCGCATGAAGGTGTCGCGCGCCAAGGAGCGCGCGCTGATGCGCGAATTCGGCCTGGACGAGACGCAGCTGACCGAGGAAGAGGTCACCAAGCGCCGCCAGGAGCTGAAGACGCTCATCAAGATGGGCAAGACGCGCGGCTTCCTGACGCACCAGGAGATCAACGACCACCTGCCCGAGAAGCTGGTCGACAACGAGATCCTCGAAGCCATCGTCTCGATGCTCAACGACATGGGCATCGCGGTCTACGAGCAGGCGCCCGACGCGGCGACGCTGCTGATCGCCGGCGGCGGCACCACCACCGCCACGGAAGAAGAAGCCGAAGAAGCCGCCGAAGCCGCGCTGTCCACCGTCGACTCCGAGTTCGGCCGCACCACCGACCCGGTGCGCATGTACATGCGCGAGATGGGCACGGTGGAGCTGCTGACGCGCGAGGGCGAGATCGAGATCGCCAAGCGCATCGAAGGCGGCCTGCAGGCGATGATGCTGGCGATCAGCGCCTCGCCGACGACGATCGCCGAACTGCTGAGCTATTCCGACCGCATCCGCGCCGGCGAGATGCAGATCTCCGAGGTGGTCGACGGCTTCGTCAGCGAGGACGAGGCCGACGACTACGTGGCCGAGGAGGACGTCGACTTCTTCGACGACGAGGACGACGACGACGGCGCCGGCGGCAGCAAGGCGCTGACCAAGAAGCTTGAGGAGCTAAAGGCCGCGGCGATGGTCAAGTTCGACTCGCTGCGCGTCAACTTCGACAAGATGCGCAAGGCCTTCGAGAAGGACGGCTACCAGTCGCCCTCGTACGACAAGGCCCAGCACGCCATCAGCGCCGAGTTGATGACGATCCGCTTCACGGTCAAGACGATCGAGAAGCTGTGCGGCATCCTGCGTTCGCAGGTCGACGACGTGCGCCGCTACGAGCGCGAACTGCGCAAGATCATCGTCGACAAGTGCGGCATGCCGCAGGACTACTTCATCAAGAACTTCCCGCCCAACGCGCTGAACCTGAAGTGGGCCGAGACGGAAGTCGCCGCCGGCAAGCCCTGGTCGGTCATCATGGCGCGCAACATCCCGCCCATCCAGGAATTGCAGCAAAAGCTGATGGACCTGCAATCGCGCGTGGTGGTGCCGCTGAGCGAGCTGAAGGACATCAACAAGCGCATGAACAATGGCGAAGCGTCCTCGCGTGACGCCAAGAAGGAAATGATCGAGGCCAACCTGCGCCTGGTGATTTCCATCGCCAAGAAATACACCAACCGCGGCCTGCAGTTCCTGGACCTGATCCAGGAGGGCAACATCGGCCTGATGAAAGCGGTGGACAAGTTCGAATACCGCCGCGGCTACAAGTTCTCGACCTACGCCACCTGGTGGATCCGCCAGGCCATCACCCGCTCGATCGCGGACCAGGCGCGCA
>JAKOZT010000043.1 GCA_029779845.1 Pseudomonadota bacterium | reverse complement strand
TACCTGGCGCGGCCCGATTCGGTGCTGGACGGCATCTCGGTCTACCAGGCGCGCCTGCGCCTGGGCGAGACGCTGGCCAAGCGCGTGGTCTCCACCGTGCCGCCGGACGAGATCGACGTGGTGATCCCGATCCCCGAGTCCAGCCGCCCCAGCGCCAACGAGCTGGCGCGCCTGCTGGGCAAGCCGTACCGCGAGGGCTTCGTCAAGAACCGCTACGTCGGCCGCACCTTCATCATGCCGGGACAGGCGGTGCGCAAGAAATCGGTGCGCCAGAAGCTCAACCCGATCGGCAGCGAATTCGCCGGTCGCAACGTGCTGCTGGTGGACGACTCCATCGTGCGCGGCACCACCAGCCGCGAGATCGTGCAGATGGCGCGCGACGCCGGGGCGCGCAAGGTCTACATGGCCAGCGCCGCGCCGCCGGTGCGCTATCCCAACGTCTACGGCATCGACATGCCCACGCGCGAGGAGCTGGTGGCCCACGGCCGCACGGTGGAGCAGGTGCGCCAGCTGATCGGCGCCGACGCGCTGATCTACCAGGACGTGGAGGCCATGAAGCAGGCGGTGGCGGCGCTCAACCCGGCGGTGCAGGGTTTCGACGCCTCGTGCTTCGATGGCGTGTACGTCACCGGCGACATTGGCGAGGCCGACGTCGATCGCCTCAGTCGCCAGCGTCACGGCCTGGCCAGCGCGGCGCCGGCCGCGGTGGCGGCATGAGGGCCGGCGCATGACGTCCGCCGATTCTTCCGCCCGCCCGCTGCCCGCCGGCCTGCACCCCGACACGCTGGCGGTGCGCACCGGCATCGCGCCCAGCGCCCATGGCGAAAGCTCCGACGCGCTGTACCTGACCAGCGGCTTCGTGCAGCCCGATGCCGAGACCTCGGCGCAGCGCTTTGCCCACCCGGAGCAGGGCTACACCTATTCGCGCACCGGCAACCCGTCGGTGACCGCCTTCGAGCGCCGCCTGGCCGCGCTGGAAGGCGCCGAGGCCGCCATCGCCACCGCCAGCGGCATGGCCGCCATCCTGCTGATGGGCTTCGGCCTGCTGAAAAGCGGCGACCACGTGGTGTGCTCGCGCTCCATGTTCGGCTCCACCCTGCGGCTGCTGGGCAACGAATTCGCCCGCTTCGGGGTCGAGACCAGCTTCGTGTCGCAGACCGACATCGCCGAGTGGCGCGCCGCCGTGCGCCCCGGCAGCACGCGCCTGCTGTTTGCCGAAACCCCCACCAACCCGCTGACCGAGGTGTGCGACATCGTGGCGCTGGCGGCGATCGCGCACGACGCCGGCGCGCTGCTGGCGGTGGACAACTGCTTTGCC
>JAKOZT010000141.1 GCA_029779845.1 Pseudomonadota bacterium | reverse complement strand
GCCGACGTGCTCGCCTTCGTCGAGATGGCCGGCAAGCAGCGCTGGCTGGCGTGGAGTTGAAGCCTTGAACAGCATCGGCCCGCCGCTGTGGCTGCTCGCGGAACTCACCTACCGCTGCCCGCTGCACTGCGTGTTTTGCTACAACCCGGTCGACTACGCGACGCAGCCCGACGAACTCTCCACCGACGACTGGCTGCGCGTACTGCGCGAGGGCCGCGAGATGGGCGCGGTGCAGCTGGGCCTGTCGGGCGGCGAGCCGCTGCTGCGCGACGACCTCGAGGTCATCGTCGCCGAGGCGCGCCGGCTCGGCTTCTATTCCAACCTGCTCACCTCCGGCGTCGGGCTGACGGAAGCGCGCGCCGCCGCGCTCAAGGCGGCCGGGCTCGACCACGTGCAGCTCTCCTTCCAGGACAGCACGCGCGAGATGAACGATTTCCTCTCGCACACCAAGACCTTCGCGCTGAAGAGCCGCGTCGCGCAGATCATCAAGGCGCAGGGCTGGCCGATGGTGATGAACGTGGTGATCCACCGCCTCAACATAGACCACATCGGCCGCATCATCGAGATGGCCGCCGAGCTGGGCGCCGAGTACATCGAGCTGGCCAACACGCAGTACTACTCCTGGGCCTTCGTCAACCGCGCGCAGCTGCTGCCGACGCGCGAGCAGCTGAAGCGCGCCGAGGCCGTCACCGACGAATGGCGCCAAAAGCTCGAGGGCCGCATGCGCATCTTCTTCGTCGCGCCCGACTACCACGAGGGCAAGGCGAAGAAATGCGTCAACGGCTGGGGCAGCATGTTCCTGACCGTCGCGCCCGACGGCAGCGCGCTGCCCTGCCACACCGCGAAGATGCTGCCGGGCCTCGCCTTCCCCAACGTGCGCGAGACCTCGCTGCGCGAAGCCTGGTTCGAGTCGGACGGCTTCAACCGCTACCGCGGCACCGGCTGGATGAAGGAGCCGTGCGCCTCCTGCGAGCACAAGGAGGAAGACCTGGGCGGTTGCCGCTGCCAGGCCTGGCTGATCGCGCACGATGCCGAAGCCGCCGACCCGGTGTGCCGCAAGAGCCCGCAGCACGACCGCGTGCTCGCGGCGGTGGCGCAGGCCGAGGCGGGCATCACCGAGCACCCGCTGGTGTTCCGCGACCCGAAGGAGTCGCGCCGCCTCGCGGCGGCGCGGCCGCTCCCCGAATCAGCGTGACTGCACGTAGGCCGCCACGGCCTTGAGCTGCTGCGCGCTCATCGCGGCGATCTCGTTCTTCATCACCACGCCGTGCGGGCGCAGCGGCGTGCGGAAGGCCTGCAGCTGCTTGTAGACGTAGTCGGCCTTCTGGCCCGCCAGGCGCGGGAAGCCCGACGCGCCCTCGGCGTTGTCGCCGTGACACTGCTTGCACGGCAGCACGCCCTTGCCGGGCAGGCCCTGCTCGTAGATGGCGCGGCCGGCGGCTTCGAGCTTGGGCTGCGTCGACTTGCCCACCGGTGGCTTCTGCGCCGCGTAGTAGTCGGCGAAGCCTTCGATCTGCTCGTCGGACAGCAGCGCCGAGATGCCCCACATGTAGGCCTGGATGTCGGTCTCCGAGCGCGACTGGCTGCGGAAATCCTTCAGCTGGCGGATCGTGTATTCGCGCGGTTGGCCGGCCAGCGACGGGATCAGCGCCTTGGCGCTGACGCCGTTCTCCCCGTGGCAGGAGGCGCACACGTGCACCGCGCGCTGCACCGATTCGAGCTCGGCCTTGGGCGTCTGGGCCTGCGCGCCGCTCGCGACGGCCGCGGCGGCGGCCAGGGCGAGGAGGTGGTTCATGTTCGTCATCGTGTCGTTCCCTCTCTGTTGTCGATGGATGAATCGCTACTGCTCCAAACGCAGGATCTCGAGCTGCTCGGGCACCGTCTCGAAGGTGCCGGTGCCGGCCGGCATCTGCATCAGCGGCTTGCCCTGTCCGTCGAGCAGCCACACGCTCGGGTAGACCAGCTGGCGCACGCGCTCGTCGCCGATCGCGCGCATGAACTCGGCATACGGCAGCGCCTTGTCGCCGATGCGGAACCACAGCCGGTCGGCCTGCACGGAAAGATTGGCGCGCATCTCGAAGACGATCCAGTCCTTCGCGAAATGCGGCGCCAGCTCGGCGGCGTTCTTGTCGAGAAAGGCCTCGTACTTGCGGCAGAACGGGCAATCGCTCGCGCTCAGGTAGAGGTACAGGCGCTTGCGCTCGCGGCGCGCGCGCTCGAGTGCGGGGCTCAGGTCGAACTCCCAGCGCTGCGGCGTGCCGGTCGGCCTGATCTCGGTGGGCGAGTAGCGCGCCGGCATGCCCATCGCGCGCGCTTGGGTGACGGCGAAGGCGATCAGCAGGAACAGGCGGCGGCGCATCGTGATCCTCAGCCCACCGCCAGCGTGCCGACGAACTGCGCATCCTTGGTGTCGGTCACCTCGGCGCGCAGCTCGCCCTTGGCGTGCGGCACGAAGTTGAAGCGCAGCGTCGGGTTCTCGCTGACCGAGAAGTCCATCTCGGCGTCGAACACCTTGCGCCCGGCGTAGCTGACGCGGATCGAGCGCACGAAGTGCGGCGGGATGTACATCACCGTCTGCTGGTTCAGCTCGAAGCCGGTGTCGTTCGGGTGCAGCACCGTCACGTCGGCGGCCACCGGCTCGTCCATGCGCAGTTCGCCGGCGAGCTTGAGGAAGGTCTTGCCGATCAGGTGCGGCGCGTCGCGGTTCGGCGGCGCCGAGCAGCCGCCGGAGGTCTTCACGTAGCGCGAGTCGGTGTGCAGCGTGCCGTCGGACAGCTCGCTGACCACGCGCACGTGGCTGTACTCGTCGACGCGCAGCCGCGTTTCGAGGTCGGCCTGGCCGGCCTCGGTGCCCAGCTCGAGCGTGATGGCCAGCGGCGAGGGATTCTTGTCGACCACCAGGTACAGCCGGCGCACGTACAGCTCGGGCTTCGGCGCCAGCTTGGACACCCCCTTGACGGGCACCGAGGCGCCGTAGGCGGCGCGCAGCGGGGCGAACACCTGGACGGTGCCCTGGCCGACGATCAGCGTCTTGCCGGGGAAGAGCCTGGCGCTCAGCCGGTCCCACTCCGGCGAGGACGCATCGTGCGTCGCGTTCGGCAGCCCGCCGGGCGCGGCCCGCGCGGCGGTGGGCGCGAGCGTGAGCGCGGCGAGGCCGGCGAGCGCCTGGCGGCGCGAGAAGTGGGCGTCGGCGTCCATGAACGGCCCTCCTGCTACTGCTTGAACATCCACTCGCGCTCGAAGCGCACGAAGGCGATCGAAGCGTTGCGGCGGTGCACCAGCTCGTACTGGTCCCAGCGCTGATAGGCGGGCAGCTCGCCGGCCTCGGGCACGTCGAGCAGCGAGGTGCCGGCGGCGACCAGCGCGCGCATCCGGGTCTCCAGCGCGGCG
>JAKOZT010000139.1 GCA_029779845.1 Pseudomonadota bacterium | reverse complement strand
GCAGCGGCTGGAGCAGCGCACCCGGTTTGATTTGGAAATGCTCAGCGAGGTGGGGCACTGCAAGGGCATCGAGAACTACACGCGCCACCTGTCGGGTGCCGCGCCGGGCGAGCCGCCGCCCACGCTGGTGGACTACCTGCCGCCCGACGCGCTGATGTTCATGGACGAGAGCCATGTGCTGATCGGCCAGTTCGGCGGCATGTACAACGGCGACCGCGCGCGCAAGACCACGCTGGTGGAGTACGGCTTCCGACTGCCCAGCGCGCTGGACAACCGGCCGCTGAAGTTCGAGGAGTTCGAGAAGAAGATGCGCCAGGCGGTGTTCGTCTCGGCCACGCCGGCGGCCTACGAGCAGCAGCACGCCGGGCAGGTGGTCGAGCAGCTGGTGCGGCCCACCGGGCTGGTCGACCCCGAGGTGGAGGTGCGCCCGGCCACGCACCAGGTCGACGACGTGCTGCAGGAAATCCGCGAGCGCGTGAAGATCAACGAGCGCGTGCTGATCACCACGCTGACCAAGCGCATGGCCGAGCAGCTGACCGACTACCTGAGCGACAACGGCGTCAAGGTGCGCTACCTGCACAGCGACGTCGACAACATCGAGCGCGTCGAGATCCTGCGCGACCTGCGGCTGGGCAGCTTCGACGTGCTGGTGGGCATCAACCTGCTGCGCGAGGGGCTGGACATTCCCGAGGTGTCGCTGGTGGCGATCCTCGACGCCGACAAGGAAGGCTTCCTGCGCGCCGAGCGCAGCCTGATACAGACCATCGGCCGCGCGGCGCGCAACCTCAACGGCAAGGCGATCCTGTACGCCGACACCATCACCGACTCGATGCGCCGCGCGATCGACGAGACCGAGCGCCGCCGCGCCAAGCAGATCGACTTCAACGCCGAGCACGGCATCGTGCCGCGCAGCGTCAGCAAGAAGGTGAAGGACCTGATCGACGGTGTCTACAGCGAGAAGAACGCCAAGGACGACCTGAAGGCTGCCACCGAGGCAGCGGCGGTCGAGGCGATGAGCGAGAAGGATCTGGCCAAGCGCATCAAGCTGCTCGAAAAGCAGATGCTCGACCACGCCAGGAACCTGGAGTTCGAGAAGGCGGCGCGGGTGCGCGACCAGCTTGCGCTGCTGCGCGAGCAGGCCTTCGGCGCGGCGGGGCACGACAGCAACGTCGTGCCGCTCACCCCACCCAGCGCGAGCGCGAAAAACGCTCGATGAAGCGGCCCAGCTCGGCCTCGGGCAGCCGGTCGATGCCGGCCGCGGCGGCGCGGCCGCTGCCGCCGAAGGCCGCGCACAGCGCCTGTGCGCCGTGCGGCGAGGCACGCGGCGCGCGCACGCTGACGAGGTAGCCCCCGCCCGGCCGGGCGCGCAGCACCGCCTGCGCCTGCCGCGGCGCGGCTTCGCCCAGCGCATTGGCCAGCGTGCCGCCGACGCGCCGGCTCCACGGCGCATCGGGCAGCACGACGACGCGCGCGGAGTCGCCGTCCCAGGCCGGCGCGATGCCCTGGGCGCGGGCGAGGTCGTCGCCGCGCTGGCGCTCGATCGAGCCGATCACCGGTTCGGCATCGAGCAGCGCAAAGGGGTCGGCATGGCGCGCCATCAGCGCATACAGGTCGGCGGGATGGATCAGCGGGTCGGAGGGCTGCTCGCCGTAGGCGTTGTAGTTGATCGTGCGGCCGAGCCGGCGCAGCGCGGCACGTTGCGCGGCATCGAAGCCGCTGCCGGCGGCGAGGCGATCGGCGACTTCCGTCATCTCGTCGCCATACGCGCCCACCAGCGCCCAGGAACGCTGCCGGCCGTGCAGTTCGTGGTCGACCAGCAGGCTGCTGCACATGTCGGGCGAAAAGTCGAGGTGCGCCTCCAGGCCGGCGTGGCGCGGCACCTCGCCGGCGGCGTGGTGGTCGAACCAGCGCACGCGCGCCCCGCAGGCCAGCAGGCGCAGCAGCGCGTCGCGGTTGCGCTCCAGCGCGATGTCGCACACCAGCACCTCGTCGGCCGCCTCGGCGGGCACACGCTGCAGCAGCGCGATCTCGCGCTTCAGCCCGGTGACCAGCTGCGCATCGGCCGGAAACTCGCCGCGCCACTGGCGCAGCGCGCACAGGCCGTCGGCATCGCCGTTGCAGACGTCGAAGCGGCGCATCGCCGGCATCGCTTCAGGGCTTGCAGTCGCCGCCCAGCGTCACCGTGCCGTCCTTGCACTCGGTGAGGATGGGCTCGCCGCCGTGCGGCGCGGAGGCGGCGCCGGCGACGTAGACGATCTGGCGGCGGCCGAGGTCGCAGCTTCCCACCACCTTGCCGGCGGTGAGCTTGGCGTCCTTCTCGACCACCCGCAGTTGGAAGGCGCTCGCGCCCGAGGCGCGCACCTTGGCTTCGATGCGCTGGCGGATCTCCTCGCAGTTGCCGGCCTGGGCAGCGGCCAGCGTGGGCAGGGCCAGCAGGATCGCCATCACGAGGCGGCGCATGGTCAGGACTCCTCGGCGTCGATGCGCAGGCGCTGACGCAGCGCCCCGCGCACCTGCGCCAGCGCGCGGATCCGCAGGCCCGCGCCGGCCGGCACCTCGACGCGGCAGTGGTAGTCGAGGCTGTCGGTCTGGCCGGGGTTGCTGGTGGCGATGCGGCGCTGCCAGTGGCGCCTGCCGTCGAGCTCCACCGTCAGCGCGTGCCAGGGCTGCTGCGCCGCGTCGGCCGGGCTGCGCACGACGAAGCGCACGTCGATCTCGAAGCGGCGCACGCGGGCTTCCGCGGGCGGCACGTCGAGCAGGGCCAGGTCGGCGTCGCCGGCGTCCACCGACCAGTGTTCCAGGGTGTGGGTCATGCCGCGAGCTTGCCACGGACGGGCGAGAATCCGCCCGTGGTCTCCAGCATCCTGTTCGTCTGCCTGGGCAACATCTGCCGCTCGCCCACCGCCGAGGGCGTGATGCGCCGCAAGCTGCGCGAAGCCGGCATGCACGACGCGATACGGGTCGATTCGGCCGGCACGCACGGCTGGCATGCCGGCGCGCCGCCCGACCACCGCGCCGTCGCGCATGCCGCGCGGCGCGGCTACGACCTCGCCGCGCTGCGCGCCCGCGCCGTGACGGCGGCGGACTTCGAGCGCTTCGACCTCATCCTGGCGATGGACGGCGACAATCTCGCGCTGCTGGAAGAGCGTTGCCCGCCGGCGCAGCGCCACAAGCTCGGCCGCCTCGCGGCGCACTGCCGCCGCCACGAGTGCCTGGAGGTGCCCGACCCGTACAGCGGTGGCCCGGACGGCTTCGAGACGGTGCTCGACCTTGTCGAGGATGCCTGCGACGGCCTGCTCGCGACGCTGCGGCTGCCCCCGGCCGCATGAGGGGAACTTTCGGCCCCGATCCCGACCAAAAAAGTCGGTTTCAGTTATACTCGACCAAAGCGCTCGGAAATAACGGGCCTTTGTTCGGAGCCGACTGTCTGGACAGATTCCAGAGAACCCCGCGCCGATGCCGGCAATAGGAGATTTGAGATGCGACTGACCACCAAGGGCCGTTTTGCCGTCACCGCCATGATCGACCTGGCGCTGCGGGAGCACACCGGGCCGGTGGCGCTGGCCGCCATCAGCGGCCGCCAGCAGATCTCGCTGTCCTACCTCGAGCAGCTGTTCGGCAAGCTGCGCCGCCACGAGCTGGTGGAGAGCACGCGCGGCCCGGGCGGCGGCTACTCGCTGGGCCGCAAGGCCGAGGAGATCACCGTGGCCGACATCATCGTCGCGGTCGACGAGCCGCTCGACGCCACCGGCTGCGGCGGCAAGGGCGACTGCATGGGCGAGGAGAGCGGCAAGTGCATGACGCACGACCTGTGGGCCGGCCTGAACGCCAAGATGATCGAGTTCCTCGACTCGGTGACGCTGAAGAAGCTGGTCGACGAGCAGATCGCCAAGGGCGTCTCGATCGAGGAGCAGCCGGTCAAGCGCGCGATCTCCAGCCAGCCGGTGGTCAAGCCGATCAAGGTGACCGCGCCGAACTCGGTGTTCGCTCTCGGCAACGCGTTCACGAAGTGAGCGCGGCGGCGAACCCGATGCCCTGCAACGCATTCACGAAGTGATCTTCCCGGTTCCGCTTCCATGAGCACGACCCCGCACTTCCCGATCTACATGGACTACGGCGCCACCAACCCGGTGGACCAGCGCGTGGTCGACGCGATGATCCCCTGGCTGCGCGAGCATTTCGGCAACCCGGCCTCGCGCAGCCATGCCTGGGGCTGGGAGGCGGAGGAGGCGGTCGAGAAGGCGCGCCAGCAGGTGGCCGACCTGATCGGCGCCGACGCGCGCGAGATCGTCTGGACCAGCGGCGCCACCGAGTCGAACAACCTCGCGCTGAAGGGCGCGGCGCAGTTCTACAAGGGTCGCGGCAAGCACATCGTGACGGTGAAGACCGAGCACAAGGCCGTGCTCGACACCGTGCGCGAACTCGAGCGCCAGGGCTTCGAGGCCACCTACCTCGATGTGCGCGAAGACGGCCTGCTCGACCTGGAGGCGTTCAAGGCGGCGCTGCGGCCCGACACCATCCTGGTCTCGGTGATGTTCGTCAACAACGAGATCGGCGTGATCCAGGACATCCCGGCGATCGGCGCGATCTGCCGCGAGCGCGGCATCGTCTTCCACGTCGACGCGGCGCAGGCCACCGGCAAGGTGGCGATCGACCTCGCCACGCTGCCGGTCGACCTGATGAGCCTGGCCTCGCACAAGACCTACGGGCCCAAGGGCATCGGCGCGCTGTACGTGCGGCGCAAGCCGCGCGTGCGCATCGAGGCACAGATGCACGGCGGCGGCCACGAGCGCGGCATGCGCTCGGGCACGCTGCCGACGCACCAGATCGTCGGCATGGGCGAGGCCTTCCGCATCGCGCGCGAGGAGATGGGCACCGAGAACGAGCGCATCCGCGCGCTGCAGCAGCGCCTGCTGCGCGGCCTCGCCGACATCGAGCAGACCTTCCTCAACGGCCACGCCGACAAGCGCGTGCCGCACAACGTCAACATGAGCTTCAACTTCGTCGAAGGCGAGTCGCTGATCATGGGCATCAAGGGCATCGCGGTGTCCTCGGGCTCGGCCTGCACCTCGGCGAGCCTGGAGCCGAGCTACGTGCTGCGCGCGCTCGGCCGCAGCGACGAGCTGGCGCACTCGAGCCTGCGCATGACGATCGGCCGCTTCACCACCGAGGAAGAGATCGACTACGTGGTCAGCACGCTGAAAGACCGCGTGGCCAAACTGCGCGAGCTCTCGCCGCTGTGGGAGATGTACCAGGACGGCGTCGACCTCAAGACGATCCAGTGGGCCGCGCACTGATGATGTACGCACGACAAGAACAGACAGGGATGTTGGAGTACTGACATGGCATACAGCGACAAGGTCGTCGACCACTACGAGAACCCGCGCAACGTCGGTTCGTTCGAGAAGGGCGACGAGACGGTGGGCACCGGCATGGTCGGCGCTCCGGCCTGCGGCGATGTGATGAAGCTGCAGATCAAGGTCAATCCCGCCACCGGCCTGATCGAGGACGCGAAGTTCAAGACCTACGGCTGCGGCTCGGCGATCGCGTCGAGCTCGCTGGTCACCGAGTGGGTCAAGGGCAAGTCGCTCGACGAGGCGCTGACGATCAAGAACACCCAGATCGCCGAGGAACTGGCGCTGCCGCCGGTGAAGATCCACTGCTCGATCCTCGCGGAGGACGCGATCAAGGCGGCGGTCAGCGACTACAAGGCCAAGGCGGGCCAGTGAGCACATGGCCGTCACCTTGACCGAGCGCGCCGCCAAGCACGTCATCCGCTACCTCGCCAAGCGCGGCAAGGGCGTCGGCGTGCGCCTGGGCGTCAAGACCACCGGCTGCTCGGGCCTGGCCTACAAGCTCGAGTACGCCGACGAACTGGCCCCCGAGGACATCGTCTTCGAGGGCCACGGCGTCAAGGTGCTGATCGATCCGAAGAGCCTGCCCTACCTCGACGGCACCGAACTCGACTTCGTGCGCGAGGGCCTCAACGAAGGCTTCAAGTTCCACAACCCGCGCGAGAAGGACCGCTGCGGCTGCGGCGAGTCGTTCCGCGTTTGACGATCCGGCCCGAACCCGCGGAGCGCGGCCGCGAGCCGCGCTTTTTCATTCCATGAAGCTCGACGACGACGATTTCGTGCTGTTCGGCCTGCCGCGCCGCTTCGCGCAGGAGCGCGCCACGCTCGACGCGCGCTGGCGCGCCCTGCAGGCCGAGGTGCACCCGGACCGCTTCGCGGCCGAGGGCGCGGCCGCGCAGCGCGTGGCGATGCAGTGGGCGGTGCGCGTCAACGAGGCCTACCGGCGCCTGAAGGACCCGCTCGCGCGCGCCGCCACGCTGTGCGAGCTGGCCGGCCAGCGCGTCGACGCCGAGAACAACACCGCGATGCCGCCCGCCTTCCTGATGCAGCAGATGGAGTGGCGCGAGGCGCTGGACGCGGCGCGTGGCGTCGAGCAGGTCGAGGCGCTCGCCGAGCAGGTCGCCGAGCAGCGTGCGGCCGCGCTGGAGCGCCTGCGCGTGCTGATCGACGAGGGCGGCGACATGGCCGCCGCGGCGCAGCAGCTCAGAGCCCTCATGTTCATCGAGCGCTTTGGCGCCGACGTCGAGCGCCGCCTCGAGGCGCTGGGACAATAAGCGCATGGCCCTGCTGCAGATCTCCGAACCCGGCGGCTCGCCCGACCCGCACCAGCGCCGCGTCGCGGTGGGCATCGACCTCGGCACCACGCATTCGCTGGTGGCGGCGGTGCGCCACGGCGTGGCCGAGTGCCTGCCCGACGAGCACGGCCGCGTGATCCTGCCCTCGGCGGTGCACTACCTCGCCGGCGGCGGACGGCGCATCGGCGCGCAGGCGCTGGCCGACGCGGCGCTCGACCCGAAGAACACCATCGTCTCGGCCAAGCGCTTCATGGGCCGCGGCCTGGCCGACATCGCCGAACGCCGCACGCTGCCCTACGACTTCGTCGACGCGCCGGGCATGCTGAAGATACGCACGGCGGACGGCGACAAGTCGCCGGTGGAGGTCTCCGCCGAGATCCTCGCCACGCTGCGCCAGCGCGCCGAAGACAGCTTTGACGACGAGCTGTTCGGCGCGGTGATCACCGTGCCGGCCTACTTCGACGAAGCGCAGCGCCAGGCGACCAAGGACGCCGCGCAGCTCGCCGGCCTGAACGTGCTGCGCCTGATCAGCGAGCCGACCGCCGCGGCGATCGCCTACGGCCTGGAGCACGGTGCCGAAGGCCTGTACGCGGTCTACGACCTGGGCGGCGGCACCTTCGACATCTCGCTACTGCGCCTGTCGGCCGGGGTGTTCGAGGTGATCGCCACCGGCGGCGATTCGGCGCTCGGCGGCGACGACTTCGATGCCGCGCTGGCCGCGTTCGCGCTGCAGCGCGCCGGGCTCGAAGCCGCCACCGCCGAGGACAAGCGCGCCGTGCTGGCCGCGGCGCGCGCGGCCAAGGAGAAGCTGTCGAGCGCCGATCACGCCGTGCTGGCCTGCCCGCTGGCCGGCGGCGAGCTGCAGGTGCGCATCGCACGCGACGAATTCGTCGCGCTCACCGAGCCGCTGGTGGCGCGCACGCTGGCCGCGGTGCGCAAGGTGCTGCGCGATGCCCAGGTCGGCAAGGACGAGGTGCAGGGCGTCGTGATGGTCGGCGGCTCGACGCGCATGCCGCGCGTGCAGCAGGCCGTCGGCGAACTCTTCGGCCGCGCGCCGCTGACCAACCTGAACCCCGACGAGGTGGTGGCGCTGGGCGCCGCGATCCAGGCCAACGCGCTGGCCGGCAACGCCGGCGCCGGCGAACTGCTGCTGCTCGACGTGATCCCGCTCTCGCTCGGGCTGGAGACGATGGGCGGGCTGGTCGAGCGCATCATCCCGCGCAACAGCAGCATCCCCACGGCGCGCGCGCAGGACTTCACCACCTTCAAGGACGGCCAGACCGCGATGGCGATCCACGTCGTGCAAGGCGAGCGCGAGCTGGTGGCCGACTGCCGCTCGCTGGCGCGCTTCGAGCTGCGCGGCATTCCGCCGATGGTGGCCGGCGCGGCGCGCATCCGGGTGAGCTTCCAGGTCGATGCCGACGGGCTGCTGAGCGTCTCCGCGCGCGAGGAGAGTTCGGGCGTGCAGGCCGCCATCAGCGTCAAGCCGAGCTACGGCCTGGCCGACGAGGACATCGCGCGCATGCTCAGCGAGGGCTTCGGCAGCGCCGAGCAGGACATGCGCGAGCGCAGCCTGCGCGAATCACGCGTCGAGGCCGAGCGGCTGCTGCTGGCCACGCGCGCCGCGCTGGTGGCCGACGGCGATCTGCTCGATGCGGCGCAGCGCGCAGCCATCGAGGCGCAACTCGCTGCCGTGCAGCAGGCCCGCGAGGGCAGCGACCACCACGCGATCGACGCCGCCGTCGAGGCGCTGGCCCTGGCCACCGAAGGTTTCGCCGCCGAACGCATGAACCGCGGCATCCGCCAGGCGCTGGCGGGCAAGCGCGTCGAGGACGTCTGAACATGCCAACGATCCGCATCCTGCCGCACCCCGAATACTGCCCCGAAGGCGCCGAGATCAGCGCGCCGGCCGGCACCTCGCTGTGCGAAGCCATGCTCGACAACCACGTCGAGATCGAGCACGCCTGCGAGCTGAGCTGCGCCTGCACCACCTGTCACGTGGTGGTGCGCGAGGGCTTCAAGTCGCTCGGCGAGATGGACGAGAGCGAAGAAGACCTGCTCGACCGCGCCTGGGGCCTGGAGCCCACCTCGCGGCTGTCGTGCCAGGCCATTCTCTCCAACGAGGACGTGACGATCGAGATCCCGAAGTACTCGATCAATCACGCCAAAGAGAAGCACTGAAAAAACGCCCCCGGCCGGTGCGGCGCGGGGGCGTTGCCAAAGGGACGAGCCCTGCTGAGGAGACAGCGACGGCTGCTCTGCCAGCCGTCGCGTGCGACTCACGCAAGTGCCGTGCCCGCCGCCTGCCCGTGGCGCGTGTAGAGAAAGTCCAGCACCTCCTTGCGGCAGTGCACGTAGTTCGCGTCCTCGGCCAGCGCGACGCGGTCGCGCGGGCGCGGCAGGCCCACCGCGAGGATCTCCCCGATCGTCGCGGCCGGGCCGTTGGTCATCATCACGATGCGGTCCGACAGCAGCACCGCCTCGTCGACGTCGTGCGTGACCATCACCACCGTGCTCTTCGTGCGCGCGACGATCTTCAGCAGCTCGTCCTGAAGCCGGGCGCGCGTCAGCGCGTCGAGCGCGCCGAAGGGCTCGTCCATCAGCAGCACCTTGGGCTCCATCGCCAGCGCCCGCGCGATGCCCACGCGCTGCTTCATGCCGCCGGAGATCTCGTGCGGCCGCTTGGCGGCGGCGTGGCCCATGCCGACCAGCTCGAGCGCGGCCTCGCTGCGCTGCTTCAGCTCGGCGCGCGACGCGCGCGCGCCGAACACCCGCTCGACCGCCAGGTGCACGTTCTCGTAGCAGGAGAGCCAGGGCAGCAGCGAGTGGTTCTGGAACACCACCGCGCGCTCCGGCCCGGGCGCGGCGATCTCGCGGTTGTCGCACAGCAGCACGCCGCTGGTGGGCAGCACGAGCCCGGCGATCAGGTTGAGCAGCGTCGACTTGCCGCAGCCCGAGTGGCCGATCAGCGTGACGAACTCGCCCTGCGCTACGCTCAGGTCGATCTCGCGCAGCGCGTGGAAGCGGCCCTTCCGGGTCGTGAACACCATCTCCGCGTTCTGCACCTGGATGAAGTGGTTCATGGCGGTTCTCAATGCTCGTCGTAGCTGAAGCGCTTCGCGATGCCCACCAGCAGCGTCTCCAGCAGCAGGCCGACCACGCCGATCACGACGATGGCGATCAGGATGTGCGTCACGTTCAGGTTGTTCCACTCGTCCCACACCCAGAAGCCGATGCCCACGCCGCCGGTCAGCATCTCGGCGGCCACGATCACCAGCCAGGCCGTGCCCACCGACAGGCGCACGCCGGTCAGCATGTAGGGCAGCACCGCGGGGAAGAGGATCTTCGTGATGACCTTCCACTCGCTCAGGTTCAGCACCTTGGCGACGTTCAGGTAGTCCTGCGGCACGCGCTGCACGCCCACGGCGGTGTTGATGATCATCGGCCAGATCGAGCAGATGAAGATCGTCCAGATCGCCGCCGGGTTCGCGGCCTTGAACACCAGCAGTCCGATCGGCAGCCAGGCCAGCGGCGACACCGGGCGCAGCAGGCTGACCAGCGGCGAGACCATGCGGTCGAGCACCGCGAAGCGTCCGATCAGGAAGCCCAGCGGGATCCCGGCCAGCGCCGCCAGCCCGAAGCCGACCGCGACGCGCTCGAGCGAGAACAGGATGTTCCAGCCGATGCCCTGATCGTTCGGGCCGTTGCGGTAGAACGGGTCGGAGAACAGCCGGGCGGCCTCGGTGAAGGTCGCCAGCGGCGTCGGGAAGCTGCTGTCGCCCTGCATCGTCAGCAGCGCCCAGATGCCGATCAGCAGCGCGAGGCCGGCCAGCGGCGGGCTCAGGATGCGAAGCGCGGCGTTCATCAGGCCTTGACCTTGAAGCCGTCGGCGTAGCGGGCCGGATCCTTGCCGTCCCACACCACGCCGTCGATCAGCTTGCTGCTGCGCATCGGGCTGGCGGGCACGGCGATCTTCAGCGCCGATGCGGCCTGCTTGTACAGCTCGATCTGATTGACCTGCCTGGCCACGCCGAGGTAGTCGGGGTGCTCCTTCAGCAGCCCCCAGCGCTTGTGCTGCGTGAGGAACCACATGCCGTCGGACAGGTAGGGGAAGTTGACCGCGCCGTCGGCGAAGAACTTCATGTGGTTGGGGTCGTCCCAGGTCTTGCCCAGGCCGTTCTGGTAGCGCCCGAGGATGCGCTGGTTGATCGCGTCGACGCTGGTGTTGACGTAAGCCTTGTCGGCGATGGTCTCGGCCATCTTGTTCTTGTTCTGCAGGCTGGCGTCGATCCAGCGCCCGGCTTCGAGGATCGCCATCATCACGGCGCGCGCGGTGTTGGGATGCTTCTTCACGAACTCGGCCGTCGTGCCCAGCACCTTCTCGGGATGGTCCTTCCACACGTCCTGCGTGGTCACCGCGGTGATGCCGATGCCGTCGATGATCGCGCGGTGGTTCCAGGGCTCGCCGACGCAGAATCCGTCCATGTTGCCGACGCGCATGTTGGCCACCATCTGCGGCGGCGGCACGGTGATGACCTTGGCGTCCTTCATCGGGTTGATGCCCGCCGAGGCGAGCCAGTAGTACAGCCACATCGCATGCGTGCCGGTCGGGAAGGTCTGCGCGAAGGTGTACTCGCGCTTTTCCGAGGCCATCAGCCTGGCGAGGCTGGCGGCATCGACCGCGCCCTTGTCGGCCAGCTTCTTCGACAGCGAGATCGCCTGGCCGTTGTTGTTCAGCGTCATCAACACGGCCATGTCCTTCTTCGGGCCGCCGACGCCGAGGTGCACGCCGTAGACCAGGCCGTAGAGCACGTGCGCCATGTCCAGTTCGCCGTTGACGAGCTTGTCGCGCACACCCGCCCAGGAGGCCTCCTTGGTCGGCACGATCTTCACGCCGTACTTCTTGTCGAAGCCCAGCACCGCGGCCATCACGACCGAGGCGCAGTCGGTCAGCGGAATGAAGCCGATGCGGACCTCCTCCTTCTCGGGCTTGTCGGAGCCCTGGGCGTAGGCGCTGGCGTGCAGCGCGGGCACCAGCCCGGCGGCGGCCTTGATGACGGTTCTGCGGCTCATGAGCGGGTTCCGGTTCGTCGAGTGGGTCATGGCGTGGCTGCGTTGCGGTCAAAAAAAGACGCCCGCACGGCGTCTGCCCATGGGCAGCGCTCGTGCGGACGTCGTCGTCGCGGCGGGCCGGCGTTGGCCCGATGGGCTGGCTATTGCAAACCGCATGCCACCCGAAAAGCGCGCGCGATGCACCCGCGCAGTGCGCGAAGCACGCTCAGAGCAGCTCGGCGACCTCGACGATGCGCTGCGCCACCTCGGCGAGCTTCATGCCGCGATCCATCGCGGTCTTGCGCAGGCGCGCGTAGGCCTCGTCCTCGCTGAGCGAGTGGCGCGCCATCAGGATGCCCTTGGCGCGATCGATGGTCTTGCGCTCGCTGAGCTGGGTGCGTGCCTGCGCCAGCTCGCGGCGCAGCGCCTCCTCGTGCTGGAAGCGCGCCATCGCCACGTCGAGCACCGGGCGCACGCGCGCGGGCGCGAGGCCGGCCACCACGTAGGCGCTGACGCCGGCGGCGATCGCCGCGCCGACCTGGCTGGTGTCGGCGTCGTTGGTGAAGAGAACGATGGGCCGGCGCTCGTCGCGCGTGGCCATCACGACGTGCTCGAGCGTATCGCGCGCCTGGCTCTCGGCGTCGACCACCACCATGTCGGGCGCGATCTGCGCCAGCCGTTCGGGCAGGAAGGGATCGGCCGGCAGCGTCGCGACCACGTTGTAGCCGGCTTCGAGCAGGGCGATGCGCAGACTGCGCGAGCGCTCCAGCTCACCTTCGCTCTGCGCGTCGGCGAGATCGGGCGAGAGAGCTTCGGGAGCGACGACGACGATGCGCAGCGGACGGGTGGGGGCCATGCCCCGGGCCGTGCAACATTCAAGCCAAGCCGGCGGGCTCAGCGCGGGCTGAGCAGCTGGCTGCGGCGCAGCCAGTTGCGCAGCGGCCGCAGCGACAGCGGCCAGCCGGCGCGCGGCGCATCACGAGTGATCAGCGAGCCGCGCTCGGCCAGCGTGGCGAGGAAGCTGCGCACCTCGCGCCGCGCCAGCCCGCTGCGTTCGCACAACTCGGCCAGGCTGACGTGCCGCTGCGACATGTCGCTGAGCAGGCGGCGGTAGGCGGTGCGGCGGTGCTGCGGGCCGAGGTTGGGCCAGGCGGCGAGGCGGTACTCTTTCATGGAGGCCGCGAGCGTAGTGCCGATCCGGTGCCCGCTGGGTAACCAGTTGCAGTCGCCAGAAGCAGACGGGCGCCGTGAAAGGCGCCCGCTGCGGAATCTGAGGGGTAATGGGTCGGACGGGGCCGCTGCGGGCGAGCTTGCGGAAGGCGCGCAGCGGCCGCTTGTCCTTACCAGCCGACGCGAGGATACGAAGTCATGACGGTCTCCCGGTTAAGTGCGTCACACGACGCGGTTCGGGAGCCATTTTGTGCAGTCGGTCACGCGCCGACTAGCTACAAACCTTTGTAGGGGATGGACAGCTCGGCTGTCCGTTGATCTCAGATCAAGCCCAGGCGCATCGCCGCCAGCACCGCCTGGTGCTTGGAGGTGGTGTTGAGCTTGCGCTGGATGTTGCGCAGGTGGAAGTTCACCGTGTGCTCGCTGATCGCGAGAATCTGGCCGGCCGCCCAGGCCGACTTGCCGTCGCGTGTCTGGCGCAGGATGTCGAGTTCGCGCGGTGTCAGGTCCGGAATCTCGTCGTTCGCCGCGGGCGGCGCCAGCAGACGCTGAGCCGCATCCTGGGCGTGCACGGCGAGGAACTGCAGGTCGGCCAGCATCCGCGTCAGCTTCTCGTCCTCGTGCGGCAACGCCGTTTCTCGGTCTACGCCAAGTAGAAAGTGGCGGTGCGCCGGCAGGTGCAGCGCCACCGCGATGCCGGTGCGATAGCCGAAAGGTGCTTGGCGCTCCCACAGATCGGCGGCCCCATCGTCGACATACAGACCCTGGTCGTAGAAAAAGGGAATGCTCTGCCGCTTCATGCGCTTGAGCACCGGATCACGCTTCGCGTCGCCGGTATCGACGGAGGCGTCTTTGAAAGCCTCGGGCGTATTGCCGACGGTGACGAAAGTCGCGTCTTGTCCGGGTGCGTCAACAACCAGCGTCGCAGCCGCAATACCGAAATCCAGCTCATGCGCGAAGCCGACCAGCCGACGTGTGAACGTTTCCACATCGCACGACTGGCTGACATCGAGAAACCGCTGAAGTCTCATGAACGGAACGCGCGAACTACCAAGGTTGACAGCTTGAGAGTCTGCACCTGACGGCCGACACTGCGTATGTTCCAACAGATGCGAAGACCATTATGACGATACCCGCCTGGAAAATTGTGACGTGGCCGACGGTTTCGACGCCTCTGGAAGACTGGCAGCGCGTGGTGCACCGCTTGCGGCATCTCGGCATGTCGGTGCACGTCGACGACGGCGACAAGCATCTGCGCTACGGCCAGCTGCTGTGGGGCTTCGAGACGCGCGATGCGATGCTCGGCATCGCCTGGGACTGGCGCGAGGTGATGCCCGACGTGGTGGCGATCGCCGATCCGATGTCGATCGTCTCGAACGCCTGCTTCGTCGACGAGGAGGGCGCTGCCGTGGACGAGGCCGTGCGCATGATGTGCCTGAACAGCGCGGTCTACCAGTTGCCGTGGCAGACCGCGGTGTGCGCCGCCAAACGCCGCATGCGCGCCGCGGCGCTGGCCTGAAGGGGGGTGGCACCGGCGCCGTAGACTCGGCGCATGAACGTTCTCGGCATCGAATCGTCGTGCGACGAAACCGGCGTGGCGCTGGTCGAAACGCGCGGCGAGGGCGCCCCGGCGCTGCTCGCGCATGCGCTGCACACCCAGATCGACATGCACCAGGCCTACGGCGGCGTGGTGCCCGAGCTGGCCTCGCGCGACCACATCCGCCGGGTCGTGCCGCTGGTGCGGCAGGTGATGGCCTCGGCCGGCCGCGGGCTGGCCGACGTCGACGTGGTCGCCTATACCCAGGGCCCGGGGCTGGCCGGCGCGCTGCTCGTCGGCGCCGGCGTGGCCTGCGCGCTGGCCGCCGCGCTGGGCAGGCCGACGCTGCCGGTGCACCACCTCGAAGGGCATCTGCTGTCGCCCTTCCTCTCGGCCGACCCGCCGAGCTTTCCCTTCGTCGCGCTGCTCGTCTCGGGCGGGCACACGCAGCTGATGCGTGTCGACGGCGTTGCGCAGTACGAACTGCTGGGCGAGACCATCGACGATGCCGCCGGCGAGGCCTTCGACAAGTCGGCCAAGCTGATGGGCCTGGGCTACCCGGGCGGGCCGGCGCTGGCGCGGCTGGCGGAGTTCGGCGACGCGGCGGTGTTCGACCTGCCGCGCCCGCTGCTGCACAGCGGCGACCTCGATTTCTCCTTCGCCGGGCTGAAGACGGCGGTGCGCACGCGCCTGGCCAGGCTCGGGCCGAACGTCTGCCAGCAGGATCTGGCGCACCTGGCCGCGGCCACGCAGCAGGCGATCGTCGACGTGCTGGTGCGCAAGTCGCTTGCCGCGCTGAAGGACACCGGACTCGACCGCCTCGTGGTGGCCGGCGGCGTGGGCGCGAACGCCGCGCTGCGCAGCCAGCTCGGCGAAGCCTGCGCGAAGCGCCGCGTGCGCGTGCACTACCCCGAGCTGGCGCTGTGCACCGACAACGGCGCGATGATCGCGCTGGCCGCCGCGCTGCGCCTGCAAAGCGGTGCGCAGGCGGCGACGCGCGACTACGCCTTCGGCGTCAGGCCGCGCTGGCCGCTGGCGGATGTGGTGCGTGCCGACGCCTAGAATCCGCGCCCGATGATCCGACTGAAGATGTGCGCCGCGTGGCTGTGCGCCGCGCTGCTGGCGCTGCCCGCGCAGGCCGCCGAACCGATCCCGATCGCGCTGATCGAGGGCCTCTCCGGCCCCTTCGCCAATGCCGGCGAGGCGGTCTACCGCAACCTGCTGTTCGCCGTCGAGCGCGTCAACCAGCGCGGCGGCGTCAGGCTGCCCGGCGGCGCGCGGCCCTTCGAGCTGCAACGCTACGACGGCAAGGGTGCCAGCGAGGAGTCGCTGGCGATGCTGCGCGCCGCGCTGGACCGGCGCGTGGCCTTCGTCACGCAGGGCAACAGCTCGGCGGTGGCGGCGGCGATCGTCGAGGCGCTGAACAAGCACAACGCGCGTTCGCCGGATGCGCGCGCGCTGCTGCTCAACTACTCGGCGGTCGATCCCGCGCTGACCAACGAGAAGTGCAGCTTCTGGCACTTCCGCTTCGACGCGCATGCCGACATGCGGCTGGCCGCGCTGGTGGAGGTGCTGCGCGCCGACGCCGCGACGAAGAGGATCTACCTGATCGGCCAGGACTACAGTTTCGGCCAGCACGTGCGGCGCGAGGCGCGCGAGCGCATCGCCGCGGCGCGGCCGGACGTCGAGATCGTCGGCGACGAACTGCACCCGATCGGCCGCGTGAAGGACTTCCTGCCCTACGCGATGAAGGTCAAGGCCAGCGGCGCGCAGGCGGTGCTGACCGGCAACTGGGGCAACGACCTGACGCTGCTGGTCAAGGCGCTGCGCGAGGTAGGCGTCGAGGCGCGCATCTACAGCTTCTACGGCAACGCGCTGGGCGCGCCGGCGGCCATCGGCGAGGCCGGCGTGGGCCGCGTGCTGGCGGTGGCCGAGTGGCACCCGAACGTCGATACGCCAGCCTCGCGGGACTTCCACGCCGCCTTCCGCGCGCGCTTCCCCAAGCCCGAGGAAGACTACCAGCATGCGCGCATGCAGCTGATGGTGGAGATGCTGGCCGCGGCGATCGAGCGCGCCGGCAGCGCCGAGGCCAGCGCGGTGGCGCGCGCGCTCGAAGGGCTGCGCCACGACGGCGCCACGCTCGGCGGCCTGCACGCCGGCACGATGCGCGCGGCCGACCACCAGCTGATGCAGCCGCTGGTCGTCAGCGTGATGGACAAGCTCGGCGCCCCCGGCGTGCGCGTCGACAATGAGGGCTCGGGCTACGGCTTCCGCACGCTGCGCGCCTTCGATGCCCGCGCCACCGAACAAGCGCACCGCTGCGCGATGGAGCGCCCATGAGAGCCGTGATCGACCAACTGCCCGCCTCGAAGATCCGCGAAGTCGCCAACGCCGGCCTGGGCCGCAGCGACGTGCTCGCCTTCTGGTTCGGCGAGAGCGACGAGGTGACGCCCGCCTTCGTGCGCGAAGCCGCCGCCGCCTCGCTGGAAGGCGGCGAGACCTTCTACTCGCACAACCTCGGCCTGCCCGAATTGCGCGAGGCGATCGCGCGCTACGCCTCGGGCCTGCACGCGCCGCTGGGCGCCGAGCGCATCGCCGTCACGTCCTCGGGCGTCAACGCGCTGATGCTGGCGATGCAGGCGCTGGCCGGCGCCGGCGACGAGGTGGTGGCGGTGGTGCCGGTGTGGCCGAATCTCACCGCGCAGCCGCAGATCCTCGGCGCGCGCGTGACGCGCGTGCCGCTGAAGGCGGAGCAGGGCGCCTGGAAGCTCGATCTCGATGCCTTGGTCGCCGCGGTGACGCCGGACACGCGCGTGCTGCTCGTCAACGCGCCGAACAACCCGACCGGCTGGACGCTGGAGCGCGCCGAGCAGCAGGCGATCCTCGAGCACTGCCGCCGCACCGGTACCTGGATCGTCGCCGACGAGGTCTACGAGCGCCTCTACTACCGCGACGGCGCGCGCTGTGCGCCGAGCTTCCTCGACATCGCGACGGCCGACGACCGGCTCGTCGTCGTGCACAGCTTCTCGAAGAGCTTCCTGATGACCGGCTGGCGGCTCGGCTGGATGGTCGCGCCGCCGGCGCTGGTCGAGGCGATGGGCAAGCTGATCGAGTTCAACACCTCGTGCGCGCCGGTGTTCGTGCAGCGCGGCGGGCTGGCCGGCCTGGCGCACGCCGACGAGTTCGTGCCGGCGCTGACCGCGCGCATGAAGGCCTGCCGCGACACGCTGCTGAGCGCGCTGGCGGCGCTGCCGGGCGTCTCGGTGGCCGTGCCCGATGGCGGCATGTACGCCTTCTTCCGTGTCGACGGGCAGGACGACTCGCTCGCCTTCGCCAAGCGGCTGGTCGCCGAGGTCGGCCTCGGGCTGGCGCCGGGCGCGGCTTTCGGGCCGGAGGCCGAGGGCTGGCTGCGCTGGTGCTTCGCCTCGCGCGACCCGGCGCGCCTGGCGGCCGGGGTGAAGCGGCTGGCACGCGCCCTCGGACGCTAGGGCTATAATCCACAGGTTTTGCGCTCGGGCACCGGGTGTGAACAGGCACGGCGCCGGTCGGTTTCACCGGCGTCCGCAAGTGAAACCGGAAACCGCGGCGGAGTGCCCAGCAGGGCGCGCGCTCGGTTTCCCCACAGAGGAAACTCGAATGACCGCCATCAACAAGGCCGAGATCGTCAAGGCCAACGCCCGCGGAGCCAACGACACCGGCTCCCCCGAAGTTCAGGTCGCGCTGCTGACCGCGCGCATCAACGAACTGACGCCGCACTTCAAGACCCACGCCAAGGACCACCACGGCCGCCGCGGCCTGCTCAAGCTGGTGAATCAGCGCAAGAGCCTGCTGGCCTACCTGAAGGACCGCGACGCGGACCGCTACACCGCGCTGATCGCCAAGCTGGGCCTGCGTAAGTAAGCCGGCGATGAACCCGAGGGGCCTGTCTGGAATCCGCCAGCACAGGCTCTTCGCTTTTGGTGTCCGGCAGCCACCGATGACGATGTGTCATTCCAGCAGCGTTGCGGCGACGAGCGCCGCTGGAATGGCATCGCGCCAGGAGGCCGACACTCTCAACCAGGATGGGAGAACCCGATGAGCCTGTTCAACAAAGTCACCAAGACCTTCCAGTGGGGCCAGCACAGCGTCACGCTGGAAACCGGCGAGATCGCGCGCCAGTCCAGCGGCGCCGTGCTCGTCAACGTCGAAGACACCGTGGTGCTCGCCACGGTGGTCGCCAAGTCCGAGGCCAAGCCCGGCCAGGACTTCTTTCCGCTGACCGTCGACTACATCGAGAAGACCTACGCCGCCGGCAAGATCCCCGGCAGCTTCTTCAAGCGCGAAGGCCGCCCGAGCGAGCTGGAGACGCTGACCTCGCGCCTGATCGACCGCCCGCTGCGCCCGCTGTTCCCGGACGGCTTCTTCAATGAAGTCCAGGTCATCATCCACGTGATGTCGCTGAACCCGGAAGTCTCGGCCGACATCCCGGCGCTGATCGGCGCGAGCGCCGCGCTGGCGATTTCCGGCATCCCGTTCAACGGCCCGATCGGCGCGGCGCGCGTCGGCTACATCGACGGCCAGTACGTGCTCAACCCGGGCAAGACGCAGCTGCTCGATTCGAAGATGGACCTCGTCGTCGCCGGCACCGAAGCGGCCGTGCTGATGGTCGAGTCGGAGGCGCAGCAGCTGTCCGAAGAGGTGATGCTCGGCGGCGTGGTGTTCGGCCACGAGCAGGGCAACATCGCGATCAACGCGATCCACGAGCTGGTGCGCGATGCCGGCAAGCCGGCCTGGGACTGGAAGGCCCCGGCCAAGGACGAGGCCTTCATCGCCAAGGTGAGCGCGCTGGGCGAGGACAAGCTGCGCGCCGCCTACCAGATCCGCTCCAAGCAGGCGCGCACGCAGGCCTGCCGCGACGCCTACGCGTTCGTGCTGGGCGCGCTGAAGGAAGAGGGCGCCGAGTTCGACGCCGTCAAGGTCGAAGGCCTGCTGTTCGACATCGAGGCGCGCATCGTGCGCGGCCAGATCCTCTCCGGCGAGCCGCGCATCGACGGCCGCGACACCCGCACCGTGCGCCCGATCGAGATCCGCTCCGGCGTGCTGCCGCGCGTGCACGGCTCGGCGCTGTTCACCCGCGGCGAGACGCAGGCGCTGGTGGCCGCGACGCTGGGCACCGACCGCGATTCGCAGAAGATCGACGCGCTGGCCGGCGAGTTCAGCGAGCACTTCATGCTGCACTACAACATGCCGCCGTTCGCCACCGGCGAGACCGGCCGCGTCGGCAGCCCGAAGCGCCGCGAGATCGGCCACGGGCGCCTCGCCAAGCGCGCGCTGGTGGCGGTGCTGCCCGACCGCGCCGAGTTCCCGTACTCGATGCGCGTGGTCTCGGAGATCACCGAGTCGAACGGCTCCTCGTCGATGGCCTCGGTGTGCGGCGGCTGCCTCGCGCTGATGGACGCCGGCGTGCCGATGAAGGCGCACGTGGCCGGCATCGCGATGGGCCTGATCAAGGAAGGCAACCGCTTCGCGGTGCTGACCGACATCCTCGGCGACGAGGATCACCTCGGCGACATGGACTTCAAGGTGGCCGGCACCACCGCCGGCGTGACCGCGCTGCAGATGGACATCAAGATCCAGGGCATCACCAAGGAGATCATGCAGGTGGCGCTGGCGCAGGCCAAGGAAGCCCGCATGCACATCCTCGGCAAGATGACCGAGGCGGTGGGCGGCGCGAAGACCGAGGTCTCGCAGTTCGCGCCGCGCCTGTACACGATGAAGATCAACCCGGAGAAGATCCGCGACGTGATCGGCAAGGGCGGCGCGACGATCCGCGCGCTGACCGAGGAAACCGGCACGACGATCGACATCGCCGAGGACGGCACCATCACGATCGCCTCGACCGACGCCGAGAAGGCCGCCTTCGCGAAGAAGCGCATCGAGGAGATCACCGCCGAGGTGGAAGTGGGCAAGGTCTACGAAGGCCCCATCACCAAGATCCTCGACTTCGGCGCGCTGGTGAACCTGCTGCCGGGCAAGGACGGCCTGCTGCACATCAGCCAGATCGCGCACCAGCGCGTCGAGAAGGTCACCGACTTCCTCAAGGAAGGCCAGATCGTCAAGGTCAAGGTGCTGGAGACCGACGAGAAGGGCCGCGTCAAGCTGTCGATGAAGGCGCTGCTCGATCGCGATGCGCAGCCGCAGCAGCCGGCGCCGTCGGCCGCCCCCGAGGAGCGCAACGAGGACTGATGCGCGCATGAAGGCGATCGCGATCGCGCGCCCGGGCGCGCCCGAGGTGCTGCAGCTCGTCGAGCGGCCCGACCCGGTGGCCGGCGCGGGCGAGCTGCTGATCCGCGTGGCGGCCGCGGGCGTGAACCGCCCCGACGTGCTGCAGCGCAAGGGCGTCTACCCGCCGCCGGCGGGCGCGTCCGACCTGCCCGGGCTGGAAGTGGCCGGCACCATCGTCGGCGGCGACACCTCGGCGATGGCGGCGGCCGGCTTCAGGAGCGGCGACCGCGTCTGCGCGCTGGTGGCCGGCGGCGGCTACGCGCAGCTGTGCGTGGCGCCGGCCGAGCAGTGCCTGCCGGCGCCCAGCGGCCTGACCGACGTCGAAGCGGCCAGCCTGCCCGAGACCTTCTTCACCGTGTGGTCGAACGTGTTCGAGCGTGCGCGCCTGCAGGCCGGCGAGACGCTGCTGGTGCAAGGCGGCACCAGCGGCATCGGCGTCACCGCGATCCAGCTCGCCAAGGCGGCCGGCGCGACGGTGATCGCCACCGCCGGCAGCGACGAGAAGTGCGCCGCCTGCCGCGCGCTCGGCGCCGACCATGCGATCAACTACCGCACCCACGACTTCGTCGCCGAGGTGAAGCGCCTCACCGAAGGCAAGGGCGCCGACGTGATCCTCGACATGGTGGCGGGCGACTACGTGGCGCGCGAGGTCGGCTGCCTCGCCGAGGACGGGCGCCTCGTGATCATCGCGGTGCAAGGTGGCATCGAATCGAACTTCGACGCCGGCCTGGTGCTGCGCAAGCGGCTGACGATCACCGGCTCGACGCTGCGGCCGCGCCCGGTCGCCTTCAAGGCGGCGATCGCGCGCGCGCTGCGCGACAACGTCTGGCCGTGGATCGAAGCCGGGCGCGTGCGCCCGGTGATCTTCAAGACCTTCGAGGCCGCGCAGGCGCACGAGGCGCACGCGCTGATGGAATCGAACCAGCACGTCGGCAAGATCGTGCTGAGCTGGTGAACACGCAAGGAAGAGACACGATGACTCGTCGCAAGCTGGTGGTCGGCAACTGGAAGATGAACGGCACGCGCGTCGGCAACATCGAGCTGCTTGCCGCGATCCGCGCCGAAGGCCCGTTCGGCGCCGAGGTGGCGGTGTGCGCGCCGTTCCCCTACCTCGCCGACGTGGCGCTGTCGCTGCAGGGCTCGGCCATCGCCTCCGGCGCGCAGGACTGCTCGGCGCACGAATCGGGCGCCTACACCGGCGAGGTCAGCGCCGCGATGCTGGCCGAGTACGGCTGCCGCTACGTGATCGTCGGCCACTCGGAGCGCCGCGCGCTGCACGCCGAGAGCGACCAGTTGGTGGCCGACAAGGCCAAGATCGCGCTGGCCAAGGGCCTGACGCCGATCGTCTGCGTCGGCGAGACGCTGGCCGAGCGCGAGACCGGCCAGACCGACGCGGTGGTCAAGCGCCAGCTCTCGGCCGTGATCCACACGCTGGGCCACTGCATCTCGCAGATCGTCGTCGCCTACGAGCCGGTGTGGGCCATCGGCACCGGCAAGACCGCCACGCCCGAGCAGGCGCAGGCGGTGCACGCGCTGCTGCGCAAGCAGCTCGAAGCCGCCAGCCCCAAGGCCGGCGAGATGAAGATCCTCTACGGCGGCAGCGTCAAGGCCGACAACGCGGCCACGCTGTTCGCGCAGGCCGACATCGACGGCGGCCTGATCGGCGGCGCCTCGCTGAAGGCGGGCGACTTCGTCGCCATCTGCCGCGCGGCCGCCTGAACGAATCCTCGGAGTCCACACGAATGAATTTCCTCCACAACCTGCTGATCGCGCTGCAGATCATCTCGGCGCTGGTGATGATCGGCCTGGTGCTGGTGCAGCACGGCAAGGGCGCCGACATGGGCGCCTCGTTCGGCAGCGGCGCCTCGGGCAGCCTGTTCGGCGCCACCGGCAGCGCGAACTTCCTGTCGCGCTCCACGGCGGTGTGCGCGACCGTCTTCTTCGCCGCGACGCTGGCGCTGGCCTTCTACGCCAACGACCGCGTCGCGTCGCGCCCGAGCGGCGGCTCCAGCGTGCTCGAAGGCAGCGCCGCGCCGGCCGCCAGCGCACCGAGCGCGCCGGCGCCGACCGGCGCCGCATTGGTGCCCGGCGCGGCGAGCGCGCCCGCCCCCGCGGCCTCGAAGTGATCCGGCGCAAACCGCGCTGTCGCATCGCAACGAAAGGGTGCGTCAACGCGGGGAATCCCAGGGAAACTGGTTAGAATGCGAGGCTGTTCGGCAAGCCACTCCTCATGCAAGCCGGCACTCCGTGAGTACTACGTAAGTACGCGGCCGACGTGGTGAAATTGGTAGACACGCTATCTTGAGGGGGTAGTGGCGAAAGCTGTGCGAGTTCGAGTCTCGCCGTCGGCACCAGACACCTGCCTCTCATGAATCTGGAAGCCTACCTCCCCGTCATCCTCTTCATCCTGGTGGGCGTCGGGGTCGGGGTGGCTCCCCAGGTTCTCGGCTTCCTGCTCGGGCCGCGCCGGCCCGACGCCGCGAAGAACTCTCCGTACGAATGCGGCTTCGAGGCCTTCGAAGACGCGCGCATGAAGTTCGACGTGCGCTACTACCTCGTCGCGATCCTCTTCATCCTGTTCGATCTCGAGATCGCGTTCCTCTTCCCGTGGGCCGTGTCGCTGAATGAAATCGGCGCGTCAGGCTTCTGGGCCATGATGATTTTCCTGGGCATCCTCGTCGTCGGCTTCGCCTACGAGTGGAAAAAGGGCGCCCTCGACTGGGAATGAGCTGAGAGCACCGACATGGGCATCGAAGGCGTACTCAAGGAAGGCTTCGTCACGACGAGCCTGGACGCGGTCATCAACTGGTCGAAGACCGGCTCGCTGTGGCCGATGACCTTCGGCCTGGCCTGCTGCGCGGTGGAGATGATGCACGCCGGCGCGGCGCGCTACGACATCGACCGCTTCGGCATGCTGTTCCGCCCCAGCCCGCGCCAGAGCGACCTGATGATCGTCGCCGGCACGCTGTGCAACAAGATGGCGCCGGCGCTGCGCAAGGTCTACGACCAGATGGCCGAGCCGCGCTGGGTGCTGTCGATGGGCAGCTGCGCCAACGGCGGCGGCTACTACCACTACAGCTACTCGGTGGTGCGCGGCTGCGACCGCATCGTGCCGGTCGACGTCTACGTGCCCGGCTGTCCGCCGACCGCGGAGGCGCTGCTGTACGGCGTGCTGCAGCTGCAGGCCAAGATCCGGCGCGAGAACACCATCGCTCGATAAGAAGAACACGATGAGCAAATTGGATTCGCTCCAGGCGGCCCTGGAATCCGCGCTCGGCGCCCGGCTGAAGAAGCTGGTGCGCGACCGCGGCGAGATCACCGTGACGGTCTCGGCCGTCGACTACCTCGATGCCGCGCGCACGCTGCGCGACCATGCCGATCTGAAGTTCGAGCAGCTGATCGATCTGTGCGGCGTCGACTACGCCGGCTGGAAAGACCAGCCCTGGGAAGGCCCGCGCTTCTGCGCGGTGTCGCACCTGCTGTCCGTATCGAAGAACTGGCGCGTGCGCCTGAAGGTGTTCGCGCCCGACGACGACGTGCCGGTGGTCAAGTCGCTGTGCGAGGTGTGGAGCTCGGCCAACTGGTTCGAGCGCGAGGCCTTCGATCTGTACGGCATCATCTTCGAGGGCCACCTCGACCTGCGCCGCATCCTCACCGACTACGGCTTCATCGGTCATCCGTTCCGCAAGGACTTCCCGACCAGCGGCCACGTCGAGATGCGCTACGACGCCGATCAGCGCCGCGTGGTCTACCAGCCGGTGACCATCGAGCCGCGCGAGATCACGCCGCGCATCATCCGAGAAGACAACTACGGCGGTCTGCACTGATGAACTGGCACCCCCAAGCTCACTTGCGTTCGCTGCCCCCCGAGGGGGCGCAAGCCTCCCTTGGGACGGCCCGGCGGGAGCCCTGACATGGCCGAGATCAAGAACTACACCCTCAACTTCGGCCCGCAGCACCCGGCCGCGCACGGCGTGCTGCGCCTCGTGCTCGAGCTCGACGGCGAGGTGATCCAGCGCGCCGATCCGCACATCGGCCTGCTGCACCGCGCCACCGAGAAGCTGGCCGAGAGCAAGACCTTCATCCAGTCGCTGCCGTACATGGACCGTCTCGACTACGTGTCGATGATGTGCAACGAGCATGCGTACTGCCTGGCGATCGAGAAGCTGCTGGGCATCGAGGTGCCCGAGCGCGCGCAGTACATCCGCGTGATGTTCAGCGAGATCACGCGGCTGCTGAACCACCTGCTCTGGCTCGGCTGCCACGGCCTGGATTGCGGTGCGATGAACATCTTCATCTACTGCTTCCGCGAGCGCGAAGACCTGTTCGACATGTACGAGGCGGCCTCCGGCGCGCGCATGCACGCGGCCTACTTCCGCCCGGGCGGCGTCTACCGCGACCTGCCCGACGCGATGCCGCAGTACCAGCCGAACAAGATCCGCAACGCCAAGGCGATCGCGCGGCTGAACGAGAACCGCCAGGGCTCGCTGCTCGACTTTATAGCCGACTTCGTCGCGCGCTTCCCGACCTACGTCGACGAGTACGAGACGCTGCTGACCGACAACCGCATCTGGAAGCAGCGCACCGTGGGCATCGGCGTGGTCAGCCCCGAGCGCGCGCTCAACCTCGGCTTCACCGGCGCGATGCTGCGCGGCTCGGGCATCGCGTGGGACCTGCGCAAGAACCAGCCCTACGACGTCTACGCGAAGATGGACTTCGACGTGCCGGTCGGCGTGAACGGCGACACCTACGACCGCTACCTGGTGCGCATCGAGGAGATGCGCCAGAGCAACCGCATCATCAAGCAGTGCGTCGACTGGCTGCGCGCCAACCCCGGCCCGGTGATCACCGACAACCACAAGGTGGCGCCGCCCTCGCGCGTGGACATGAAGTCCAGCATGGAGGAGCTGATCCACCACTTCAAGCTCTTCACCGAGGGCTTCCACGTGCCCGAGGGCGAGGCCTACGCGGCGGTGGAGCACCCGAAGGGCGAGTTCGGCATCTACCTCGTCAGCGACGGCGCCAACAAGCCGTACCGGCTGAAGATCCGTGCCCCCGGCTTCGCGCACCTGGCCGCGCTCGACGAGATGTCGCGCGGCCACATGATCGCCGACGCCGTCGCGGTGATCGGCACGATGGACATCGTCTTCGGCGAGATCGACCGATGAGCAGCGCAACGATGAGCTTCTCCGAATCCACGCTGGCGCGCTTCGCGCGCGAAGTCGCCAAGTACCCGGCCGACCAGAAGCAGTCCGCGGTGATGGCCTGCCTGGCCATCATCCAGCAGGAGCAGGGCTTCGTCTCGGCCGAGAGCGAGAAGGCGCTCGCCGAGGTGCTCGGCATGCCGCCGATCGCGGTGCACGAGGTCACGACCTTCTACAACATGTACAACCAGCAGCCGGTCGGCAGGTACAAGCTGAACGTCTGCACCAACCTGCCGTGCCAGCTGCGCGGCGGCCAGAAGGCGCTCGATCACGTCTGCGGCAAGCTCGGCGTGGAAGACGGCGGCACCACGGCCGACGGCAAGTTCACCGTGCAGCACAGCGAGTGCCTGGGCGCCTGCGCCGACGCGCCGGTGCTGCTGGTCAACGACCGCGAGATGTGCAGCTTCATGGGCACCGAGCGGCTCGACGAGCTGCTCGATACGCTGAGAAAGAACTGAACGTCATGGTCGATCTTTCCCGGTTCAAGTCCAGCGGCGTCGAGACCTGCTTCCACGGCCGCCACATCGGCGCGCAGATCTACGCCGACCTGAACGGCCGCAACTGGTCGCTGAAGGACTACGAGGCGCGCGGCGGCTACCAGGCGCTGCGCAAGATCCTCGGCCGCGATGGCGGCGAGGGCATGACGCCCGAGCAGGTGATCGCCGAGGTCAAGCTCTCCGGCCTGCGCGGCCGCGGCGGCGCGGGCTTCCCGACCGGGCTGAAGTGGAGCTTCATGCCGCGCGCCTTCCCGGGGCCGAAGTATCTCGTCTGCAACTCCGACGAGGGCGAACCCGGCACCTGCAAGGACCGCGACATCCTGATGTTCAACCCGCATATCGTCATCGAAGGCATGGCGATTGCCGCCTACGCGATGGGGATAGCCACGGGCTACAACTACATCCACGGCGAGATCTTCGAGGTCTACGAGCGCTTCGAGGCCGCACTCGAAGAAGCGCGCGCGGCGGGCTACCTCGGCGACAAGATCCTCGGCTCGGGTTTCGACTTCCAGCTGCATGCGGCGCACGGCTTCGGCGCCTACATCTGCGGCGAGGAGACCGCGCTGCTCGAATCGCTGGAAGGCAAGAAGGGCCAGCCGCGCTTCAAGCCGCCGTTCCCGGCCAGCTTCGGCCTGTACGGCAAGCCGACCACGATCAACAACACCGAGACCTTCGGCGCGGTGCCCTGGATCATCCGCAACGGCGGCCAGGCCTACCTCGAGGTCGGCAAGCCGAACAACGGCGGCACCAAGATCTACTCGGTGTCGGGCGACGTCGAGCGCCCCGGCAACTACGAGATCCCGATGGGCACGCCGTTCTCCAAGCTGCTCGAACTCGCCGGCGGCGTGCGCAAGGGCCGCACGCTGAAGGCGGTGATTCCGGGCGGCTCGTCGGCGCCGGTGCTGCCGGCCTCCATCATGATGGAGTGCACGATGGACTACGACAGCATCGCCAAGGCCGGCTCGATGCTGGGCTCGGGCGCGGTGATCGTGATGGACGACACCCGCTGCATGGTGACCTCGCTGCTGCGCCTGTCGTACTTCTACATGCACGAGAGCTGCGGCCAGTGCACGCCCTGCCGCGAAGGCACCGGCTGGATGTGGCGCGTGATCGAGCGCATCGCCAACGGCCAGGGCCGCCGCGAAGACCTCGACCTGCTGAACTCGGTGGCCGACAACATCCAGGGCCGCACCATCTGCGCGCTCGGCGACGCCGCGGCGATGCCGGTGCGGGCGATGATCAAGCACTTCCGCGATGAGTTCGTCCACCTCATCGAGCACAAGACCCGCAAGGTCGCGCTGAGCGCCTGAACGCGGGGCACGCACATGATCGAAATCGAACTCGACGGCAAGAAGGTCTCGGTGGCCGAGGGCAGCATGGTGATGCATGCGGCCGAGGCGGCGGGCACCTTCATCCCGCACTTCTGCTACCACAAGAAGCTCTCCATCGCGGCCAACTGCCGCATGTGCTTGGTCGATGTGGAGAAGGCGCCCAAGCCGATGCCGGCCTGCGCCACGCCCGTCACGCAGGGCATGATCGTGCGCACCAAGAGCGACAAGGCGGTCAAGGCGCAGCAGTCGGTGATGGAGTTCCTGCTCATCAACCACCCGCTCGATTGCCCGATCTGCGACCAGGGCGGCGAATGCCAGCTGCAGGACCTGGCCGTCGGCTACGGCGCCTCGGCCTCGCGCTACCAGGAAGAGAAGCGCGTCGTCTTCCACAAGAACGTCGGCCCGCTGATCTCGATGGAGGAGATGAGCCGCTGCATCCACTGCACGCGCTGCGTGCGCTTCGGCCAGGAAGTGGCCGGGGTGATGGAGCTGGGCATGATCCAGCGCGGCGAGCACTCCGAGATCACCACGGTGGTCGGCGAGACGGTCGACTCCGAGCTGTCGGGCAACATGATCGACCTGTGCCCGGTCGGCGCGCTGACCAGCAAGCCGTTCCGCTACAGCGCCCGCACCTGGGAGCTGTCGCGCCGCAAGAGCGTCAGCCCGCACGACAGCACCGGCGCGAACCTGATCGTGCAGGTGAAGAACAACCAGGTGATGCGCGTCGTTCCGCTCGAGAACGAGGACGTCAACGAATGCTGGATCGCCGACCGCGACCGCTTCTCCTACGAAGCGCTCAACGGCGACGGGCGCCTGACGACGCCGATGCTCAAGCAGGGCGGGCAGTGGAAGGCGGTCGACTGGACCACCGCGCTCGAATACGTGGTGCGCGGCCTCACGCAGATCAAGGTCGACCACGGTCCGGCCGCGATCGGCGCGCTCGGCTCGGCGCATGCCACCGTCGAGGAACTGCACCTGCTCGCCAGGCTGATGCGCGGCCTGGGCAGCGAGAACGTCGACCATCGCCTGCGCCACGCCGACTTCGCCAACGCGGCGGGCACCGGCAAGGCGCGCTGGCTCGGCCTGCCCATTGCATCGCTGAGCACGCTGCAGCGCGTGCTGGTGGTGGGCTCGTTCCTGCGCAAGGATCATCCGCTGTTCGCCCAGCGCATCCGCCATGCGGCACGCAAGGGCGCGCAGGTGCACAGCGTCGGCGCGCTGGCCGACGACTGGGCGATGACGATGGGCACGCGCCTGATCGCCGCGCCCTCGGACTGGCTGCAGTCGCTGGCCGACATCGCCGCGGCGATCGCGGCGGCGAAGGGCATTGCTGCGCCCGCGAACGGCAAGACGAATGATGCGGCCAAGGCCATCGCCGACTCGCTGCTCAGCGGCGAGCGCAAGGCGGTGCTGCTCGGCAACGCCGCCGCGCAGCATCCGCAAGCCGGTGCGCTGCTCGCCCTCGCGAACTGGATCGCCGCGCAGACCGGCGCCACGGTCGGCTATCTCACCGAAGCCGCCAACACCGTGGGTGCGCAGCTCGTCAACGCGCAGCCCGGCGCGGGCGGGCTGAACGCCGGCCAGATGCTCGCCGGCGGCGCGCTGAAGGCGGCGCTGCTGCTCGACGTCGAGCCCGCCTACGACGCGGCCGATCCGAGCGCCGCGCAGGCCGCGCTCGCCAAGGCCGAGATGGTCGTCGCGCTCACCGCCTTCAAGAGCGCCGCGCTCGATGAACTGGCCGACGTGCTGCTGCCGGTCTCGCCCTTCAGCGAAACCTCGGGCAGCTTCGTCAACGCCGAGGGTCGGCTGCAGAGCTTCCACGGCGTCGTCAAGCCGCTGGGCGAGACGCGTCCGGCCTGGAAGGTGCTGCGCGTGCTCGGCAACATGCTGGCGCTGTCGAACTTCGACTTCGAGACCTCGGAAGACGTGCGCGCCGAAGCGCTGGGCCGCGATGCCGCCGCGCTCGCCGCGCGCCTGGACAACGGCAGCAACGCCGCGATCGCGCCGCAAGCCGCGCCCGCCGGCCTGCAACGCATCGCCGACGTGCCGATCTACAGCGCCGACTCGCTGGTGCGCCGCGCGCCCGCCTTGCAGCAAACTGCCGACGCTGCGGCCCCGCAGGCCAGCCTGCCGGCCGCGCTGTGGCAGCAGCTCGGCCTGAAGAGCGGCGAGCGCGTGCGCGTCGCGCAGGGCGCGGCCAGCGCCGTGCTGCCGGCGCGGCTCGACGCCACGCTCGCCGCCGGCACCGTGCGCGTGCCGGCCGGCCATCCTGACACCGCCACGCTCGGCGCCGCCTTCGGCGCCGTGACGGTCGAGAAAGCCTGAGGCGCACGATGCTCGACACCATCACCACCCAAGGCGCAGCACTGCTCGGCCCCGCATGGCCGGTGGTCTGGACGCTGGTCAAGATCGTCGCGCTGGTGCTGCCGCTGATGATCTGCGTCGCCTACCTCACGCTCTGGGAGCGCGTGGGCATCGGCTACACGCAGATCCGCCTCGGGCCGAACCGCGTCGGCCCGCGCGGCTGGCTGCAGCCGATCGCCGATGCGGTCAAGCTGATCTTCAAGGAGATCATCCTGCCCAGCGCGGCGCAGAAGAGCCTGTTCCTGCTCGGCCCGGTGATGACCATCATGCCGGCGCTGGCCGCCTGGGCGGTGGTGCCCTTCGGCCCCGAGGTGGCGCTGGCCAACGTCAACGCCGGGCTGCTGTTCCTGATGGCGATCACCTCGATGGAGGTGTACGGCGTGATCATCGCCGGCTGGGCCTCGAACTCGAAGTACGCCTTCCTCGGCGCGCTGCGCGCCTCGGCGCAGATGGTCTCCTACGAGATCGCGATGGGCTTCGCGCTGGTGGTCGTGCTGATGGTGTCTGCCTCGCTGAACATGAGCGAGATCGTGCTGGGGCAGGGCCGCGGCCAGTTCGCGCAGATGGGCCTGACCTTCCTGTCGTGGAACTGGCTGCCGCTGCTGCCGATCTGCGTGGTCTACGTGATCGCCGGCATCGCCGAGACCAACCGCCACCCGTTCGACGTGGTGGAAGGCGAATCGGAAATCGTCGCCGGCCACATGGTCGAGTACTCGGGCATGGCCTTCGCGATGTTCTTCCTCGCCGAGTACGCCAACATCATCCTGGTCTCGACGCTGGCCGCGATCATGTTCTTCGGCGGCTGGCTCTCGCCGCTCGATTTCGCGCCCTTCAACTGGATCCCCGGCTGGATCTGGCTGGGCATCAAGACCTTCTGTTTCTGCACGCTGTTCCTGTGGGTGCGCGCGAGCTTCCCGCGCTACCGCTACGACCAGATCATGCGCCTGGGCTGGAAGATCTTCATTCCGGTGACGCTGGTGTGGCTGGTCGTGGTGGGCGCGTGGATCCAGTCGCCCTGGAACATCTGGAAGTAAGGACGACGCCATGGCACAGGCCTCCACCCTCAAGGACTTCGTCTCCAGCTTCTTCCTGCTGGAGCTGCTCAAGGGCTTCAAGCTCACCGGGCGGCATTTCTTCCAGCGCAAGATCACCATCCAGTTCCCGGAAGAGCGCACGCCGCTGAGCCCGCGCTTTCGCGGCCTGCACGCGCTGCGCCGCTACGACAACGGCGAGGAGCGCTGCATCGCCTGCAAGCTGTGCGAGGCGGTGTGCCCGGCGCTGGCGATCACCATCGAGAGCGACCAGCGCGCCGATGGTTCGCGCCGCACCACGCGCTACGACATCGACCTGACCAAGTGCATCTTCTGCGGCTTCTGCGAGGAGAGCTGCCCGGTCGACTCGATCGTCGAGACGCACATCTTCGAGTACCACGGCGAGAAGCGCGGCGACCTGTACTTCACCAAGGACATGCTGCTCGCGGTGGGCGACCGCTACGAGCGCGAGATCGCGGCCACCAAGGAGGCGGACGCGAAGTACCGCTGACCGCGCACACAAGAACATGGACATCCAAACCGCGCTCTTCTACGTCTTCTCGGCGGTGCTGCTGTTCGCGGCCTTCCGCGTCATCACCGCGCGCACGCCGGTCTACGCGGCGCTGTACCTCGTGCTCGCCTTCTTCAACGCCTCCTGCGTGTGGATGCTGCTGCGCGCCGAGTTCCTCGCCATCGCGCTGGTGCTGGTCTACGTCGGCGCGGTGATGGTGCTGTTCCTGTTCGTCGTGATGATGCTCGACCTGAACAGCAGCACCTTGCGCGAGGGCTTCTGGAAGCACTTCCCGCTGGCCGCGATCGTCGGCGTGGTGATCATCCTCGAGATGGCGCTGGTGCTGATCCCCGGCTTCGACGTGCGCAGCGCGCCGCTGCCCGACGCCGCCGAATTGAAGCTCGGCAACACCAAGCTGCTGGGCATCGAGATCTACACGCGCTACCTGTACCCGCTGCAGATCGCCGCGGTGCTGCTGCTGGTGGCGATCATCGCGGCCATCGCGCTGACGCTGCGCCGCCGCAAGGACTCGAAGTACATCGACCCGGCCGAGCAGGTGCGGGCGAAGAAGGCGGACCGCGTCCGCATCGTCAAGATGAAGGCCGAGGTGGAGGCCGAGACGCCGCCCCCGGCCGCCCCGGCGGGAGGAGAGAGCAAATGATCGGCCCGGTCACCCTCGGCCACTACCTCACCCTCGGCGCGATCCTGTTCGCGCTGTCGGTGATCGGCATCTTCCTGAACCGCAAGAACCTGATCGTGCTGCTGATGGCCATCGAGCTGATGCTGCTGGCGGTCAACCTGAACTTCGTCGCCTTCTCGCACTACCTGGGCGACATGGCCGGCCAGGTGTTCGTGTTCTTCATCCTCACGGTGGCCGCCGCCGAATCGGCCATCGGCCTGGCGATCCTGGTGGTGCTGTTCCGCAGCCGCTCCACGATCAACGTCGACGAGCTCGACTCGCTGAAGGGTTGAGCCTGCCATGTCCGCAACCTTGAACCCCAACCTCCTGCTGGCCGTGCCGCTGGCGCCGCTGGCCGGCGCGGTGATCGCCGGCCTGTTCGGCAAGACCGTCGGCCGGCGCGGCGCGCACGTCGTCACCATCCTCGGCGTGCTGATCTCGTTCGTCATCTCGGCGATGGTGCTGAAGTCGGTCGCGGTCGACGGCGCGCGCTTCAACGCGACCATCTACGAATGGATGGTGCTGGGCGGCCTGAAGATGGAAGTCGGCTTCCTGGTCGATGGCCTGACCGCGATGATGATGTGCGTGGTGACCTTCGTCTCGCTGATGGTGCACATCTACACCATCGGCTACATGGAGGAAGACCCGGGCTACCAGCGCTTCTTCAGCTACATCTCGCTGTTCACCTTCTCGATGCTGATGCTCGTGATGAGCAACAACTTCCTGCAGCTGTTCTTCGGCTGGGAGGCGGTGGGCCTGGTGAGCTATCTGCTGATCGGCTTCTGGTACACCAAGCCGACGGCGATCTTCGCCAACATGAAGGCGTTTCTCGTCAACCGCGTCGGCGACTTCGGCTTCATCCTCGGCATCGGCCTGATCGTCACCTACGCCGGCACGCTGAACTACGCCGAGGCCTTCGCCAAGGGCCCCGAACTCGCGAAGTGGACGCTGCCCGGCACCGACTGGATGCTGATCACGGTCACCTGCATCTGCCTGTTCATCGGCGCGATGGGCAAGAGCGCGCAGTTCCCGCTGCACGTGTGGCTGCCCGATTCGATGGAAGGCCCGACGCCGATCTCGGCGCTGATCCACGCCGCGACGATGGTGACGGCCGGCATCTTCATGGTGGCGCGCATGTCGCCCCTCTTCGAGCTGTCCGACACGGCGCTGAGCTTCGTGATCGTGATCGGCGCGATCACGGCGCTGTTCATGGGCTTCCTGGGCATCATCCAGAACGACATCAAGCGCGTGGTCGCGTACTCCACGCTCTCGCAGCTGGGCTACATGACGGTGGCGCTGGGCGCCTCGGCCTACAGCGTCGCGGTGTTCCACCTGATGACGCACGCCTTCTTCAAGGCGCTGCTGTTCCTCGCCGCCGGCAGCGTGATCATCGGCATGCACCACGACCAGGACATCCGCAACATGGGCGGCCTGCGCAAGTACATGCCCATCACCTGGATCACCTCGTTGCTGGGCTCGCTGGCGCTGATCGGCACGCCGCTGTTCGCCGGCTTCTACAGCAAGGACAGCATCATCGAGGCGGTGCACGCCTCGCAGCTGCCGGGCGCGGGCTTCGCCTACTTCGCGGTGATGGCCGGCGTGTTCGTCACGGCCTTCTATTCGTTCCGCATGTACTTCCTCGTCTTCCACGGCAAGGAGCGCTTCCGCCACAAGCCCTTCCCGGGCGAGCACGACCACCACGACGATCACGACGAGCATGGCCACGGCCATGCGCACGAGCCGCACGAATCGCCCTGGGTCGTCACCGCGCCGCTGCTGCTGCTGGCGGTGCCCTCGGTGGTGATCGGCTACCTGACCATCGGCCCGCTGCTCTACGGCGACCTGTTCAAGGACGCGATCTTCGTCGACGCCGCCAAGCACCCCGCGATGGCCGAACTCGCCGAGCACTTCCACGGCGCGCTGGCGATGGCGCTGCACGGCCTGAGCGCGCCGCCGTTCTGGCTGGCGCTGGCCGGCGTCGTCACGGCCTACGTGTTCTACATGGTCAAGCCCGGCATCCCGGCGGCGATCGCGCGCACCTTCGCGCCCATCGTCACGATCCTCGAGAACAAGTACTACATGGACTGGATCAACGAGAACATCATCGCCCCGGCGGCGCGCGGCCTGGGTCGCGGGCTGTGGAAGGGCGGCGACGTCGGCCTGATCGACAACATCGTGATCGACGGCTCGGCGCGCGCCGTCGGCGCGCTGGCCGCGGTGACGCGCCGCGTGCAGACCGGCCACCTCTACTGGTACGCGCTGGTGATGATCGTGGGCGTGGTCGGCCTGATGACCTGGCAGCTGTGGCCCTACCTGGGCGGCATGGGCGCCAAGTAGCGCGGCACGGAGAACAACAACATGGGTTTGCTCAGCTTGGCCATCTGGCTGCCGATCGCCTGCGGCGCGCTGCTGCTGGCGCTCGGCCGCGATTCGAACGCGGGCGCGGTGCGCTGGATGGCGCTGGTCGGCGCGCTCGCCAGCTTCCTCGTCACGCTGCCGCTGATCGGCGGCTTCGACACCTCCACCGCGGCGATGCAGTTCGGCGAATCGCTGCCCTGGATCGAGCGCTTCAACGTGCGCTACGCGCTCGGCGTCGACGGCCTGTCGATGTGGTTCGTGCCGCTGACCGCCTTCATCACCGTGATCGTCGTGATCGCGGCCTGGGAGGTGATCACCGAGCGCGTCAACCAGTACATGGGCGCGTTCCTGATCCTCTCCGGCCTGATGGTCGGCGTGTTCAGCGCGCTCGACGGGCTGCTGTTCTACGTCTTCTTCGAGGCCACGCTGATCCCGATGTACATCATCATCGGCGTGTGGGGCGGGCCGCGGCGCGTCTACGCGGCCTTCAAGTTCTTCCTCTACACGCTGGCCGGCTCGCTGCTGATGCTGGTGGCGCTGGTCTACCTGTACTACAAGTCCGGCGGCAGCTTCGACATCCTCGCCTGGCACAAGCTGCCGCTGTCGGCCACGGCGCAGACGCTGCTGTTCTTCGCCTTCTTCATGGCCTTCGCGGTGAAGGTGCCGATGTGGCCGGTGCACACCTGGCTGCCCGACGCGCACGTGGAAGCGCCCACCGGCGGCTCGGTGGTGCTGGCGGCCATCATGCTCAAGCTCGGCGCCTACGGCTTCCTGCGCTTCTCGCTGCCGATCGCGCCCGACGCCAGCCACCAGTGGGCCTGGCTGATCATCGCGCTGTCGCTGATCGCGGTGATCTACATCGGCCTGGTGGCGATGGTGCAGCAGGACATGAAGAAGCTGGTCGCGTACTCGTCGATCGCGCACATGGGCTTCTGCACGCTGGGCTTCTTCATCTTCAGCGAGCTGGGCGTCTCCGGCGGCATCGTGCAGATGGTGTCGCACGGCTTCGTCTCGGGCGCGATGTTCCTGTGCATCGGCGTTCTCTACGATCGAGTCCACTCGCGCGAGATCGCCAGCTACGGCGGCGTGGTCAACACCATGCCCAAGTTCGCGGCCTTCGCGGTGTTCTTCGCGATGGCCAACAGCGGCCTGCCCGGCACCAGCGGCTTCATCGGCGAGTGGATGGTGATCCTGGGCACCGTGAAGGCCGGCTTCGTGCTCGCGGTGCTGGCGGCCACCGCGCTGATCCTGGGCGCCGCCTACAACCTGTGGATGGTCAAGCGCGTCTACTTCGGGCCGGTCGCCAACGAGCACGTCAAGGCGCTGACCGACCTGAACAGCCGCGAGTTCCTGATGATGGCCGTCCTCGCCATCGCGGTGCTGGCGATGGGCGTGTACCCCAAGCCCTTCACCGACGTGATGCACGTGTCGGTGAACGCGCTGCTGCAGCACGTCGCGCAATCCAAGCTGGTGCCCTGAGCCGGACGAGATCAACATGAATCAGATGAACTGGCTCGCCATCGCCCCCGAGATCGTGCTGCTGGTGATGGCCCTGGTGGTCGCGATGGTCGACCTGTGGGTCACGCACCCGCGCCGCACGCCCACCTACCTGCTGGCGCAGGCCTCGCTGGCCGTGGTGGCCGCGATGCACCTGCTGCGCTTCGACGCCGGCGACACCTTCTACGCCGCGCAGCGCATGGTGGTGGCCGACCCGATGGGCCACCTGCTGGCCTTCTTCGCGACCATCGCGACGATGGTCTCGCTGGCCTATGCGCGCCCCTACGCGGCCGTGCGCGACATGCTCAAGGGCGAGCTGATCACGCTGGCGATGCTCTCGCTGCTGGGCATCTCGGTGATGGTGTCGGCGAACAACTTCCTGGTCGTCTACCTCGGCCTCGAGCTGATGTCGCTGAGCCTGTACGCGCTGGTCGGCCTGCGCCGCGACCACCCGCCGGCTTCCGAGGCGGCGATGAAGTACTTCGTGCTCGGCGCGCTGGCCAGCGGCTTCCTGCTCTACGGCCTGTCGATGATGTACGGCGCCACCGGCTCGCTGGACATCGGCGAGGTCTTCAAGGCCATCGCCGGCGGCCAGATCAACCAGGCCGTGCTCTCGCTGGGCATCGTCTTCGTGGTCGCGGGCCTGGCCTTCAAGCTCGGCGCGGTGCCGTTTCACATGTGGATTCCCGACGTCTACCAGGGCGCGCCGACCGCCGTCACGCTGCTGATCGCCGGCGCGCCCAAGCTGGCCGCCTTCGCGATCACGATCCGCCTGCTGGTCGAAGGCATGTCGGGCCTCGCGCAGGACTGGCAGCAGATGCTGATCCTGCTGTCGGTGGCTTCGATGGCGCTGGGCAACGTCGTCGCGATCGCGCAGAGCAACCTCAAGCGCATGCTGGCCTACTCGACCATCGGCCAGATCGGCTTCATGCTGCTCGGCCTGACGCCCACGGTGGTGTCGGTCAACACGCTGTCGGCCGCCAACGGCTACAGCTCCGCGATGTTCTACGTGCTGACCTACGTGTTCACCACGCTGGGCACCTTCGGCATCGTGATGCTGCTGTCGCGCGCCGGGCACGAGGCCGAGCAGGTCGACGACCTCAAGGGCCTCGCCAGGCGAAGCCCCTGGTACGCGGCGGTGATGGCGATCTTCATGTTCTCGCTGGCCGGCATCCCGCCGACGGTGGGCTTCTACGCCAAGCTGGCGGTGCTGCAGGCGATCGTCTCGACCAACCTGCCGCTGTACATCTGGCTGGCGGTGATCGCGGTGCTGCTGTCGCTGGTGGCGGCGTTCTACTACCTGCGCGTGATCAAGGTGATGTACTTCGACGAACCCGTCGACACGCACCCGATCGCCAGCACCGGCGAGGTGCGGGCGATCCTGTCGCTCAACGGCGCGGCCATCCTGCTGTTCGGCATCCTGCCCGGCGGCCTGATGGCGATGTGCGCGCAGGCCATCGTCAAGGCGCTCAGCTCCTGAACGCGCCCGACGACCACCTGCGCGAGCAGACCGTTTCGAGCGAGACGGTCTTCGCCGGCCGGCTGCTCGAAGTGCGGCGCGACCGCATCCGCCTGCCCGACGGCGGCGAGGCTACGCGCGAATTCATCGTGCACCCCGGCGCGGTGATGGTCGTGCCTATCCTCGACGACGGCCGCCTCGTGATGGAGCGCCAGTGGCGCTACCCGCTCGCGCGCGTGATGCTCGAATTCCCCGCCGGCAAGCTCGAGCCCGGCGAGCCGACGCGCGAATGCGCGCAGCGCGAGCTGTTCGAGGAGACCGGCTACCGAGCGGCCGAATGGGCGTTGGCCGGCGTGCTGCACAACGCCATCGCGTACTCGAACGAGCGCATCGAGATCTGGTTCGCGCGCGGCCTCGCGGCCGGCGAGCGCCGGCTCGACGAGGGCGAGTTCCTCGACATCGAACTCGTCGACGCGGCCGAACTCGACCGCCTGTGCGCCGCCGGCGCGGTGACCGACGCCAAGACGCTGATCGGCCTGCAATGGCTGCAGAACTGGCGCGCGGGCCGCTGGGCCATCGAAGGCTTCACGCCCTGAGGCGGGCCGCGCCCTCGATAATCCGCGCCATGAAGGTCCTGAACCTGCGCTGCGCGCACGAGCATTCCTTCGAAGGCTGGTTCGGCTCCGACAAGGATTTCGAGTCGCAGCTCGCGCGCGGGCTGGTCGCCTGCCCGGCCTGCGGCGACGCGGCGATCGTCAAGCTGCCCGCGGCGCCGCGCCTGAACGTCTCGGGTGCGAAGGGCGAGGGCGGCCCGGCCGACGGCCAGGCCGCCGCGGTGCGCGCGGCGATGCTCGGCGCCCTGCGGCAGCTGATGGCGGACACCGAGGACGTCGGCGAGCGCTTCCCCGAGGAAGCGCGGCGCATCCACTACGGCGAGGTCGAGGCGCGCGGCATCCGCGGCCAGGCCAGCCGCGAGGATGCGCAGGCGCTGCGCGACGAGGGCATCGAGGTGGTGGCGTTGCCGCTGCCGGCGGTGCCGAAAGACACGCTGCAGTAGCGTGTCTCGGCCGGCCGGCGGCCGCTTGCCCGATTCAATGTGGGAATGATTCGCATTCTTCTCATGCGACTATCATTCGTCCCATGAGCTTGTCCGCCGACTTCGCGCGCTCGCTGCTGGCCGGGTTCGGCGACGCCTATCCGCATCTGCTGCGCGTGGCCCAGCGCAGCACCGGCTGCCGCGACGCGGCGCGCGACCTGGTGCACGATGCCTGGCTGCGCTTGGCCGAGCAGGAGCTCGGCGCCGTGCAGCCTGCGGCCGGCGAAGAGCAGGCCCCGCGTGATGCCGCCGCCTACCTGGCCACGCTGGCGCGCCACCTCGCGCTGGACCACCGGCGCCGCGACCGCTTGCTGGCCGACTACCTGCGCGATGCCGCGGCCATTCGGCAGGCTGCGCCGCCGCACGTGCCCGACACCGCCGAGCACCTGATGTATCGGCAAGCCCTGGCCGCGCTGGAGCAGGCCCTGGCCGGCCTGCCCGAACGAGCGCGCGCCGCCTTCGTCGACCACCACGTGCACGGCGAGCCGCAGGCCGATATCGCGCGCCGCCGCGGCGTGGCGCTGAACACCATCGAGCGCGATCTGATGCAGGCGCGCGCCTGCATCGAAGACGCGCTGCATCGCTGGCACGGCACCACCCCCGGCGCGGCGCGCCATGCCGCCGGCCGGCGCCGCAGCCTCACGGCCCTGCTGGGCGTGGCGGGGCTGGGTGGCGCCGGGCTGCTGGCGTGGCGGCAGTGGGGCGCGTACCAGGCCGATGCCGTGCAATGGCAGGCCGCGCTCGAAAGCGGCCGGGGCCAGCTGACGCGCCACACCCTGCCCGACGGCAGCGTGCTGCAGCTCGACGCCGAAAGCCGTGCCGACGTGCGCCTGCTGGGTGGCTCGCGCCGCGTCGGCCTGCTCGAAGGCGCGGCCTTCTTCGCCGTGGCGCGCGACGAGGAGCGCCCCTTCGTCGTGCAGGCGGGCGCGGTGCGCATCACCGTGCTGGGTACGCGCTTCGGCGTGGAGCGCGTGCCGCTGCGCGACGAGGTGCTGGTGCAGGTGGAATCCGGCCGCGTGCGCGTGGAGCCCGGCGCCGGCGGGCCGGCGCGCGAGCTGGGTGCGGGCGAGGCGCTGCGCGTGCACTCCGGCGGCCGCACCGAGAGCGTGTCGCTGCGAGGCGACGCCGCGCCGTGGCGGCAGGGCGAGATCGTGTTGGCCGACGCCACGCTGGGCGAAGCGCTGCAACGCCTGGCGCGTTACGCGCCGCGTGCCGTCACCGCGAGCACGCAGGCCGCGCGGCTGCCGGTGAGCGGGCGCATCCGCATCGCGCAGGCCGGCGAGTGGCTGGCGGCGCTGCCGCTGGCGCTGCCGGTGCGCCTGCTCAGGCGCGCGGACGGCAGCGTGCACATCGAGAGCCTGTAAGGGCGGAGGAATTTTTCAGGGTCCGGCTGCGCCGTTCGTCAAGGAAAGAAGTGCCCCTTGTTCCTTTCCATTCCAGGACGACGACGCCATGACCCTTCCGACCTTCCGCCGGCATGCGCTGGCCCTGGCCGCCTCTGGCCTCGCGCTGGCGCTGCACATGCCGGTGGCATCCGCCCAGCAGGCGTCCTTCGACATCGCCGCCCAGCCGCTGGCCACGGCGCTCGACCAGTTCGCGCGCCAGACGGGCTTGCAGCTCGTGTTCTCGCCCGCACTCGCGCAAGACCGGCAGGCACCCGCCGTGCAGGGCACGCGCGACCTGCGCCAGGCGCTGGACGAACTGCTGCGCGGTTCGGGGCTGGCCGGGCGCATCGAGGGCGGCACGCTGACGGTGGCGCCGCTGGCCAAGGAGCCGGCCGAGGCGATGCTGCCGGCGGTGAAGGTGACGGCGCAGCCCGAGCGCGGTGGCCTGACCGAAGGCACCGGCTCGTACACCGCGCGCAGCACCAGCGCCGCGACGGGGCTGGACCTTTCGCTGCGCGAGACGCCGCAGTCGGTCACCGTCATCACGCGCGCGCGCATGGACGAGGGTGGCATCAACACCCTGGTCGAGGCGATTGCGCTGGCGCCGGGCATCGTGAGCAATCCCACGGGGACCTCGGTGGGAGGCTACACATCCATGTATGTACGCGGCTACCCCTTGAACAGCTACGTGCTGGACGGCGTGCCCGTGCATACATGGGCGATCGCCGGCTATCAGTGGCAGGGCCTGAGCAGCCTCGACTCGGCCCTCTATGACTCGGTGACGGTCATCCGCGGGGCCACGGGACTGATGACCGGCGCGGGCGACCCCTCGGCCACCGTGGCGCTGACACGCAAGCGGCCCACGCCCGAATTCCAGGCCTCGGTGTCGCAGTCGTTCGGCACCTGGCAGCAGCGGCGCAGCGTGGGCGACGTGGGTGGGCCGCTGAATGCCGCCGGCACGCTGCGCGGTCGCCTGGTGGGTGTCTACGAGGCCGGGCACGGCTGGAAGGAAGGCTATGGCTACGACAAGCGCGTTGCCTACGGCGTGCTCGAGGCCGACCTCTCTCCGCGCACTCTGGCCACCCTGGCGCTGGAGTTCGGCAGCGATCGCGGCCGCAGCGGCGGGGGATACACCGGCTACGCGCTGTCGGACGTGAACGGCGATCCGACGCCCTTCGGCCGCAGCGACAACCCCGCAGCCGACTGGAGTTTCTACCGAGACCGCCGGGTCGGCCTGACGGCGGCACTGGAGCATCGTTTCAACGACGACTGGCAAGTCAAGCTGGCCTACAACCACAACCGCGTGAAGGACAACCAGCGCTTCGGCCTGGCCCTGGACTGGCCCGAGCCGGACGGCACGCTGGGCCTGCATCTGCGCAGCTACCGCCGCGAGAACGCCGTGGATTCGCTGAGCGTCAAGCTGGGCGGCCGATATGACCTGTTGGGCCGCAGGCACGAACTGGTCGCGGGCTTCAACGGTGCGCAGGCGGACCAGAAGACGCCGGTGTTCCGCTCCGACTTCGACAGCCTCGTGAACGTGTACACCTGGAACCGGCAGTTCCCGCAGCCGGACTGGTCGACGTTCGACGAACCGGGCGGGCGCGACAAAGTGAGCCAATACGGCTTCTACGCCGCCACCCGGCTGCATGTCACCGAGCCGTTGTCGGTGCTGACCGGCGCACGCTGGACCACGTGGCGCTCGCGCAGCGCCGACGCAGCGGGCGGCGTGACCGACGACCGCAAAGAGAACGGCGTCTTCACGCCCTACCTGGGCATGGTGTACGACTTCACGCCCAACCTCTCGGCCTACGCCAGCTACACCACCATCTTCAACCCGCAGTCCTACCGCGACGTGAACGGTCGCCTGCTCGACCCCGAGAAGGGCAAGAACATCGAGGCCGGCGTCAAGGGCGAATGGCTCGGCGGTCGCCTGAATGCCAGCGCAGCGGTGTTCCAGGTGAAGAAGAACGATCTTGCCGTGCTGGACGACGGCAGCCTGACCCCCACCGGCGAGGACGCCTACCGCGCCGAGGACAGGACCAGGGGCCGCGGCTGGGAACTGGAGGTGGCGGGCGAGCCGGCGCGCGGCTGGCACGTGCAGGGCGGCTATACCCGCATGCTCACGCACGACAGCAGCGGCGCCCGCCTGAACAACGACCAGCCCAAGCATCTGCTCAAGCTGTTCGGCACCTGGACACCCGCCGGCCTGAGCCGACTCACCGTGGGCGGCGGCGTGACCTGGCAGAGCGAGATCTACAACGACTGGGTGGATCCGTCATGGCGCGATCTCTATACGCAGAAGCGCTACGCCGTGCTCAACCTGATGGCGAACTACGCCTTCAGTCCGCAGCTCATGCTGACGGCGAACTTCAACAACGTGTTCGACAAGGTCTACCGCACCGACGCATCGGCCCACGACTACGGCCCGCCGCGCAATCTCCAGGCAACGCTGCAGTACAAGTTCTGACTGCGCTGCGGGGGCGTTGACGGCATCCGCCGGCTCACACCACCCGCCCCGGATTCATCCGCCCCTGCGGATCGAGCGCGCTCTTGACCGCGCGCATCAGCTTCAGCGCCACCGGCGACTTGCACAACACCAGCTCGTCGCGCTTGAGCGCGCCGATGCCGTGCTCGGCCGAGATCGAGCCGCCGTGCGCCGTCACGGCGTCGTAGACGATGCGGTTGACCGCGTCCTCGTGCTCGATCAGGAACAGGTCGGCCGGCTCGCCCTCCGGCGCCTGCACGTTGTAGTGCAGGTTGCCGTCGCCGAGATGGCCGAAATCGACCAGCCGCACGCCGGGCAGCGCGCGTTCCAGCGCCTCGTCGGTGGCGCGCACGAAGGCCGGGATGCGCGAGATCGGCACCGAGATGTCGTGCTTGATGTTCAGGCCTTCCTGGCTCTGCGCCAGCGGGATCGATTCGCGCAGGTGCCACATCGTGCGCGACTGCTCGATGCTCGCCGCGACGGCGGCGTCGGCGATCAGGCCGCGCTCGAAGGCGAGCGCGAGCAGATCCTCGAAGCGCTGCGCGGCCTCGGCCGCGCCCTCGCTCGATGATTGCTCCAGCAGCACCGTCCACGGCGCGCCGGGCAGCGGCTGCGCCAGCTGCGGAAAGTGCCGGCCCACCAGTTCGAGCGAGAACCGGTTCATCACCTCGAAGCCGGTCAGCGCCGCGCCCAGGCGCTCGCGCGCCAGCGACAGAAAGGCGACGGCTTCGTCGAGCCAGTTCAGCGTCGCCAGCGCCGTGCTGCGCGTGGCCGGCTGCGGATGCAGCTTGAGCGTCGCCGCGGTGATCACGCCCAGCGTGCCTTCGCTGCCGACGAACAGGTCGCGCAGGTCGTAGCCGGTGTTGTCCTTGCGCAGCCCCGACAGGCCGTTCCACACCTCGCCGTCGGCGGTGACGACTTCGAGGCCGAGGCACAGCTCGCGCGCGTTGCCGTAGCGCAGCACCTGCGTGCCGCCGGCATTGGTGGCGAGGTTGCCGCCGATGGTGCAGCTGCCCTCGGCGGCGAGGCTGAGGGCGAACAGCAGGCCTTGCGCGGCGGCCGCCTCCTGCACCGCCTGCAGCAGGCAGCCCGCCTCGACCGTCATCGTCAGGTTGGCGGCATCGATCTCGCGCACGCGGTTCAGGCGCCCGAGGTGCAGCAGCACCTGCGTGCCGCTGTCGTCGGGCACCGAGGCGCCCACCAGGCCGGTGTTGCCGCCCTGCGGCACGATGGACGCGCCGAATTCGGCGCAGGCGCGCACCACGGCGGCGGTCTCCTCGGTGCTGCCGGGGCGCACGACGAGGCGCGCGCGGCCGCGCCAGCGCTTGCGCCAGTCGATCTCGTAGGCGGAGAGATCGCCGCCCTGCAGCACCTGGGCGCTGCCGACGATGCCGCGCAGCTTCGCCTCCAGCGTCATGCCGCCGCCTCCTTGGCGCGGCGCAGCCGCCAACGCACATGCAGCGCGCAGGCCGCGAACAGCGCCAGCACCAGCACCAGCTCGACCAGCGCGAGGCGTGCCGACAGGCCGTGGTCGGAGGTCGCGCGCACCACCGCCTCGATGAAATACAGCCACACCAGCAGCGACACCCAGCGATACGTGTAGAGCCGGCGCTTGAGCAGCCCGGCCAGCGCGAAGGTCAGCGGCAGCACCTTGAGCGCCAGCATGCCGCCGCCGGTGGGCGCGAGGAACAGCTCCCAGGCGAGGCCGAGGACGATCAGGCCGAGCAGGCTGGCCACCGCCACGCGCTGCGTCCAGGCCACGGTGGGCGAGAGGGCGTGCTGCATATCGCTGGCTATCATGCCAGCAATGAATCTGCCGACCCACCTGAAGGCGAGGCTGCCCGAGAGCTGGCGCGAGCGCATCGCGCTGCTGCTGGAGACGCTGCAGCACTGGCCCTGGCTCGAGACGCTGCGCACGCTGCGCGCGCGCTTCCGCGAAGACCACCTCGGCCTGACCGCCAGCAGCCTGACCTTCACGACGCTGATCTCGCTGGTGCCGCTGGTCACCGTCACGCTGGCGATCTTCTCGGCCTTCCCGATGTTCGCCTCGTTCCAGGAGGCGCTGCAGAAGTACTTCCTGCAAAGCCTGGTGCCCGACAACATCGCCAAGCCGGTGATGGCCGCGCTGACGCAGTTCGCGTCCAAGGCCAACCGGCTGGGCTCGGTGGGCCTGGTGTTCCTGGTGCTCGCCGCGCTGGCGCTGATGCTGACCATCGACCGCACGCTCAACGCCATCTGGCGCGTGCGCACCCCGCGCCCGATCGCGCAGCGCGTGCTGGTCTACTGGGCCGCCGCGACGCTCGGCCCGCTGGTGCTGGGCGTCAGCCTGAGCCTGACCTCCTACGTGCTGTCGGCCTCGCGCGGCATCGTCGCCGACCTGCCCGGGGGCCTCAGCCTGCTGCTCAACACGATCGAGTTCGCGCTGCTGGCCGGCGGCATGGCCGCGCTGTTCCACTACGTGCCCAACACCGTGGTGCAGTGGCGCCATGCGATCGCCGGCGGCGTGTTCGTCTCGGTCGGCTTCGAGGTGGCGAAGAAGGGCTTGGCCTGGTACCTCGCCAAGGTGCCGACCTTCGCGGTGGTGTACGGCGCGTTCGCGACGCTGCCGATCCTGCTGGTGTGGATCTACCTCGGCTGGGTGATCGTGCTGCTCGGCGCGGTGATCGCCGCCTACGCGCCCAGCCTGCAGATGCGCGTGGCGCGCTGGCCGGATCGCCCCGGCGCGCGCTTCGGCCTCGCGCTGGCGCTGCTGGGCGAACTGGAGCGCGCGCGCCACGGGCAGGCGCGCGGCCTCTCGCTGGCCGGGCTGTCGGAGACGCTGCGCGTCGATCCGCTGCAGGCCGAGCCCATCGTCGACGCGCTGATGGAGATGGACTGGCTGGCGCGCATCGACGAGCCCGGCGCGGCGCGCCACGTGCTGCTGGTCGACCCGGCCGCGACGCCGGCCGCGCCGCTGCTCGCGCAGATGCTGCTGGAGCCGACGCCCGAGCTGCGCGCCTTCCGCGAGCGCGCCGGCTTCGACCGCCTCACGCTGGCGGAGCTGCTGCCGCGCTGACGGCGCCGAGGCTGGCGTCCTCGCTGCGCGCGGGGCCGTGGTGCGCGCGGTCCTTGCCGAGGCGCTTGGCGGCGTACATCGCGTCGTCGGCGGCCTGCAGCAGCTTGAGCGGGTGCTGCGTGTCCAGCGGCGCGATCGCGTAGCCGATGCTCGCGCTGACGCCGCCGCCCTCGACGTCGGCGCCGGCCTTGCGCACCGCCTCGAGCATGTGCAGCGCGAGCGCGCGCGCGCCGGCCGGGCTGCGCACGCTGGCGAGCACCAGGAACTCGTCGCCGCCGAAGCGGCCCACCGCGTCCTCGGCGCGCACGCTGGCCTGCAGGGCCCGAGCCACCTTGACCAGCAGCGCGTCGCCCTCGCGGTGGCCGCGCCGGTCGTTGACGCCCTTGAAGCCGTCGAGGTCGACGAAGAACAGCGCCACCGGCTCGTGCAGCGCGGAGACCATCGCGGCGTCGATGCGGTCCATCATCGTGCGGCGGCTGTAGACGTCGGTCAGCGTGTCGCGCTCGACGCTGCGGCGCAGCTGCTCCTGCGCGACGGTGAGGTCGTGCACATCGATCGTCACGGTGTAGAGGCCGACCACCATGCCGTCGGCGTCGAAGTCGGGCACGTAGCTGGTGCGCAGCCAGCGCGGCTGCGCGGGGCTGTTGGCGATGCCGCTGACCAGGCGCGTGTACTGCACCGTCTTGCCCTCCAGCGCGCGGCGGAAGTGCGGCTCGTGCTCGGCCCAGCGGCGCGCGCCGCGCACCGCGCCGATGTGCCGGCCCAGCAGCGCCTCGGCCGGCTGGCCGGCGATCTCGCAATACGCCTTGTTGACGAAGCGCAGCACGAAGCCGGCGTCGACGTAGGTCAGCGGGTAGGGGATGTTCTCGGTGAAGCGGTCGAGCCGCACGCGCGCGGCGGTCAGCGCCTCGCGCGCGGTGACGTCCTCGTGGATGTCGGTGGCGATCGTGAAGACCGATTGCACCGCGCCGTCCGCGTCGGTGTCGGGAAACACCTGGATGCGCGCCCAGCGGCCGGCCTGCGTGCCGTGGCGCAGCTGCCGTTCGTAGCTGGTGGTGGCGCCGCGGAAGGCGCGCTCGAAGGCCGGGCGGGCGCGCTGCCAGGCTTCGTCGCCGAACAGCTCGGCGAGCGTGCGGCCGATCAGCTCGTCGCGCGAGCGTGCGGCCCACTGCTGGTAGGGCGTGTTGCAGAACACCAGCCGTGCATCGGCGTCCCAGCGGCCGATCGGCAGCGCGACGACGTTGACCAGCCGCTCGATCGTGCTTGCCGCCGGGTCGTCGCGCGGGTGGTCGGGCATGGTCAGGAGGGGTGCGGGGTGGGCGCGAGCGCCCGTCTCAGCGAATTCAACACGCCGTCCGGTGCCTCGGTCATCAGGGAATGCCCGGCGCTCAGCGTGACGATGTTGGCATGCAAGGCTGCCGCGATGTCGCGGGTGGCTTTCGGCGATGTCATCTGATCACGCTCGCCGAGGATGAACGTCACCGGACATCGAACCTGCGCGGCGGCCTGCAGGCCGTTGGCGTAGGCGTTGCAGACGCGGAAGTCGTGCTCGAAGAGATTCATGCCGTCGCGCCCGCCGCCGCCGGCGAGCATGCGGCGCATCAGCGCGCGGCTGGCGCCGTGCAGCCACATGCCGGGGCCGGGGAACGAGGGCTTGGCGGCGAGGCTGGAATGCGAGAAGGCGTTGACCATGTCGATGGCGGCCAGCGGCTGCTCGCGCGCGCTGGCGAGCAGCGCGTCGGACACCTTCATCGGGTAGGCGGTGCCGAGCATCGCCAGCTGCGTGATGCGTTCGGGCGCGCGCGCGGCCATCTCCAGGCCGATCAGCGAGCCCATGCTGTGGCCGACCACCGCGGCGCGTGTCACGCCGGCCGCGTCGAGCACGGCCAGCGCCCAGTCGGCCAGCGCCTCGACGCTTGGCAAGGGCGGCCCTTCGCTGCGGCCATGGCCGGGCTGGGCCAGCGCCAGCACCGCATGGCCGTGGTGCGCGAACCAGCGCGCCAGCAGGTTCCACACGCTGTGGTCGTGCAGCGCGCCGTGGATGAACACGATGCAGGGCAGGGCGGGGTCGAAGGGCTTGCCGCCGGTGTAGGCCCAGGCCTTGCGGCCGTCGATGCTCAGCTCCATCACGCCCCCGCTTTCTCGGCGACCTTCAGCGCGCGCTTCAGGTCGTCGATCAGGTCGTCGGCGTCTTCCAGCCCGATCGACAGGCGGATCGTGCCCGGCGCGATGCCGGCCTGCGCGAGCGCCGCGTCGTCCATGCGGAAGTGGGTGGTCGAGGCCGGGTGGATGACCAGCGAGCGGCAGTCGCCGACGTTGGCGAGGTGCGAGAAGAGCTTCAGCGCCTCGATGAACGCGCGGCCCTGCGCGCGGCTGCCCTTGAGGTCGAACGAGAACACCGAGCCGCAGCCGCGCGGCAGCAGCTGCTTCGCCAGCGCGTGGCTGGGGTGGCCTTCCAGCTCCGGGTAGCCGACCGCGGCCACCAGCGGATGCGCGGCGAGGAACTGCACCACGCGCCGCGTGTTCTCGACGTGGCGCGCCATGCGCAGCGGCAGCGTCTCGATGCCTTGCAGGATCAGCCAAGCGGTGTGCGGGCTCATGCAGGCGCCGAAATCGCGCAGGCCCTCGCGGCGCGCGCGCAGCAGGAAGGCGCCGACCGTGCTCTCCTCGCTGAACACCATGCCGTGGAAGCCCTCGTAGGGCCGCGTCAGTTCGGCGAAGCGGCCCGAGGCGTCCCAGTCGAAGCTGCCCGAGTCGGCCAGCACGCCGCCGATCACCGTGCCGTGGCCGCTGAGGAACTTGGTGGCCGAGTGGAAGACGAGGTCCGCGCCGTGCTCGAAGGGCTTCATCAGCCAGGGCGTGGTGAAGGTCGAATCCACCAGCAGCGGCAGGCCCTGTTCGTGCGCGATGGCCGCGACGGTCGGAATGTCCAGCACGTCCAGCCCCGGGTTGCCGAGCGTCTCGCCGAACAGCAGCTTGGTCTCGGGGCGGATCGCGGCGCGCCAGCCGGCGATGTCGCCCGGCTTGACGAAGGTCGTCGCGATGCCGAAGCGCGAGAGCGTGTAGTGCAGCAGGTTGTGCGAGCCGCCGTACAGCGCGCTCGACGCGACGATGTGCGAGCCCGCGCCGGCCAGCGTCGCGATCGCCAGATGCAGCGCCGCCTGCCCGCTGGCGGTGGCGATCGCGCCGACGCCGCCTTCGAGCGCGGCGACGCGCTCTTCCAGCACCGCGTTGGTCGGGTTCGAGATGCGGCTGTAGACGTGGCCCGAGCGTTCGAGGTTGAACAGCGATGCGGCGTGCTCGCTCGACTCGAAGACAAAAGAGGTGCTCAGGTGGATGGGCACCGCGCGCGCGCCGGTGGCCGGGTCGGGCGCGGCGCCGGCATGCAGCGCGAGGGTGTCGAAGCCTGGGTCCGTGGCGCCGGGCATTGGGGTGTCCTCCGGGGTGTCTTCGCGGGGCATTGTGGGCTATATTGACCCGCAGCCAGCGTCTTGGGAGAGACATCATGAAGGTCAGCGACATCCTGCGCGTCAAGGGCGGAACGCTCTTCACCGTCAGCCCCGGCGAGGCGCTGGCCACCGGCCTGAAGACCATGTCCGAGCGCGACATCGGTTCGCTGGTGGTGATGGACCGCGGCGAGCTGGCGGGCATGCTCACCTTCCGCGAGGTCATCAAGGCGGTGGTCGGCAACGGCGGCAGCGTCGGCACGTCGACGATCGCCAGCGTGATGGACGGCAAGCCGCTGACCTGCACGCCCGAGACCGAGATCGACGAGGTGCGCCGCATGATGCTGGAGCGCCACGCGCGCTACATGCCGGTGATGGACGGGCGCACGCTGATGGGCGTGATCTCGTTCTACGACGTCGCCAAGGCGGTGGTCGAGAGCCAGGACTTCGAGAACCGCATGCTCAAGGCCTACATCCGCGACTGGCCGGTCGACGAGGCGCCGGCGCGGCAAAGCTGAGAACCTAGAATCGCCGGATGGCAGGCAGCTCCTTCGGCGAACTCTTCCGCGTCACCAACTTCGGCGAATCGCACGGGCCGGCGATCGGCTGCGTGATCGACGGCTGCCCGCCGGGCATGGAGCTGTCCGAAGCCGACATCCAGCCCGAGCTCGACCGCCGCCGCCCCGGCACCAGCCGCCACGTCACCCAGCGCAACGAGCCCGACGCGGTGGAGATCCTCTCCGGCGTCTACGAGGGCAGGACCACCGGCACGCCGATCTGCCTGCTGATCCGCAACACCGACCAGCGCAGCCGCGACTACGGCAACATCGTCCGCAGCTTCCGCCCCGGCCACGCCGACTACACCTACTTCCAGAAATACGGGCTGCGCGACCCGCGCGGCGGCGGGCGCTCCTCGGCGCGCCTGACCGCGCCGATGGTCGGCGCCGGCGCGGTGGCGAAGAAGTGGCTGGCGGAGAAGTTCGGCACCCGCTTCTCGGGCTGGATGACGCAACTCGGCGAGATCGAGATCCCGTTCGAAGGCGAACAGCACATCCCGGCCAATCCGTTCTTCGCCGCCAACGCCAGCGCCATCGAGCGCCTCGAAGCCTACATGGACGAACTGCGCAAAGCCGGCGACAGCTGCGGCGCGCGCATCGCGGTGGTGGCGCGCAACGTGCCGGTGGGCCTGGGCGAGCCGCTGTTCGACAAGCTCGACGCCGACATCGCCTGGGCGATGATGGGCATCAACGCGGTCAAGGGCGTCGAGATCGGCGCCGGCTTCGCCAGCGTCGCGCAGCGCGGCACGCAGCACGGCGACGAGCTGACGCCGCAGGGCTTCGCGAGCAACAACGCCGGGGGGGTGCTCGGCGGCATCTCCACCGGGCAGGACATCACGGTGAGCATCGCGATCAAGCCGACCAGCTCGATCCGCAGCCCCAAGCGCTCGATCGACCTCGACGGCCAGCCCGCCACGGTGGAAACCTTCGGCCGCCATGACCCCTGCGTGGGCATCCGCGCCACGCCGATCGCCGAGGCGATGCTGGCGCTGGTGCTGATGGAACACGCGCTGCGCCGGCGCGCGCAGTGCGGCGACGTGCGGCCGCCGCTCGCGCCCATCCCCGGCCGCATCGGCTGATCATCGGCGCGCGCCGCGCCCCGTCGCGCACCGGCGCATCCTGTCGCTTGCGGGATGGAGATTCGGCCATCTGCTCCTACACTGGCGCCCGCTTCACGAGAGCGGCAGGAGACGACAGATGCGACGAGCGGGATGGCTGGCGGGTGGGGCGGTGGTGCTGGCGGTGGCGGCGGCCCTGGTCGCCGCCAAGGTGACGGGCGCGGGCAGCGCCGCGAGCGACAAGCAGACGCCCCCCGAGCCGGCGCTCGAATTCACGTCGCGCGAAGTGGTGCGGCCGGTGCTCGCCGGCCTGCCGCTGACGCTGGAGTTCTCCGGCGCGCTGGTGGCGCCGCGCAGCGCGGTGCTGCGCGCCAAGACCGCCGGCACGCTGATCGAGCTGGCGGTGGGCGAAGGCAGCCGCGTCAAGGCCGGGCAGGTGCTGGGCCGCATCGACCTCGCGGACATCGACAGCCGCGTTGCCGAGCGGGCCGCGACGCTCGAGTCGGCGCGCGCGCAGCTGGCGCAGGCCGAGCGCGTGCATTCGTCGAACCAGCGCCTGGCGGACCAGCAGTTCATCTCGCCCAACGCGCTCGACGCCTCGCGCTCGGCGCTCGATGCCGCGCGCGCCGGGCTGGCCGCCGCGCAGGCGCAGCTCACCACCGCGCGGCTGGCGCGGCGCGACGGCACGCTCGTCGCGCCGATCGCCGGGCTGGTCGCGAAGCGCCAGGCGCTGCCGGGCGAGAAGCTGGCGGTCGAGCAGCCGGTGTTGACCCTGGTCGACCTCGCTCAGCTCGAACTCGCCGGCAGCGTCGGCACGCACGAGGTGGCGCTGCTCGCGCCGGGCCAGGCGGTGCATGTGCGCGTCGAGGGCGTCGAGGCCGCCGTCGAAGGTCGCATCGACCGCATCGCGCCGGCCGCCGAACCGGGCACGCGCGCGATCGGCGTCACCGTCGTCGTGCCGAACCGCGACGAGAGGCTGCGCGCCGGCCAGTTCGCCGTCGCCCGCCTGACGCTGCCCGATGCCACGCCGCGCCTGACCGTGCCGCTGGCGGCGCTGGCCGGCCCGCCCGGGCAGGCGCAGGTGTGGGCGATCGAAGGCGGCGCGCTGGCGCTGCGCTCGGTCACGCTGGGGCGGCGCGACGAAGCGGGCGGCCGCGTCGAGATCCTCACCGGCCTCGCGCCCGATGCGCAGGTGCTGGCGCTGCGTTTCGACGGCCTGCGCGAAGGGCGCGCCGCCAAGGTGGTGGAGCGCGCCGCGGCGATCGCCTCGGCCGCCTCCGGCGCGCCGCTGCGCTGAGGGGCGCGGCGATGTGGATCACGCGCGTCTCGATCGCGAACCCGGTGTTCGCGACGATGGTGATGGTGGCGCTGTGCGTGCTGGGCCTGTTCTCGTATGCGCGCCTGGGCATCGAGCAGTTGCCGGATGTGCAGCCGCCGATCGCCTTCATCGACGTGGCCTACCCGGGCGCCTCGCCCGAGGCGGTGGAGCGCGAGGTCACCAAGCCGGTCGAGGAGGGCCTGAACAGCATCGCCGGCATCAAGCGCATCACCTCGCGCAGCTTCGAGGGGCGCAGCCAGACCAGCGTGGAGTTCACGCTCGATGCCGACATGGCGCGCGCGATGCAGGACGTGCGCGACCGCATCGCCGTCGTGCAGGGCGTGTTCCCGAAGGACGCGAAGTCGCCGACGGTGGCGCGCTTCAACAATGACAACAGCCAGCCGGTGGTGGTGGCGGCGCTGATGTCGGCCACGCGCAGCGCGCGCGAGCTGTCCATCCTCGCCGAGCAGACGGTGGCGCGGCGGCTGCAGCGGGTCGAAGGCGTGGCCAGCGTCGAGGTCAACGGCCTGGCGCGCCGCGAGCTGCGCATCGACCTCGATGCCGAGCGCCTGCGCGCCTATGCGATCACGCCGGCGCAGGTGGCGGCGGGCTTGCGCGAGGCGCATTCCGACCAGCCGGTGGGCCTGCTGTCGGACGCGGCGCAGGACGCCATCCTGCGCGTCGAGGGGCGCCTCGCCGACCCGCGCCAGTTCGCCGACCTGGTGGTGGCGCAGCGCGGCGCCCTGCCGCTGCGCCTGGCCGATCTGGGCAGCGTGGTCGAGCGCGAGCGCGAGCCGGAGTCGGTGGCGCGCGTCAACGGCCAGCGCGCCGTCAACTTCAACGTCTTCAAGCAGCAGGACGCCAACACCGTGGCCAGCGGCGAGGCGATCAAGGCGGCCATCGCCGAGCTGCGCAAGGAGCTGCCGGCCGACGTCGAGCTGCGCCTGGTCTACGCCAGCAGCGACTTCGTCAAGGGCTCGCTGCAGGGCCTGCAGCACACGCTGATCGAAGGCGCGCTGCTGACGGTGGCGATCGTCTTCCTGTTCCTGCATTCGTGGCGCAGCACGGTGATCACCGGGCTGACGCTGCCGATCTCGGTGATCGCCAGCTTCATCGCGGTGCACGCCTTCGGCTTCACGCTGAACTTCATGACGATGATGGCGCTGTCGCTGTGCATCGGCCTCTTGATCGACGACGCGATCGTGGTGCGCGAGAACATCGTGCGCCACGTGCACCTGGGCAAGGACCACTTCGCCGCCGCGCGCGAGGGCACCGAGGAGATCGGCCTGGCGGTGATGGCCACCACCTTCGCGATCTGCGCGGTGTTCGTGCCGGTGGCCTTCATGGGCGGCATCGTCGGCAAGTTCTTCCACCCGTTCGGCATCACGGTGACGGTGGCGGTGCTGGTGTCGCTGTTCGTCAGCTTCACGCTCGACCCGATGCTGTCCAGCCGCTGGCCTGATCCACATGACGCGCCCGGCGCGTCGGCCAAGCGCATCCCCGGCGTCGCGCAGCTGATCCGCCTCGTCGACCACGGCATGGACGTGCTGCACGCCGCCTACGAGCGCCTGATCCGCTGGGTGTTCGCGCGGCCGGGGCGCAACCGCCTCATCGTGCTGGCGCTGGGCGGCGCGAGCTTCGCCGGCGCGCTGGCGCTGGTGCCGGTGGTCGGCAGCGAGTTCGTGCCGCAGGCCGACCAGGGCTTCACCCAGCTCGCGATCCGCATGCCGGTGGGCGCGAGCCTGGCGCGCAGCGACGACAAGGTGCGCCAGGTGGAGGCCATCGTCGCGGCGCTGCCCGAGGTCGACACCGTCTCCACCAACGTCGGCGGGCAGGGCACCGGGCTGCAGGTCGGGCGCAACCAGGCGGTGCTCAACATCGGGCTGGTCGAGCGCGCGAAGCGGCAGCGCTCGCAGAAGGAAGTGGAAGACACGATCCGCGCGCAGATCGCGAAGATCCCCGGCATCGAGGTCTCGGTCGGCTTCGACCGGCCGATCTACGTGGCCGTGCTCGGCAACGACGCGCAGGCGCTGGCGAGCGCGGCCAGCGAGCTGGCCGAGAAGATCAAGAAGATCCCCGGCATCGCCGACGTCGAGCTGTCGGTCAAGCCCGGCATCCCGGCCTATGCGGTGCGCCTGAAGCCCGGCGCGGTGCGCGAGCTGGGCCTGACCGCGCCGCAGCTCGCCGCCAGCCTGCGCGCCTATGTCAACGGCGAGGTCGGCACGTACTGGACGACGCCCGACGGCGAGCAGGTCGAGGTGCTGCTGCGCCTGCCCGAGGCACAGCGCCAGCGCGTCGCGCAGATGGGCGATCTGCCGGTGGCCTTCGCGAAGGACGGCACGCCGATCGCGCTCGCCGCGGTGGCGACGATCGAGCCGGCGACCAACCCCGAGGTGATCCGCCGCCAGGACCTGCAGCGCCGCGAGGCGATCTTCGCCGGCGTGCAGGGCCGGCCGGCCGGCGACGTGGGCGAAGACGTGCGCAAGCTCGTCGAGGCCACCGCGCTGCCGGCCGGGCTGCGCCTGGACATCGGCGGCGCGACGAAAGACCAGGAAGAGGCCTTCGGCGCCATCCTCGGCGCGATGCTGCTGGCGGTGATCTTCATCTACATCGTGCTGGCCAGCCAGTTCGGCAGCTTCGTGCAGCCCGTCGCGATCATGGCCTCGCTGCCCTTGTCGCTGATCGGCGTGATGCTGGCGCTGCTGGCCTGGCGCAGCACGCTGAACATGTTCTCGATGATCGGCCTGATCATGCTGATGGGCCTGGTGACCAAGAACGCGATCCTGCTGGTCGACTTCGCCAACCGCGCGCTGAAGGCCGGCGCGAGCGTGCCCGAGGCGCTGCTGCAGGCCGGCCAGATCCGCATGCGCCCGATCATCATGACCACCGCGGCGATGGTGTTCGGCATGCTGCCGCTGGCGCTGGCCTTCAACGAAGGCGGCGAGCTGCAGGCGCCGATGGGCCGCGCGATCATCGGCGGCGTGATCACCTCGACGCTGCTGACGCTGGTGGTGGTGCCGGTGCTGTGGAGCGTGCTGGTCGGCGCGAGAAAGCCTCATACGACGTTGCGATCAATGGCATAAAAGCGCAGCTCGTGGCGGGCGTGTTCTTGTCGGGGATGCGCCGCAGCGGCGCGGCAGGCACGGCCCCGTGGGGACTCCTGCGGTGGCGGTCGGCGCTGCGCACCGACTGCGCTGCGATGCTCGACGCCGGGGTCGCGTCGCCGAACTCGCGCCACTCACTTCGTTCGTTCTGCTCAGACACCGGCGACGAGCATGAGG
>JAKOZT010000138.1 GCA_029779845.1 Pseudomonadota bacterium | reverse complement strand
GCTGCGCGCGCTGCCCGACATCGGGCGGGCGCTGGGCCGCGTGGTCGCGGGGCGCGGTTCCCCCCGCGATCTGGGGCAGTTGCGCGATGGCCTGACCGAGGCGCGCCGCATCCACGACCATCTTGCGCGCCGTGCCGACAAGCCCGCGCTGCTGGAGGAGCTGCTTCCCAGCCTGTCCGGCCACGGCGCGCTGACCGATCTCTATGCGCGCGCGCTGGTTCCGGCGCCGCCCACCGAGCGCGGGCAGGGCGGCTTCATTGCCGAGGGCTATGACCACGCGCTCGACGAGCTGCGCCGCATTTCCGGTGACGCCCGCCGCGCGATCGCCGCGCTGGAGGCCAAATACCGCGACCAGACGGGGATTGCCGCGCTCAAGATCCGTCACAATGGCGTGCTCGGCTACTTCGTAGAGGTGCCCGCGCGGCATGGCGACGTGCTGATGTCGCCCGACAGCGGCTTTACCCACCGCCAGACCATGGCTGGCGCGGTGCGCTTCAACGCGCTGGCGTTGCACGAGGAAGCGAGCCGCATCGCCGAGGCCGGCGGCCATGCCCTCGCTGCCGAGGAAGCCCACTTCGAGGAACTGATCGCCGAAGCGGTCACGGCGCGCCACGCCATCGCCGCCACCGCCCACGCGCTCGCGCGGATCGACGTTGCCGCAGGGCAGGCCGAACGCGCGGCAGAAGGCGGCTGGTGCCGCCCCGAAATCGCCGCCGAGCCGGTGCTGGAGATCGAGGGCGGGCGCCACCCGGTGGTCGAGGCGGCGCTGGCCGCCAAGGGCGAGCGCTTTGTTGCCAACGATTGCCGCCTGGCCCCGCAGGATCGGCTCTGGCTGGTCGGCGGACCGAACATGGGCGGCAAGTCGACCTTCCTGCGCCAGAACGCGCTGATCGTGCTGCTGGCCCAGGCGGGCGGCTTCGTGCCCGCAAGTCGCGCGCGGCTGGGGCTGGTCGACCGCCTGTTCAGCCGGGTTGGCGCATCCGACAATCTCGCGCGCGGACGCTCGACCTTCATGGTCGAGATGGTCGAAACCGCCGCGATCCTCGCCCAGGCGAGCGAGCGCAGCTTCGTGATCCTCGACGAGGTCGGGCGCGGCACCTCGACCTACGATGGCCTCGCGCTGGCCTGGGCGGTGGTCGAGGCAGTGCACGGGGTCAATCGCTGTCGTTGCCTGTTCGCCACCCATTACCATGAACTCGCCCGGCTGGCCGACAGCTGCGACGCGCTGAGCCTGCACCATGTTCGTGCGCGCGAGTGGAAGGGTGAGCTGGTGCTGCTGCACGAGCTGGCTCCGGGTCCGGCGGAAAGCTCGTTCGGCCTCGCCGTGGCCAAGCTGGCCGGGGTTCCGGCGCCGGTGGTGGCGCGCGCCCGCGCCGTGCTCCAGCGACTGGAAAAGGGCCGGGCCGAAACCGGCGGGATTGCCGCGGGGCTGGGCGATCTGCCGCTGTTTGCGGCTGCCGCTGCCGAGCTGGCGCCCGAGAGCCGTGACGGATTGCGCGAGCGCCTGACCGCGCTGGACATCGATGCGCTCTCCCCGCGCGAGGCGCTCGACCTGCTCTATGTCTTGAAGCGCGAGGCCGAAAACCTTCCTTAACCGAGCGACGCTATGATCCCGCCATGCTCGGCTTCGGACCCAAGCTCAACACCGTGTTCGCCAGCCGCTGG
>JAKOZT010000124.1 GCA_029779845.1 Pseudomonadota bacterium | reverse complement strand
CGTTCGATCCGCAGGCCGGCTGGGTCGAGGGCGATACGCTGCCGCGCCGCTTCCTGCGCCAGCCCGAGGGCTCCAAGGCTGACATCACGGTGCAGGGAAAGGGGCGCTGGGCCGACGGCCACTGGGACGTCACCCTCAGCCGCGCACTCGATACCGGCCATCCGCTGGACGACAAGATCCTGCGCGACCACGGCCTGTACGACGTGGCCTTTGCGATCCATCGCCATGCCACCGGCGGACGCTGGCACTACGTGTCGCTGCCGATGAGCCTGGGCCTCGGGCGCGATGCCGACATCGTGGCCATGCAGTTCGACGTGGCCGAGCCGACTTGGTCCGGCCCCGGGCGCGAGGTCACGCTGTTCTATCCGGGTCAGGTGAGCTGGCCGCACCTGCACAGCAAGGCGCATGCCGGCGCGGAGGCCATCGCACGCCGCTTGCCGGTGCACACGCGCCACAGCGTCGAGCAGCTCAAGCACTACGGCATCGAGGTGGAGTTCGCGCAGGAGATGCGGCGCCGATGGCTGTGGACGTTGTGGTCCGGCCTGGCGTTGATTCTGGGCATCGGCTTTGCACTGAACATGGCGCTGGCACAGCGCCGGGGAGCTTGACCATGGGCCCGTATCACATCGTCCTGACCCATTTCCCGATCGCACTCTGGACGCTGGCGATGGCGGTCATCCTGCTGCGGGTGCTGAGCGCCGGACCGCTGGCGCGCCGGCTCGACCAGGCGCTGGTGCCCCTGCTCACGGTGGCGCTGCTGTTCGGGCTGGCGGCCTACGCCACCGGCACGCAGGTCTGGGATTGGGAGAGCATCAGCGCGTCGCCGCTGGGGCGCAACCACCTGATGCTGGCCGCCTGGACCGTGGCGCTGTGGGCCGTGGTCTGGTGGCTGCGCTGGCGCCGTGGCGAGGCCGTGTGGGAAGGCGGAATGCGCTGGGCGATGGCTGCGCTGGCGCTGCTGGGCGCGGTGCTGTTGGCCATCACCGGCACGCTGGGCGGGCACCTGATGAGCGCCCCGACCGACCTGTCCAAGCTGCTGCGCCACCTGGGCTGGGAGGTTTACACGACCTACCATGTGCCTGACTTCACCGTGTGGGCGCTGCTGGGCATCGCGGCGCTGGGCGTGGCGCTGGGCCTGTGGGCTCGCGCCAGGCGGGCGGCGGGTTCGGCGACCGGTTGACGGCGGACCGCCAGCGCGCAGCGGCCTCGCCGCTGGCGTGCCCTTACACCCCGCCCATCAGCTTCTGCACCAGGTCGGCCGCGGTGCTGGCGCCGTACTTGCGCATCAGCCGCGCGCGGTAGATCTCCACCGTGCGGTGGCTGATGCCGAGCACGCGGCCGATGGCCTTGCTGGTCAGGCCCTGCATCAGCTGCGCGGCCACCTCGCGCTCGCGCGCCGTGAGCGGCGCGGTGACGGGGCGCTGCGCGCTCAGGTCCTCGAAGGTCCAGATGCCGGCCGCGTGCGGCGCGGCGCGGTCGATGGCGCGGCCGGTGACGTGGCACCAGAACGGCTCGCCCGCGTGCGCACCGCCCACGCGCTGCATCACCCGGTTGTCGGCGTACACGCCGTGCGCGTTCAGGATCGGAGCCATGCGTTCGCCGATGCGCTCGTACTCGTCGGCGCTGGGGTACAGGATGCGAAAGCTCTGCCCCACCAGCTGCGCCGGCGTGGCGCCGAAGATCTCGCACACGCGCTCGTTGCAGTCCACGATGTGGCGCTGGCGCGAGAGAATGAGGCCCACGGGCGCGAGCTGGAAGGCCAGGCGGTAATCGGGTGCGGCAGGGCCGGGGGCAGGGAAGTCCATTACGAAATACTACGTAGCTGGATACGTAGTATCTTTCAGGGCTGTACCCCGGTTTCCCCTTACGCATCCACCTATTCAGGAGAGACATCCCGTGAACAAGATTTACCCCTCGGCCGCCGAGGCGCTCAAGGGCGTCGTCGCAGACGGCCAGATGCTGGCCGTGGGCGGCTTCGGCCTGTGTGGCATCCCTGAGGCGCTGATCGACGCCCTGCGCGATTCGGGCGTGAAGGACCTGACCGTGATCAGCAACAACGCCGGAGTGGACGGCTTTGGCCTGGGCAAGCTGCTGGACACGCGCCAGATCAAGAAGATGATCAGCAGCTACGTGGGCGAGAACAAGGAGTTCGAGCGCCAGTACCTGGCCGGCGAGCTGGAGCTGGAGTTCACGCCGCAGGGCACGCTGGCTGAGAAATTGAGAGCAGGCGGCGCCGGCATTCCGGCCTTCTTCACCAAGACCGGCGTGGGCACGCTGGTGGCCGAGGGCAAGGAGCTGCGCGAGTTCGACGGCCACACCTACGTGATGGAGCGCGCGCTGGTGCCCGACGTCTCGCTCGCCAAGGCCTGGAAGGCCGACAAGAGCGGCAACCTGATCTTCCGCCGCACCGCGCGCAACTTCAATCCGGCCGCGATCATGGCCGGACGCATCAGCGTGGTGGAGGTGGAGGAGGTCGTCGAGACCGGAACCTTCGACCCCGACGCCGTGCACCTGCCGGGCATCTACGTGCACCGCATCGTGCTCAACGCCACGCCCGAGAAGCGCATCGAGAAGCGCACCACCAAGCAGAACCCGAAGGGAGCCTGACCATGCCCTGGACCCACGATCAGATGGCGGCGCGTGCCGCCAAGGAACTCTCCGACGGCTTCTACGTGAACCTCGGCATCGGGCTGCCGACGCTGGTGGCCAACTTCGTCGACCCGGCCATCGAGGTGTGGCTGCAAAGCGAAAACGGCATGCTGGGCATCGGCGCGTTCCCCGACGAGGCCGAGGTCGATGCCGACCTGATCAACGCCGGCAAGCAGACCGTCACCACGCTGCCGGGCTCGAGCATCTTCGGCAGCCACGACAGCTTCGCGATGATCCGCGGCGGCAAGGTCAACCTGTCGATCCTCGGCGCGATGCAGGTCAGCGAGAAGGGCGACCTCGCCAACTGGATGATCCCCGGCAAGATGGTCAAGGGCATGGGCGGCGCGATGGATCTCGTCGCCGGCGTCAAGAGCGTGGTGGTGCTGATGGAGCACGTCGCGAAGAAGAAGGACGGCGGCTTCGACCTGAAGATCCTGCCGCACTGCACGCTGCCGCTGACCGGCCTGGGCGTGGTCGACCGCATCATCACCGACCTGTGCGTGCTCGACGTGACGCCGCACGGGCTGAAGATCGTCGAACTCGCGCCGGGCGTGACGCGCGAGGAGGTTCAGGCCAAGACGGGCGTGACGCTGCAGTAAGGCACGTTCAGCCGCGGGCCTTCAAGGCCTGCGCCGCCGCGCTGATCAGCGGCGGGCCTTCGTAGATGAAGCCGGTGTAGATCTGCACGAGATCGGCACCGGCTTCGCGCTTGGCGAGCGCGTCGGCCGCGCTCATCACGCCGCCGACGCCGATGATCGGGTAGCTGCTTCCCAGCTCCGCGCGCAGCGCGCGGATCACGCGGTTGCTCGCCTCCAGCACCGGCGCGCCGGAGAGGCCGCCGGCTTCCTTGCCGTGCATCAGGTGCGCCACGGCATCGCGCACGATCGTGGTGTTGGTGGCGATCACGCCGTCGATGCCGTTGCGCTTGAGCGTCGCGGCGATCAACGTGATCTGCGCCTCGTCGAGATCGGGCGCGATCTTGACGAACACCGGCACGGCGCGCCCATGCTCGCGCTGCAAGGCCTCGCGGCGCTGCTGGATCGCGACCAGCAGCGCGTCCAGCGCCTCGTCGCTCTGCAGCTCGCGCAGGTTCTTGGTGTTCGGGCTGGAGATGTTCACCGTCACGTAGTCGGCGTGCGGGTAGACGCCGGCCAGCCCGATCAGGTAGTCGTCTACCGCGCGTGCCATCGGCGTCGCGGCGTTCTTGCCGATGTTCAGGCCGAGGATGCCGCCTTGGGCGCGAAAGCTCGCGCGCTTGACGTTGGCGAGAAAGGCGTCCAGCCCGTCGTTGTTGAAGCCGAGCCGGTTGATCAGCGCACGCGCTTCGGGCAGGCGGAAGATGCGCGGCTTCGGATTGCCCGGCTGCGCCTGGGGCGTCACCGTTCCGACCTCGACGAAACCGAAGCCCATCGCGCCCAGGCCGTCGATGCAGCGGCCGTTCTTGTCCAGCCCCGCCGCGAGGCCGATGCGGTTCGGGAAGCGCAGGCCCGCGATCGTCACCGGATCGTCGACGCGCGGCTGCGCGACCGTGCAGACCAGCGGCGTGTGCTGGAGGCGCGCCAGCGCGGCGAGCGTCAGGTCGTGCGCGTCCTCGGGGTCGAGGCCGAAGAGGATCGTGCGGGCGAGCGGGTAGGGAACGAGGGCCATGCAGGAGCGTCCTGGATAATCGCGCGATTGTCGCAAACCCCTTCGCGCCGGACGCTCACGCCATGACCCAGGACGAACTCAAGGCCCTCGTCGGCCAGGCCGCGCTGGCCTACGTGCAACCCGGCCGCATCGTCGGCGTCGGCACCGGCTCGACGGTGAACTGCTTCATCGACGCGCTGGCGACGATGAAGGACCGCATCGCCGGCGCGGTCTCCAGCAGCGAGAAGAGCACGCAGCGCCTGCAGGCGCACGGCATCACGGTGCTCGACAGCAACAGCGTCGAGCGCATCCCGGTCTACATCGACGGCGCCGACGAGATCGACCACGGCGGCCACATGATCAAGGGCGGCGGCGCGGCGCTGACGCGCGAGAAGATCGTCGCCGACCTGGCCGAGCGCTTCGTCTGCATCGCCGACGAGTCCAAGCTGGTGAAGACGCTCGGGCGCTTCCCGCTGCCGGTGGAGGTGATCCCGATGGCCAGCGCGCAGGTGGCGCGGCGCTTCGCGGCGCTGGGCGGCGAGGCGGTGCTGCGCGAGGGCGTGGTGACCGACAACGGCGGCTGCATCCTCGACGTGAAGGGACTCTCGATCACCGACCCGCTGACGCTGGAGCAGGAAATCAACCAGTGGCCCGGCGTGGTGACGGTGGGCATCTTCGCGCGGCACCGCGCCAGCGTGTGCCTGCTCGGCACGGCGCAGGGCGTGAAGACGCTCAGTTTCTGATGTGCGCGCAAGGCGGCGCCTCGAAAAGCGCGTAACCTCGCGGCTGTCGCGAAACGAGATCACCCGGAAGGACCGCACGCATGGCGAAGCCGAACTATTCGTACGAGAAGCGCCAGCGCGAGCTGGCCAAGAAGAAGAAGAAGGAAGACAAGGCGCGCGAAAAGGCCGAACGCAAGACCGGCGGCGGTGGCGCCGAGAGCGGCGAAGGCGAAGCCGGCAGCGCCGACGACGCGGCGGTCACTCCGCAACCGGCGCAGCCCGGGTCGAACTGAGCGTCTTGCGCCGCGCCCGCGCCGCGAAGCGCGCGGGATCGACGGCGTCCATCAGGCTGGCCGGCACCGGCGCGCTCGCGCCGCTCACCCACGCCGCCAGCAGGCGCGAACCCAGCACCGACATCACGATGCCGCGCGAACCCAGCGCGGTGAAGAGGAACAGGCCGTCGCGGCGCGGCAGCAGGCGCGGCTGGTCGGCCGAGCCGACGCCGGGCGCGGTGGCGTCGGGCACCGCGCCGATCAGCGGCCGGCGGTCGGCGGCGGTCCAGCGCCAGCCGACGCGGCCTTGCAGCGCGACTTCATCGATCGTGTTCGGCGTGCCGAGCAGGCGCGCCAGCTTCGCGAGGTTTTCCCCATGGTCGGTTTCGCGCACCGCCGCATCGTCATCACCACGCTGCGCGGTCGCACCGAACACCGCGCGGCCGGCGACTTCCGGCAGCACGTAGCCGGCGCCGGCCAGCGGCAGCTTCGGCAACACCAGCCCGGACGCCGGTGCGATCGACACCTGGCCGCGGATGGCCTGCACCGGCCAGTCGGGCGCAGCCAGCAGGCGCAGCGCGTCGCCGGCGTTGGCCAGCACCACGGTGGGCGCACGCGCGAGTTCACGGCCTTGGTCGTCGAGCAGGCACCAGTCGGCGCCGTCGCGGCGCAGCGCATCGACAACCGTGTTGCCTTGCCAGGCCACCGGCACGGCCGCCGAGCGCAGCAGCCACGCCGCCAGGCCACGCGGCGAAATCCAGCCGCCGCCGGGGAAGAGCCAGGCCGGGTCGCGCAACGCGATACCGGCGCGTGCCGAGGCGGCTTCGGCGGACAAGGCCTCGACGTAGGCCGGCGGCAGGCCGAGGTGCAGCAGGCGTTGCTGCATCGCCGCGACGTCGCGCAGCTCGTACTCCATGCGCAGCAGGCCATGCACCGCGCCCGGCACGCCGGCTGCGACCGCGGCGCGCGCCAGCGGCGCGAAGGCGAACGCGGCGGCGCGGAACCAGCGTGCATGCACGCCGTCGTCCGGCGTCACGATGCCGTGGAACAGGCCGCCCGGATTGCCCGAGCCTTCCAGCGCCGGCTCGGCGTGGCGGTCGAACACGCGGCACCGCCAGCCCTGCTCGGCCAGCGCCCAGGCCGCCGCGCAGCCGGCCAGCCCGCCGCCGACGATCAGCGCCTTTTGCTCGACGTCACGCTGACGCGGCCGCCCCGGCGGCGTGCGGCGCGACGACGGCGCGGGCACGAAGCGCGCCAGCGTGATGTCGCGCTTGCCCGCGTGGCCGGGCGCCTTGCTGACTTCGAAACCGGCGCCGCGCAGCGCATCGCGCACCGCACCCGCCGCCGACCAGGTGGCCGCCGTCGCGCCGGGCGCCGCCAGACGCGCGAGCGACTTGAACAGGTGCGCGTCCCACATCGCCGGATTGCGATCGGGTGCGAAGCCGTCGAGGAAGAAGGCGTCGACGCTCGCCACCCATTCGGGCAGCCACTGAGCCGCATCGCCGAAGGCGAGGTGCAGCACGACGCGGCCCTCGTCGAAGGCGAGGCGGTGCAGGTCGGGCGTCAGCGGCGGCCACTGCGCATGCAACTGCGTGGCGAGATCGGCGAGCGCCGCATCGCGCGGCCAGGCGGCGAGATCGTCGGCCGTGGGCGGATGCAGTTCCACCGAGATGAACTCGAGCCGCTCGCAGCGCTGCGGATCCTCGCGCCAGGCCCGCCAGGCGGCGAGAAAGTTGTTGCCCAGGCCGAAGCCCGTCTCGGCGATGACGAAGCGCGGCCGGCCGCGCCAGCGTTCGGGCAGGCCGTTGCCGGCGAGGAAGACGTGGCGCGCCTGTTCGAGCGCGCCGGCGCGCGGGTAGTAGACGTCGCCGAACTCGCTTGCGAAGGGCAGGCCCTCGGGCGAACGCGCGATGCGCGCGGCGACGATCGGCGCGGTCTTCATGCCATGCGCGACGACAACCAGGCGAGCAGCCGCGCGCGTGCGTCCGTCAGGCCCCGGTAGGCCAGCACCGCATCGCTCATCGACGCCAGTGCGGCATGCACGGCCGCAGCCTGCCCGGGCGTCGCGATCGCCTCGGCCAGCGGCCGGCTCTCGACGTGGATCGTGAAGACCGCCTGGCGCGCTTCGGGCAAGGGGATGAAGGTCTGGCGCTCGGTGCGGAAGAAGGCCTCGGCGGCGTCGCCCCAGCGCGGTGGACCCATGCGCGCCGGGTGCATGTCGAGCTTGGGCTCGGGCACGATGGTCCAGACGAAACGCTCCCAGCGCTGCGTGCCGGTGACCAAACGCGCGAGGTGTTCGCCGGCGGTGAGCAGCAGGCGGTTGTCGGCCACCGGCGCATGCACCTCGGCGAAGTGGCGGCCGACCTTGTCCTGCGGCGCCCAGTGCGAGGGCAGGCACACCGCCAGCCACGGGATGCGCGCACTGGCGCCGTCGATGACCGCGAAGTCCTCGGCGAAGGCGAGGGCGAGCAGCGCGGGTGCCCGCCACGCATCGGGCAGCGCGGCCAGGCAGGCGGCGACGGCGGGGTCGCTCGCGAGTTGCGACTGCGCTTCACGCCAGGCCTGCGGATGCTCCTGCTCCGCCTGCGCCGTCAACGCGGCCAGCGCCGGCGCGGCATCGAAGCCGGGCTGCGCCACCAGCGCCTGCTCGGCGTGCTGCGTCAGCACCGCGAGCTTCTCGGCGAAGGTCCGGTCGCCGCGGCGGATCGGCGTCAGTTGCGGCGTGCCCGGCGCCAGCGCACGCAGCCCCGGCTGCATGCGGAAGGGGGCGCTGACGGCGGAGAAATCGAAAGGCATGGTCGAGAGTGGAATACAAAAGAAAAGGGCGCCCAAAGGGCGCCCGCCGTCCGTCCTGCCGATAGGCGTTCAGTGCCTCATACCCGCTTGCGGTACTCGTGCGTGCGCGTGTCGATCTCGATCTTGTCGCCGTTCTCGACGAACAGCGGCACCGAGACCTCGAAGCCGGTGCCGACCAGGCGCGCCGGCTTCATCACCTTGCCCGAGGTGTCGCCCTTGACGGCCGGCTCGGTCTCGATCTCGCGCACCACGCTGGTGGGCAGCTCGACCGAGATCGCCTTGCCGTCGTAGAACACCACCTCGACGGCCATGCCGTCTTCCAGGTAGCTGATCGCGTCGCCCATGTTCTCGGCCTCGACCTCGAACTGGTTGTAGTCGCTGTCCATGAACACGTACATCGGGTCGGCGAAGTAGGAGTAGGTGCACTCCTTCTTGTCGAGCACGATCTGGTCCATCTTGTCGTCGGCCTTGAAGACGACTTCGGTGCCCGAGGCGTTGAGCAGGTTCTTCAGCTTCATGCGCACGGTGGCGGCGTTGCGGCCCCCGCGGCTGTATTCGGTCTTGAGCACGACCATCGGATCCTTGCCTTGCATGATCACGTTGCCGGCGCGGATTTCCTGAGCGATCTTCATGGTGACTTGCCCGTCTGTCTGGCGAAAAGCCTGCGATTTTAGCGCTTTTCGGCCACGAAGCCGAGGAGCTGGCTGCACAAATCGCCCTGCGCAGCGAGTGCGTTGCGCCAGGTCAGGGTCCGGGCGCGCCAGGCGCTCGTCTCGGGCCGCGCCGGCAGCGCGCCGGCGCCGTTCCAGGCGCGCCAGAAGGCGCGGCAATCGGCCGCCCAGGCGGGGGCCGCACCGTGCAGGAAGAGCGCGAGGAAGGCCTCGAGCTTGGCGAAGTGGGCGCCGTCGGCTTGCGGATAGAACTGCCAGACGAAAGGCGCGCCGGCCCACATCGCGCGCACCGCCGAATCCTCGCCGCGCACGAAGTTCAGGTCGCAGGCCCACAGCAGGTGGTCGAAGCCGGGCTGCGGCAGGTGCGGCAGTTCGACGGCGCGCAGCGCCCCGAGAGACAGGCTCTCGCCGAGCGCAGCGCGCAGCTGCCGCGCCGCAGGGCCGGGCGTGGCGAGCAGCAGCGTGGGCGCGCCGGCGAGTTGCGCCAGCAGCGCGGGCAGCGCGGCGTTGTCGTAGCAGAACAGGCTGACGAGGCGCTCGCCGTCGCGGCGCGCGAGGCCGTGCGATGCCAGCCACTGCGCCACATCGAACGCTTCGCGCCGCGCCAGCAGGCCGCGCTCGCGCAGCAGCCCGCCGGTGCGCCCGCTGAAGCCGGGATAGAAGAACCACTTCGTCAAGCCGTTGCGCTGCGGCGAGGGCAGGCGGTGGCTGCGCTCGACGTAGCTTTCCGCGCTGAGGTATTCGAGGTTGATCCACGCCGGCGGCGGCGTGCGCGCGGCCATGCGTTCGACGAAAGCCTCGGGCAGTTCGCAGCCGAAGGCTTCGATCACCACGCCGCCGGGTTCTGCCGGCGTGGCCGCATCCGGCCAGGCGCGCACCTCGACGCCCGCCGCGCCGCCCGGCGCCATCCACGCCAGCGCGGCCGCGTCGTCGACCCACAGGCGCACGCGCTCGCCGCGCGACGCCAGGTCGGCCGCGAGGCGCCAGCACACGCCGAGGTCGCCGTGGTTGTCGATCACGCGGCAGAACAGGTCCCAATGCGGCATGCGGCCGATTATCCGAGCCGATAATTCGACGCGATGAACATGCCCACCGAGCCGGATCGAGACGCGACCTGGGCGCGCCTGCTCGAGGAAGTCGCCGCGCTGCCGGGCCGGCCGGGCGTCTACCGCTATTACGACGCGCAGGGCAGCGTGCTCTACGTCGGCAAGGCGCGCGACCTGAAGAAGCGCGTCTCGAGCTACTTCCACAAGAACCACGGCGGCACGCGCATCGGCCACATGGTCGGCAAGATCGCGCGGCTCGAGACCACCGTGGTGCGCTCGGAAGCCGAGGCGCTACTGCTCGAGAACAACCTGATCAAGACGCTCGCGCCGCGCTACAACATCCTCTTCAAGGACGACAAGAGCTATCCGTACCTGAAGATCGTCTCGGGCGCCTTCCCGCGCATCGCCTACTACCGCGGCGCGGTCGACCAGAAGCACCGCTACTTCGGGCCTTACCCGAGCGCCTGGGCGGTGAAGGAATCGATCCAGCTGCTGCAGAAGGTGTTCCGCCTGCGCACCTGCGAGGACACCGTCTTCGCCAACCGCGCGCGGCCCTGCCTGCTCTACCAGATCAAGCGCTGCTCGGGGCCTTGCGTGAAGCTGATCGACGCGGCCGACTACGCGCGCGACGTCGCCAACGCCGAGCACTTCCTGCTCGGAGGCGAGCAGGAGACGCTCGACGCGCTGCAGGCGCAGATGATGGCGCACTCCGAGGCCTTGCAGTTCGAGAAGGCGGCCGAGATCCGCGACCAGATCGGCGCGCTGTCGCGCGTGCTGCACCGCCAGGCAGTGGAGGACAACAGCGGAGTCAGCACCAAGGATGCCGACGTTCTCGCGGTGCGCGTCGAAGGCGGCAAGGCCTGCGTCAACCTCGCGATGGTGCGCGGCGGCCGCCACCTCGGCGACCGGCCGTACTTCCCGGCGCACGTGGAGGAAGGCACGGTGATCGCGGGCGAAGACGACGAGGATTCAGCGCAGGCCTCGCCCGAAGCGCAGGTGCTCGAAGCCTTCATCGCCCAGCACTACCTCGACGCGCCGGTGCCGCCGCTGCTGATCACCAGCCACCCGGTCGACAAGGCGCTGATCGATGCGCTGTCGGCGCAGGCCGGGCTGCGCGTCACCGCCCAGCACCAGCCGCGCGAGGCGCGCCGAGCCTGGCTGGACATGTGCATCCAGGGCGCGCAGCTGAAGCTCGCGCAGCTGCTGGCCGAAGAGGGCTCGCAGAAATCGCGCACGCGCGCGCTGGTCGACGCGCTCGACCTCGCGGTCGAGAACCTCGACACCTTCCGCATCGAGTGTTTCGACATCAGCCATACCGCCGGCGAGGCGACTCAGGCATCGTGCGTGGTGTTCGAGAACCACCGCATGCAGAACGCGCAGTACCGCCGCTACAACATCGAAGGCATCACCGGCGGCGACGACTACGCCGCGATGCGCCAGGTGCTGACGCGCCGCTACGCCAAGCTGGCCGAAGGCGCGGCCACCGGCTCGGCGCGCCTGCCCGACCTGGTGCTGGTCGACGGCGGGCGCGGCCAGGTGGCGATGGCGCGCGAGGTGTTCGAGGAACTCGGCATCGACCTCGGCCTGATCGTCGGCGTCGAGAAGGGCGAGGGCCGCAAGGTCGGGCTGGAGGAACTGGTGTTCGCCGACGGCCGGCCCAAGGTGTACCTGGGGCGCGACTCGGCGGCGCTGATGCTGGTGGCGCAGATCCGCGACGAAGCGCACCGCTTCGCGATCACCGGCATGCGCGCGCGGCGCGCCAGCGTGCGCACCGGCGGCAGCCGGCTGGAAGAGATTCCGGGGGTCGGGCCACGCAAACGTGCAAGATTGCTGCAACGCTTCGGCGGCGTGCGCGGCGTGGGGCAGGCGAGCGTTGACGATCTCGCCAGCGTGGACGGAATATCCAAGGAACTCGCAGAGGAGATCTATCGTGCGTTGCATTGACACCCGTGCCGGCCTCGCGCTGGCCTCGCTCGCCGGCCTGGCCTGGCTGGCCGGCTGCTCGACCCCGCCGCCGCACGCGCCGGCCCCCGCCCCGGTGGCGCGCGCGCCCGCGCCGAGCGCCGCGGCGCCCGCGCCGACCACGAACAAGCGCGTCTCCAACGCCACCAACGAGAAGGCCTACCGGCAGGACGCCGCGCGCGCCATCTATGCCGCGTACCCGGACAGCATCTACAAGGGCAAGCTGCCGCCGCTGCTGCACGCGATCGCGGTGGTCGAGACCGAGCTCGACGCCAACGGCAACGTGCGCGACGTGCGCATGGTGCGCGCGCCCAGCCACGCGCCCGAGGTGACGGCGCGCGTGCGCGAGTTGATCCGCAAGGCCTCGCCGCTGCCAGCGCCGGCGCGCATGGGAACGGTGAAGTACACCGACACCTGGCTGATGGACAAGAGCGGCAAGTTCCAGCTCGACACGCTGACGGAAGGTCAGCTCTAAAGCCTGCGTGCAGCCGGCGCGAAGAACTTCGGCACAATGCGCCGATGTTCTTCAACCTGCCGACCCTGCTCACCTGGGCGCGCATCGTCGCGATCCCGCTGATCGTCGGGCTGTTCTACCTGAACCTCGAGCCCGGCTTCCAGAACCTGCTGGCCACTGTGCTGTTTGTCGTCGTCGCGCTGACCGACTGGCTCGACGGCTGGCTCGCGCGGCGCCTGAACATGACCTCGTCGTTCGGCGCCTTCCTCGACCCGGTGGCCGACAAGTTCCTCGTCTGCGCCGCGCTGCTGGTGCTGGTGCACCTGAACCGGCTGCACGCGCTGGTGGCGCTGGTGATCATCGGCCGCGAGATCGCGATCTCGGCGCTGCGCGAATGGATGGCGCAGATCGGCGCCTCGCGCAGCGTGGCGGTGCACATGGTCGGCAAGGTCAAGACCGCCGTGCAGATGGTGGCGATCCCGTTCCTGCTCTTCGACGGCCGCCTGTTCGGCGTGATCGACACGCACCTGTGGGGAACGGTGCTGATCGTCGCCGCCGCGGTGCTCACCATCTGGTCGATGGTCTACTACCTGCAGAAGGCGCTGCCGGAGATCCGCGCCAAGGCGCGTTGAACGCGGGTTCGGGCGTGGGCGAGGGCCGGGCCGGCGCGCTGCTGCGCGCGATGCCCTGGGTCTTCGTGCTGATCTGGAGCACCGGCTTCGTCGTCGCGCGGCTGGCGATGCCGCATGCGCCGCCGCTGACCTTCCTGTCGATTCGCTACGCGCTGTCGGTGGCGTGCTTCGCGCTGTGGATGGCGCTGGCGCGCGTGCCGCTGCCGCCGCGTGCGCAGTGGCGCCACCTCGCGGTCAGCGGCGTGCTGATGCATGCGGGCTACCTCGGCGGCGTGTGGTCGGCGGTGAAGGCGGGCATGGGCGCGGGCACCGTCGCGCTGCTGGTCGGGCTGCAGCCGCTGCTCACCGCGACCTGGATCAGCGTGACCGCGAGCGCCGCGCACCGCGTCACGCCGCGCCAGTGGCTCGGCCTCGCCTTCGGCCTGGCCGGGCTCGTGCTGGTGGTGTGGCGCAAGCTCGGCATCGGCGAGGTCGGCGGCGTGAGCCTCGCGCTGGCCGTGCTCGCGCTGCTGTCCATCACCGTCGGCACGCTGTACCAGAAGCGCCATGTGCGCGTGGCCGACGTGCGTGCGGCCAGCGCGGTGCAGCTGGCCGCGGCGCTGCTCGTCAGCGCGCCGCTCGCGCTGCTCGAGACCGAAACCCTGCGCTGGCATCCCGATCTGATCGCGGCGATGGCGTGGTCGGTGCTCGCGCTGACGCTCGGCGGCAGCTCGCTGCTGTTCCTGCTGATCCAGCGCGGCGCGGCGACGCAGGTCACGAGCCTGCTCTACCTCGTGCCGCCGTGCACCGCGGCGATGGCCTGGGCGCTGTTCGGCGAGGCGTTCACGCCGGTGATGGCGCTGGGCATGGCCTTGACCGCGATCGGCGTCGCACTCGTCGTGCGCGACGGACACCACCGTGCGCGTTGACTCAGATCGCATCTTCGTTGCGCATAGAATCGCGCTCGCCCTTGACAGCCCCAGGGGCGCGGCATGTAATGGCCCGCGCCGCGCGCACCGGGCAAGGCAGCGCGCCGAGACACCCACCACCGAATACCACCGTTCGAGAAACTTTTGAGAGGGGGATATCCCGTGAACAAGTCTGAATTGATCGAACACATCGCCCGACAGGCGGACATCTCCAAGGCTGCTGCCACGCGCGCCCTGGAAGCCCTGATCGGCGGTGTGAAGCAGACGCTGAAGAAGAACGGCAGCGTCTCGCTGGTCGGCTTCGGAACCTTCAGCGTCGGCAAGCGCGCGGCGCGCAGCGGCCGCAACCCGCGCACCGGCGCCACGATCAAGATCAAGGCCGCCAAGGTGCCGAAGTTCCGTCCGGGCAAGGCGCTGAAGGACGCGGTCAACTGATTTCGTCGAGATGCACGGGTGCTTAGCTCAGTTGGTAGAGCGGCGCCCTTACAAGGCGTAGGTCGGGGGTTCGAGCCCCTCAGCACCCACCAGGCGCTGCGATAGAATCCGGCGCGCACCAGACACGAAGGCGAACCCAGGTTCGCCTTTGTCGCGTCTGGACTTCCCTCGCTCGCGACAGAGGCTCTGAGATGTTTGATTTCGTTCGCAAGCACACCCGGCTCTTGCAGTTCGTGCTGGTGCTGCTGATCTTTCCTTCGTTCGTGTTCTTCGGCATCCAGGGCTACAGCCGTTTCACCGGCGGCGAGAACGAGGCGGTGGCCAAGGTCGACGGCCACAACATCACGCAGGCCGAGTGGAACGCCGCGCAGCGCGAGCAGGTCGAGCGCGTGCGCCGCCAGATGCCCAACGTCGACGCCAAGCTGTTCGACACGCCGGAGATGAAGAAGCAGGTGCTCGACGCGCTGATCCGCGAGCGCGTGCTGCTCGCGGCGGCCGACAAGGCGCACCTCGTCACCACCAACGAGCGGCTGCAGCGCGAGCTGCTCGCGATCCCGCAGCTCGCGGCGCTGAAGAAGCCCGACGGCAGCTTCGACGTCGACGCCTACCGGGCGCTGCTGAGCGCGCAGGGCATGTCGCCGGAAGTCTTCGAGACACGCATGCGCCAGGACATCACGCTGCGCCAGGTGCTCGACGGCGTCGGCGGCACCGCCTTCGGCACGGCCGGCAGCGCCGATGCCGCCTTCGACGCGCTGCTGCAGCAGCGCGAGATCCAGGTGCAGCGCTTCGACGCCAAGGACTACCTCGCCAAGGTGAACCCGAGCGACGACGACCTGCAGGCCTACTACAAGGCCCCCGAGAACGCCGCGCAGTTCCAGGCGCCCGAGCAGGCGTCGATCGAGTACGTCGTGCTCGACCTCGACTCGATCAAGAAGGGCATCACGGTGCCCGAGGACGAACTGCGCAAGTACTACGAGCAGAACGAGAAGCGCTTCTCGACCCCCGAGGAGCGCCGCGCCAGCCACATCCTCGTCAAGGCCGAGAAGGGCGCGCCCGCCGCCGAGCGCGACAAGGCGAAGGCCAAGGCCGAGCATCTGCTCGCCGAAGTGCGCAAGGCGCCGGGCAGCTTCGCCGACGTCGCGCGCAAGAACAGCGACGACCCGGGCTCCGCGCAGCGCGGCGGCGACCTCGACTTCTTCGGCCGCGGCGCGATGGTCAAGCCCTTCGAGGACGCCGCCTTCGCCCTGAAGCAGGGCGAGATCAGCGGCGTGGTCGAGAGCGACTTCGGCTACCACATCATCCAGCTGACCGGCGTGCGCGGCGGCACCAGGAAGAGCTTCGAGCAGGTGCGCGCCGAGATCGAGGACGAGGCGAAGAAGCAGCAGGCGCAAAGCCGCTTCGCGGCCGCCGCGGTCGACTTCACCAACATGGTCTACGAGCAGGCCGACAGCCTCAAGCCGGCGGCCGAGAAGTTCAAGCTGGAGGTGCGCAGCGCCGCCGACGTGAAGCGCACGCCGGCGCCGGGCGCGACGGGCGCGCTGGCCAATGCCAAGTTCCTCGAAGCGATCTTCAGCACCGACTCGGTGAAGAACAAGCGCAACGTCGAGGCGGTGGAGATCGGGCCGAACCAGATCGCCTCGGGCCGCATCGTGCAGTACAGCGCGGCGCATCAGCGCAGCTTCGACGAAGTGAAGGCGCTGGTGCGCGAGAAGGTCGCCGCGCAGCAGGCACAGGCGCTGGCGAAGAAGGACGGCGAGGCGCGCCTGGCGGAACTGCAGAAGACACCCGACGCGCCGATGCCCGGCACGGCGGTGATGGTCTCGCGCGCCGCGCCCAAGGACGTGGCGCGCGACGTGCTCGACGCCGCGCTGCGCGCGAGCGCCGCCAAGCTGCCGGCCGTGATCGGCGTGGAGCAGGGCACGCAGGGCTACGCGGTGGTGCGCATCGGCAAGCTCGCCGGCCGCGACCCGGCTGCGGGTGACCCGAAGCAGATGCAGGCGCAATACGGCCAGGCCTGGGGCGAGGCCGAGGCGCAGGCCTACTACGCGGCGCTCAAGCAGCGCTTCCACGCCGAGACGCTGGCCGCCGCCGCCAAGGGCGCGAGCGCGCCCGCCGGCAACTGAGGACGAGCGCCCGCGCTTGGCTATAATGCGCGGCTCTGCGGTGGCTGTAGCTCAGTTGGTAGAGTCCAGGATTGTGATTCCTGTCGTCGTGGGTTCGAGTCCCATCAGCCACCCCACCGAACGATGACGAAGCCGGGCCTTGCGCCCGGCTTCGTCGTTTCAGCCCCGCGCCGAGATCTCCCGGATCGTCACCCGGCAGCCGATGCCGCGCGGCTGCAGCTCGCGCCACTCCACTTCGCCGCCGAGCTGCTTGACGCGCTTGCGCACGCCGCCCAGGCCCAGGCCGTGCGCCCAGGCGCGCGGGTTGCGGCCTTCGCCGTTGTCGAGGATCTGCAGCTCCAGCCTGTCCTTGCGCAGCACCAGCGAGACCTCGACGCGCGTCGCCTTCGCATGCGCGATCGCGTTGCTGACCAGTTCGCGCAGCACGCGCGTCAGCGCCGACCACTGCACCACCGACAGCATCACCTCCTTGTCGGCGTCGAAGGCCCAGTCGAGCTGCACGTGCGCGGCGGTCAGGCGCTGCGACAGGTCGGCCTTCCACTCGGCGGCGGCGTGCGACAGGCTGTGGTTGGCCGCCGCGAGGCCGCGCGTCAGCGTCTTCAGGTCCTGCAGCGTGTGCCGCACGTACTCTTCCATCTCGGGCGACTGGGCCTTGTACATCAGCGTCAGCAGCCGCGCGCCGATGTCGTCGTGCAGGTCCTGCGCGATGCGCGCGCGCTCCTCGCTGCGGCCCTGCTCGACGGCCTTGTCGAAGGCGACGGCGCGGCGCAGCTGCTCGACCACGCGCGCGGTCAGCCGCGCGTCCTCGAAGGTGAAGAGGCGCCGGCCGCGGTGCGCGAAACGCAGCACGATCGCGCCGCGCGCCGGCAGCTTCTCGCCGCCGCCCTCGCCGCCGAGCGCGGGCACCGGCAGCATCAGCGTCGAGCCGTCGCTGGAGACGCGCGTCGCGCCGACGCGGCGTTCGCTGAGCAGCACCTCCATCGGCTCGAACAGGTCGCGCAGCAGCTCGGACAGCAGCATGCCGGTGCGCTCGGGGTGCGCCTCCACCTCGCGCGCGATGCGGTAGAGCTGCTCGAACATGCGCTCGGTGGTCAGCACGTTGCTGCCCAGCAGCTGGTTGACGACCCATTGGCGCGCGCCCGAGTAGGCCGCCAGCGAGATGAACAGCGCCAGCGTCAGCGAGGCGAACTGGCCGAGCGAGAACACCGCGACGAACAGCAGGTCGAGCGAGGTCGCGACGGTGCTCACCGCGGCGAGCATCGAGAACTCGCGCATCACCTGCCGCGAGCGCGACAGGAAGGGCACCAGCACGATCAGCGAGGCGAAGAACACGTACCACACCGTCGCGCCGATCGAGGCGATGTTGTGGTGCACGCCCGGGTAGGTGATGGCCGCGGCGAGCGAGGCCGTGAGCAGCACCCAGGTGACCAGCGTGACGATGCCGATGCGGCGCAGCACGGTCGCGAACGGGTGCGGCTCGAGCTGGTGCGACCAGCTCATCAGCGCCACCATCGCGAGGCCGTAGACCACCACGGCGGCCTGCACCCACCACCAGCCGAAAGGCACGCGCCCGGCCGAGACGCCGGCCGTCAGCGCGGCGGCCAAGGCCCAGGCCACGCCCGCGATGGCCGGCGCGCCGGGCAGGCGGCGCGGATGCACCGCCGCGGCGTGCACGATCGCCGCGGCGGTGAACAGGTCCAGACCGATGCGCGCCGGCAGGTCGATGCGCGAGATCAGCGCGGGCAGGGCGAGATCGGCGGTCGACTCGATCGCGATGAACAGCAGGCTGCCGGCCTGGCACAGCGCAATCACCGCGTAGAGCAGGTTGCGCCCGTTCGGCTTGGCCAGCAGCACCACCATGCCGACCAGATACACCGCCAGCGCCAGCGCGCCGAGCAGCCAGTACACCGCCGGCAGCCCGGCGAAGCCGCGCGGCGCGGTCTGCACGTAGGCGCTGCGTCCGCCGGCGAAGACGAATTGCACCGCCGGCTGCGAGAGCAACTCGTCGAGCGCGTCGTGCAGCAGGTGGTGGCGCGCGCGCGCCTCGTCGTTGACCACCCAGCGCGCCGAGCCCCACAGCGTCAGCGCATCGCGCAGCTCGACGCTGCGGCCGTCGGCCTGCACCGCGACCAGCACCTGCCCGACCAGCGGCTCGAGCGCCGGGTCGCTGGTGCGCACCAGCTGGATGCGGTTCTCGGCGGTGGCGCGCCAGCTGGCGTCCACACGCGGCAGCATCGCCAGCTCGCGCGCCAGCACGAACAGGCCCAGGCAGCCGATCAGCGCGAACACCACCAGCGCGCGCAGCCGCCAGCCCATCCAGCGCGACATGCTGTCGCCGCGCAGCGCGAGGCGCTCGCCGAAGCTCGATTCGAGAACGCTGTCGGCCGGTGTCAGCGTGGACAGCGGGCCGGGAGCGGCGCGGTGCGACACGGCGCCGCCGTCAGACCAGCCCTTGCTTGCTCGCCAGCACGGCGGCCTCGGCGCGGCTGGAGACGTTGAGCTTCTTGTAGATGGACTTGATGTGGTCGTTGACGGTGAACCACTTGATGCCCATCAGGTTCGCGATCTCCTTGATCGTGAAACCCTTGCTCAGGTAGGTCAGCACCTCGCTCTCGCGCGGCGTCAGGCGCTCGTGGTCGAGCGGCGCGCCGCGGCCCATCGGCATCGGCCGGCTGCTCTGGAAGCCGGTGTTGGGCGCCATCGCAGCGCCCTCGCCGCCGCCCTGGCGGAAGTGCGTCAGCAGCCGGCGCGCGATCGCGGGCGAGAGCGGCGGCTGGCCGCGCACGATCTTCTGCAGCTCCTCGACCAGCACCTCGAAGCGGTCTTCCTTCAGCAGGTAGCCGTCGGCGCCGCACTGCAGCGCGGGGAACAGGTGGTCGTCGTCGGAGTAGAGCGTGGTGACGATCTTCGTGGCCGGGTACTTCACCAGCTCGGCGAGCAGCTCCATGCCGTTGCCGTCGGGCAGCTCGAGGTCGACGAGGATCAGCTTGAACGGATCGACCGGATCGCGCACCGCCGACAGCGGGCCGATGTGTCGACGCGCGGTCTCGAGGTCACCGGCCTCGGTGATCGCGATGGCATCGCTGAAGCTCTCCCGCACGACGCGGCACAGGAAGCTGCGCGCCACCGGGTTGTCTTCGAGGATCAGGACTTTGACTGACATGCTCCACCGATCTCGACCTCGCGAGGCCTCGTCGTCTCCTGGCCGGCATGTTAGCGCACCGGGCGCGCGGGTCGCACCCGCTTGCGGGGGAGCGCGGGAGGCCTCAGCCGTTGAGCAGCACCAGCTTGCCGCGCACCTGGCGCGTGCCCATGCGCGCGAAGGCCTCGGGCAGCGCGGTCATCGGCAGGCGGCTGTCGATCACCGGCTTGACCAGGCCTCGCGCATACCACTGCGCCAGCTCGCCGAGCATGCGCGCGTTGGCCTGCGGCTCGCGGCGCGCGAATTCGCCCCAGAACACGCCGACCAGCGAAGCGCCCTTGAGCAGCGGCAGGTTCAGCGGCAGGCTCGGGATCGCGCCCTGCGCGAAGCCGACCACCAGATAGCGCCCGCGCCAGGCGATCGAGCGGAACACCGGTTCGGCGAGGTCGCCGCCCACCGGGTCGTAGACGACGTCGGGGCCCTTGCCGCCGGTCAGGCGCTTGAGTTCCTCGCGCAGGTTCGCGCTCGTGTAGTTGATGGCCTCGTCGGCGCCGATCTCGCGGCACAGCGCACATTTTTCGTCGCTGGACGCGGCCGCGATCACGCGCGCGCCGACCGCCTTGCCGATCTGGATCGCCGCGGTGCCCACGCCGCCGGCCGCGCCCAGCACCAACAGCGTCTCGCCGGCCTTCAGCGCACCGCGGTCGACCAGGCCGTGGTGGCTGGTGGCGTAGGTCAGCACGAAGGCGGCCGCGTCGTCGAAGGCGAAGCCGCGCGGCAACGGCATCACGTGGTCGGCCCGCACGCAGGCATGGGTGGCGAAGCCGCCCGTGCCGGAGAAGGCGGCGACGGGGTCGCCCGGTTTGACGTTCTCGACGCCTTCGCCCACCGCCTCGATCACGCCGGCGTATTCCGAACCGGGCACGAAGGGCGGCGGCGGCTTCATCTGGTACTTGTTCTGCACCACCAGCAGGTCGGGGAAGTTCAGGCTTGCCGCCTTGATGGCGACGCGCACCTCGCCCGCGCCGGGCTCGGGCGTCGGCAGTTCCTTCCAGGCCACGGCGTCGACGCCGGTCGGGTTCTCGCACAGCCAGGCATGCATGTCGATCGGTCTCCGGGGTGATTCGGGTGGCGCGGCATGATAAACATCATGCGCCGCCGGCCGAGTCGCCTGCGCGACGCGGCGCCGGGCCTCCCTACAATGCCGCGCATGCGCATCCTCATCGCCAACGACGACGGTTATCTCGCCCCCGGCATCGCCGCGCTGATCCAGGCCTGCGCCGGGCTGGGCGAGATCGACGTGGTCGCGCCCGAACAGAACGCCAGCGGCACCTCCAACTCGCTGACGCTGAACCGGCCGCTGTCGGTCTACCCGGCACGGCACGGCCACGGCGACGCGATCAACTCGTTCCGCTACGTCAGCGGCACGCCGTCGGACTGCGTGCACGTGGCGCTCACCGGGCTGCTGCCGCAGCGGCCCGACCTGGTGGTCTCTGGCATCAACAACGGCGCCAACATGGGCGACGACACGCTCTACTCGGGCACCGTCGCGGCGGCGATGGAGGGCTTCCTGTTCGGCATTCCCTCGATCGCCTTTTCACAGGTGGAAAAGGGCTGGGCGCATCTCGACGCCGCGGCGCGCACGGCGCGCGGCGTGATCGAGCAGGTGCTGCGCCAGCCGCCGCCCGGCGCGGCCTGGCTGCTCAACGTGAACATCCCGAACCGCGCCGATGCCGATGCGCTGCCGCGCCGCATCACGCGGCTGGGCCGGCGGCATGCCAGCGAGCCGGTGATCCGCCAGACCAGCCCGCGCGGCGAGACGATCTATTGGATCGGCCCGGCCGGCGACGCGCGCGAAGGCGGCGAGGGCACCGACTTCCATGCCGTGGCCAGCGGCGCGGTGTCGGTGACGCCGCTGCAGGTGGACCTCACCGACCACGCCGCGCTGCCCGCCTGGCGCGCCTGGCTGTGAGTTCTTCCTCCGGCAAGGCGCCGCGCTTTCCGCTGCGGCTCGACCAGCTGAGCGGCGGCGCCGGCGCGCCGGCCAGGCAGGCGCTGCTGCGCCCGCAGGCGCCGGTGCAGCAGGCGCATGCGGATGCCGCGCGCCGCGCCGCGCCGTCGGGCCTCGGCCTCGATTCGGCCGACGTGCGGCAACGCATGGTGCAGCGCCTGCAGGCGCAGGGCCTGCAGCACGCCGCCGTGGCCGCCGCGCTCGCCGAGGTGCCGCGCCACGTGTTCGTCGACGCGGCGCTGGCCACTCAGGCCTATGAGGACACCAGCCTGCCGATCGGCCTGGGCCAGACCATCTCCAAGCCGTCGGTGGTGGCGCGCATGATCGAGCTGCTGATGCACGGCGCGAGCGCGCGCGCCGCCGGCTCCCTCGGCCGCACGCTCGAGATCGGCACCGGCTGCGGCTACCAGGCCGCGCTGCTGGCTCGCCTTTCGCGCCAGGTGATCTCGGTCGAGCGGCTCAAGCCGCTGCACGACAAGGCGCGCGACAAGCTCGCTTCGCTGCGCCTGGGCAACCTGCGTCTGGTGTATGGTGACGGCATGCGGGGCCACCCGCCCAACGCGCCCTACGACAGCATCATCGCGGCGGCGGGGGGGCAGGCGCTGCCGCCGGCCTGGCTGGAGCAGCTGGCGCTGGGCGGGCGTCTGGTCGCGCCCTTGCAGGAGCCGCTCACGCACCGGCAGGTGCTGGTGGTGGTCGATCGCCACGAGGGTGGCTACGAGCACAGCGTTCACGAAGCCGTGAAGTTCGTGCCCCTAAAATCCGGCCTCGGTGCTTGATGAATGATTGAACGAAAGCAGGGATCCTTGTTGTTGTCGATGCAGCGCCTCCACGGCATGGTTGCAGCGCTCGCCGCCGTCGGCGTGCTGGGCGGCTGCGCCACTTCCAAGACGCCGGCGCCGGTGGAAGACCGCGCGCTCGGCCCGCGCGCCGCGCCGACCATCATCGCCGGCCCCGGCACGGCGCCGGCGCAGCCGGCGGCCGACGTCAGCAAGCCGCTGCCCGGTGCCGAGAACGCCGGCAAGCCCGGCTACTACACCGTCAAGCCCGGCGACACGATGATCCGCATCGGGCTCGAGAGCGGCCAGAACTGGAAGGATCTGGTCAAGTGGAACAACCTCGAGAACGCCAACGTGATCGAGGTCGGCCAGGTGCTGCGCGTGGTGCCGCCGGGCGAGAGCGCCTCGGGCGTGTCGACGCGGCCGGTGGCTTCCACCAGGGCCGAAACGCGCCCGCTCGACGCGCGCCCCGCGCCGACGCCGGCGGGCGCCGCGCCGGCTGCGCCGCCGCCCGCACCGGCATCGCCGGCGCCGGTCGCCTCGCGCGACGGCGACGACGACATCAACTGGATGTGGCCGGCCGCCGGCACCGTCACCAGCGTGTTCGAAGAAGGCAAGAGCAAGGGCCTGGGCATCGCCGGCAAGCTCGGCGATCCGGTGCTCGCCGCCGCCGACGGCCGCGTGGTCTACGCCGGCTCGGGGCTGCGTGGCTACGGCAACCTGGTGATCCTCAAGCACAACGCCACCTACCTGACCGCCTACGCGCACAACCAGACGCTGCTGGTCAAGGAAGACCAGGCGGTCAAGCGCGGCCAGAAGATCGCCGAGATGGGCAACACCGATTCCGATCGCGTGCTGCTGCACTTCGAGATCCGCAAGCAGGGCAAGCCGGTCGACCCGGCGCGGCTGTTGCCGCCACGCTAGCGGCGAACCGGAAGAGGCCGGCCGATGCCCAGGAAGCGCACGACGCCATCCGGGGGATCGGTCAGGCCGCCGCCGCTGCTCAATGGTCACCCGCTGATCGGCGATGACGGCGAGCCGCCGGCGCTCATCGTGTCTGATGCGCCGCCCGAGGCGGAAGCCGCCGATCCGGTCGATGCGCGCCCCGAGCTGGCGGCCGGCGAAGGCGAGATCGGCAACACGCTGCAGACCTATCTGCGCGAGATCCGCCGCGCTCCGCTGCTGACGCCGCAGCAGGAATTCGAGACCGCGACGCGCGCGCGCCAGGGCGATTTCGCGGCGCGCCAGGCGATGATCGAGCGCAACCTGCGGCTGGTCGTCAGCATCGCGAAGAACTACCTCGGCCGCGGCCTGCCGATGCCCGACCTGATCGAGGAGGGCAACCTCGGCCTGATGCACGCGATCGGCAAGTTCGAGCCCGATCGCGGCTTTCGCTTCTCGACCTACGCCTCGTGGTGGATACGCCAGAGCATCGAGCGCGCGATCATGCACCAGGCGCGCCTGGTGCGGCTGCCGGTGCACGTGGTGCGCGAGCTGAACCAGGTGCTCAAGGCGCGCCGCGCGCTCGAATCGCGCAGGCCGCAAGGCGAAGAGGGCGAACGGCCCGTGCGCGTGGAAGACGTGGCCGCCGCGTTGGGCCGCCCGGTGCAGGAGGTGGCCGAGCTGCTGCGCTTCGCCGAGCAGCCGACCTCGCTGGACGCGCCGATCGAGCGCCACCCGGCCGACGGCAGCGCCGAATCGCTGCTCGACAGCGTGGCCGACGACGGCGCCAGCGATCCGATGAGCCTGACCTTGAGCAACGAGGTCGAGCGCCTGCTCGAACACGGGCTGGACGAGCTCAACGAGCGCGAGCGCGAGGTGCTGTCGGGCCGCTACGGCCTGCGCGACCGCGAGCCCGAGACGCTGGAAGTGCTGGCCGAGCGCCTCGGCCTGACGCGCGAGCGCATCCGCCAGATCCAGCAGGAAGCGCTGATCAAGCTGAAGCGGCGCATGCTGCGCCACGGCGTGGACCGCGATTCGGTGTTCTGAAGCGCTGCTTCAGAGCGAGGCTTCCAGCATCTGCCGGTAGTCCTCGCGCGTCGCGATGCGCGGGTTGGTCTTGTGGCAGTGGTCGGCCATCGCGCCGTCGATGATCTTTTCGAACAACTCGGCGCCGACGCCCATCGCACGCAGGCCATCCGGCAGACCGAGACGCGCATTCATGTCCTGGATCGCCTCGGCGATCTCGGTGCCGGCGCTGTCGCAGGAGCCCAGGCCCATCGCGTGCGCGAGGCGCGCCAGGCGCCGCTCGCGCACCATCGATTCCGCGCTCGCGTTGAAGCGGATCACCGCGGGCAGGAACACCGCGTTGAGCGTGCCGTGGTGCAGCTTCGGGTTCACGCCGCCGAGGCTGTGGCTCAGGCTGTGCACGCAGCCCAGGCCTTTCTGGAAGGCCATCGCGCCTTGCATGCTCGCGCTCATCATCTGCCAGCGCGCCTCGCGGTCGGCGCCGTTTCGCGTCGCACGCTCGATGTGCGCCCAGCCGCGCTCCAGCCCGTCGAGGCCGATGCCGTCGGCCGGCGGGTTCACCGCCGGTGCCATGAAGGTTTCCAGGCAATGCGCGATCGCGTCCATGCCGGTGGCCGCGGTCAGCAGCGGCGGCAGGCCCAGCGTCAGCTCGGGGTCGCAGATGGCAGCCCTGGGCACCAGGTGCCAGCTGTGGAAGCCGAGCTTGCGGCCGTCGTCGACGATCACGATCGCGCCGCGCGCCACTTCGCTGCCGGTGCCGGCGGTGGTGGGCACCGCGATCAGCGGCGCCACGCGCTCGCCGATCTTCGGGCTGCCGCCTTCGATAGTGGCGTAGGTCTTCAATGGGCCTTCGTGCGTGGCGGCGATCGCGACGCCCTTGGCGAGGTCGATGCTGGAGCCGCCGCCGACGGCGATCAGCCCGTCGCAGCCGTGCTGCCGGTAGACCGCCACGGCCGCGCGCACGCCCGCCTCGGTCGGGTTCGACGGCGTCTGGTCGAACACCGCATGGGGCAGGGCGCCGAGCGCGGCGAGCGCCTTGTCGAGCACGCCGGCCGCGCGCACGCCGGGATCGGTGACCAGCAGCGGCTTGCGCATGCCGATGCGCTCGCATTCCTGCGGCAGCAGCGATACCGCGCCGAAGTCGAGCTGGATCTGGGTGACGTAGTTGATGAAGGCCATGAGGGCGAGTGTAGGCAGGACAGCCGCGCGCGCCATCAGGTGCGCCCCGCGGGCCGAGCGCCGGGCCGCTCCCAAGCCGGCCCGCGCGTCCCCTCGGGGGACCGCCCGACGTGCCCCGTCGGGCGAGGGGCTGTCATGTGGCAGACTGCGCCGCTCTCATGAGCACCCATCTGCTGACACCGCGCATGGCCGGGCTGCTGGAACGCATCCAGCGCGCCAGGCGGCCGCCTTTCCACGCGATGACGCCGCAGCAGGCGCGTGCCGCCTACGAGGCGGCCGCCGAGGTGCTCGACCTGCCGCGTGCGCCGCTCGCTTCGATCCGCGACATGGCTCTGCCCGCCTTCGACGGCACGCCGCTGGCCGCGCGCCGCTACCGCGCCAACGCCGCCACGCGCGGCACGCTGCTGTACCTGCACGGCGGCGGCTTCACGATCGGCGGACTCGCCACGCACGACAGCCTGTGCCGCCAGCTCGCGCTGCACTCGGGCGCCGAGGTGCTCGCGCTCGACTACCGGCTCGCGCCCGAGCACCGCTTTCCGACCGCGGTGGACGACAGCTGGGCCGCGCTGCGCTGGCTGGCCGATCACGGCGCGGCGCAGGGCTTCGATGCGCAGCGCCTGGCCGTCGCGGGCGACAGCGCCGGCGGCACGCTGGCGGCGGTGGCGGCGATCTGGGCGCGCGACCACGGCATCGCCTTGCGCGCGCAGCTGCTGATCACGCCCGGCACCACGGCGCATGCCGACACCGCCTCGCACCGCCTGTTCGCCAACGGCTTCCTGCTCGATGCGACCACGGTCGAATGGTTCTTCGAGCAGTACATAACGCGCTCGCAGCGCAGCGACTGGCGCTTCGCGCCGCTGAACGCCGACGAGCTGGAAGGCGTCGCGCCGGCCGTGCTGGTGCTGGCCGAATGCGACCCGCTGGTCGACGAGGGCCTGGCCTACGCCGACCGGCTGCGCGCCGCCGGCGTCGCGGTCACGCTGGAGCTGGCGCGCGGCATGACGCACGATTTCATCAAGATGGGGCGCGTGCTCGACGAAGCGCGCCACGCCCAGGCGCTGCTCGGCGCCGAACTGAAGAAGGCATTCGAGGCATGACAAGCAAGCGAAGCGAGTTCCGGTATTTCGATCACCTGCGCGTGCGCTGGGCCGAGATCGATGCGCAGAAGATCGTCTTCAACGCGCACTACCTGATGTACTTCGACACCGCGATCGCCGGCTACTGGCGCGCGCTCGCACTGCCATATGCCGAATCGATGGAGTCGCTCGGCGGCGACCTCTACGTGCGCAAGGCCACCGTCGAATACCACGGCTCGGCGCGCTACGACGACCGGCTCGACATCGGCATGCGCTGCGCGCGCATCGGCAACTCGTCGATCCAGTTCCTCGGCGGCGTCTTCCGCGGCGACGAACTGCTGGTCGAGGGCGAGCTGATCTACGTCTTCGCCGATCCGCACACGCAGACCTCGCGCCCGGTGCCGGCGGCGCTGCGCGACGTGCTCGAAGGCTTCGAGGCCGGGCAGGGCATGGTCGAGGTGCGCGTGGGCGACTGGGCCGTGCTCGGCCGCGATGCGGCGGCGCTGCGCAGCGCGGTGTTCGTCGAGGAGCAGCGCATCCCGGCCGAGATGGAGTGGGACGAGGCCGATGCGGTGAGCGTGCACGCGGTGGCCTACAACCGCCTCGGGCGACCGCTGGCCACCGGGCGACTGCTGCAGCACGTGCCGGGCGTGGCCAAGATCGGCCGCATGGCGGTGAGCCAGGCGGTGCGCGGCAGCGGCGTCGGCCGCGAGGTGCTGGAAGCCTTGATGAAGGCCGCGCGTGCGCGCGGCGACCACGAGGTGCTGCTGCATGCGCAGACCAGCGCGGCGCCGTTCTACGCGCGCGCCGGCTTCACGCCGCGCGGCGAGGTGTTCGAGGAAGCCGGCATTCCGCACGTCGAGATGACGCGCGCGCTGTGAGAGACGTAGTCAGCCGCTGATGCCCGCGCGGCGCCGCTTCGCTTCGGGGCGCAGCAGGCTGCGCACGCGCGTGCGCTTGCCCGGCGCGGCAGGGGCAGAGATGCTGTCGACTTCCGATTCCGACACCGCGCCGCCTTCCATCGCCTGCACCGCGTCGCCGGCGCTGTAGCGCGGCGGCCAGTGGTTCAGCGTCGTGCGGCGCAGCAGCGCCATGCCGGCGTTCGGCGAGAAGCTGCGCTCGAGCACGTGCGTCACGTTGTGGCGCGCGGCGCGCTCGGTGATGATCAGCGTCGAGCAGCGCGTGCCGTAGAGCTGGTCGCTCGAGCGGATGAAGGCCGGCGCGAGCATGCGCTCCTTCTCGATGCCGACGCCGGTGTCGGGCAGTTCGTGGTCGGGCGGCACGCGGCGATCGGCCAGCGCCTCGAACAATCGGCTGGCGAGCTCCTCGACGCTGGACGACTGCGCGATCGCCTCGCGCGTGCGCGCCTTCAGCGCGCCGACCTTGGGCCAGGGCGTGTCGAGCCCGGCGTTGGACAGGCCGTACAGGCCGCGTTCGAGCCGCAGCGGGTAGCTGCCGTCGTTGCTGGCCCAGAAGCATTCGCCCTGCGCAAAATCGGCGGCCACCAGGTTGAAGCCGTTGTAGCCGGCCAGCGCGGTGCGCATCCAGAACTGGTCGACCCGCTCGCGCGCGGCCAGCCACTCCGGCACGATGCGGCCGCGCGAAGGCGCCGCGGGGTCGTTGCGCGACGGGTCGCGCACGTTGGTCAGCAGGCCGAGCCGGCCTTCGGCGCTCAGGCCCAGCCAGGTGCCGCCGCCATCGAGATCGCGCCCACCGAGGATGGACGCGGCGCCCGGCTGCGGCGTCCACCAGGCCAGGCGCGCAGCCGCTCGGGCGAAGTACTCGTCGCGATTGGCCGCCACCACCAGCGGGAAACGCCGGCTTTGATCGAGCGCCAGCGTCAGCAGGCACATGGCAAGGAACACCTCTGGAAATGGTGTCCGATGGTAGGGGAACGGCCGGCGCGCCCGCGCCGCGGTGGCCGGCAGACGACGGCGCGGCGTGAATTCCGTCCGTGCGGCTTGTCGCGCGGCGCCGGGGCTCAGGCCGGCGAGGCGGATTCCAGCGGCACCGCGTAGGGCAGCTCGCGGCGTTCGAGCACGGGGCCGTCGGGCGCGCCCAGGTGCAGGCTGCCGGCATCGAGCGCGGCGAGCTTCACCTCGGCGAGCAAGCGCGCGCCGCCTTGCGGCGACGGCGCCGCGTTGACCACCAGCCCGGCGGGCTGGCCGGGGTCGGCGCTGTGGAAGATCTCCTGGCCGGCGTGCGCCGGGGCGGCCACGTCGAACAGGAACATGCGCCGTTTCAGCGTGCCGCGGTACTGGCTGCGCGCGACGACTTCCTGGCCCGGGTAGCAGCCCTTGCGGAAATCGACGCCGCCGAGCAGCTCGAGGTTCACCATCTGCGGCACGAACTGCTCGACCGTCGCCGCTTCGATCAGGGGCAGGCCGCTGCTGACTTCGAGCCAGCGCCAGGTGTCCAGCGAGATCTCGGGCAGGCCATCCGGCGCCTGCGCCGCGGCCAGCATGGCGCGCTGCACGCCCGCCGCATCGGGCAGGCGGATCAGCGTGCCTTCGGGCGTGTCGCGCCTGGACCAGACCGGTGCATCGCCGAGCCGCGACGCCGCCGCGTCGCCGGCCAGGCCATAGAGCGGCAGCTCAGCGCTCGCGTCGCTCAGCTTGCACTGCGCACGCAGCACGAACATCGCGAGGCGCTTCAAGGTCGGCGCCAGCACATCGGCCACGCAGGCCAGCAGCAGTTCATCGGCCGCCGAGCGCCAGACGACGAAGCTCGCCTGCAAGCGGCCCTTGGCCGAGCAATAACCTGCAAGCACGGCGCGCTCGGCGCCGAGCTTGAGCATGTCGCTGGTGAGCTGCCCGTGCAGAAAGTTGGCGGCGTCGGCGCCGCGCGCGCGCATCAGGCCCCAGTGCGCGAGACGCACGACACCGTTGGTAGCGAAGACTGGAGACATGCGCCAATTATCATCGGCCGATGATGACGAGATGGCTGTGGCGTCTTGTGCTGCTCGCGCTGCTGGCCGCCGCGGCGGCCGCCGGCGGCGTGGCCTGGTGGATCAACCAGCCCCTGAAGCTGGCGGGCGAGACGGTGGAGCTGTCGATCGCGCAGGGCGAGCTGCCGCGCGACATCGCGGCCGGCTGGGTGCGCGCCGGCGTGCAGGCGAAGCCCTGGGCGCTGTACCAGTGGTTCCGCTGGTCGGGCGACGCCAAGCGCATCCGCGCCGGCAGCTACGAGATCGGCGCGGGCACCACGCCGCGCATGCTGCTGGCGAAGATGGTGCGCGGCGACGAGACGCTGGCCACCGTGCGCCTGATCGAAGGCTGGACCTTCCGCCAGTTCCGCGCCGAGCTGGCGAAGGCCGATTCGCTCAAGCCCACCACGGCGGCGATGAGCGACGCGCAGATCATGGAAGCGATCGGCGCCGCGGGCCAGGCGCCGGAAGGGCGCTTCCACCCCGACACCTATGCCTACAGCAAGGGCAGCGCGGATCTCGCGGTGCTCAAGCGCGCCTACCGCGCGATGCAGCAGCGCCTGGCCGAGGCCTGGACGGCCCGCGCCGGCGACCTGCCGCTGCGCACGCCCGACGAGGTGCTGATCCTCGCCTCCATCGTCGAGAAGGAAACCGGCACGCCGGCCGACCGCGGGCGCGTCGCGTCGGTGTTCGTCAACCGCCTGCGCATCGGCATGCCCTTGCAGACCGACCCGACGGTGATCTACGGCCTGGGCGAGGCCTTCGACGGCAACCTGCGCAAGCGCGACCTGCTCGCCGACACGCCCTACAACACCTACACGCGCCCCGGCCTGCCGCCGACGCCGATCGCGATGCCGGGTGAGGCCTCGCTGCGCGCCGCCGTGCGGCCGCAGGCGTCGAAGGCGCTGTACTTCGTCTCGCGCGGCGACGGCAGCAGCGAGTTCAGCGACACGCTCGCCGAGCATAATCGCGCGGTCAACAAGTACCAGCGCGGCCGCTGATCAGCGGCGCGACCTTCACGCCGTGAGCGGCCGATTCATCACCTTCGAGGGCATCGACGGCGCCGGCAAGTCCACCCACATCGAGGCGCTGGCGCGGCGGCTGCGCGAGCGCGGCGCCGAGGTGGTGTGCACGCGCGAGCCGGGCGGCACCGAACTCGCCGAACGCCTGCGCGAGCTGGTGCTGCAACGGCCGATGGACGCACTGACCGAGGCGCTGCTGGTGTTCGCGGCGCGCCGCGATCACGTCGAGCAGGTGATCCGCCCGGCGCTGGCGCGCGGCGCGACGCTGCTGTGCGACCGCTTCACCGACGCCACCTTCGCCTACCAGGGCGGCGGGCGCGGCTTCGACGCCGCAGTGTTGGCGCAGCTCGAAGGCTGGGTGCACGGCGAACTGCAGCCCGATCTGACGTTGTGGCTCGACCTGCCCGCCGAGACGGCCGCGCAGCGCCGCGCCGAGGCGCGCGCGGCCGATCGTTTCGAGCGCGAGGATCTGGCCTTCTTCGAGCGTGTGCGCAACGGCTATGCGCAGCGCATGGCGGCGGCACCGCAGCGCTTCGCGCGCATCGACTCCTCGCTCGACAAACACGCCGTGTGGGCGCAGATCGAGGCCGAGCTGGAGAGACGTTCGTGGTAGGGCCTGACGGCGCATTGCCGCTGCCGTGGCTGGCGCCCTGGCTGGACGAGGCGCTGCGCACGCAGCGCGGCCACGCCGTGCTGGTTCACGGCCCGCAAGGCATCGGCCAATGGCAGCTGGCGTTGACGCTGGCGCAGGCCTGGTTGTGCGAAGCTGGCGAATCGGGCGGGCAGGGCGCTCAGCGCCCCTGCGGCCGGTGCGCCTCGTGCCGGCTGGTGCAGGCACGCTCGCATCCCGATCTGCTGGTGCTGATCCCCGAAGCCTTGCAGGCGCCGCTCGGCTGGACGCTCGCCGACGAGAGCGAGCCGGCCGACACCGGCAGCGGCAAGAAGCAGCCGAGCAAGGAGATCCGCGTCGAGGCGGTGCGCGGCGCCGTCGCCTTCGCGCAGACCACGCCGGCGCGCGAGGCCGGCAAGGTGGTGGTGCTGCACCCAGCGGAGCGCATGAATCCGATCTCGGCCAACGCGCTGCTCAAGACGCTGGAGGAGCCCTCGGGCCGTACGCGCTTCATCCTCAGCTGCGCGGCGCCGGAGACGCTGCTGCCCACCATCCGCAGCCGCTGCCAGGCCTTCGCGCTGCAGCTGCCGCCGGCCGAGGCCGCCACCGCCTGGCTGGCGCAGCAGGGCGTGGCGCAGCCGGCGATCGTGCTGGCGGCGGCCGGCGGCGCGCCGCTCGACGCGCTCGACTGGCTGCGCGAAGGATTGGACGCCAAGCTGTGGCAGCAACTGCCCGCCGCGATGCAGCGCGGCGATGCGGGCGCGCTGGCCGGCTGGACGCTGCCGCGCGCCGTCGATGCGCTGCACAAGCTCTGCCACGACGTCGCCTGCGTCAGCCTCGGCGCGGCGCCGCGCTTCTTTCCGGCCGAGGCGCTGCCGCGCCAGTCCGACATCGGCAAGCTCAACACCTGGTCGCGCGAGCTGGGCCGCGCCGCGCGCCATGCCGAACATCCGCTCAACGCCGGGCTGGCGATCGAGGCCTTGGTCACGCAGGCGCGGCGTGCGCTGGCTTCGAGCGCGCCGAACGGGCCTGCGCGCCGGGGTGTTTCGGTACACTCGGACGCATGAGCGACGCCGCCGCACGCAGCACCGTCCCGGGCACCATCGGCCCGGCCACCTCGGTGGCGGCCGCGCGCCCGAGCGTCATCCAGCTCGTGTTCCGCGAGAAGGGCGCACTCTATGCCGCCTACATGCCGGTGTTCTCCGACGGCGGCCTGTTCGTGCCGACCACGCGCGAGTACCGCCTCGGCGAAGACATCTACCTGCTCTTGTCGCTGCCCGACGATCCGCAGCGCTACCCGGTGGCCGGCAAGGTCGGCTGGATCACGCCGGCGAACGCCTCGGGCGGCCGCACCCAGGGCGTGGGCGTGCGCTTTCCGACCGACGAGAAGACACGCCTGCTCAAGCTGAAGATCGAAGAGATCCTCGGCACCTCGATCTCCTCGGCCAAGCCGACCCAGACCATCTGAAAACGCGCCGCCCGGCGCGCAGCGGCGGATGTTCGTCGATTCGCATTGCCACCTCAGCTTTCCCGAACTCGCCGAGCGCGTCGACGCGATCCGCGCCGACATGGCCGCGGCGAGCGTGGACCGCGCGCTGTGCATCTGCACGACGCTGGAGGAGTTCGAGACGGTGCACGGCCTGGCGACGCGCTACGACAACTTCTGGTGCAGCGCCGGCGTGCACCCCGACAACGAAGGCGTGCGCGAGCCGACGCTGGACGACCTGACCGAGCGCGCCGCGCTGCCGCGCGTGGTGGCGATCGGCGAGACCGGGCTCGACTACTACCGCCTGAACGGCCGCAGCGTGGCCGAGATGGAATGGCAGCGCGAGCGCTTCCGCACCCACATCCGGGCCGCGCGCGCAGCGAAGCTGCCGCTGGTGATCCACACCCGCAGCGCCTCCGAGGACACGCTGCGCCTCCTGAAGGAAGAGGGCGCCGAGGCGGCCGGCGGGGTGTTCCACTGCTTCACCGAGACGATGGAGATGGCGCGCGCCGCGCTGGATCTCGGCTTCTACGTGTCCTTCTCGGGCATCCTGACCTTCAAGAACGCGGTCGACTTGCAGGCCGTGGCGCGCTTCGTGCCGCTGGAGCGCTGCCTGATCGAGACCGACAGCCCGTATCTCGCGCCGGTGCCGTTTCGCGGCAAGACCAACACGCCGGCGCTGGTGCCGCATGTGGCCAAGCAGCTGGCGGCGCTGAAGGCATTGCCGCTGGAGGCCATCGCGGAGGCGACTTCGAGGAATTTCGAGGTCTTGTTCAAAACATCGAGCAAGACTTGAAGAAGACGAGATAACCAATTGATGAAAAAGAGATTTCCCTCTTTGTTGCACGCTTCGCAATGATCAAGCATTGCTTTAAATTTCTCGCCTATCTGATTGCTGCAATGACAGTTTCCGTCGCTGCAGCTGGAAGCTACGACGATCTCTTCATCGCCGTCATCCGCGACGACCCGCGCAGCCTGAAGAAGCTGTTCGCCCAGGGCATGGACCCGAACACGCGCGACGAAAAAGGCACGCCGGCGCTGATGGTGGCGATCCGGCGCGAGTCGACGCAGGCCTTCGACGCCTTGCTGGCGCAACCGGCCATCGACCCCGACGCCGCCAACGCCGCCGACGAAACCGCGCTGATGCTGACGGCCATCGCCGGCGACATGGAAGCCAGCGAGAAGCTGCTGGCGCGCGGCGCCAAGGTGCAGCGGCCGGGCTGGTCGCCGATCCACTACGCCGCCAGCGGGCCCAGCACCGCGCTGACGAAATTGCTGCTCGACCGCGGCGCCAGCGTCGACGCCGAAGCGCCCAACGGCACCACGCCGCTGATGCTGGCGGCGCGCCATGCGCCGGAGGCGACCGTCGAGTTGCTGCTGCAGCGCGGCGCCGATCCGAAGCGCCGCAACCAGCGCGGCATGCAGGCGATCGACTTCGCCGAAGGCGGTGGGCGCGAGTTCATGGTCGAGCGGCTGAAGAAGCTGCCGCACTGAGACAAACGGCGACAAGCGGCAGCAGTTCACGCGCCGGGCGGCGTGTCGGATTTTTTCCTACACGGCGCATGGTGCCAGGGAGACTTTCAGCGCCCGGGCCGGCGCCTAGAGTGCGGCCATCCCAAGTGCCCACGCTGGAGGTTCCCGATGCAAGCACAGACCGTCGCCAATCCGTTCGCGCTCCTGCTGGACCCCGCGTCCGTCGTCGCCCGCATGGAAGGCTCCGAACGCCTGAACCGCCTGAGCAGCCGCATCTGCCGGCCGTTGGACAAGGCGCATCCGTCGGAGCAAAACGCCGAGGCGAAGATGGACGATTCCGACTTGGTCGTCGAGGCAAGCGTGGAGCTGAATCGCTGGCCTCGGAACAGGTCTTTGACCGCCCCCTAACCCTTTGATTTGTTTGCGGATCCGCAAACGTGGGGCCAATCAGCTGTCGGTGGGTTTTGCCCCGATAGCAGGTACGCGGCGGGTGTCTCCACGAACAACACCTGCGATTGGCCATCCGGAAGCCGAGGCGCCGTTGGACGGGCCGTGCCCACGCCGACAGGTCAGTGATTGCGCCGCCCCGCCTCGCCCGGCGGCCTCGCGAGCAATAAGCTTGTCGCCTACCAGGACGCGCCGGTCCGGCATGCTCTGCTGGGCAACACAGCTGCGGCGCTTGACGAAGCCGCGACCACCTACGGCCCTCTTGCTGCCCCGGTCAGGTTTACCCGCAGTCGGCGGGCTCGCTCCCGGAAGGCGCGCTCGCCCCCTTCCAGGATGGCGCAGACCGCTTGGCGAATCTTCGGATTCTCGAGGCCACCGCTCTCGTAGTTGATTTCGGGCAACTGGTCCGGCCGATGCGGCCCACTCCGGGCCACGATCACCTGGTCCACATCGGTGTTGACGACCAGGTTGGCGTTGTGCGTCACGATGATGATCTGGCGCCGCTTCTTCGCCTCATAGAAGGCGGGAACCAGTTCCTCGAACACGGACTGGGGGTCGAGATTCTCTTCTGGCTGATCGATGATCAGCGGACGCTCGTCGTCTGCGTCGATGGCAAGGTACAGCAGCAGCAGCACGATGCCCCGCGTACCTGGCGACAGGCGCTCGATGTCGACGCCGTCGTAGCGAAGCCCGTATCCCACCTGAATGTGGTCGGTGCTGTACAGCCACTCGGAGATTGACCGCGCCCACTCAAGCTGCGGGATGTTGGTCAGACGTTGCGCCCGTAGCGAACCGGCGTGCTGCTCCAAGAATGCGTGCATGGCGGTAGCAACATCTTCCGCGGACCCGCTGCGCCACGGATTGCCGAGTACATCCTCGGCTGCCTTCAGCAGCTCGCCGCCGCCGCGAAACGGGTCACGGCGCAGGTCCAGCAGTTGCTCGCCCTTGGCAGCCCAGGCAGCGATGTCGACCTGCCGGCGGATCGAGAAGGAGAGCTTCTTGACGGCACGCGGACCTGCGGCGATGCGGGCGGCCAGAGGGCTGTACAGGTCGGTGAGTTCACGTTCTTCCTCGACGATGGCGGCGAAGATGCCTCGGTAGGCGTCTCTGCGCCTCGCACGCAGTTCCTGAAGCACCTCGTCCGATTTCTTGCCGCGCTCGATCTCGGCTTTCTGCTTGGCGAGGGCCGTCGCGGCACGCGAGATCTTCTCGGTCAGCGCCTTGTATCGGCGAGCGTTCTGGTCATCGATGCCGACGAGCGTCTGAAGCCGGCTGCGCTCCTGCTTCAACAAGCTTAAGGTCTGCGTGGACAGGTCCGTGCCCGCAAGGATCAGTGGAGTTTGCGGGTCCGGCGGCGGGGCTCCGGCCGCCACGGACGCCGGCAGCGGGCCCTGGAGCTTGGCGACATCGGCCTTCGCCGTTTCGAGGCGGGCCTTCAGCAACGCATCGACGTCCCCGACAAAGTCCAGGCGGAAGGCCTTCCAGTCATCGGCCGAAAGTGGGGCAGCGTCGCGGCGCTCCTGCACTTCGCGGAGCCATTCGGGACCGTCCTGCTGACGATACCTGCCGACGTCGTTCTGCAGCCCGGCGAGTGCCTGAACCCGCCCCTGAGCCGCGGTCAGCAGACGCTGCTTCGTCTCGATCGCAGCCGTGACCGCCTCGAGCTGTTTGGCGCGCGCTTCCTGCCCCTTCGGGATGAGCTGCTTGCGGTCTGCCTGATCCTTCTTCAGGGCCTTGTCGTTATCGTCGCGCTCCTTGGTGAGCTTGGGCAGAGCGTCCTTGCGTACCAACTCGGCGTTGATGCCGGCCACTGCACGGTCAAGCGCATGCTGGTGGCGGTCTCGATCGTCGCGAACCCCTTGCATGCGCCTTTGCAGCAGCGTCGTGAAGTCGACAGCGTCGAGCCGCTCCTCAACGGGGTGTGCGTCGAACACGACACGCTGGATTTCGGCGATGAGGTCGTCGTCCAAGCCTTCCGACGAGCACAGCTGCTCGACGAACTGCTGCGACAGGTACTGCACGTGAGGGGTGTCCCAGACGTCTTCGTGCTCGACCGACGCCACGCCGTTCTCGGTGCGCTGTCCGTTCTCCCAGAGCAGCTCTGCAGACGTCTTCTTCAGGTACTTGTCGGCTCGGCGCAGGAAAGAACTGTCGCTCAGGCGCTCCGAAACGCCGTAAGCGCCCATGGCGATGAAGTCGGCGAGAGCGGTCTTGCCGGAACCGCGTGCGCCGATGATCGCCACCATGCCGGCGTTGATCGGCACGCTCGAGGGGGACATCCACGGTGCATCGGACAGTCGCACTGAACGGATCGCGTTTCCGGGCAGGGCACCTTGCGGCGGTGCCTCGCCGATGTGCACGCGGCCCTCAGGTTCGATCACGGCCTGGCGCAACGTCTCGAAGGTCAGATCACCGTTGAGCCAGCAGCGGCGCGCTTGATCCGGCAGCCCCACTCGATCGGCCGTGTGGGCGTCGGAACCATGAAGACAGGGTTTGCGGCCCGCCCACTTCGTTTCGAGGTCTTCGACTGTGGCGGCGCCGCGGCCGAGGTAGAACGCGATCTGCTTAGGACTGGCGCTGAAGATGATGTCGGCGAAGCGTTCGATGTTCTTGCGCGTCGCCGCCCATTGGCCGCCATCACCCTGCAGTCCGGATGTGCCGTCGACGCTACCGCCGGCAACGGCCACGAGGCAGTTGGCGGTCACCCATGCACTGTTGGCGAAGGCATTTTGTAGATCCGTGAGACCCACCTTGAACTGATTGACCCCCTCGCGGTATGCCGCCCCGTCGTCGGCGATGGAACTATCGAACGTCCGTCCCAACCGGATCAGGTCGCCCCGCGTGCAGCGGAATGTCTCGTCCTGATGACGAAACGTCAGCCCGCTGAGGAACGCGTGGATCCGCTCGACGTGATCGGGGTCGTGCGGCGAGAACAAGAGGTGAAGGTTGATGCCGGCGCCCTTGCCGGTCTCGATGGTCAGCCGGAACTCGACGTTCGGAAACACCAGGCCGACGCCGGGCAGTCGCCCGGCCTTGTGGTGTTCCGCCGCGATGACATAGTTCTCGATGCCGCAGTAGTCGGTGATCCCCAGTACGCGGATCGGGGGTTCGCTCTGGTTGACCTTGTCAAGGAACGCCGACCACGGGTCGTTGCCGCCGTAGCCATCGTTGAGTGCCGTGCCCGGCGCGTGAATGTGCGGATCCCATCGCTGCCAGGTCGAACCTCGGACATTGATGGCTTGAACTTGCGGTGTCATGGGCGGGTGAACTTTCGAGTTGTTGATTCTTCATCCGTGGAAGGCGAACGATCGGCCACCGCGGCCGGCTGCCACGCTCGATGCCGGACCACACAAGTTTAAGGAGTGAGAAGGCGCAGACGCCTTCGGTACGATCTGCCTCGGGAGGCACGGTGCACAACAGAGCTTTCTCGGGCAAACGACACTTCACCTGTCCAGAAGTGCTGGACACGCCACCTGTCCAGAAGTGCTGGACACGCGCAGCGACATCCTGCTTGCGTCGCAGGAGATCCTGGGCGCTCTGGACGCAGTGGAACTGCACCAGCTGCGCCTGTCCGCCGAGGAGTCGAAGATCGGGGGAAGGGCGCGCTTCCGATGCCCGCTGTGCCTTCAGCCGCTGGGCTTGCGAGGCGGGCAGGGCAGCGTGCGGTTGGATGCGCAGGATCGCAGTTCCAACGTTGCGCTGCACTTCACCCACCCGCGCGATCCGGAGCATCACTGCCCGTACAAGACCAACGGCGACTTCACCCCCGAGCAGTACGAGGCGATGAAGTACAACGGCCTGAAGGAGACGCGTGCCCACCGGATGGTCAAGGCGCGCCTCTGGGACGGCTTGCGGCGTGAGCCGCTGATCGATCCCGGCAGTCTGCGAGTGGAGCGGCGCTATCGAGGCAAGCTTCCGGACACGGACTGGCGCCGTCCTGACGTGCAGGTGTGCTGGCGAGGCATGGACCTCGTCTTCGAGGCACAGCTGGCAACGACCTTCGTCACCGTCATTGCACAGCGCCGAGCGTTCTATCGGCGCAACGATGCCCATCTAATCTGGGTATTCGCAACGCCCCCAGGCAGGGGCCTGCGGTTCACGACCAAGGACGTCGTCTTCAACAACAACTGCAACCTCTTCGTTGTCTCCGAGCGAACGGCAGCGTTATCGATAGAGCGTGGCGGCCTGGTCTTGGAAGCGTGGTGGCCGGTTGCCGAAGATCGCCTGGATGGCGGCGACCAGTTCCGGTGGAACTCCGCCATGGTCACGCTTGACGAGCTGAGTTTCGACGAAAGCGCGGGCACGGTGTACTACGCTGACCACGAGGCGGAACTGGAGGTAGCGCGGGCTCGGCGCGACGAAGCTCGTCGGGCTGAACAACTGCGCCGCCTGGGCGACGCACGGGTGCTGCCGGGAAGCAGCGGCACGCTGTTCCTCGAGAGCGACAGCCATCCGGGGCACGGAGCCGCCCTGGATCTGGACCGTGCCGATGGCGTTCGCCGTCATGTGCATGCTGCCGCAGCAGCGCGGGACAGCGCCGCATTCGACAGACTGCTGCTCGCGTTCCAGGCAAGGGGCCGCATTTCGCGGCTGAGTCCCGCCGATGAGGAAGAGCGCGCTCGACACTTCGAAGCGGCCATCTGCGCGCTGATTTCACTCGAGGTTGGAGCCCCGGCCGGTACCCACTTGGAGAACCTGCGCGCCGTCGAGAACTGGATCTGGAACAGCCATCGCGGCTACTACTCGTTGTTCCTGAACGCCGTGAGCGTCTGGCGACGCGAGCAACAGGTCCGTGCTCATGACCCGCGATCCACGCTGTCTGCACACGTCCACGCGTTCAGGTCGAGTCGTCAGGGCGCCGTTACGGCCCGGGCCTTCCGCCAGGACACGTCGCTGCACAGCGTCTTCCGAATCGTGTTTCCCGAACTGGATGCGGCGATGGATCGGATCGAGGCCGTGGCAGCGAAGCGGTCGCGGTGACGGCAGGGCGTGTTGTCCGCCGTGTGCGAGCCGCCGCGGGCGGCGCAGTCGATCGGACGTGACAGGGCGACTACCTGAATATCGCCGACCAGTTGATGCGCAGATCGGCCGGCCAGATGAGCCAGATGAGGGCCCAAATGACCACGGCCCAGATCCAGGACGGGCCTCTGTCCCTGTTTCGCTGGCTCAGCAACAAGGCGATCAGAAGGTCGAGGTCAACGTTCGCTTTCGACCTGGATCGCGACGCTGGCTCAAGCACCGGTCCACTGGCTGGTTGAGGGATCGAAGCCGGCCGCGGGACGTTCGCGTCGTCCGCTGCCACCCGTGGCAGCGCCTCAGCGGCGGAGAAAGTGCTGGCTGGGCAAGGCGCATGAGTCGCCGGCGCAGGATCGTCTGCCGGACGCGAGTGAGGTTCGTCCGCGAGGACCTCGGGCGAGCTCTCCGCAGGCTGGTTCGATTGAGCGGGGTGACGATTGAGCGCCGCAGTCGTCGTTGAGCTGGCGTCGATCGGGGTCGGCTGGGCCTCGAGCGGCAGGCTCTGTTGCTGCTCCGTAGCGATCGGCCATCCATTCCCGAGCGCGATGCGACGAATGGGTCTGTTGACGACGAGACTCGGCCAGACCCCCGGAACTCCGCTCCCCGGGGCCGTCACGATCCAGAGCTGGTAGGTCGCGTAGTCCCCCGGAACGCCCGGGTACCTCATGATGCAAACCGCCGGCAGGCGCTCCTGCCGGCACAGGTGCATGTGTCTGTGGACCGCGTGCTTGGAATAGACCCGTGCCACCGATTGCCAAGTGTCGTCGGACCGATCCACATCGGGATCGAGCGCCGTACTGAAGACGATCCAGTCGGGCGGACGGCCTCGCTCCTTGAAGGCGGAGACCAGTGCCCCGACCAGCGCAATACGCGGGTCAGTGGTGGAGGCTCCCCGCATGTCGCGCACGGTCCGCTCCATGCTGTCGAAGAACTTGCTGAGGGCTTCGAGCAGCACGTCTGGCGCGTCGGCAGCGTTGGCAGGCCGCCACTCGATGGCGTCGTCGCCACTGGCCGCGGAACTGTCGTTGCCTACTGATCTGGATCGAACCCGAGCCATTGCCCAACGGCGAGCGTCCCGCTGCACACGGGGTGGATCGTAAACGTCTAACGCGCCAATTGGGTGGACGGCGCGTGCTGGGCAAGGAAGAGATCCGGCCGCCGTGAGGAAGCGGGGGGTGGAGACGGCGGAGCCTGAGAGTCCGCAATGCGCCACGAGGAAGCGCACGTACCGGCAAGGAAGTGCAAGGAAAACGGCCGACGGCACAGCGAGTCGGCCTAGGCTCGCGACCCCGCAACTACGCCCTCGGGCGAAGGAGGTCGACCATGACGTAGCCAATCCTCGGTACTGTCAGCCGCGCAAAAAAATGGCCCGGTAAAAACCGGGCCGTCGCGGGCATAGGGACTATGCCTCAGTAGAGAGTGGTGATTGTCCCTGCCAAAGGCCATTGAGTCAATGGGCCCCGCGGATCAGTGCGTGCTGGTGAAAAACACACCCCTAACGTAGCACTGAAAGGACAACATGATTCCGAACACGAAGGGCGCCTTCGGGCGCCAGGCTCGCTATCGCCACGGGCCGCTGCCCGTGATCGCCACGGCCCACCCCGCCAGCATGGAGTACATGCAGCTGGCGTCCGACGCGCACAAGCACAACCTGCTGCAGTACGCGTTCGCCCCCGGCGTCCAGGCCGTACTCGCGGATCGGCAGCTGCCGCCCTGGGTCTCCGCGTACCTCCCGCGCCACGCCGCCCATCGGGCCCAGGTGGTTGAGCTCGGAGGCGGGGCTCGCCTCATCGCGCACCTGCACCGCGCCAAGCACGCGGACGACGACGAGCGCGTCAATGTGCAGCAGCTGCACCGCCACCTGTGGCTCATCGAGCGCACGAGCCAGCACGTGGAGCGCACGCCGCTGCTGAACCGCAACCTGGAACTCGTGGGCCAGACGCTCAAGTCGCACCACGATCAGGACCTGTCCTCCTACACCGCAGCGATCGTCCAAGCGCTTCGGAGCGGGCAGCGTGCGACGGTCCGGCAGCTCACCGCCTACCTGCAGCTGCGGTCCGGCCGTCGCGGCGTCGAGGAGGAGGCGATGACGCGTGCGGCAGTCTGTTCCCTCCTGCTCGCGCATCGGCTCAGCATCAACCTCGCCGAAGCCGAGTTCGGTGATGCGTCGCGGCTGGTGTGGGGCGGGATCGGCACCGGGCAGCTGCCGCCGATGCCCACCGGTGCCGCTGGCTTCGTCCTCTCCGGGGAGGCCGCATGAGCACCGTCGCCAACACCGTGGTCACCGCATTTCTGCGGGACCGTCTGAACACCGCGCACGTCGCCGCGGAGGGTGTGCCGAGCGTCGACCTGGCCAACATGGACAAGTCGGCGCGCAAGCGCATCGAGCGGATGCGCAAGGGGCGTGACATCTACGTCGCGGGAGGCTCGCTGGAGGACGCCTCGAAGACGGCGGGGGTCTGTGCCCGGCGCTTCCAGCGCATCCTGGTGCGCTACCTCGCGCTGGCTGACGATGGTCGGATCGGCGGCGAGCGAGTCTTCCAGGACCACTGGAGGCTGCACGCCCATCCCGTGCGAGTCGAGCCCATGGATCCGGCAAAGGCGGGCACGTGGGGCGCCATGACGGGCCTGTTCCGCAAGCTGATGGCGGAGAACAAGGACCTGCGCGTGGACCTCGTCAAGGCCTTGCGCCGCAAGGGCAAGGCAGCCCTGCAGGTCAATCGCTTGGTGGGCCGCGAGCTGCGCAAGCTGCTCGAGCGGCTGTGCATCGCGCATGGGGTCGCGGAGGACGCCTACCCGCGGTGCACGCAGGACGGTGGCCTGCGCGCGCTGCGCCGCTGGATCGTCAGCGACTTCCTGCCGCTCTACGCCTCCGACTGGATCGCCGCGGAGAGTGGTTCCAAGCCGCTCACCCCGGGTGCGGCCGACGTGTTCACGCTGAAGCCCACCGTGGTGACCGAGTACGAGCGGTACACGGAGTGGATCCTCGACGAGGTCAGGCTGGACGCGCGCGTGGCCATGGAGATGCTCAACGCGCGCGGCGATATCGACCTGGTCGAGCACGAGTGCGTCCGCGCGATCCGCCTCATCGAGCGGGCCGACAGCACCACGCTCGCGTACTACATCGTGCGCGGCCGCGAGGTGACGGCCGAGGACGTCGGCAACCTGCTCTGGCGGGCGCTGAACGGCTGGACGATGAATGAGGTGCTGCCTGACCTCAAGATCGAGCCGGGTGGTGGCTTTCCCGTGATGGTGATGCCCGAACTTCAGTGGCGCGCGCCGCGGCGGATTCTCGCCGACAACGCGCTCGCGCATCTGTCCAGCGTGCTCGGGGTGATTGTCGAGCTGACGCTCGGCGCGGAGCTGAAGTTCGGCAATCCGGCGTCTCCGCTCGAGCGGGCGGAGATCGAGGCTAAGTTCGCCTTGGCGGCGCGCCGGCTGTTCCATCAGCTGCCCGGCACCACCGGTACGGGTCCGCTGGATCCGCAGCGCAAGCGCCACGCGAAGCTCGCTCCCGAGCACCTGTTGCGCGTGGAGGAACTCGAGCACGCCTACGGCGTGATGATGGCCAACGAGAACGGCGCCGTGTCGAGCGCCGCGAACGGCATCCCGTCGCTCGAGCGGCTGCGGCGTGCCCTCGTTCGCGGTGCGATCAAGGCGCTGCCGGTGCCGTTGTCCAACCGTGTGCGCCACATGTTCTTCCCGGCGAAGAAGTTGCGGGTGCACGCCAAACCGAACGACGAGCGCCGTCCCTACGTCAACTACGACCGCATCCGCTATACGAGCACCGAGCTGCAGCGCCGCTACGACCTGAACGGCAAGTACCTCTACGCGCGGGCCGATCAGGACGACCTGCGCGTGATCATCTTGTATGACGAGCGCGGCTCGGAGGTCTGCCGCGCCCACGGCGAGGGGCGGTGGGGTCTCATTCCGCACGATCGCCGCATGCGCACGATGGCTCTGCGCAACGTGGACGAGGCGGCCTTCGAGAAGATGCCGCAGGACGGGCCGCTGTTGGCCCTGTTCGCGCGGCTGCAGCGCGACGCCCCCAGCCAGCCGTCTGCCGCGCTGCAGCTGGCGCACTGCCTCGCGGTGCTCGGGCGCCACTTCCAGGGCGAAACGATCGACGTGGCGTGGCTCGGCCACCTGCTGTCGACCGGCTCGGTGCTGGACGCGGTGGCGCACGTGCAGCCCGCGGCAAACAGCCCGGTGATGGCCCCTGCGGCGGGCGAGTCTGCGGGCGCGCCGACCGTGGTGCTCGTCACCCAGCCGCCCGCGCCGCCCCCGACCGTCGCCCCGGCGCCGACCGAGGGCATGGTGCCTCGCAACGCCGTCCGCCGCGCCGCCTAGCCGCGCTGTCATCCCTGCAAGGACCACCCTCGGGCGGTCTCAACGTCCACGGCCACTGCGCGCAGCGGTGCGTCGTGGGCTTCTCAGATCAAAGGAGCAAATCGTGAGCAAGAACCCCAATCCCGTTCCCTCTACTGTCGTCCAAGCGACCGAGTCGCCGCAGGACCTGTCCAACATCCTCGGGTCCGAAATCGTGTGGACACCTGAGGTGGAGCTGTTCGGCCGCCAGGTCGGCAAGTGGATGAGTCTGGAGTTGCCGGGCGCCTACGTGTTCGGCGTGCAGCGCAGCGGCAAGAGCGCCGCGCTGGCGTACCTGTCCCGTGAGATCGAGCAGTTCGTCGGTCAGCCCGTTTTTGTGTCCATCGTGAACATCGAGCGCGGGCTCGCCGACCGTGAGACCTCGCTCGTGGCCGAGTGGTTGGGCCAGGAAAACGTCCTGTCGAACACCAACTCGCCCGCCCGGTTGCGCAAGGCCCTGCGTGAGCACTTCATGGAGCAGACGCGTCAGCGCGAGACCGATCGGGTGCTGATCGTCATCGATGAAGCCCAGAACGCCACCCGGATGCACCTCGGGCAGATCCTCGCGCTCGGCAACGTGCTCAGCCAGTCCAAGGAACGGCGTCTGCGCGTCTTCACGCTGCTGGTCGGACAGCCCGAACTGCGCGCGTTCGTCGACAGCTACGTGACGATGAACGAGCTGCAGCTCGTGGGCCGCTTCTTCGAACGCAAGTGGGAGTTCGTGGGCATCGCGCCCGGCGACATCCCGCTGGTGCTCAAGGCCTACGAGATGGACGTCGTGTGCTCCGACGGCAGCGTGCAGCCGCCCGCGGTCGCCGCGCTGTTCCCGCAGGCCTGGCAGGACGGCTGGCGGCCCAATGGCTGGGCCACGGTCATCGCAGAAGGCATCGGCAACGTCGCTGCGCGCTGCGGGCTGCCGCGCGAGCAGCGGATTCCGATGCAGCACCTGCGCTCCACGTTGCTGGGCGTGCTCGCGTATGCCAAAGCGCTCGGCGATCCGCACACGCCGATTCCGGTGGAAGTCGTCGAGCAGGCGCTGACCGAGACCGGCCTGAACGAGACCTGGGGCCGCTACGCCGCCATGGTGCGCAAGTGAGCAGGGGCGCGTCGCATGACGATTGACGGTCTGTCGACGCGCCGATCGCCCCATGGGTGCGTGTGGCCTGCAGCCTGGTACAGGCCGCACGCCTCCGCATGGGCGATCTGGTCCAAGCTCTGCGACGCGAACGCCATGACGTCGCCCAGCGCCGCGACGCTGCTCGAGGGGACAGGGCGGTTTCGCTCGCTCTTCGAAACCCGGCCCGACGCTCGCTGGCTGCTCGAGGCGCACACGTTGACGCCGGACGATCGCCGCAACGCCTGTGTCACCGTGGTCTCGTTCCGCCGCGACGCGGTCGAGTTCAGGTGGGTGCGCTACTGCCCCATCTGCCTCACGGGCGGCTACCACGCGGGCTGTTTTCAGCACCGTGCCGTCACGCGATGCCCGTTGCACGACGTGCCTCTTCGTGACCATTGCCCGCACTGTGGGCGGCGAGTGCCAGCCGGGTTCGAGAACGCGCGCGCTGCTCCCTTCGGATGCCGCGCTTGCGGCCTGCAACTGGCTCAGGCTCAGGTGCCGCAACGCACGGGGATGGCGCAGCTGGTGCCGATCGCCGCGACCGCGGCAGCGTTGACTGCTGGCGCAGATCACATCGGTGCACCATCGGGTAGGCGGCGCGCACCGCTGGGGCGGCCGGCCATGGCTGGGCATGCCAGTTGGTGGAGCGGCGTGGACCCGTTCGTGGCGGGCTCGGCATGGATCCCGCAGCGGATGGCAATCGCTGTCGCAACTGATGATCCGTTCACCTTGCAGCAACTGGCTTGGCAAGTCCTGATCCGATTTGTCGAAGCACAGGTTGTGGATCCTGTGCGGCGATCCCGTGTCGTGGCCGCCGCGGATGCGCTCGAGCGGAGGAATCTGTGCATGCTCACCGGAGGCCTGTCACGCAACGAGTGGGCCGTGGCGGCGCTGGTTACCCGGTACGGCACAGCCGAGTACGTGCGCGCGCAGCGACTGCTGCGGCGAGGTTGCGACGCGACGCTGTTTCCGCTCGTACCGCAGGCTTCGAGCTTCGTGGGGCGCAGTGCCGAGGCCAACGCGACGGTCTTCGCAGCTGAGGTCCGGGCCGAGTATTTGAGATTGCTGAAGTGGTCGGGCAGGGCGGGGCGGATGCGGCTGTTTGAAACTGATTTGGCCTGCGGAGCGACAGCGGTGCCCTGGCAATTGGTGGAGGGCGAGGACGAGTGGTGGCTCCAATGGCGTGCCCTGCGTGAGCGGCGGTTCAATCGGGCGCGTACGACGCACCTTCGGGCGGCCGTTCAGCGCTGAGGTGCAGTCTCTGGCCGTCGGCCAGAGCCTCTCGCAGGGTTGCGCACGAAGGCTGGCGCCGGCCGGGCACATGGCCGCGTACCGTGCTGCGCTGTGGTGTGCCAGAGCTTTCCTGCAAGAACATCCGGGAGGCCACGAATCCGTCAGGTGAGGACTAGGATTGAAGGGGGCGGCCGGCCAGCAACCCCTCTGGCTCTCGCTGGCGTAGCGTGTCGGCCTTGCCGCCCGCCCGACGACCCGGTGGCACTGGCCACCACAGGCTTGACGGCGGATGGTCCACCCACAGCGATGGAGGAGCTGCCATGCTGAGACAAGCCCTGCACGAGATGGCTGCGTTGAGCCCCTGCGACCAGCTCGCGCGTCTGGAGGCCCTTCGACAAGAGCACGGCCACACGATAGAAGCTCTCAGCGCGGTGGGAGACGACCTCGCCTACAACTGTGTGATGTTCGCCTTGCGAGTGCACGATGATGCGGATGTGTATCGCGTCTGCGCCCTCCTGACATGGGGACCTGACAAGGCGCTGGACATCTCGATGGACACTGGTTTCGTTCGCGCACTCGAGCGGCGTGGCTTGATCGTCGATGTCCCGCCCGAGGAGGCCGACCTGCTGATCTATCAGCACGAGGGAACGATTACCCACATTGGACGACTCCTGCCGAGCGGCCGCGTGCAATCCAAATGGGGAACCAACCACCTCTATGTACACGACGCGCTCGACGTACCGATCATCTATGGCAGCGACCTTCGTCGAGTCACAGGTCCAGAGCCAGATGTGGTGTACGAGGAATTCATTACCTACGCACGGAGCAAGGGGGCACATTTCGAAGAAGACGGTGAAGCAGCGTGAACCGTTGGGAGCCCCTCGTGCAGAAACGCATGACGGACATTGTGGATAGACAGGCGTTCCTGACTTCCGAACTTGGACCGTGCGTCCTCATGCCCGAGTTGTCGAGAGACAGCACTTCACTGGCGGCGCTAGATATCGCCCACCTTCTCTCGCAGCGTTCTCAACATTGAAAGCAACGCCTGCATGGCCTGGTCGTCTGCAGCCTCGGCGAAGGTGTCGATGTCGCCGACAGGGCCCTCATAGTAGATCTGCCAATCGTCGTTCTCCAAGGCGATTGATCCGACGTACTCGGATGCTCGGACCTCCACACGATGTCTGCATGCCGCGCGCGGCTGGTCCGTGCCCATTCGGCAGATGGCGTAGTTCGCTTCCATCGCCGTCCCATCGGCCACCGGGCTCGGCCCCCCGATCGCAATCTCCACGTTCGCCGCACGGGCGCGTTCCCCAATCAGGCGATTAAACCGGTTGCTCGCAGCTCGCACCGCCTCTTGGAAGCGAGCCGTCGCTTGGGCGCTGCTCGATCTCATGATGTCTGAGAACCGCTCGATCTCCTGCCGTAGAAGATCCTCCACACCGTTGTTTGGAGGCGGCGCGAGATTGCCCAGAAGGGCAAGCAGATCCGTCGCGGATTGAATTCGGTGCTCGGGGTTCTCCTGAAAGCCAACATTGAATAGCCGACGAAGGCGTTCCCACCGCGCATCCGCAAGAACACCTGCAGGTATGCGATCGCGAAGCGACTCATGAGGCATCTTCCCTTGCGCGTCACGCAATACGCGTGGCTGCGCGCCCGTGATCATGTAGAACACCAGGCCGACCAGGAAGGTGATGTCAGTCCGGTCATCGTGAAGGTGATGACCGGGAGAGTTCTCCGGTGGCCGCAAGAATCGATTGCCGATCTCCTGCCCGTCCTTCGTCTCGAATTCGGGTTCGTCGTCTGCATCTGGCCTCGTCCACGACATCCCGAAATCAACCAGGATCGGCTCGTCGTCGGGAGCACGGAGCATGACGTTGTCTGGCTTCAAGTCACGATGGTGAATGCCGAGCTCATGGCAGCGGGCGACTGTTTCAGCAAGGCGTCGACAAATATGCAGCGCCTTGTCCAACGGGAGAGGTGAGCCGTTCACTCGCTTTGCGAGCGTCTGACCGGCGATCCAATCGATCACGACGTACAGAGAGACCTCTTTGTCCTTCCAGTGCTCAGTGTTCCCGTCGAGCAGCTTTGGCGTGCCATGGCCATCGAGAACATGCAGAGCATCAGCTTCCTGCTTGGCGCGGTATCGAAGCTCCGTAGCCTTTTGATGGTCTTCGTGAAGTTGCTTGAGTGCCCCTGGGCAGCCATCGGCGCGCCGAGCCACCTTGCTGACTTCGCCTTGGCCACCAGCGGCCGCGCGAGCGTCTGGATCAAGCTCCCACCGTTCCTGCCAACTCATCACGTGCGCCTTTCCAAGCACTTTTCAATCTAGCCATTGTCACCGTGGTCGAGCAAGAGACATCCTCAGGCGGGATCTCGCCGCAGCAACGCCGACGGTGCGGGCTGAATTTGGGCAACTGAGCTTGGCTGGACACCGCAGTCCCCGCGCACGCCACACGGTCGTGCCTCTCACTTGTCCAGCAGCCGCGCTGCCCGTGACTCTGAAACGTCGGGACGGAAGTAGGCGACGAGCGAAGCCGTCGAGCGGTGGCCGGTCAAGGCCATGGCGTCACCCAACGGTATGCCTTGGCGCGCGGCCTCGGTGACGAAGCCCGAGCGCAGCGAATGCGCCGAGTAGGGTTCGGCGAGTCCCGCAAGCGTGCAGCGCCTCTTGACGATGTCGCGCACCGCGCCCGGTGACAGTGGCTCGCCGATGCCGCCTCCGCGACGCACACGCCGGAAGATCGGCCCCGAGTTGATGCGGGAGGCTGCCAGCCAGGCGGCGAGCGCATCGGCGGCCCGTCCGGCAATGGGCTTGACGTTCTCGGCTCGGTCAGCCCCGGTCTGATTGGACTTGGAGGTGGCCAGTGTGAACATGAAGATCTCGCCTTCGCGCCGCGTGTTCTCGATCGTCGCAGCGGTGACCTCAGAGCGCCGGCGGCCGCCGCTAGAGAACGCAAACAGCAGCAAGGCTCTATCGCGCACACCGGGCAGTGAGTCGTCGCAGGTGTCGAGGAGTGCCTCGAGCGGCTCCCGCGTCAGGGCGGGCTTCTTGGCGGGGAGGGCGCCGCGCTTGGCATAGGCGCGGCGGGTTCTCGCCAGAAGTTCGCGCACCCGAGCCTGAGCACACGGGTTGGCGGCACTCTGCAGTTGATGGATCTTGGACAGAACGCTGATCCGATGCTCCAGCGTGCTCAGGCTTAGTGGCCCGACCCGGGCCTTGTAGCCGTGATCGACGAGCACCCGGTCCAGCTCAGGTGGCAGCTCGCTGACCAGGGTGCCGTCGGCGTCGAGCCGCTGGGCGTGATCCACGACGAACTGCACAACCGCGACTTCGGGGACCGGCAGTGCGATGGGGCGGTGATAACGCGCCGCATACCAGGCCGCCCAGTAGCGCAGCGCCGACCGGTAGCTGCGCAACGTGTTTTCGGACTCTCCCTCGCGCAAAAGCGCCTGCTCGGCTTCCGCGGCCATCGATCCCAGCCGCTCCGGGTCGAGCACCAAGGGCCCGTCGGGGACCACCGGCAGCAGAACCGGGCTAGCAGGCAAACGAGTTGATGATTTCATACAAAGTACGTAAGATATCTAATGCAAATCCCGGATAGACAACGATAACCTTCTCTTATCGTGAGTAGTCTCGGGCAGGTCGGGAACGAAATCAAGGAGCGTCACGATGGCGGCCATCCAGGAAAAGGACGTCTGGCAAGCAGCGGATGCGCTGCTCTTCGAGGGCGCACGGCCAACGATCGAGCGGGTTCGCCAGAAGCTCGGCCGTGGCTCGCCGAACACGGTCAGCGCGCACATCGACACCTGGTTCGCGCATCTGGGCGGACGCATCAAGGATCCGGGCGCGTTTGCGGCGCCACCAGCCATTCCCGACCCGGTGATCCAGGCCGCCAAGCATTTCTGGGAGGTCGCTCAGGCCGAGAGCCGGCGAGACGTCGACCAGCGGGTCCAGGAAGGGCTGGCTGCCGCGGTGGAGAACGTCGAGGCCGCGAAGGAGCGGGCGAGCGTTGCCGAAGCAGCAGCCTTCGATGCAGCTGCCAAGCTCAGCCGATCACAGGCCGAGGCGGTGGAGCTTCGCTCCGAGATTGAGCAGCTTCGTCTGGCGGCGGCAGCCTCCGATGCCCGGCTGCAGGAAGCACGCTCACTCAACGAAGATCTGCGCGCACGCGTGCAGCAGGCCGAGGCGAGCGTGGTGGCGGTGCGCGAGACCGCGCGGCAGGATCTGGCCTCCGCGCAGGAGCGTGCCGCCGCGGTGGAGCGCCGGGCCCTGCTCGAAATCGATGCCGAGCGGACCGCCAGAGGCAAGGCCGACAAGCGCGCTGAGGCGCTGGAAGGCCGGCTACAGGCCGCCACGGCCGACGCTCTGGCCGCCCAGGCCAAGCACGCCGAACAACTTGCCACGTCGCGTGCGGAGAACCGGCGGCTGTCTGGCGCGCTGGCCAGTGCCGAGGCCGCTGCAGAGGCAGACCGCCGGAAGATCGAGGACCTGCTCCGGGAAGTGGAGGAGGTGAAGGGCCAAGCCCGAGCGGTCACGTCCCAGGAGGACCTGGCTGACCGAGTCATTGCCGCCTTCAAGGCGAATTCTCCGAAGGCGGCCGTAGCCAAGCGCTCGGCGAAACGAGCAGTGCGCGCATGAATCGCGATTTCTGGCATCGGGTCGAGGGGGGTGGTTCACCAGGTGAGCCTGCGGCCCGATCTTCATCGGCGTGCTGAACGGGGCGGGCGGCGCATCGCGTCACGGCCGCAACCGCACCTCATGGTCGAACTCGCCCTTACGGATCTCCACGACCTCCGGCATCGAGGCCAGCAGGTCGTTGAACGTGCCGAAGCCGTAGTTGGATTCATGAAACGTCGGGTCCATTCGCTGAACGTACGGCCGCAGACCTGCCTTGTTAACCCACGGCTCCCCCTTGGAGTGCGCGAGGCGCGCCAGGGCCTTCCTGACGATCTCTCGTGGATCGACGACCGGAGCAGCGGAGCTCACGTCGGGCGCCGGGGGATCGGTGCTTGGCGGTCTAGGCTCGGCTGAGGACACGGTGGCTTCAGGCACAGGCGCCTCAGTCGGCGCTGCGCTTGTGATGACCAGTGGAGGGGACTTGTCTGATGGCGCCTGGACGGTCTCGACGGCTGGCGTCACCAGGGCCTCGTAGAACTTGAACTCGTGGCAACTCTTGGCCCAGTGCTGGTTCGTCGAGCGACGGCTGCCGATCCCAACCAGTCGTCTGCCTGCCGCCTTGACCTTGTACGACAGCGGCATGTAGTCGCTGTCTCCACCGACCACGATGATGGTCCCGATGTGCGGAAATCGCGTCATGTCGTCCAGCGCGTCCAGGCACAGCTTGATGTCGGCGCCGTTCTTCCCTGCTGCGCCAGGCGGGAACACCTGGATCAGTTCGACCGCCGACTGCAGCAGCGCCTGGCGGTATCGATTGAAGGACAGCCAGTTGGCGAATGCCCTATTGATGGCAAGCGGTCCCAGGGAGAGCGCGAACTCGACGATCGAGTCGATGTCGATGAGGGCGTCCTGGGGTCGAAAGCGACTGGCCAGATAGGCGCCTTGTCCCTGCTGCTCGTCCACGAGCCCCGCATGGAGATTCTCAAAGTCCCAGTAGATCGCGACCGCTTCGTCTCCACGTGCCATCGTGCCTCCTCATCGTGTCAGCCACTGCGGCATGCGTTGCCGACGACTGCTTCGCATCATGCTGGTTTCAGCATCGCCCGGGCGGTTGGTCAAGTGTCGGACGCGCACTCGATCTTGGTGCGAAAATTCTGCCCCGAACAGCCGCGTCGGCCGAAAGTCGCGCGGCAGTGACTGATCCTCACCCCCCGTCGAAAGCGGAGTTCCATGATGAAGACGCCCCCCATCTATTCAAGCCTCGTTTCCTGCCTGTACGACGAGCCCGATCCCGTCGGCAACATCGGCAGAGGTACACACTACTCGGTGTTCAGATCGGTCGAATGGCTTGATGTTGTCCGAGCGCCGCTGTCCGTGCCACAGGTGCACGACTTTGCCGTGATCTGGGACGAGGACCACGACGTCCGCGTCATGGAGGCCGTCGAATCCATCTACATGGCCGGATTGCTGTCGCCGGTGCAGTTCATCGGTGAGCGCAAGGGCATGCTGACGGTGATCGTGGCGGCCAAGTTCTACTGGAACGGCGTCGAGAGCGACCTGAACACTTACGTGCGCAGGCTTGGCGAAATTGCCGCGCGACTGCCCAGTGGAGATGCGTGGTCCACGCAGGTCGGGATGTTCGATCGTCAACCTGGCTCTCCCCACCAGACCGAACTGCACGGCTTGATCGCGACGGATGAACATCGAGCCGTCACCTACGTGCGAAACATCGACTCGCTTTGGTCGCTGGGCACAAAGACGTGGACTGCGAGGGCGACGCCGGCGGAGCTGACGCCTGGCTGAGCAACGGCCGACAGTGGCGCTGCTCATTTCGTTGGCGAGGCCAACCTCATGATCAAGCTCTATTCAGGATCAGGCTCGCAGGAAATTGACCTGCTCGAGGAGGCATTGGCGCCGGACGTCTGGCAAAGGCTGAAGGCGGTCGCCGAGGGCTATCTCGAGCGCAGAGGCCACTTCGAAGCTGCGGAGTTGCTGCGCGCTCACCCCTTCGTTCTTCACCATGGGACCAACAGCTTCGCCGACGAGTTCAACGTGTTGTACATGCGCGCGCCACTGAAGTCGTACGTCGAGCTCGCAGAAATGGCAGAAGGACTGGGCATCCGGGACAGTGTGCGGGCGATCGTCGAGGCGGTGGCCGAGGTCGGGTTTAGCGTGCGCTTCGTTGCCGTCGAGCTCGATACCGCGACTGGGCCGCTGCCGGTTGGAACGCCGACGCTGACCGTCTCGTCCGACGTCGTCGAGCGAGCCCTTCGAGACGCAGAGCACCTGATTGCCTCGCAGGGTGCGACCAGCGGCGTCGACCGCGTCCACACGGCATTTCACGGCTACCTGCGCGCCATCCTGGACAAGGAAGGAATCGCGTACCCGGGTGCGGCCAGCGTCATGGAGCTCTTCAAGTTGCTACGCGAGCGCCACCCGGCTTTTTCACAGTCCGGCGTACGGCAGGCTGAAGTGGACAAGGTCCTTCGCGCCTTTGCCACTGTGATCGACGCTCTCAACACAGTAAGGAACCAGGCAAGCGTCGCACATGCGAACAGCGCGCTGCTTGCCGAGGCCGAAGCGATGCTGATGATTAACGGGGTACGTTCGCTTCTCCACTACCTGAATGCCAAGACGCAGTAGCGAGGCGGCTGTTCAGAGAAGGAAACGACTCGCTCGCTGGCCATCTGACATTTGTCGACCGCATGGGTCGCATCGGTCGCAGATCATCCGCGTTGAGGACCCGGCCTCGTGCAGCAGGGATGTAAGCAATGGGATGGACGCCCCCACCCGTAGACGGCATCGAAGTGCCACAGTGGATGTGTCAGCAACCACTCGATCGGAAGGAGCGTCCGCCATGGAGATTACGACGATCGGCCTCGATCTGGCCAAGAACGTGTTCCAGGTTCACGGGGTCAACGAGCGCGGGAAGGCCGTGCTTCGCAAGCAGTTGAAGCGCGACCAG